>JBCCRC010000043.1:0-28943 GCA_039208375.1 Pseudomonadota bacterium | reverse complement strand
GCTTGGCAAAACCCACCTGTCGCGGATGCTCCGCGCCTCTGGCCATTGGTTTCATTACTCCGTCGATTACCGGATCGGCACGCGCTATATGGGCGAGCATATCGCCGACAGCTTCAAGGCCGAAGCGATGGGCGTTCCTTACCTCGCCAAACTGCTGCGCTCGGATTCAATCTACATCGCCTCGAACATCACGTTCGACAATCTCGCCCCCCTCTCCACCTATCTTGGCAAACCGGGCGACCCCGCGAAAGGCGGCCTCCCCTTCGCCGAATACATGCGGCGGCAGGAGCTGCATCGGCAAGCCGAAACGGCCGCAATGATCGATACCGCACATTTTATTGATCGCGCCAAGCGTCTCTACGGCTACGATCATTTTGTATGCGACAGCTCCGGTTCGCTCTGCGAAGTGGTCGATCCCGAAGATCCAGCCGATCCGGTGCTCACTGCGCTGTCTGAGACTGTGCTGCTCGCATGGATCGAAGGCACAGACGCCCATAGCGCCGAGCTCGCACGCCGCTTCGATCGCGACCCCAAGCCCATGTACTATCAGCCCGCCTTCCTGCACGCGGCCTGGGCCGAATACCGCGCCGAAACGGGCCAGTACGAAGAAACCGTGGATCCCGACGCCTTTGTGCGCTGGGCCTATGCGCGCGCCTTGGCCCATCGCCAGCCGCGCTACCGCGCCATGGCCGAAAGGTGGGGCGTCACGCTCAAGGCCGAAGATGTGGCCACCGTGGCCACCGCCGCCGATTTCGATCGCGTGGTGATGGCCGCTCTTGAGGCGCGGGGCTAAAGCGCCTATCTCACGGCTCCGCGCCGCAACTCGCGCGCGCCCCGGAGACACCCGATGCCCATCACCCTGCCCGAAAACCTGCCCGCCTATTCGGTTCTTTCCGAAGAGGGCGTGATGGTGATGTCGGACACGCGCGCGGCGCGGCAGGATATCCGGCCCCTGCGCATCGGGCTGCTGAACCTGATGCCGAAGAAGATCCAGACGGAGAACCAGTTCGCCCGCCTGATCGGCGCCACGCCCCTGCAGATCGATTTCCAGCTGATCCGGATGAGCGAGCACCAGACGAAAACCACCGCTGCGGCCCATATGGCGGAGTTTTATCGGCCGTTTCAGGCGGTGAAAGGCGAACGCTTCGATGGGCTCATCATCACGGGCGCGCCCATCGAACACCTGCCCTTCGAAGAAGTCACCTATTGGGATGAACTCCGCGAGGTGATGGATTGGACGCAAACCAACGTGCATTCTACCTTCGGCGTCTGCTGGGGCGGGATGGCCATGGCCTGGCATTTCCACGGTCTTGCCAAGCACATGCTTCCGCACAAGGCCTTTGGTTGCTTCCGCCACCAGAACCTTGCCCCTGCCTCGCCCTACCTGCGGGGCTTTTCCGATGATTGCGTGATCCCGGTGTCGCGGTGGACAGAAGTGCGGCAAGGCGAGATTGACGGCATTCCGGAGCTGTCCACGCTGCTCGGCTCGGAAGAGGTGGGGCCCTGCCTGGTGGAAGATCGCACCCACCGTGCGCTCTATATCTTCAACCATTTCGAATATGACAGCCGCACGCTGAAGGAAGAATACGATCGTGATGTGGCCAGTGGCAGCGAGATCACAGTGCCGCAGAACTACTTCCCCGATAACGATCCGGCGCTGACGCCCCAGAACCGGTGGCGCAGCCACGCTCACCTGCTATATGGCAACTGGATCAACGAGATATACCAGACCACACCATATGAAATGGAGCGTATTGGCCACTAGCGTCGCCATTGCCGGGGCCGCGCTGGCGGGCCTCACGGTTGTGACCGATCGCGTGGCCGCTGCGCGCGAGGCGCGAGCCGAAGCGGCCTATCCGCCCGAGGGCGAGTTCGTCGATGTCGGCGGGCGTCGCGTGCATGCGGTGATCGCGGGCGAGGGCCCCGATCTCGTCCTCCTCCACGGCGCAAATGGCACGCTCCGGGAATTCACCTTTCATCTGGTCGAGCGGCTGGCCGAACGTTACCGCGTGATTGCGCTCGATCGCCCCGGGCTTGGGTACACCGACCGCACCGACCCCAGCTATCGACGCGCCTTCGCCGGTGATGCCGAAAGCCCCGCCGAACAGGCCGCGCTTCTGGCGGCCGCCGCCCAGAAACTTGGCGCTGAACGGCCGATCGTACTTGGCCATTCCTTTGGCGGAATCGTGGGCTTTGCCTGGGCGCTCGACCAGCCGCTTGCGGCGCTGGTGTCTGTGGCCGGTGTGGCCAACCCGTGGCCGGGCGATTTGGGCTGGATCTACACCGTGAACGGCACCTCGCTCGGCGGTGCACTCGTCGTGCCGGCGATTACGGCCTACACACCGCCTGCACGGCTGGAGGCGGCGGTTGAATCGGTCTTTGCGCCGCAAGCGCCGCCAGAGGGCTATTCTGAGCATATCGGCCCGGCGCTTGCCATGCGGCGCGAGGCGTTTCGCGCCAATGCCAGGCAGGTCAACACACTGCGCCCCCATGTGGTTGAGATGGTCAAGCGTTATGGCGAGATCGGCGTACCGGTTGAGATCATCCATGGCAGTGCCGATACGTCAGTGCCGCTGCGGGTGCATTCAATCACCCTGCCCCAGCAGATCCCCGGTGCGCAGCTCACAGTGCTGGACGGGGTGGGGCATATGCCGCACCACACCCATGCCGACGAGGTGATCGCCGCGATCGATCGCGCCGCCACCCGTGCGGGGCTGAGGTGAGAGTGGTGCGACGGCGCCCAGAAGCGCATCGATCTGCCTTTTGGCTTGGGCCCGCGCCGGCCCGAGCGATCCCCCTGCAACGCTTCGCGACATCCGCAAAGCCGCCTGTTTCACTCCGCTTCGCTTTTGCACTACGCTCGGCAAGCTTACATACGGAGGCACGCCATGCCCCTGCCCTTTGATGGCGCGATCAGCGCGTTTTACGAGGATGCCGCCCAGAAGGCCTTACGGGACAAGATCGAGGGCGCCGGAAAGAACGACGTTCTTGACGCAACATACCCCTACGACGCGCGGATGAGCCGAAAGAAATACGAGGCGACGCTGAAGGCGCTGCAGCTTGAGCTGGCCAAACTTCAACGGCACATCAACACGTCTGGCAAGCGGCTGGTTGTACTTTTCGAGGGCCGTGATGCGGCAGGAAAAGGAGGCACAATCAAGCGGTTTCGGGAATATCTTAATCCTCGATCTGCTCGCGTCGTGGCCCTGTCGAAACCGTCGGACAAGGAGCAAGGCCAATGGTACTTTCAGCGGTACATCGATCATTTGCCGAGCGAGGGCGAGATCGTGTTTTTCGACCGCAGTTGGTACAACCGTGCCGTTGTCGAACATGTGTTTGACTTTTGCGATCACGCAGAACGGGCGGTGTTCTTCCGACAACTGCCCCGGTTCGAGGCGCTGGTGATCGACGAAGGTATTCTTTTCGTGAAGATCTGGCTCAATGTGGGCCGTGCGGAGCAACTGCGCCGTTTTCTGGATCGTGAACGCGATCCGCTGAAGCAGTGGAAGCTTTCTTGGATCGATGTCGAGGGGCTCAACCGCTGGGATGCATATTCCGAGGCGATCCTTGAAACCTTCGATCATTCCCATTCGCCCACCGCGCCTTGGACGGTGATCCGATCCGACGACAAGCGCCGCGCGCGCATCGCCGCGATCCGTTCCGTAATCCACGGGATCGATTACGAGGGTAAAGACGCCGGCGTGGCCGCGGCGCCCGATGCCGCAATTTGCGGCGGGCCCGAGATCTGGCCAGAGCCCGGTCATGGCTAAACGCGGCTACCACCACGGTAATTTGCGGCAGGCCCTTGTGGATGCGGCACTTGAATTGATCGAGGCGAAGGGGCCCACGGGCTTCACCCTGTCCGAGGCCGCCAAGCAGGCCGGCGTCACCCCAGCCGCGGTCTATCGCCACTTCGCGGGCCGGGAAGACCTGATCGCCGAAGCCGCGCGCCAGGGCTACGAGATCTTCGCCGATCTGATGGATTACGCTTATCAATCCGGCCAGCCTTCGGCGCTGGCCTCGTTCGAGGCGACGGGCCGCGCCTACCTGGCCTTCGCCAAGAAGTACCCCGGCCATTACGTGGCGATGTTCGAAAGTGGCGTGTCGATCAACCGAACGCCCGAACTGGCCTTGGTGGCCAACCGTGCATCGGGCGTACTCGAACGCGCCGCAGAGGGGCTGTCGGAGCATATTCCCCCCGAAAAACGCCCGCCCCCGCAGATGTTTTCGGCCCATATCTGGGCGATGAGCCACGGGGTGGTCGAACTCTTTGCACGCGGTAGCCCGGGGCGCCAATCGCCCTTCCCACCTGAAGACCTTCTGGAATCCGGAATTGGCGTTTATTTGCGCGGCCTGGGGCTTTTGCCGCCCGACGGTTAACGCTTTTCTACCCCCCGCCTTCCCCCCCGAATAAGAATCTGATTACGTTGGGGATATGGGACAGAAGCCGGGGACTCCCCTATATTTCAATGAGATGTATGACGGTGCTGCCGTGCGCCCGCCCTATCGTGGGTTAGAGGCTTGGGCGCGTGACATGCCGGTAGATCTGCGCACGCTCAAGCAGGGCGAGGCCGAAGCGCTCTTCCGCCGCATCGGCATCACGTTCGCCGTTTACGGCGAGGGCGGCGATCCTGACCGCCTGATCCCGTTCGATATGTTTCCGCGCGTCTTTGCTGCCGATGAGTGGCGCAAGCTCGACCGTGGCGTGAAGCAACGCGCCCGAGCCCTCAATGCCTTTCTGGCAGATGTCTATGGGCGGGGAGAGATCATTCGCGCGGGCCGCGTGCCCGCCCATCTCGTTTACCGTAATGAGGCGTTTGAAAAGGCCGTCGTGGGGATCAAACCACCCAAGGGCGTCTACAGCCATATCGTAGGGATCGATCTGGTGCGTACCGGGCCCGGCGAGTTCTTCGTGCTCGAAGACAATTGCCGCACGCCATCGGGCGTGTCCTACATGCTGGAAAACCGCGAGATTATGATGCGGATGTTCCCGCAACTGTTCCGCGAGAACCGCATTGCGCCGGTGGAAACCTACCCCGCCCTTCTGCGTCGCACGCTCGCCTCGGTAGCGCCTACCAAGTGCAACACCGCGCCGCGCGTGGTGATCCTCACCCCCGGCCACTACAATTCGGCCTATTACGAGCACAGCTTCCTGGCCGACATGATGGGGGTAGAGCTTGTCGAGGCGCAGGATCTTTTCGTCGAAGGCGATTTCGTGTGGATGCGCACCACCGAAGGCCCCCAGCGGGTGGACGTGATCTACCGCCGGATCGACGATGCCTATATTGACCCGCTCTGCTTCCGGCCCGACAGCATGCTGGGCGTGCCGGGGCTGATGAATGTCTACCGCTCGGGCGGGGTGGCACTGGCCAGCGCACCCGGGGCGGGCGTGGCCGATGACAAGGCAATCTACACCTTTGTGCCAGAAATGATCCGCTTCTACCTTGGCGAAGAGCCGGTGTTGCAGAACGTGCCCACGTGGCAATGCGCCAAGCCTGACGAATGCGCCCATGTGATCGCGAACCTGGCCGATCTTGTGGTAAAGGAAGTGCATGGCTCGGGGGGCTACGGGATGCTTGTGGGCCCCCGCTCCACAAAGGAACAGATCGCGGCTTTTGCCGACAAGATCCGCGAAAAACCCTGGAATTACATCGCGCAGCCCACACTGGCGCTGTCGACCTGCCCCACTTTCGTGGAAGAGGGCGTGGCGCCGCGCCACGTGGATCTGCGCCCCTACTGCCTGGTGGGCGAAGAGGTGCAGCTTGTGCCGGGCGGGCTGACCCGCGTGGCGCTGACAGAAGGCTCACTCGTCGTCAACTCCTCCCAGGGTGGCGGGGTGAAAGACACCTGGGTCTTGGCGGAGTGACGCAATGCTAAGCCGAACCGCCTCGAACCTCTTTTGGATCGGCCGATACATCGAGCGGGCCGAAACGGTCGCGCGCCTGCTTGAAGTGGGCGCCCGGAACGCGCTGATCCCGAACATCGGCGGCGGGTACCGCAATGAGTGGGACGCGGTGCTGCAAGCGGCGGGCAAGGCCGAGGCCTTCAAGGCAAAATATGATGAACCGCGCCAGCGCAATATCGAGAGCTTCCTCTTCTTCGATCAGGACAATCCGTCTTCCGTCGCCTCCTGCGTCGACGCGGCGCGCGAAAATGGCCGCATCGTGCGCACCGCCCTCACCGGTCAGCTTTGGGACGCGCTCAACACCGGGTATCAGGAGATGCGCGAGTTGAAGCGCACCGAACGGTCGAAGCTCTCGCTCTCGGACCTGACGGATTGGACGAAACGGCACGCCGCGCTCGTGCGCGGCGCGATCGAAGACACGCAGCTGCGCAACGACGGCTACGATTTCCTCTACCTCGGCTTCGCGCTTGAACGCGGTGATGCCACCGCGCGGATGCTCGATGTGAAGTATTTCACGCTTCTGCCCGAGGTGGGCTATGTGGGCAGCGGGATCGATAACTACCAATGGTCCACCCTCCTGCGCGCGCTGTCGTCAAACCGTTCGTTCAACTGGGCTTATGGCGGGGAGGTCTCACCAGCGAAAATCGTCGATTTTCTGATCCTTAACCGCAAGAGCCCCCGCGCGATCATCACCTCGGCCGAAGAGGCGATGGACCATCTTGACCGACTGGCCCGCGGCTATGGCCGCTCGACTGAGGCGCAAACCCGGTGCCGTGCGCTGGTGGGCGAGCTCTGCGAACTCACCGTCAGCGATATCTTCGATGAGGGCCTGCACGAGTTTCTCACCCGCACGATCAACGAGGTCTCGGCCCTTTCGGATCTTATTCACGGCATCTATTTGAGCGGGGACACGCGATGAGGCTTACCGTCTCCCATGACACGACCTATCGCTTCGATCCGCCGATGCGAGGCGTGGTGCAAAGCCTTCGGCTCACCCCGTCGGTCTGTGAAAACCAACAAGTCGTGGGCTGGGCCGTCACGGCCGAAGGGGCCGAACGGGGCGCAGGTTTTCGCGACGGCGCGGGCGATTGGGTGGAAACCATCACCCATATTGGGCCAGTCGATATGCTCACCGTGTCGGTTTCCGGCGAAGTGGAAACGATTGATACCGGTGGGGTGTTGAAGGGGCACCGCGAACGTATGCCGCCGCCCGCCTACCTTGAAACCACCCGCGCCACGGCCCCCGACCGGGCGCTGGAAACACTCGCACGGGATGCCGTGGCGGGCATTGATGCGGGCGATGTGCTGGCCCGTGCGCATGCGCTCTGCGATGCAATCGAGGCCGCGATCCGATACACGCCGGGCGAGACGGAGCATGGCACAACCGCCGCCGAAGCGCTCACGCTTGGCCACGGCGTGTGCCAGGATCATGCCCATGCCATGATCGCCTGCGCGAGCGTTCTCGATATTCCGGCGCGCTACGTGACCGGCTACCTCTTTGCCTCCGAAGAGGCCGGGGGCCACGAAGCCAGCCACGCATGGGCTGAGCTTTTCGTCGCGGATCTGGGCTGGGTGGGCTTTGATGCGTCGAACGGCGTGTGCCCTGACGCGCGTTACATTCGCATTGGTTCGGGTGCCGATGCACAAGAGGCCGCTCCGATCCGCGGCGTGGCCCAAGGCGCCGGCACCGAAGCGCTTGAAGCGCGCGTTCAGGTGGATCGCGTGGCGCAAAGCCAGTCGCAATCTCAGGCCTAAAGAACCGCTAATCCCGCAGGCCACCGAACGCAATGCTCACGCCTCGCTAAGGCTTCAGGCATAAAACCCCTGCCCGAAGCTTCCCTGCGCTGCGGGGTTCGACCAAACCCAAGGCGCTTGAAATTTGGCTGCCGGTTTCCGAAAGGGAACTGTCCGCCAAGGCCAATGCCCTCAAATTCGGGGGCAAGAGGACAGCGGGGGAAACCCCGGCGGCATTCCACGCGCCTACCGGGCGGGCCCGCCACTTACATGGCAAAACGCGCTTTCCCCGGCAGCCGGTAACGGCCCCGCTGGGCGAAAGCCGTTGCCTTGCTTCGAAAAGCCCTACGCTGAAAACACCAAAAGCGCCCTCGGATCCCAGCTCACCCGGGCGGGCATGCCCGGCTCCAGCACCGCGCGCCCGATGCGGTTCTTCATCGAAAGCGTGACTGTCTGATCCACCCCGTCGAGTTTGACCACATAGTAGGTCATATCCCCGTAATAGCTCTGCTCGGCAACCACCCCTCGGGCCACATGGCCGTCGCCCGCCACGCCGTCGGGCAGGATCGTCATCGTCTCTGGCCGGAGCCCCACCTCAGCACGGCCCGCCCGCAGGGCGCCAGGGCATTGCGCGCTGTCAATGGAGGCGGGCCCGAGCCCGGCGATGTCGGCTTCCACCGCCGTGCCAGTGCCGAGGCGAAGCTCGGCGGGGAGAAAGTTCATCACCCCAATGAAATCGGCGACCGCGCGGGATACGGGGCGGCGATACAACTCCTGCGGCGTGGCAAGCTGCGCAATCTCGCCTTCGAACATCACCGCGATCCTGTCAGACATTATCAGCGCTTCTTCCTGATCATGGGTGACGAGGATGAAGGTGATCCCCACGTGGCGCTGCAACCGGCGAAGCTCCGATTGCATCTGCTCACGCATCTTCTTGTCGAGCGCCGAAAGCGGCTCATCGAGCAGAAGCACCCGTGGCTTCAAGATCAACGCGCGCGCCAGGGCCACCCGCTGCCGCTGCCCGCCCGAGAGCGCCTGGGCGGATCGGGCGCCATATCCCGCAAGCCCCACCATCTCCAGCGCCTCGTCTACCGCGCGCGCCTTCTCATCGCCCGCCATGCCGGAGCGGCGCAGGCCAAAGCCCACGTTTTCGGCCACACTCAGATGCGGAAAGATCGCGTAGGATTGGAACACCATATTGGTCGGCCGCCGGTTCGGCGACACGCCATCCATGTTCTGCCCATCTAGCAGCACATGGCCCGAACTCACCTCCTCAAACCCCGCGATCGTGCGCAACAGCGTGGTTTTCCCGCAGCCAGAAGGGCCCAGAAGCGAGAAGAACTCGCCCTCTCCGATATCCATCGAGATGCCGCGCAAGGCGTGATAGCTGCCGTAGAATTTCTCCACATCCCGCAGCGAAACGATCGGGTGGCGTGCGCCGTCGGTCACAAGAACCCTCCGCTGTCTTCCTTGCCCGCGCGCGCAACGCCCCGTCGGCGGAAGTATTCCGCCGCGATCAGAAGCAGGATCGAAAGCGCCACGAGGATCGTGCCAAGCGCCATCACCGCCGGCAGTCGCTGGGGAAAGCGCAAGAGCCCCCAGATGTAGACGGGCAGCGTGGGTTCGGAGCCGGTGAGAAAGAACGCGATGATGAATTCATCGAGCGAGATGGTGAAAGAAATCAGAAGCGCCGCGATGATCCCCGGCATCACGAGCGGCAGGGTCACGAGCCGAAAGGTGGAAAACCGGCTTTCGCCCAGATCGATCGCAGCCTCTTCGAGCGAGGCATCGAGGTTCTGGAAGGACGAGTTCAGGATCGCGATGCAAAACGGTGTGCAGATCAGCGTATGGGCCGCAATCACCGTCCAGGATGAAAGGCGCAGATCGAGAAGTTGCACCATGACCACGAGCAGGGAGACGGCGACGATGATCTCGGGCAGAACCAGCGGCGTCATGATGAGTGTCATAAGGCCACCCCGCGCGGGAAAGCGGTAGCGTGTGGCTGCGCGCGCAGCGCAAAGGCCCAGAAGGGTGGAAAAGATCGCCGTCAGCACCGCGATGAAGAGCGAATTGCGCACCGCATCGTGCAGCGCGTCGATGGTGGCCAGCTCGGCAAACCAGCCCGTGGTGAAGCCCGAAAGCGGGAAGGCAATGATCGTGCTGTCATTGAACGCGAAGATCGGCAACAGCACAATCGGCGCGTAGAGAAAGAGCAGGTAGATCCCGGCATAGAAGAATAGCCCCCGCCCCTTCATCGCCCATCGCCCCCAAGCCAGCGGCGGTTCAGCCAGATGAAGGCCAGCGCCACCACGCTCACCATCACCATCGCCACCACGGCAAGCGCGGCGCCAAGGGGCGCGTTGTTGAGGCGCAGGAACTGGGTCTGGATCATGTTGGCGATCATCAGCCCATCGGGCCCGCCCACCAGCCGCGGGGTGACGTAATCGCCGATGGTGGGGATGAAGACGATCAGCACGGCGGCCACCACGCCCGGCATGGCGAGCGGCAGGGTGACCCGGAAAAATGTGCTCATCGCGCTTTCGCCCAGATCACGCGAGGCTTCCAGAAGCGATCGATCGATCTTCTCGAGCGCCACGAAGATCGGCAGGATCGCAAAGGGCGCAAACGCATGTGCGAGCGTTATTACCACCGCATTGGCGTTGTAGAGGATGAAGGTCAGCGGCTCGTCGATCACCCCGATCCCGATCAGCGAAGTGTTGAGCACCCCGTTGAACCCCAGGATCACCTTCCAGAGGAACACGCGCACCAGATACGATGTCCAAAACGGGATGGTGATCAGAAAGATCCAGAGCGCTTTGCGCCCGGGCCGTACATGGAAGCTCACGAAATAGGCAATCGGAAAGGCGAACAGCACCGTTACTACCGTGACCGCGAGGGAGATCAGAAGCGAGCGCCAGAGAAGCAGGCGATAGAGCGGCTCGGTTAACGCTTCGCGGTAGTTCTTCAGCGTGAGTGTGCGGTCAATCTCGAGAAAATCCTGGCTCCAGAAGCTGAAGAGCAGAATGGCGGCCAAGGGCGCGGCGAGAAGCGCAATGGCGTAAAGCGCCGTGGGGCTGATGAGGAGTAGCCCGCGGCGCGCATCTCTATCAAAGCTCCAGCCGATCGCGCCCGTGCCCCCATGCGTTAACCCTTTGCATGTGAGCGTGATTTTTGCCCAAGCTCAAGGGAGGAAATCGCAAGAAACGGATTGCGGGGGCATGCGCGCGCAGGGCATCAGGGGGGCATGACCCATGATCCCGGCCCGGCCTTCCGCGCACTCCACCGCATCGGTGATCCCTTCACCCTCGTCAATGTCTGGGATCTGGGCACGGCCCGGATGGCCCGGGCAATGGGGGCTGAGGCGATCGCAACCTCCTCCTCCGCTTTCGCATTCACGCTTGGCCGCGCCGATGGCGAGGTGAGTCGCGACGAAACCCTGGCCCATTCGCAAGCGTTGGTGGGCGCCGTCGATATCCCCGTCTCGGGCGATTTCGAGAACGGGTTCGGTGCGGATCCCGAAACCTGTGCCGAAACCGTGCGACTGGCGGCTGAGGCGGGACTCGCAGGCATCTCAGTCGAAGATACCGATCTGCCGGGCAGTGGCGCCTACGCCTTCGATCTGGCGGTAGAGCGTATCCGTGCCGCCGTGGCCGCGGCGCGCGCCCTGCCCCGCGATTTCGTGCTGGTGGCGCGGGCGGATGGGGTGCTGACCGGAAGCTATGATCTGGCAGAGGCGCTGAAGCGCATCCGCGCCTTCGATGCGGCGGGCGCCGATTGCCTCTATGTGCCCACCCCAGGGGACGCGAAGGCACTTGCGCAGGTGGTGGGGGCAACGCGGAAGCCGGTGAACGCGCTCGCTGTGGGCCCGCTGGCCAAGCTCTCGCGCGCGGAGTTTGCGGCGATGGGGGTGGCGCGCATTTCGCTTGGCTCGGCGCTGGCCCGCGTCACTCACGGTGCGGTGCATGAAAGCCTGAATGCGATGTTAGGCGATGGCGATTTCACAGGAATGCTGAGCGGTATGGCGGGCGGAGAGGTGGATGCGCTCTTGCGCTGACGCGCTGCAAACGCCACCCTTTCGCCCATGACCCGCGCTATCGTCGATGCATTCTGCTGCACCCTGCCCGGCGCCGAACTCGGGGATCCCGCAAGTGGCGAACATGATGCCTGGAAGGTGGGGGGCAAGATGTTTGCCTGCATCGGCATTGAAAATGTGGGCGTTTCGGTGAAAACCGCCGACATCGAAAGCGCTTCGTTTTTGATCGAGCTCGGGCGCGCCGAAAAGGCGCCTTACTTCCACCGTAGCTGGGTGCGTGTGCCGTGGGGATTGGCAGAGCGCGACGAGCTGGAAGACCGCCTGCGCACATCCTACGAAATCGTCCGTGCGGGCCTCCCCAAGAAGGTGCGCGACGCGCTCGGCGATTGACAATCTCGCCCCTGCCCCGCCACTTGAGCCGATGAACCACGATGATCTGAACCACTGGTCGAAGCGCGCCGCCGACTGGGCGCGGGATTATCACGCGGGCTTGCGCGACAGGCCGGTGCGCCCCGACGTCACTCCCGGTGAGATCGCCGCCAAGCTGCCCCACGAGGCGCCAGAGGCGCCGGAGCCAATGGAGCGCATCTTTGCCGATTTCGAGCGTATCGTGCCCGAGGGGATGACCCATTGGCAGCACCCGCGCTTCTTTGCCTATTTCCCCGCGAATGCCGCGCCCGCCTCGATGCTGGCCGAACAACTGGCCAATGCTATCGCCGCGCAGGGCATGCTCTGGCAAACGGCCCCGGCGGCGACCGAGATCGAGGAGGTGATGGTGCGCTGGCTTGGCGGCGCGCTTGGCCTGCCCGCGCGGTTCTCGGGCACGATCCATGACAGCGCGACGGTCGCGACGCTTTCGGCGGTGCTGGCCATGCGTGAGGCGGCGCTCGATTGGGCGGGCAACGCGGACGGGCTTTCCGGTCAGCCGCAGCTGAAGCTCTATGCCGGTGATCAAACCCACAGCTCGATCGACAAGGCCGCGCGGATCGCCGGGATCGGTGATGCGGGCCTTGTGAAGGTGGAAACAGATACCACCCTCTCCATGCGGCCCGAGGCGCTTGCCACCGCCATCGCGGAAGATCGCGCGGCGGGGCACCTGCCCATCGGCGTGATTCTCTCGGTGGGCGGCACTTCCGTTGGCGGCACCGACCGGATCGCAGACTGCGTTGCAGTGGCGAAGGAGGCGGGTCTGCCAACCCATGTGGATGCTGCCTGGGCGGGCTCCGCGATGATCTGCCCGGAGTTTCGGCATTTCTGGGAAGGGGTCGAAGGGGCCGACAGCATCGTCTTCAACCCCCATAAATGGCTCGGCGCGCAGTTCGATTGCGCGGTGCAGTTCCTGGCGGACCCCGGCGATCAGATCCGCACGCTGGGCCTCAAGCCCGCCTTCCTCACCACGCCCGAGGCCGATGCGCCGACCGATTTCAACGATTGGACGGTGCCGCTTGGCCGCCGCTTCCGCGCGCTGAAGCTCTGGTTTGTGATGCGCGCCTATGGGCTTGAGGGGTTGCGCACCCGGATCCGCAACCACGTGGCCTGGGCCGAGGAACTCGCGGGCGAGATCGCGGCGATGCCTGGGCTCGAGATCGTGACCGAACCGATGCTTTCGCTCTTCACTTTTGCGGCCCAAAGCGATGATGAGACCTTGAGGCTGATCGCGGATATCAACGCCGAGGGCCACGTGTACCTCACCCAGACAGTGCATGCCGGCCGTGCGGCGATCCGGGTGCAGGTCGGCCAGTTCGATTGTACACGCGACGATGTGATGGCGGTGGCCGAGGTGCTCCGCAGGCATAGAGCCGGAGAGGCATGCCGTGAAGCTGGCTGACGTTTGCGCGATCGTTACCGGCGGGGCCTCTGGCCTAGGGCTTGCCACGGCGACTGCGCTGAGGGCGGCGGGCGCGTCGGTCACGATCTTCGATCGCGATGCCGCGCGCGGGGCTGAGGCGGCGTGTGAAATCGGGGCGGGCTTCGTGCCGGTGGATGTAACTGATCAGGGTTCCGTCACGGGCGGGATCACGGCGGCGCGCGCCTCAATGGGCGGGCTCACGGCGCTGGTAAACTGCGCGGGCATCGCCACGGGGGAGAAAACGGTGGGCCGCGAGGGGCCCCACGCGCTTGAGAGCTTCGCGCGCACCGTCTCGATCAACCTCACGGGCACGTTCAATTGCCTGCGCCTCGCCGCCGCTGCGATGGCCGAAAATGCGCCGAATCCCGACGGCGAGCGCGGCGTTGTGATCAACACCGCCTCGGTCGCCGCGTTCGAGGGCCAGAAGGGGCAGACAGCCTACGCGGCTTCCAAGGCAGGGGTGGCGGGCCTCTCGCTGCCCGCAGCCCGTGATTTGGCGGGCCGGGGCATCCGCGTGAACGCCATTGCGCCGGGCCTCTTTCTCACACCGATGCTGGAAGGGCTTGGCGAAGAGATCGTAGAGGGCCTTGCGGCCGATGTGCAATTCCCCAAGCGGCTGGGCCGGCCCGAGGAGTTTGCGGCCCTGGCGCTGCATCTGATTGAAAACCCCTACATCAACGGTACAACCGTGCGGATCGACGGAGCGCTCAGGATGCCGTGAGGGGCGCGTGCTGGCCTGCTCTCGGAGGGCAGCGCTCCCCCACGGGCCAGCCCTCTCCCGGCTCCCGTTTCACTTGGGTTCTATGTTTCCGCATGAGCCGCGTCACACCCCAGTGCTGGCCCGTCCGCACGGGACAGCACTGGGGCGAGCGTCACGCGCCGCGGGTGAAGGTCATGCGGGCTTGCGAGGATATAGCCCACACCATCAGAGCGCTGCCCCGCGGGCCAGCGCCCGCCCGGCGCACCTTAGGCGAGGAGCCGAGCAGATCCCTACCCCTCCGCCTTCTCGGCCAACCGCAGCCACTCCTCTTCCGCGGCCTCCAGCTTGGCCTGCCGTTCGGAGAGCGCTGCCGTGGCCTTCTCCGCCTTGGCGGGGGCCGTGGTGTAGATCTCGGCATCCGAGAGCAGGTCGGAAAGCTTGCCGATCTCGGCCTCCAGCCGCGCGATTTCTTCGGGCAGGGCTTTGAGACGATGGCTTTCGGTGAAGGTTAGCCCGGAAGATCGGGCCCTTTCCGCCGGCTTTTCCGCACCCACCTTCGGGGCGGCTTTGCGTGGCCCGTCCGGGCCTGCAACATCCCCCGCCGAGGCCGCCGCCCCTTGCGCCACCGCATCGCTCCACCCGCCCGCATAGAGCGTCGTGCGGCCCCGGCCCTCCAGCCGCAAGGTGACCGTGGCCACCCGATCGAGAAAATCGCGATCATGGCTCACCACGATCACCGTGCCCGGGTAATCGGCGATCAGCTCCTGCAACAGATCGAGCGTTTCGATATCAAGGTCATTCGTCGGCTCATCGAGCACCAGAACGTTCGAGGGCTGTGCCATCAGGCGCGCAAGAAGAAGCCGCGCCTTCTCACCGCCCGAAAGAGAGCGGACGGGCGCGCGTGCCTGGCGCTCATCGAAGAGAAATTCCTTGAGATATCCCACCACATGGCGGGGTGTGCCCCGCACCATTACCTGATCGGCTTTGCCGGAGATCCCCAGGTCCGCTGCGCCGGTGAGGCTTTCCCAGAGCGTTGCATCGGGGTCGAGCGCGGCGCGGGCCTGGTCGAAAACGGCGATCTCCAGCGCGGTGCCGTGGCGCACGTCGCCCGTATCCGGCGCAAGTTCGCCCGTAAGCATCTTCAGGATCGTCGTTTTGCCCGAGCCATTTGGGCCCACGAGCGCCAGCCTGTCGCCCCGCATCAGGCGGAGCGAGAGATCGCGGCAGATCGGGTGTGCGCCGAACGACTTGGAGATCCCGCGCGCCTCGATCACCAGCCGCCCGCTTTTCTGCGCCTCGCCGAATTCCAGTGCGGCGGTGCCTGCGCGCGCGATCATCGCCCTGCGTTCTTCGCGCAGGGCGCCGAGCGCCCGCACCCGGCCCTGGTTGCGCTTGCGCCGTGCGCTGATGCCTTCCACAGCCCACCGCGCCTCCGCCTTAATCTTGCGATCAAGCTTGTGACGCGCGAGGTCCTCCTCGGCCCAAACGGTATCGCGCCAGCCCTCGAAGGTTTCAAACCCCTTGTCTTGCCGCCGCATCGTGCCCCGGTCGAGCCAGAGTGTGCCGCGGGTCAGGGCGCGCAGAACCGCACGGTCGTGGCTGATGAGCAAGAAGGCCGCGCGGCTGGCCTTGAGCGTGCGCTCAAGCCAAAGGATCGCGTCGATATCAAGATGGTTGGTGGGCTCATCGAGCAGCATCAGATCCGGCGCCCGCGCCATGAGCCCCGCTAGCGCCGCCCGCCTGCGTTCGCCGCCCGAGGCTGTGGCAACGGGGCGCGCGGGTTCAAAGCCCAGCCCCTCGGCCGCCTGTTCGACGCGGTAGTCTTCTCCGGCGGCAAGCCCGCGGGCCGCGAAATCGCCGAGCGTGGCGGCGCCGGCCATATCAGGATCCTGCTCCATATAGCCCACGGTAATGCCCGCAGGCGTGGTGCGGCTGCCGCGATCGGGCTCCACAAGCCCTGCCATGAGTTTCATCAGGGTCGATTTGCCGGATCCGTTGCGGCCCACAAGCGCCAGCCTGTCGCCGGGCTGAACGGTGAGGCTCAGATCGTCAAAGACGGGCGCGCCCCCAAATGTGAGCGAGATATCGGAGAGTTGCAGAAGAGGTGCGCCGGCCATGGGCGCGAGCTAGGCGGTGGCGCGCGCGGGGTCAAGCCGGTGGGCTGGCGCGAGCGCCCGAGAACCGTGCCCTACCCCGCCGCCGTCTGCAGGAGGCGTTTGCGCGCAGGAGGGATCGATGCAATCTCAAGCCCTGTGAACACATGCAGCGTGCCAAGATCACGATCGACCACCGCATGATCGCTGACCCAGCCGCCCATCGAGAGGTAACTGCGCAACAGGGGCGGCATTGTCAGAAGTGCGCGGCGCAGATCGGGCTTGCGCCGCAGCCGCCGTGCAAACCGGAATACGTTTGGCGCCTTCACCTTCGGCAGCCAGCGCTTCGGCCCGAGGTGGCGTTCTTTCAGAACGGCGAAAGCATCGTGGTAGCTTGCCGCATCCGTGCCCCGAAACGAAGAGCAGCCGATCAGCATCTCAACACCTTCGTCTTCCACGAGCTTTGCCAACGCACCCCAGGCCACGCGCACGATTTCGGGGTCAAACCGCCCCGGCTCGATGCAAAAGCGCCCCATTTCCAGAAGCGGGCCATCATAGGTTTCAAGCCCCGTCAGGCCGTAATACTGCGCAGAGTAGCTCGTGGCGATTTCGGCGCCACCGCCAAGTGGAAGAACACGGAAACAGCACACCAGTACGTCGCTTTCCGTATCTTCCACCAGAACGTGGCGGCAGAGCGTGTCGAACCCATCGGCCTCGCGCCCGTCCGGGCGCGGCGCGGCGCCGGTTTCGGCGATGAACGCACGGTAGCGCAACGCCTGCGCGGCGCGCACATCCCCGTCACATTCAGCAAATCGGGCGCGGTACCGCCCGTGATCCAGCCTGCCCATGCCCGATGCCTTTTTTGTTGTCTTGGACGGCGATATCTTACGCCTAAATATGCTGTGAAAGCGGTTTACACACAAGATGTGACGATCGCGTTGCACCGATACCAAGGGGAAAACATGGATAAAGTCGTCAAATCCGAAGCCGAGTGGAAAAGCGAGCTGTCAGATCTTGCCTACAAGGTCACGCGTAAGCATGGCACTGAACGCGCCTTCACCCACGACGATTTCCCGAAAGCCGCCGGAACGTTCCGTTGCATCTGCTGCGATGCGCCGCTCTTCGATCAGGCGCACAAATTCGAAAGCGGCACCGGCTGGCCGTCATTTTACCAGCCTCTGGATGCCGAACTCGTGGGCGAGCAGGAAGACCGCAGCTTTTTCATGCGCCGCACGGAGGTGCATTGTAACCGGTGCGACGCGCATCTGGGCCACGTCTTCCCCGATGGCCCGGCGCCCACTGGCCTGCGCTATTGCATCAACGGCGTGGCGCTGAATTTCGAGCCTGAGGAAGAAACGGCGGGCTAGCAGGGCCTGACGGGCGCTGCACCAGCGCCCAAAGCGCGCGCCATCTAGTTGTTCCCACCCACAAGCGTGTCAGCGGTAATGCGGCCGAGGTTACCGAAGGCCTGGCGCAAGAAGCCCACGCCCTGGGTGTTCTCGGTGGTCACGCGGCGGGTCAGCCGCACGACATTGCCGTTCTCCAACCCGAAGGTTTCGATATTTGTGATCGTGCCGGTTTGGTTGAAGCTGATGGCGAGAACCTCGCGATCCACCTCTTCGGGCTCTTGCCAGCCAAAGTTGCGGAACCGCGAGCGCACGTAGTACCATCCGCTGTCATCGACGATCCCCGAAAGCCCGGGCTCACCGATCGTGCCGTCTACGCTTTCGCGGGTATCCACGCCCACGATCAGGCCCTCAACCGCGGCACGGTCGGGCATGTAGCCGTGATTGCGGAAGGTGGCCGAACAGGCGGCAAGGGCGCCCATGGCCAGCCCCAGCCCCGCGATCCGAACCGCTCGTGATATGCCCCGCATCCTAAGCCCCCGCATCCTAAGCCCCCGTATTCTATGGCCCCGCAATCACTGGCTCTTGCCTTCGTGCCCGCCTTGCGTCACTCCGATTACAGGGCCAATCGGGAGGGTTCAAGAATGCCAAGTTCTCGTAGCACGGCGCCTGGGCCGGTTTCTGAGCCGGACGGAATGCGGTTGAAACCGGCCGAACTGCCCACCACGCGAGCCACCGACATCGAACTTGAGCCGCCTGCGGGCTGGCGCGCGGAACTTGCCGAACACCTTGCAATTGGCGGGATCCGCAAGCTGAGGCTCAGCGGAACGCTGGTGCCCGAAGGTGGCGGTGATTGGCGGCTGACGGCGAGGCTGGGCGCCACGGTGGTGCAGGCCTGCGTTGTCACCCTCGCGCCTGTCACCAGCCGCATCGAGGAAGAAGTCAGCCGCCTCTACCTGGCGGATATGCCGGAGATGCCCGAAGGCGCCGAGGTGGAAATGCCCGAGGATGTGAGCCTTGAAGCCCTTGGCGCGGTGATCGATCTTGGGGTGGTGATTGCCGAGGAACTCGCACTGGCGCTGCCGCCCTACCCCCGTGCCGAAGGCGTCGCCTTTGACGGCCAATTGGCAGCCGCCCCGGGCGTGGCGCCAATGACTGACGATGACGCCAAACCCTTCGCCGGGCTCAAGGGCCTGCGTGACAAGCTTGCGGACGACGATTAGACGGCCCGCACACCCGCGAAAAACGCTTGCACGCCACCGAAATCGCAGTATGTTCCGCGCTCCGCCGACACGACGTGCCGAACATATAGGTTGCGCACGCGGCGCCGAACGGCGTAAGGCGCTCACGAATGACAGAACGTTGGGGCAGCAGACCCCGAAAGACCGAGGTTGAAACATGGCTGTCCCGCAGAATAAAGTCACCCGCTCGCGCCGGAACATGCGCCGTGCGCATGATGCGCTCGTGGCGGCAAATCCGGCCGAATGCCCAAATTGCGGCGAGCTGAAGCGCCCGCACCACGTATGTGGCGCCTGCGGCTATTACGATGATCGCGAGATCATTGCCCGGGCTGACGAGATCGATCTCGAAGACGAAGACGCTGCGTAACCGCCCGCAGCGCAAGGTTCGCTGATGGCAGATCTCTCTCGCGCTGACTTAAGGGGGCGCGTCGTTATATCGGTCGACGCGATGGGCGGCGATCAGGGGCCGGCCGCTGTTGTGGCCGGCATAGCGAAGTCTGCGCAAAAAAACCCGAGAATTGCGTTTATCGTCCACGGGCCTGAAGAAGAGCTTGCGCCTCTGATTGCGCGTCGCAAACTAAGCGATCGCTGCGAAATCCGCGACGTGCGCGATGTTGTGCACATGGATGACAAGCCCTCGAACGTGATGCGCCACGGGCAAGGCACGTCGATGTGGTCGGCCATAGAGGCGGTGCGCAACGGCGAGGCCGAGGTCTGTGTCAGCTGCGGCAATACCGGTGCGCTGATGCTTGTGTCGGTCGTGCGCCTTCGCAAGCTTCCCGGCGTGAACCGCCCCGCCATTGCCTGCCTCTGGCCCTCGCGCAATCCCGATGGGTTCAACGTGATGCTCGACGTCGGCGCAGACATCAGCGCCGATGCCCATGACCTGTTGCAATATGCGCTGATGGGCATGTCTTACGCGCGAAACGGGCTGGAGCTTGAGCGCCCGCGCGTGGGGCTTTTGAACCTGGGTACGGAAGATCACAAGGGCCGCCCCGAACTCAAGGAGGCCGCAGAGCTGATCGAGGCAGCGGCGCCGAACGCGCAGTTTGATTATGTGGGGTTCGTCGAGGGGGGCGACATACCGTCCGACCGGGTGGACGTGATCGTGACTGACGGGTTTACCGGAAACATCGCGCTCAAAACCGGCGAAGGCACCGCCACGCTGATCCGTGATTTCCTGAAGCAAGCGTTCAAGGCCACGCCCTTGAGCCGTATCGCGGCGCTTCTCGCCGTCACCTCGCTGCGTCGCCTGACAAAGCGGATCGATCCGCGCCGGGTGAATGGCGGGGTCTTTCTGGGCCTCAATGGCACAGTCGTGAAATCACACGGTTCGGCGGATGCCACGGGCGTTTCCGCCGCGATCAAACTGGCCTTCAAGCTTGCAGAGTCGCGCTTTACCGAGCGTCTGGCGGCGCGGGTTGCATCCGCCCCGGCGCCAAGCCAAGATGCGGCACAACACGAGGCGAAGAGCGGGCAAGCGGGATGACGGTACGGGCCGTTGTGCGGGGGGTCGGGCACTATTTGCCCGAGCGTGTGGTGCCCAATTCCGAGTTCGAAAGCCTCGTTGACACCACCGATGAATGGATCCGCTCGCGCTCAGGCATCGAGCGACGGCACTTCGCAGCCGAAGGGGAAACCACCTCGCAGATGGCCTGCAAGGCGGCGTCGGCGGCGCTGGAGCAGGCCGGGCTGACGGCGGAAGACATCGACGCGGTGATCGTGGCCACGTCGACCGCCGATCTGACGTTCCCCTCGGCGGCCACGATGGTGCAGGACGGGCTTGGCATGACGGCGGGCTTCGCCTTCGATGTTCAGGCCGTCTGTGCGGGCTTCGTCTACGCCCTCGCCAATGCAAATGCGCTGATCGTTGCCGGCCAGGCGTCGCGCGTTCTGGTGATCGGCGCTGAAACGTTCAGCCGGATTATGGATTGGTCGGATCGCTCAACTTGCGTTCTTTTCGGCGATGGCGCGGGCGCTTTGATCCTTGAGGCGGCAAAGGGCGAAGGAGTGGCCTCGGACCGCGGGGTACTTTCTACAGATCTCAATAGTGACGGGCGGTTCCGAGACATTCTTTATGTCGATGGTGGGGTGTCAACGCAAAGCACCGGCCACCTGCGCATGGAAGGCAAAGAGGTGTTCCGCCATGCCGTGGAGAAGCTGGCCGCCACTGCCGACGCAGCGCTTGAAAAGCTGGGGCTTACGGGCGCGGATGTGGACTGGATCGTGCCGCACCAGGCCAACCTGCGCATCATCAAGGCCACGGCCCAAAAGATGGGTGTGCCGATGCAGCGCGTCGTGGTGACCGTGCAGGACCACGGCAATACCTCAGCCGCGTCGATCCCGCTTGCCCTGTCTGTGGGGGTGGCGCGCGGTCAGATCACGCCGGACCAGCTTATTGTGATCGAGGCAATTGGCGGCGGGCTGGCGTGGGGATCGGTGGTGATCCGCTGGTAGCCGGCATTTCCCACGTTCTTTCAAGTGCTTGTTGTTGACTCCGATTCGAACGGCACCCTACATTGAAGACTTCAACGACAGGGAGTTCGACATGGGCGAAAAAACGTTGACGCGAATGGATTTGAGCGAGGCCGTTTTCCGCGAAGTCGGCCTGTCACGCAACGAATCGGCGCAGCTTGTGGAAAGCGTCCTGACGCATATGTCCGACGCTCTAGTGCGCGGCGAAACCGTGAAGATCTCGTCCTTCGGTACGTTTTCGGTGCGCGACAAGGCCGCCCGCATCGGCCGGAACCCAAAAACGGGCCAGGAAGTGCCCATCCACCCCCGCCGCGTGCTGACATTCCGCCCGTCGCATCTGATGAAGGATCGCGTCGCGGCAGGGAACCGGGCGGGCTAGGTTATGGCCGCCAAGTCGCCCGACGCGTTTCGCACCATTTCGGAAGTGGCCGATTGGCTGGATGTGCCCACCCATGTGCTGCGCTTCTGGGAGAGTCGCTTCACGCAAGTGAAGCCTGTGAAGCGCGCGGGCGGGCGACGTTACTATCGCCCGTCGGACATGTTGCTGATCGGCGGGATCAAGAAACTTCTCCACGAAGACGGGATGACGATCCGGGGCGTTCAGAAACTTCTGCGCGAAGAAGGCGTGAAGCATGTGGCTGGGCATTCTAGGCCACTTGAGTTCGATCTGCCCGACGCCGTCGACGGAACGGTGGAAGACGTGGCCGTTGCCGCACCCGAGCCTGAGGCCGCACCGGAGAACCTTTTCGCTTCGGTTGAAGACGCCGGCGAGGCTCGCGTTGAGAATGCGGAAGCGCCGCAGGCGGAATCTGCGGTGGTGTCTTTCCGCCACCGCGCCGTTGATACTGAGCCTACGGCGCCTGCCCCTGCGGCGCCCCCGGTGGCGCCCCCGACAACGCACGCACCCGAGACGCCTGCGGCGGAGCCGGTCGCTGCGTCGCGCGACGAGGCCCCCACCCTGCCGTTTATCGGTCGCGCAAGCGATCACGCGGCGCCGGCCGAACCAACCCCGCAGATAACGCCAACCCCGAATGTGCCTGATGTTGATCCGGAGGACGATGCGCCTGCTTATGCGACCGGCCCGGGTATTGCCGCGCGTCTTGTGGCCGGGCAGTTCGGCGATGGCTTGGATCCCGCGGTCCTCCGCCAGGTGATTGAGGGCTTGCGCGCGATCCGCGCCGCCTGATCTTCGCCCTTGCCGCCCACGTCATTTCGGGTATGTAAGGCTGGCGTCGGGCTATGGCGCAGCCTGGTAGCGCGTCCGTCTGGGGGACGGAAGGTCGCAGGTTCGAGTCCTGCTAGCCCGACCAATTCGCGAACGCCCGCGCCTTCCCGGCGGCGGGCGTTTCGTTTGGCGCAAGGGGGCGTGATAGGGGCGTGACGGGGGTTCTGCCAAGCCAGGCCATTGGAGGCATGATTGAAAGCGGCGCGATTGCCGCCGACCCCGCAGTTTTGCCCGAACAGATCCAGCCGGCGTCGCTTGACCTGCGCCTCGGCACCACGGCCTACCGGGTGCGCGCGAGTTTTTTGGCCGGTGAGGGCCATAAGGTGGCCGATCGGCTGGCCGAGTTCGAGATGCACCAGATTGATCTCGCGGGTGGCGCTGTTCTCGAGAAGGGCTGCGTCTATGTCGTACCTTTGATGGAGCGACTTGCGCTGCCCGATGGCGTTCAGGCGGTGGCGAACGCCAAGTCTTCGACGGGGCGGCTTGACCTACTGACCCGCACGATCACTGATCACGGCGTAGAGTTCGATCGCATTGCGCCCGGCTATTCCGGCCCGCTGTATGCCGAGATCTGCCCGCGCTCGTTCTCCGTGCTCGTGCGCCTCGGTATGCGGTTGAACCAGATCCGCTTCCGCGCCGGTCAGGCTGTGCTGAGTGATGCAGAGCTTGCGGCGCTGCACGGCGAGGCGCGGCTCGTAGATGCGGATCCGGTGATTTCCGACGGGTTGGGCTTTTCGGTTGATCTGCGGCCCGCCAATGGCGATCTTGTGGGCTATCGCGCCAAACCGCATACCGGTGTGATCGATCTTGACAAGATCGGCGCCTATGATCCGGCGAAATTCTGGGAAGAACTTCGCACCCGCGAGGGGCGGATCATCCTTGACCCGGGCGCCTTCTACATCCTTGTCAGCCGCGAGGCGGTCACGATCCCTCCCGGCCATGCCGCCGAAATGGCGCCTTATATGGCGATGGTGGGCGAGTTCCGGGTGCACTATGCAGGCTTCTTTGACCCGGGCTTTGGGTGGGCCGAGGCGGGTGGCGCGGGCTCTCGCGGGGTTCTGGAAGTGCGCTGCCACGAGGCGCCTTTCGTGCTGGAGCACCGGCAGGTCGTGGGCCGGCTTGTATATGAGCGGATGTTGGAACCGCCAGAGACGCTTTACGGTCGGGAAATCGCGTCGAACTACCAGGGCCAGGGGCTGAAACTGTCGAAGCACTTTCGCGCGCCCTAACGCCCCTCACATCTGCGGCGGCTTCCGATTTTCCTGTGCAAGGTCAGCGGCCTGCGCAATGCGCTTCATCCGCGTCGCACCCGTTTTGGCGATTTTAATCCAGCGTAGGATGTTGCGGCGGGCCGAAGGCGCGAAGCCCTCAAAATGTGTCGCCGCCGGGGGCCTTTCGCGTAGTGCCGCGGCCAGGTCATTCGGCACGATCAGCTGATCAACGTCATCGAAGAAGCTCCAGAGCCCCGATGCCTTCCCAGCCTCGACCGCACTGCGCCCAGCGGGTTGCATCCGACCATCACGCTCAAGCGTGTCTGCCCGTGCCTTGTAACTTGCGGCCCAGGCCTGGGTCTTCCGCGGCGCGATAAGTTGCATAGTGCGCGTGTCATCAAGCTTGCGGCGGATGCCGTCGACCCAGCCGTAGGCGATGAGCGCATCAAGCACGGCGCTGGTAGAAAGATATTTTTCCGGCACCACCTTTTTGTAGGTGACAAGCCAGACCGCTTCATCCTGCCGGTGATGGCCTTCGAGCCAAGCCCAGAGTGCGGCCTCAGAGGCAACTTCCACATGCGCAAAGCTCTCGGTTTTTATCGCCACGGCAACGCTATGCGGCAGATCAGAGGCGGGTGACTCGGCGTGCCATTCGGGTGACTTGCCGGGCCTGACGTGTGGTTTTCTTGGCCGACGCGGCTTGCGTCTTCTCAGCCTCCGTGAGCGGGCCCGAGCGGCCGCGTTTTGCCGCCATGTCGATCCCTGCATTGATGCCGCGATTGACGACCTTCCGCATGAAGATCCGCATCACCATGTTGATCAGTTGATTGGCGTTCATTCCGTCTGCTCCTCGTGTTCTGTGTCCACGGCACCTTCTGTCACGTTGTTCTGTGGCGCTTCTTCGAACATCTCGGATTGATCGTCGTCGCCCTCGTCCTCGCCTTCCCCCGGCGGCGGGCGATTGTCCAGAAGCCCCGCCGCACGCAGCTCCTTCACCCCCGGCAGATCGCGGGCCGACTCCAAGCCGAAATGGTCGAGGAATTCGGGCGTCACCACAAAGGTTACGGGCCGTCCGGGGGAAAGGCGGCGGCGGCCAAGCTTGATCCACTCCATCTCCAGAAGTTGGTCGATGGTGCCGCGGGAGACGCTGACGCCGCGGATCTCTTCGATCTCTGCGCGGGTGACAGGCTGGTGATAGGCGATGATGGCCAGTGTCTCGATCGCGGCGCGGCTTAACTTTCGGATCTCAACTGTTTCTTTTTGCATCAGAAAGCCAAGATCTGGTGCCGTTCGCATAGCCCAGGCTTCGCCCACTTTCGTGAGCGTCACACCCCTGCCCTCGTACCGTTTCTTCAGCCCCTCAAGCGCCTGCGCGGCATCGGCGCCGTGGGGCATCCGGGCGTTTAGATCGGCTACCGTTACAGGTTCCGCGCTGGCAAAAAGCACCGCTTCCACCATACGCTCTTGCTCGGCCAGCGGCGGGGCCTCAAAGAGGCTTTCGTTCTCAGGCGCGGCCTCAGCCATCGGCCAGGCGCCTCAGCTCAATCGGCGCGAAGGTGTCGCCCTGCCGAAGTTCGATTTGCCCCGCCTTCACCAGCTCAAGCGACGCGGCGAACGTGGCAGCAGTGGCAGAGCGGCGGCGGGCGGGGTCCATGGCCCAGCCCTCGGGCAGGAAGGTCACAAGATCCGCCCATTCGCCGGCAAAACCGATGAGCCCGCGCATCCTGTCGAGCGCTTCCTCAAGGGTCAGCACATCGCGCCGATCCATCGTATAGGGCCGGAACTCGTCCTTCGTGCGGATGCGGGCATAGCCCTGCATGAGATCCAGTAGCGTGGCCGTGTATTTGACCCGACGGATGCGCGTGACATCCTCGGGAATGCCGCGCACGAAGAAGTCTCGGCCTTTCTGGTCTCGCGCCATAAGTTTGGCGGCATGTTCACGCATCGCCTGAAGGCGTTCGAGCTGGAAGGCGAGATGCGCGGCCAGCTCTTCGCCAGAGGGCCCGGCATCGGCGGGATCGGGGGGCAGCAGCAGGCGGGATTTCAGGAAAGCCAGCCACGCCGCCATCACCAAGTAATCGGCCGCAAGTTCGATGCGTAACGTCTTGGCCTGATTTATAAAATTAAGATACTGCTCGGCAAGTGCCAAAACAGAGATCTTGCGCAGATCCACCTTTTGGGTGCGCGACAATGTGAGGAGGAGGTCAAGCGGGCCCTCGAACCCGTCGACATCAACGATCAGCGCTTCGGCGGAGCGACGCGCTTCAACCTCGATCACATTGCTATCTGCCTCAGGCATACACCTCGCCTTGCAAGAGTGCCCTTAACTTCGCTTCGGTGGCTGCGATGTCAATCTCTGTGGGCGTTCTGCGGCGGGCAAGCGCCGCCTCGGCGCGCGGCAGGGCCTGGGCGGTGAGCCGGCCTGCAGCGCCCGCCACCGCCTCCATCTCAGCCATCTCACCATTGCAGTGCAAAATGAGGTCGCAGCCCGCGGCCAGGGCGGCACCGGTGCGCTCTGCAGGCGTGCCGCCAAGCGCCTCCATCGAAAGGTCGTCTGTCATCAAAAGCCCGTCGAAGCCAATGTCCTCGCGGATCAGAGCGATCATTTTGGGAGAGATCGTGGCCGCCACCGGATCGATATCAGAATAAACCACATGCGCCGTCATCCCCATCGGCAAATCGGAGAGGGCGCGGAAGGGCGTGAAATCCCACGCCTCAAGCGCCGCGCGCGGTTTGTCGACCCGCGGCAGGGCCACATGGCTATCGGCCACGGTGGAGCCATGGCCGGGAATGTGCTTGAGGATCGGCAGCACGCCGCACTCTTCCTGCGCCTCGGCCACCGCGCGGGCGATAGCGATCACGCGATCGGGCTCACGTCCGTAACAGCGGTTCAGCAGTACCGGGTGCGTTTCGTCGGAGGCAACATCGCCGAGCGGTGTACAGTTCACATCAATGCCAAGGGCGAGCAGCTCATGGCTGATCAGCCGGGTGCGCAGCGCCATGCCCTCGGCAGCCAGTTCCACCGGCATGTCGCCGATTTGATCCAGCGCGGGGTGCCAGACCCGCCAAGTGGGCCCCCACATGCGCTGCACCCGCCCGCCCTCTTGATCGATCAGGATCGGCGCCTCGCGCCCCACCGTTTCGCGTAAGGCACTGGTTAGCGCACGGGTTTGTTCGGGCGTTTCGATATTGCGCTGGAACAGGATGAAGCCCCAGGGATCGGCTTCGCGGAAAAACGCGGCTTCCGGGCCCGAGAGCGTGGGCCCGGCGCAGCCAAGTATATAAGCGCCCGCCGCCATGGCTAGCGCCGGATCACCGGGATGCAGTTGGCGTTCTCGGCCACCAGCACCGCGCAGAAGCGGCGCGCATCGCTGAGATCCTCAAACCCCGCTGCCCGGAGGCGGTAGAAGGTGGTGCCCCCCGCGGACGCCTCCTGCACCACGCGGCCCTTGCCTTCGAAGAAATCGCTGAAGCGGCCGTCAAGCTGGTCCCACGCCGTGCGCGCATCGCCTTCGCTGGGAAAGGCGCCAAGTTGCACAAGGCGGGTGCCTGCGGGGATCGCGGCCGGATCGATATCGAGCCCGGCTGCCCCGGTGGATACGGAAACGGCATTGGCTACCGGTATAGCTTCAAGCCCGGCGGGCCGGGCCGGCGGGCGGGGCGCGCGGGCCACGCCGGCAACCGAGGCGGGAATCACCTCTAGATCCGGGCCGGTCGCCACTGCGGGCTCTGCCACAAGCTCAGCCTGAGCGTCCTCGGTGATCGGAGCGGTGGATTGCAGGGCTTCGGCGATCGCCAGCTCAATGGCAGAGGGCGGTTCGCTCGCCTCGGGCAATTGCGCCAGCGGTGCCGCGCCTTCATCATCTTCGCCTGTGGCCAAAAGATCGGCAATTGGCTGATCTTCTTCGTCCAGATCGATGGGTTCAGGCGCGAGGATCACGCGTTCTGTCGGCCGTTCCGAGGCGCCCTCAACGGCCACGCGGGTGACCGAAAGCCCTTGATATTCAGCCTGTTGGCCGCCGGGATCCTCGGGCGCTATGCGCATCGGGCCTTCCACGGCGCGCACCACCGGCACCCCGGTCACGTCCCGCATCAGAAGCTGGTAGCCCCAGATCCCGAGGCCCACCAAAAGCCCAAAGGACACCAATGCCCCGATCCAGTTCGCAATGGTTGCCACTTCGCCCGACGTCTCTTCGTCGGGCGACGCATAGTCGCTCTCATAGTAGTAGTTTGCCATACCGCCTCGCTCGTGCCGCGTTTTTTGTGCGACGTTTTTGCCTGCTCTTCGAACGCTGGCGGGGCGCTTTTAGTCAGCGCATTTCCTCTGCCGGCGTTACACCCAGAATACCCAATCCCGCTGAAATAACAACGGCAACGGCCCGGGGCAGCGCGATTTTGGCGGCGGTGGCCGCGGGATCTTGCTCATGCACGAAACGCAGTTCGGGATGATCATTGCCCTTGTTCCAAAGCGCATGAAACTCGGATGCCAGATCGTAAAGGTAGAAGGCCACGCGGTGGGGTTCGTGATTGCGCGCGGCAATCTCCACCAGCCTCGGCCATTCGCCCACCTTGCGGGCAACTGCGTATTCCTGCGGATCGGTCAGTTCGGGGTGATCGGAGATCGGCAACCCCGCGGCCTCCGCCCTCCGGATCAGCGATTTGACCCGCGCATGGGCGTACTGCACGTAAAAGACGGGGTTGTCTTTCGACTGCTCCGTCACGCGCGTGAAATCAAAATCGAGCGGCGCGTCGTTCTTGCGGGTCAACATCACGAAACGCGTCACATCCGGGCCCACCTGATCAACCACATCGCGCAGCGTGACGAACGTGCCCGCGCGTTTGGACATCTTGAAGGGCTCGCCGTTCTTGAAGAGCCTCACAAGCTGGGTGAGCTTGACATCAAGGGGCACCGTGCCATCGGTCAGCGCCGAAGTGGCCGCTTTCATCCGCTTCACATAGCCGCCGTGATCGGCGCCAAAGACATCGATCAACTCGTCGTGGCCGCGTTTCACCTTGTCGTAGTGATAGGCCACGTCAGGGGCAAAATAAGTCCACGACCCATCGGATTTTTTTACCGGGCGATCGACGTCATCGCCGAACTCCGTCGATTTGAAAAGAAGCTGTTCGCGCG
>JBCCRC010000042.1:0-29882 GCA_039208375.1 Pseudomonadota bacterium | reverse complement strand
TTCATGTTCTTGATTTCGCAACGTGTGCCAAGAACCGAATGATCGCCGGTGTCTTGGTAGCACTCGTAGTCGCCAGGCTTGCAGATCGAGACATTCACATCCGCCCGCAAGTTGCCGTTCTGCATGTTGCCATCGCAGGTGCCGAGGTAGCGCATGATCTGGCGCAGCTTCACCACATAGGCGGCCGCTTCCTCTGGCCCGCGAATATCCGGGCGGCTGACGATTTCCATCAGCGCTACGCCGGTACGGTTGAGGTCAACAAAGCTCATATGCGGATCCATGTCATGGATCGATTTGCCCGCGTCTTGTTCCAGATGAATGCGCTCAATCCGCACGCGGCGTGCGACGCCGGGGCCCATATCGACGATCACTTCGCCTTCGCCCACACTGGGGTGGTGGAGTTGGCTGATCTGCTCGCCTTGCGGCAGATCGGGGTAGAAGTAGTTCTTGCGGTCAAACGCGCTCTTGAGGTTGATGTCGGCCTTCAGACCCAGACCTGTGCGCACCGCCTGCGCCACGCAAAACTCGTTGATCACAGGCAGCATTCCCGGCATCGCTGCGTCCACAAACGCGACGTTTGAGTTTGGTTCGGCGCCAAACGTAGTCGATGCACCTGAGAAAAGCTTGGCGTTCGATGCGACCTGCGCATGCACCTCTAGGCCGATCACAAGCTCCCAATCCTGGGCGGCGCCCTGGATTACCTTTGGTTTCGGGGCTTCAAAGCTCAAATCCAGCATGACAGGCCTGCGTGCGGGTTGGGGATCGGGGGCGTTTTAGGCGAGCGCGCAGGTCACGGCAAGGTGCGACGGCACCCTGCGAATCGCGCCACTGCGCTCAAAGCGCGAATTGGGAAATGGAGTGTTTCCGCCGGTTTTTCCGACGTCGCAAACTGTTAGTTGTCTGTTCATTGCGGTATTGCATGTTGATGCGCCGGTGGGGGCGCATTTGCTGGAGACGTCATGCGCCCTGTTGTTAGTCTTGCCTTTGCTGGTCTCGCCCTCGCGTCCTGCGCGCCTGCAGAGCCGCCGGACGCGGCCGCTCCGGCCACAATGAGTTTTGTGGCAGAAACCCGGCCTGCCGCGACCCTTCCCGACGCACGGTGGGACCACAAGCCTCAGGCTGAACAGTGGACGGAAGCGGCACTGACCGCGCTTAAGGGCCATGGTGCGCCGTTGGTGAGCATGGTGCCCGAGGATGCCGACACCTGGTGCCCGGCTTATGCTGATGCGACCGCGGAAGATCGCAAGGCCTTTTGGGTGGGCCTGCTATCGGCGCTCGCAAAGCATGAAAGCACCTGGCGCCCACACGTTTCGGGCGGCGATCACCAGTGGCATGGGCTTTTGCAGATCTCGCCTGCCACGGCGCGCGGATACGGCTGCGCAGCCGATAGCGCAGAAGAGCTGAAAAATGGTGAGGCCAACCTCAAATGCGGGTTGCGCATCATGGCCTACACGGTGCCGCGCGATGGCGTGATCGCGGCTGATGGTGGCGGCGTTGCTGCAGATTGGGCACCGTTCCACAATGCTGAAAAGCGGGCCGACATGGTTTCGTGGACCCGGGCGCAGGACTACTGCCGCCCTAGCTGATCAGCTTTGCCCAAACCGGTCGGCGCGTACTGTCCAACAGTGAAACGTTGGGCGCGTGCCGGCCGCCGAGCGCCAAGGTCGCCCTGCGAAGCATCTCGATCCCATCCTCAGATCGCGCCGGTAGCGCAGCGGCCGAAATAGCCTCGCCCACCGTTACCCGAAACGGTTGGCGTGCCTTATTCAAGGTCTCGTGGAAGAGGGTGATGTCCCGCAGTGTGGGGTGGATCAGGTCAAACAGGTAAAAGAGCGCAGAGTTTCGCGCCCGGATGTTCACCGGGATCACGGGCAGATCGTATTTGCGTGCGATCATCGCCGCCGATGCCATCCATGGCCGTTCATGTAGCTTCAGGCCCCGGCGTTTGGCCAGCCGCCCGGCGGGGAATATCACACCAAGCCGACCGGCTTCGATGGCCTTGCGCGTATAGGCCATCGTTTCACGGGTGCGGGCATGGCTACGCTTTTCGATGCGCCATTCAACCGGGGCAATCAGTTCTTCCATCTGTGGAAGCACGCGCAGGATATCCGAGTTGGCGTAAAAGAAGGCGTCTTCCCGCAGATCGCGCAGCACTGTGTTGAGAATGATGCCGTCTGCGATACCTGTCGGGTGGTTGGCCACGATCAGCGCGGGCCCATGGCGGGGGATGTGCGATAGCCCGCGTGTCTCCACATCCTTGGCCAGAAGCTGGGCCATAACGTTCAGGATTTGGTATGTCGGAAGATCCTGGAGGTATTCGGCAAGTGCAATCGTGCGATTGTACCCCAATAGCCGCGTCAACACGTGGCGGGCCGGTGGGGCCCACAGGGTACTCTCAAACAACCACGGAGCACGCTCCGCGATAAGCGGATCCAGTCTCTCTTTCATGGCGCGACCTAACCGGCAATCGGCAACGGTTTTGTGACGGTAGGTAGGTGCAGCGGCGCGAAATATCGGGCGCCCTTACAGAAAGGTAAGGGTTCGGCTTGCCTATTTCTACCGCGGCCCCGCAGGAACAGCCCTGGCCCGGCAGCGCGCGCATCCGACGACTTGAGCCAAGGCCCATGCCATATTGAAAAAGCGCGATATTTCGAAGTTGGCAGGCATCCGCGCACGCTGGCGACGACGGCGCGGTATCAGCGTGGCCGTGGCGAAGTAGTGCCTGGGTTTGGCCGCCTTTAGTTGCCGTCCGCGCTGGTTATGGGAAGCCCGCGGGCAGCGAATTCCCGCTCCAAAACCCGGTGCGCGGGCAGGCAACCGCTTGGGATCGTCACGATCCGCCCGTCGCTGAGCGTGAGCCTACATGCGCTGCCCACAAGGCCGCGGCGCCGCAAGGCCACTTTCGAGATCGTGCTGATTGGCACCACCTCGCTAAATCGCCCGTCGTTCCACGCCAGAACGCCGTTTTCGAGCCGCATTTCACGGCCCGGATGCACGAAAAGCGCCCATGCAAGAGCAACCCCGGCACCGCCCAGAAGCGCCGCAGAAAGGCCGCTGAGCCAGGCGATGACAGCGGTCAACACAAGCGTGGTTATGAAGGCCGCCATCATGGCGGGGCGGCGGGCGCGGCGGGTGTAACGAAAGGCAGGGTGCATGGCGCACACAAGGCCGCGATTCTGGTGAGCAAATGGTAAGCGCGGGGCCGCTAGAAGCTGAAAAGCGAGCGTCTGTTGCGCACACCACGCGCCTCAAGAGCGGCATCCAGCCGGCGCCCGCCCGGCAGGCATTCGGGCGGGATCCGCACGCGCCCGCCATCGGTCAGGCGAAGCGAGGCGCGTTGCGAGAAATCGAGCGTCGTGGCCAGCACCACTTCGTCAATCGCCGTGAAAGGCACCGAAGCGGTGCGCGCCCCGGTTTGCCAGCCGATCGACGTGTCATCGACGGTAAGGGTGGCGCAAGCGTCGCGCAGCACATCCCAAAGCGCCGGGGCGATGAGCAGCGCGACGATGGCCACGATCAAAGGGTGCGCACCGACCGCGAAAATCAGAAGGCCCAGAAAAACCAGCCCCGCGCCAACCATCGCAATCCCAGCCGGGCGCCGCGCACGGCGCTCAAAGGCCAGGGGCTCAATCGCCAAGGATGCGGCCCACCATTTCGGTAGTATCGCGGCTGAGCCCCTCGGCTTTGGAAATGCGCGTCAGCGCATCGCGGATCATCGATTGCCGGTCGCCATCATAGCGGCGCCAGGTTTCGAACACCGTGGTCATCCGCGCCGTGGTTTGCGGGTTCACCGGATCGAGGCGGATCAGCCAATCGGCCACCAGCGCATAGGCCGCGCCGGAGGGGTGGTGGAAGCCCGCCGTATTCATCGCCAATCCGCCGATCACCGAACGGAAACGATTGGGGTTTTTCCAATCGAAATCAGGGTGTTCGGTCAACGATGCGGCAACTCCAGCCGCATCAGCGGGCCGCGCTCGGCTGGTTTGCAAGGAAAACCACTTGTCCATCACCAGCCGATCATGGCTCCAACGCCGGTAGAAGCGCTGGGTGGCCTCTTCGCCATTGCCCGCATGGATCAGGCAGCCCAGTGCGCCCAACTCTTCCGTCATGTTGTCAGCGCCAAGAAACTGCGTTTCCGCACGCTTCCCGCCATCAATCCGGGTCAGGAGCGAAAGTGCCGTCAATCTCAACGCGCGGCAGCCCGCGGCCTTTGGATCGGGCGTATAGGGCCCCGGCAGATCCATTGCTGCGTATAAGTTGGGCAGCACCTCAGCCAGCCGCTGGGCGACAGCGCCCGCAAGCGTTTCGCGTGCCTCGTGGATTGCCATGGGATCGGGGGTTGTTCCCGCATCGAAGAGTGTTTGCGCCATGTCGTCTTCCGATGGCAGTTGAAGCGCCAGTGATCGGAAAGCAGGGTCGAGCGCTTCGTCCCGTGCGACGCGCTCAAGCGCGTCCAGGTAGGCAGGGCCAGGCGCGGCCCCCTCTGCGACCATTGCTGCGAGAACATCCTTGGCAAGCTGTCGGCCCGCTTCCCATTTGTTGAAGGGGTCTGTGTCATGCGCCAGAAGGAACGCGCGCTCTTCCGCACTGCTCTCGCGTTCCAAGATCACCGGCGCGGAAAAGCCGCGCAGGATCGATGGCACGGGGCGGGCGGCGAGCCCCTCGAACCTGAAGCTCTGCGCCTCTTCCGTCATCCCAAGAACTTGGGTGGGCAGAACTTCATCGCCGTTCGGCCCCAAAAGCCCCACCGCAATCGGGATCACTTGCGGGTTCTTCTCTGGCTGGCCCGGGGTGGGCGGCGTCGACTGCGTGAAGTGTAGCGTATAGGCGCCGTTTTCAAACGCGTCGCGCACCTTCAGTCGCGGGGTACCGGCCTGGGCATACCAGCGCGCAAACTGGGAAAGATCGCGGCCCGTTGCATCCTGGAAAACAGCCAACCAATCCTCGATCGTGGCTGCGTCGCCATCGTGGCGTTCGAAATAGAGATCGAGCGCCGCGTCATAGCCCGCATCACCCACCAGCGTTTTCAGCATCCCGATCAGCTCGGCGCCCTTCTCGTATACGGTCGCCGTGTAGAAGTTGTTGATCTCAACAAAACTGGCCGGCCGCACCGGGTGGGCCAGGGGGCCATTGTCTTCGCGGAACTGCCGCCCGCGCAAGCCAAGCACATCCTCGATCCGCTTCACGGCGTGGCTGCGCATATCGCCGGAGAACTGTTGATCGCGGAACACCGTTAGACCTTCCTTCAGCGAGAGCTGAAACCAATCGCGGCAGGTGATGCGGTTGCCCGTCCAGTTATGAAAGTACTCATGGGCGACGATGCCTTCGATGAATTCATAGTCGCGGTCAGTTGCCGTTTCCGGCGAGGCGAGCACGTATTTGGAGTTGAAGATGTTCAGCCCCTTGTTCTCCATGGCCCCCATGTTGAAATCATCCACGGCGACGATGTTGAACACATCGAGATCGTATTCCCGGCCGTAAGCCTCTTCATCCCAGCGCATGGAGCGTTTGAGCGCATCCATCGCATAATCGCATTTCGCCTCATCGCCGGGCCGCACCCACACGTTCAGCGCCACGTTGCGGCCCGAGGCGGTGCGGAACGCGCCTTCATGGGCCACAAGCTCGCCCGCGACCAGCGCGAACAGATAAGCGGGCTTCGGCCAGGGATCGTGCCATTCCGCCCAGCCGTCGCCTCGGCCCGTGGGGTTGCCGTTCGAAAGCAGAACCGGCAGATCGCTCTCGATCCGCACGGTGAAGGGCGCCATCACATCGGGCCGGTCCGGGTAATACGTGATCTTGCGGAAGCCCTCGGCCTCGCACTGCGTGCAATACATGCCGTTTGACATGTAGAGCCCTTCCAAAGCGGTATTTGCCGCCGGATCGATTTCAACTTCACACTCCCACATAAAGGGGCCGTCTGGAACCTCGGCGGTGAGGAGGCCATTTTCGATTGTTGGCGTGATCTCTGTGCCATCCACCTTGGCGCAGATGAGTTTCAGACCTTCTCCATGTAACTGAAAATGGCGGCTTTCGGCCTTGGGATTGGGTGCGAAGCGGATGTGGCTTATCACCCGTGTCGCGTTGGGTTCGAGACGGAAGACGAGGGTCACATCCTCAACCAGCCAGGCAGGCGGTCTATAATCGGCCAGAAAAACGGGCTGGGGGGCGGCATCGCGCATCGGGTGCTCCGAACTGTTGGACGGGCTAGGTTTAGCCCACCGGGGCGCGGCTGCAACCGGCTTGCATGAGGGCGGCGAAGGGGCACCGGGCCCACCGCGCTTTCGAACAGCGCGGTCTCCTGCGGCCAAAGGCTGTAGTGGCCGCGCCTTAGTGCACCGCGAAATCGGAAAGTGCGTTGATTACAACCATCCCAGCGATGATCAGCCCAAGCCCAACGATTGCGGCAAAGTCGAGCCGCTGCCCGAAAACAAAGATGCCCGCAAGGGCCACCACGACGATCCCAAGCCCGGACGCCAGCGCATAGGTGATCCCCAGCGGCATGTATTTCAGCGCAAGGGTGAGGAAGTAGAACGAACTGCCCATCCCCGCGATCACGAGAAGAGACGGCCAGAGCCGCGAGAATTGTGCGCTGGCCTGAAGTGCGGAATAGCCGATCGCTTCGGCGATGACGGAGGCGACGAGGTAGATATAGTGTGCGGGCACGGTAGGCTCCTAGTCTGGTGCGTTGCAGGCCCGATTGCGGGAAGCTGCGGCAGCGGAAAACCAGCTTGGCGCGAAGAACATGGGATTTGTCGTGAACGACACGGCGTTGGCCGACACGCTGACTGAAGCAAGGGGTATCGCGCGCAGCCAGCGGGCCTGGGTCGGGTTACTCGGGGCCGGTCTCGTGCTTGGCCTTGCCGGCCCGTTTGGTACCTATGAGGTGCTTACGCTAGCCCCGCGGGTGGGCTATTGGCTGGCCGTGGTGACTACCACGTTTTGGCTTGGCTACCTCACATCATATCTCTGCGCGGAATTGGCCGAGCGGCGGGGATTGGGCCCCGCAGTTGCGCTGCTGATCGGGGCGCTGGCCGCGGCGGGCCCGGTCACGCTTTGGCTCGCAGCCCTTCACGGCGTAATATTTGACGCGGCGTTCCGGGGCGAAGTGGCGAAGCTTTTGCCGTATGTCGCGGCCATCTCAGCGATCATTTCAGCGCTGTCAGAGGTTTTGGTGGCCCGCGATTTAGGCGCAGTTGCGCGGCATGCGCCCACGCGCAAACCAGCATGGCTTGACCAACTGCCCCCCGCCCTCGGCCATGATTTGATCTTGCTCCAAGCCCAGGATCACTACCTGCGCGCAGAAACCACCCGCGGCGAAACGCTGATCCGTGCAACGCTTGAAGATGCCGCATCGGCGCTGGGCGCCTATGGCATGCGCGTGCACCGCAGCTGGTGGGTGTCGCGCAGTGCGATCACCGCCTACCGGTATCGCGGCGGCGCGCCGGTGCTTGAGCTTGTGACCGGTGCCGAGATCCCCGTGGGCCGTACCTACCGCCGCTCCGTACGCGAGGCCCTGCGATCCTCCTGACAGAACGCTGTCAGCAGGGGTGTGCGACATCAAGGGCATCCGCTATTTTCGAAAAGGACATCCCATGGGTTATGCGCCAAAACACTTTATGGTCTGGGCCGAGATCCCGGTGACGGATATGGACCGTGCTGTGGCCTTCTATGCAAGGGTCACCGGCGCCAAATTGACGATTGACGAGACGGGGCCAAACCCGATGGCGATGTTCAAACCCGCCGATCCTGACGAGGGCGTGGCCGGGCACATCTATCCCGGTACCCCTGCCAAAGAGGGCGAGGGCCCGACGATCCACTTGGCCGCGCAAGGCACGCTCGATGAGGTTCTCGCCCGCGTTTGGGATGCCGGCGGGCAGGTCATCTCCGAACCCATCGCTGTGCCCGCAGGCCGCTTCATCTACTGCAAGGATCCCTTCGGCAATTCGATTGGGTTCTTCGAGGCCGCCGCCTGATGCGCCGCGCCGACCGCCTTCTACAGATTGTGCAATTCCTCCGGGGCGGCCGGCTCACCACAGCCCATGCGCTGGCGGACCGGCTGGAAGTGTCCGAGCGCACGATCTACCGCGATATTGCAACGCTGCAGTCAACGGGCGTTCCGATCGATGGCGAGGCAGGCGTCGGTTATCTGATGGACGAAGGCTATGAGCTTCCGCCTTTGATGTTTTCGCGCGATGAGATCGTGGCGCTCGTGGCCGGGGCAAGGATCCTCAAGGCCTTCGGCGGCGCGGCCATGGCGCGCGGGGCGGAAGAGGCGCTCGTCAAGATCGAAGCCGTGCTGCCCGAAGCCGAACGCCGCCGCGCCCGCGGCGTGCCAATCCACGCGTTTTCATGGGAAATCTCGGATGACTTTCGCGAGCGGCTTGACGCGGTGGAAGCGGCGGTCGAAGCGCGCCGTTTCCTTGATATCGAGTATCGGGATCGCGAAGCCGCACCCACCACCCGCCGCATCCGCCCGCTGGGCCTTTGGTTCTGGGGAAAGGTCTGGACGCTGATCGCCTGGTGCGATCTGCGCGCCGATTTCCGGATGTTCCGGGTGGATCGCATCGTGGAGATGCGCGAGGGCGAGGTCTGCCCTCCCGACCGTGACAAGACGCTTGCCGCCTTCTACCGCGCAATGGAGGCCGGGAAAGCCTGCCACTGATCCGCGGGAGCCCGCTCAAACCGGTGCCACTGGGGTGGCTGGGTTGACGGGCTGGGGCAGAGGCGCAGGCTTCGGCCATGGATGCTCGGCCTGCATGCCAAGGTGACGCCACAGAGATTTCGGAGATCCATGTTGCGTCTTGGAAGGAAGCCTATTCTGGCCTCCTGGCGCCCGAAGATCTGGCGCGCATCAGTGTCGAGCGTCGTGCGGCGTTCTGGAGCGCCGAGATCAAGGAGGCGCGCACCCGCGTCGCGCTCATCGAAGGGGTGGGCTTTGCCGCGGCCGGCCGGCAGCGGGATACTGCAATGATTAAACAGGGCTTCGCAGAGGAGCTTTACGCCCTCTATGTCCGCAGCGCAGCATATGGGCTCGGTGCCGGCCTGCGCCTCTTCGCATCGGTGCTGCCCGAAGCCGGCCCGGGCTTCACCGCAACAGTGCTCGACGGCAACGCCCGAGCGATCCGGTTCTACGAGCGCCAGGGCGGCACGGTAATCGGCACGTTGGAGGAGCAACGCCCGGGTGGGATCATACGCGAACGCATCTACGGCTGGCCCGCGGGGCGTGGGGGGCTGGCCTGAGGGCCGATTGGTTTCGCTCAAATCGCAGGCCCGCTAGGCTGGCCCCAAGGCTGCACAACTTGGTTCGGAGAGGCGGATGACGATCGGGGACGGGGATGAGGCTCCGCTTCGGAGTCTGCACGCAGGCCTCGCCTCCCGCGAGATGACCGAAACGGTGGCGCGACACCTCGCAGAGGTTCCCGCGCTTGCGGGTGATGCCGATATCGCGCGCCTTCTGGCCAAACGGGCGCGCCGTACGCGCCGCACGTCGATGCCTGAGCGATGGTTTGAGCCCGTGGACCTGCGCAAGAAGATCGCCGTCGCCCAAGCGCTTTTCGCGGAGGAGCTGAGCACCGCGAACGATCCCCGCGCGCAGATCAGCCCGGTTGAAAAGGATCCGCGCCGCATCGGCCAGTTCATCGCCTATCTCAGCGAACAGATCGGCAAGCGCCCCGGCCGCTCCTCTTTCCGGTTCGATCGGCCTGATCGCGGCACGCGTGCGGCGCTGACGGGCCTTGGAAACCACGCCTATAACAAGCGGTTCCGGCTGTTGAACCGGATGAGCGCGCATCTTGAAACCTATCGCCGCGAACACCGATATCTCAGCTATCGTCTTGTGGGGAAGATCGGGCTTGTGGCCGATATCCCATTCGATGCCTTCGCGCAGGATCCCTGGGCGGCGGCCTTCACCGCCTATTTCGCCGCGCGGCGGCGGCGGCGCAGCGTGTTCACCACGGCGGGGCAGGATAGCCCCTTCGATGATCTCTGCGCCGCGCTCTTTGGACGATGCCTCGCGCGGGCGGGCGAAACCAACTGGCTGCTGATCGCCCATGTCTATCCCGATGCGCGGGTTTTGGAACAGCTTGGCGAAACCGAGCGCGGCCAGCTTCTGGGCGGCTGGCTCCTCACCATGCGCGATGCAGCGGAGGATCTCGATCGCCTGGCGCGGACAGGGGAGATAGATCTCGAAACCTTCGTGGTTGCGAGGGGCAATGATTCCTCATCCTGGAACCTCGCGGCCCAAGCCTGGAACTCCGCGCGCACCAACTGGATCGCCCTCCAGCACTCACTTGGCATGGATGCTGTGCTTGATGCCTTTCTGCCGGGCAAGGCGCTGCGGCTGATGGCGGCGGATGTGGTGTGGAACCACGCGTTGGAAAAAGCGTGGAACAAGTGCAAATCCCCTGGCAATGTATCGGCCCTCCATCCCGATACCCTCGTCTTCGCCGCCCTTCCGCGGCCGTGGGATGTGATGCGCGGGCGCGCCCCGTGCAATCACACGATGATCGAGGCGGCCTGCGGGCGTTATGGCGTGGATCCCGTGCGCGGCGGATGGTCGGCGCCACTGGTGCCGGCGAAAGCGGTTGACTACCGCGCAACACCGGAACTTGTGCATGGCGTGGAGGTTGCCACGCCCGAGATCGCCGCAGTGCTGCGCGCGGCGGGCGTATTCTCCGGCAAGTGGCCGCTGGAGTGACCGCGCCCTTGCGAGGGCGCGCCACGCCCCGTACGGTTCGCCCCGCGGGGTTGCTCGGCGGCAGAGCAGCCGGCTCGTCGTCCGGTGAGACGTGGGTTCGAATCCCACCCCCGCGCTTCTCCGCCGGAAAGGCCGCGCCACCGGGCAAAGGGAGCAACCCCAGATTTTCAAGCTACCCGTGACAGCCTACAACACCCTCGTCATGAACGCTGACTATGACCGGTACGCGGAAGGCGATGTTCGCCGCGCGGCCGCCATCGCCGTCCGGTTCATGGGCACCGCTGGCAACGGCGGGTTCTTCAGCTTTCTCACGAACAGCCACTCCGTTGCGGCAGAAGATGTGCTCGCGGCGCTGGAAGAGATTGGCGCCCCCGTGGCAGCCGCCCAGTTCCGCGGGGTTCTGAGCGCGCTGGGCGGCCCGCTGCCCGCCGCCTCCTGGGAACAGCGCCAAGCGGATCTGGATCGGATGTGGAGCGACGCGCTCGATCGGATGGACGTGCTTGACGAGGCATCCGACAAGGATGTGTTCGCCGCGCTCGAACGGCACGCCGATGCGCACGCGGCGCATTATCTCAGCCTTCCGCCAGAGGGCCCCCCGCGCGAGCGCCGCACCCTCTTTACCTCGCCGTGCCGCTTGCTACCTCTCGCCCATGGCAACGATCCTGTGGTTCAAACGCGATCTTCGGGTCGCCGATCACCCCGCGCTGGCGCGGGCGGTGGCGCTTGGGGCCCCGGTGATCCCGCTTTATATCGCGGAGCCGAGCTATTGGGCGCTGCCCGACAGCAGCGCGCGGCACTGGGCGTTTGTGGCCGAGTGCCTGCGCGATCTCGCCGATGATCTGGCGGGCCTCGGCGCGCCGCTCGCGATCCGGCTGGGCGACGCGGTGGAGGTGTTGGAAAGTCTGCGCGCCGCCCATGGGGTGACCGATCTCATCAGCCACGAGGAAACCGGCAATCTGTGGACATTCGCACGCGACAGGCGCGTGGCAGCCTGGGCGCGGGGGCAGGGCGTGCGCTGGGAAGAACTGCCGCAATCGGGGGTCGTACGCCGTTTGAAAAGCCGCGATGGCTGGGCGAAGGCGCGCGACGGGTTCATGTTTGCCCCGCAAGTGCCTGTACCGAAACAGATTCCCACTGTAGATGGCATCGAGCCCGGCGGCATCCCCTCCGCCGCCGATCTGGGCCTTACCCCCGATGGCATCACTGATCGTCAGCCCGGCGGGCGGCGCCACGCGCTCTCCTGCCTCGGCTCCTTTCTCACCGAACGCGGGCAAACCTACCGCGCTGCGATGTCCACCCCCCTCGAAGGCGCCACCGCCTGTTCCCGTCTCTCGCCCCATTTCGCCTTCGGCACGATGACGGTGCGCGAGGCCGTGCAGGCCGCCGCCGCCCGCCAGCGCGAGGTCAAGGGTACGCGCGAAGGGTGGGGCGGCAGCCTGAAGAGCTTCCAGGCGCGCCTGGCCTGGCGCGATCACTTCACCCAGAAGCTGGAAGATACGCCCGAGATCGAAACCCACTGCCTGCATTCGGCCTATGAGGGCCTGCGCGGCGGCCCGCCCGATGCCGAACGGCTGGGGGCGTGGGAACGGGGCGAGACGGGCCTGCCCTTTGTTGATGCCTGCATGCGGTCGCTGATCGCCACGGGTTGGCTGAACTTCCGCATGCGCTCGATGCTGATGGCGGTGGCAAGCTATCACCTTTGGCTCGATTGGCGTGCCACGGGTCCCCATCTGGCGCGGATGTTCACCGATTATGAGCCCGGCATTCACTGGCCGCAGGTGCAGATGCAATCGGGTACTACGGGGATGAATACGGTGCGGATCTACAACCCGATCAAGCAGGGTCACGATCAGGATCCCGATGGCGTATTCACCCGTCGGTGGGTGCCCGAGCTCGCCAACGTGCCCGCCGAGCACCTGCAGGAACCCTGGAAATGGGAGGGGGCCGCGCACCTGTGCTACCCCGCTCCAATCGTTGATGTGCCCACAGCTGCGAAGGCGGCGCGCGAGGCGGTTTGGGCCGTTCGGCGCGGAAGCGGTTTTCGAAATGAAGCGCGGCAAGTGATCGAAAAGCACGCCAGCCGCAAGGATCCCCGTTTTGTAAATGACCGGGCAAAGGCCTCCCGGCGCGGTAAGCGCGCTGCCAAACAGCCTGGCACTGGCCAGATGAGCCTCGATCTTTAAGATGCCGAAAACAGTTAAGAAGAGCGATCTGCCGCAGAAGACTTGCGCTATGTGCGGACGGCCGTTCACGTGGCGCAAGAAGTGGGCAAAGGTGTGGGATGACGTGCGCTACTGCTCGGAACGCTGCAAAAGATCGCGGCCCTCGGCGTAAGCCGCAAGGTTCGCTAGTGCTGCTTCCCATCCCCCCCGCAACTCTGCCTCCATCTCCGGCCCGGCGAGTGATGTCGCCTGGATGGTGACGGTGAGCTGCGTTCCGTTTGCGGTGGCCGCGAATTGAACCGTGACAAGGGTCACGGCATCGGGGGCGCCGGGCATCCCGATGATTTCTGTGGTGACGATGCGCGCTTCGTGCTCGATGGAATGGTAGAGGGTTTCGACCGTGACACCCTCCGCAGGTCCGGGGCCACAGACGCATAAATCGCGCCCACCGGCGCGAAAGTCCGCTTCCTGAAACGTCATGTTGATGTCGGGCGAGGGCACGCCCCAGACCGAGCGCGCGTCCGGATCGGCATAGGCGTTCCAAACCTTGGCGGGCGGGGCCTTCAGGCTGCGCTCCAGCGTTAGTGTGGCGTGGTGGACGGTCATGGGCTGTCTCCATCTTCATCAAGAAAGTCTTCAAGGCGGTCGAGTCGCGCGGTCCAATCGGCGCGCAGATCGGCAATCCACCCCGCAGCATCGGCAAGCGCCTGCGGGTTTGCCGTGCAAATTCGGGTGCGGCCCCGCTTTTCCGAGCGTATCAGCCCGCCGGCTTCGAGCTTGGCGAGGTGCTGCAGCACAGTGGGCAAGGCCATGTCGAGCGGTTCGGCCAACTTCGACACTGGCGCGGGCCCTGCCATCAGCCTTGTCAGGATCAAACGGCGGGAGGGATCCGAAAGCGCGTGAAAGAGCGCATTTAGCGCGGGATCATGGTTAGCCATATGGCTAAGTAACCCTGCTGACTTCAGCTTCGCAAGAAAAACTTCGCAATTCGGCTAAGTATTTTGTCGCCACTCCGAGTTGAAAAAACTGTTTCGTGAATTGGTTTGGTTTTGTGACCAGAACGCTTGCCCGGGCGCGCCGCGCAGCCTAGAAAACCCGGTGTGCGGTAGCATACCGCAGGGAGGTTCGAACGTAGAATGACATTGCAGGATGCGGCCCCGGGCCTTCGTGTTGCTCCGGAACTGAAGCGTTTCGTGGAAGAGGAGGCGCTTCCTGGCACCGGCCTTTCGGTAGAACAGTTTTGGGCCGGCCTCTCGGCTCTTTTTGCTGAGTTCGCACCGGAGAACCGCCGGCTTCTGGCGCGCCGAGAAGAGCTTCAAGCCCGTATCGACGATTGGCACCTGCGCAACCGTAACCAGGCCCATGACCATGAACGCTACAAGGCGTTTTTGGAAGAGATCGGGTATCTCGTTCCAGAAGGCGATGATTTCGAGATTGCGACGTTGGGCACCGACCCCGAGATCGCGTCGGTGCCCGGGCCGCAACTCGTTGTTCCAATTACAAACGCTCGCTACGCGCTGAACGCCGCAAATGCGCGGTGGGGCAGCCTCTACGACGCCTTCTACGGCACCGATGCCTTAGGCGCACCGCCGACCGGGAGCGGCTATGACCGGGGTCGCGGTGCCCGCGTGGTGGCACGGGCCCGCGTCTTCCTCGATGACGCATTCCCGCTTGTGGGCACCAGCCATGCCGACGCCCGCCGCTATCATGTTCGAGATCACGCCTTGCTCGTCGATGATCTGCCTCTCGCAGAGCCCGAGAAATTCGTCGGCTATCGGGGCCACCCCCGTGCACCAGACGCAGTGCTCTTGCGTAACAATGGGCTGCATGTGGAGTTGGTCTTTGACCGCACCCATAGGATCGGCGCTCGCGATCAGGCGGGGCTTGCCGATATTCGCCTTGAGTCGGCCGTCTCTGTGATCATGGATTGCGAGGATTCCGTTGCTTGCGTGGATGCCGAAGACAAGGTTCTGGCTTATCGCAATTGGCTGGGTCTGATGCGCGGTGATCTGGAGACAACGTTCGAAAAGGGTGACGCGACGATCACGCGCGCGTTGGCTGAGGATCTGTCGTACACCGCGCCCGATGGCGAAGAGATTACCCTTAAGGGGCGCGCACTGATGCTGGTGCGCAATGTCGGCCATCTGATGACCAACCCTGCGATGGAGGATGCCGGCGGCGCGGTCTTCGAGGGGCTGATGGATGCGATGCTGACCGTGGTCATCGCCATGCACGATCTTGGAAAATCAGAGGGCCTGCGCAACTCCACTCAAGGCTCCGTCTACGTGGTTAAGCCCAAGATGCACGGGCCCGAAGAGGTGGCATTTACTGACGCGGTCTTTACCCGCGTGGAAGAGGTGCTGGGCCTGCCGCGCTACACGGTGAAACTCGGCATCATGGATGAGGAGCGGCGCACCTCTGTGAACCTCATGGAGTGTATCCGAGCCGCGAAGCACCGAGTGGCCTTCATCAACACAGGATTTCTCGACCGTACCGGCGACGAGATCCACACCTCAATGGAAGCTGGCGCCTTCAGCCGGAAAGATTTCATCAAGCGCAAGTTCTGGATCGCGGCCTACGAGAACCGCAATGTCGATATCGGACTTGCGTGCGGGCTGTCCGGCAAAGCGCAGATCGGCAAGGGCATGTGGGCGATGCCCGACAAGATGGCGGCCATGCTAGAGACCAAGATCGAGCATCCCAAGGCGGGCGCCAACTGCGCTTGGGTGCCATCGCCGACGGCGGCCACGCTGCACGCGCTGCACTACCACCAAGTGGACGTCTTCGCCGTGCAGGAGCGGCTGCGTGCAGGCGGCCGCCGGGCGCATGTGGACGGGCTTCTCGAAATCCCGCTGGCAACCTTCAGCAAATGGACAGATGCGCAGATTATGCGTGAGGTTGAAAACAACGCCCAGGGCATCCTCGGCTACGTGGTGCGCTGGATCGATCAGGGCGTGGGGTGCTCGACGGTGCCTGATCTGAATGACGTGGGCCTTATGGAGGATCGGGCGACCTGCCGGATATCGGCCCAGCACATCACCAACTGGCTGCACCATGGCGTGGTGAGCGAAGATCAGGTCAGCGACGCGATGCGCAAGATGGCGGCGGTGGTAGATCGGCAGAACGCCAATGATCCAGCGTATAGGCCGATGGGCCCGGCCTTTGACGGCATTGCGTTCCGCGCTGCGTCAGACCTCGTCTTCAAAGGCCGAACACAGCCCTCAGGATATACCGAACCGGTTTTGCATGCCCGTCGGTTGGAACGGAAGGCGGCTGGGTAGGCCGCCCCCGCAAACCCAAGACGATCCCGAAAGAATGGAGGAACTATGGGAGAGATCACCCTGGCCCGTGCCCGGCGCATCGTCCGCCAGACGCTAGCGAAGGGGCGTGAAATGGGCCTGAAGCCACTCAGCGTGATCGTGCTCGATGCCGGCGGGCACGTGCGCGCGTTCGAACGCGAAGATGGCGCGAGCCCGGGGCGCTTTGCCATCGCCCATGGCAAGGCCCATGGCGCGGTGATGCTGGGCATGCCCGGCAGTGCGCAGATGGCCCGCGCGGAAGCGCAACCCTATTTCATGGCTGCGGTAAACGGTGCCTATGGCGGCGCGGTGATCCCGGTGCCCGGCGGCGTTCTTGTGCGCGATGGCCGTGGGGCGATCCTTGGCGCCGTGGGTGTTACAGGTGATACGTCTGACAACGACGCCGAAGTGGCGGTGGCCGGAATCACCGCAGCCGGATACGTTCCCGAGCCGTAGCGCGTATTGTTCCCCTGCGGCCCCGCGCACAGCCCCTTGTGCGCGGGGCTACATGTTCCTGCCAGGCGAATTGTTCTATGGTTTACCCCATAAGGGTGAGAAATTGCGGGATGACACATGGCGCGGCCTATCGTTGGCATTATTGGCAATAGCCATCTGATCAATGATCAGTACCCAGCCCACGCGGGCGGTTCGATGAACTCCCACGCCGTCGCGCAAGTCTCGCAGGCGCTGCCGATGATTATCCCTGCAGATCCCGAATTCGTGTCGGTTGAGGAATTGATGGGGGCCTGTCACGGATTTGTCTTCACCGGCGGGCGGCCAAACGTGCATCCTGAGGAATATGGGCATGAGGAGACCGACGCCCACGGCACTTTCGATCGCGCGCGCGACCAGATCGCGCTGGGCCTCATCCGCGCCTGTGTTGAGGTTGGGCAACCAATCCTGGCCATTTGCCGTGGGTTCCAGGAACTCAACGTCGCTATGGGCGGCACGCTGCATCCCGAAATCCGCGAGCTTCCAGGCCGGATGAACCACCGCATGCCGCCCGATGGCACACTCGAAGAAAAATTCGAATTGCGCCATGATGTAACGTTCACCAAGGGCGGCGTGTTCCACCGGATGATGGGATCGGAAGTGGTGCTCACCAACACGCTCCATGGCCAAGGCATCGAAGAGCCCGGCGCGCGGATCGTGATAGATGGCTGGGCCGACGATGGCACTGCCGAAGCGATCTACGTGAAAGGCGCGCCGGGATTTGCGCTGGGCGTGCAGTGGCATCCTGAATGGAACGCGGCCGAAGACCCGGTATCCCGCCCGCTGTTTGAGGCGTTCGGCCGCGCCACCCGCGCCTGGGCGGCGGGCGAGCGCCCCGCGGCGCTGAAGAGCGCCTGACAGCCCCTTTTCCGCCCCCTGAAATCTGTGTTTAGAGTGCGCTGACCCAAGGGAGGTGGCTCATGAAACGTTCCCGCATAAACGAAATCATGGCGGCGGCGGATGAGATGATCCGCACCCACGGCTTTGTTCTGCCGCCCTTCGCCTATTGGAGCCCCGATGCGTTCGCGGCCCGCAGTGATGCGTCGATGATCGTTGAGCGGCGCATGGGATGGGATATCACTGATTACGGTCAGGGTGATTTTGAGAAGCTGGGCCTGTTTCTGTTCACCCTGCGCAACGGCACGCTTGACGATCTCGAACGCGGGCGGGGCATGGTTTACGCGGAGAAGCTGTTGATCTCGCGGCAGGATCAGATCAGCCCGATGCACACCCACATTGTAAAATCAGAAGATATCATCAATCGCGGCGGCGCGACCCTCGCGATCGAGCTTTTTGGCTCGGATGATGCGGGCGCATTTGCCGAGGATCGCGGCGGGTCCGTGTGCTGCGACGGCATCGCGCGAACCTTTGCCCCCGGCGAAGTTCTTAAACTCGCGCCGGGCGAAAGCGTCACACTGATGCCCGGTGACTGGCATGCCTTCTGGGGCGAGGGCGGCGATGTGCTGATCGGAGAGGTGTCTACCGTCAATGACGATCTCACCGACAACATCTTCCGTGAACCTATCGGGCGATTTGCCGAGATCGAGGAAGATGTTGCGCCAACGCACCTCCTGGTGAGCGATTACGAGCGCTGGCTGAACTAGCGCGCGGTGCTTTACTGAACCCGGGTACTCCACCAAAACCCGATCTTGCGGCGTTCGGCGCGGTCGATCGGCCTTGGCGCATCGAGCCCCGCACGATCGCGGACCGATTCACGGGCATCAAGCACATCTTCCACGCGATCCAGTGGGCCACGGTGCACCTGGCGGTCACGTATGGATTCAACGCGGTCAATCCTGTCTTCGATGCGGTCGATGCGGGCGCCGTCCGCGGCAAGAACTTCGGCCGCGCTAGCAAGGAAAACGATGGCGCCGGTCGTGAAAATGATACGGGTCATGGGGCTCTCCAACAAAAGGGTTTCGATGCCGGATTTCACGGGGCCGCGTGCAAGTTCCGTCGCCCATACGCGCTAATTCTGCTGCCCTGTGCACCATCGTGTACACGTAACTCGCCAGAATTAATGAATTTTTCTGTTTACTGCGTTTCGAAAAAAGCTAGGTTCCGGCCACGCGTGAAAGGCAGGCACATGGCGCAACTTGAAGATCATCCGCTTCGCTACAAACTAGCGAACGAACTACACGCACGCCCGTTTCACGCGCTCGATGCCCCCTGTCGCGCGGCCTATCTGGCCATCAAGCAGCCCAAGGATGCCGCGGCGCGGGACCGCGAGCTTGATCGCGCGCACCTCATCAGCCTGTTGGATCGATTTGGTGCACCCCACCCGCAGCCTGGGGCCACGCATTGGTTCGGCGAGATCGGCAAGTATCATCTGAAGTGGGAAAGCCATACCGAGTTTATCACGTATACGATCTTTGATACCGGCGTCGCCGAGCGCCCGTTTGATGCGGAAACCTTTCGCGTTTTTCCTGAGGATTGGTTGGCCGAGGCTCCGGGCAACCGCATCACCTCTGCGTTGATCCGGGTGGAGCTTCAAAATGGTGGCGGCGGCGTCGCCAAGAAACTGGGCGACTGGTTCGTTCCCGAAAGCCTGGCCGCAAGCCATGTGCTTGATGATGCGGCGATTATCGCCGGCGATTTCCGGATCGATCCGGGCGGGCATATGCGCTTTGCGGTTTTCGTGCGCCCCGAAACGGGCGGTCGGCGTGTGGGCAGGATCGTGCAGCGGCTCTGCGAGATCGAAACCTACAAATCCATGTCGATGCTCGGGTTAGCCCGCGTGCGCGCGCTTGGGCCGCGGATGGGCGAGATCGATGGCGAGCTTACCCGGCTCATGGGTCAGATGAGCGGCGGCACGTCGAGCGCCGACGAAACACTGACCGGCCTTTTGCAGATATCGTCTGAGCTTGAGAACATGCTCGCGCAATCCTCATTCCGCTTCGGGGCGACCGGGGCCTATGAAGTTTTGGTACACGACCGGATCGACGTGTTGCGCGAAGAGCGCTTTGAGGGCCGGCAAACGTTCGGTGAGTTCATGATGCGCCGATACGATCCCGCGATGCGCACGGTAAAGTCTGCCGAGGGCCGCCTTGGCGCCATGGCGGAACGCGCGATGCGCGCCGGCAACCTGTTGCGCACGCGCGTGGATGTGGAGCGCTCGGCGCAAAACCAATCGCTGCTCGAAAGCATGGACAAGCGTGCCGATCTGCAACTCCGGTTGCAGCGCACGGTTGAGGGGCTGAGCGTGGTGGCGATCAGCTACTATGCCGTTAACCTCGCGATCTATCTTCTGGGGCCGGTGGGCGAGGGGCTCAATGTCTCGTCGCTCGTGCTGACGGCGATCGTCACGCCGCTTGTGATTGCCATTGTCTGGTGGCTGGTGCAGCGCATCCGCAAATCGGTGGAATAGCGGGTCAAGGGTTCCAGCGCATGAAAACGCGCACCTTGCCGCGGGGCTCCACTGGCTCGAACCCAGCGCGTTCAAGGGCGGGAACAAGGCCAACGTAGCCATCGCTCCATTGCAATTCCGGCTTTGCGCGGATCGGTGCGGCTTCTACGACCTTGGCACCTTCCGCTGCGGCGAAGGCGCAGGCAGCGCGTGCGAGATCCGTCATCAGCCCGCGGCGCCGGTGCGATTTGGCCGTGTAGAAGCAGGACAAGGCCCACGTGGCTTGGAAGTCCGCTTCGCGCTCGGGCTTCGATGTGCGACCTGCATTGAAACGTGGGATCACAGTGCGCGGGGTCGCCTGCACCCAGCCAACGGGGGCCCCGCCCTCGTAGGCTAGGATTCCGGGAGGCGGTCCGGCGGTGACAGCCTTGCGGAAGGCCTTCTTCCGGCTCGCTCTCGTAGTGTCGCGCCACGCATTGCCCGCGATCCGCCACCACATGCACCAGCAATTGCGGGTCGCGCTGGTGTCTTCGAAGAGGCGCTCCACGTCCGCCCAACGCGCCGCCGTTAACGGATGGAACGCAAAGCTCACCGCCCCCGGATGCGCGGGTCGAGCGCATCCCGAAGTCCATCGCCGATATAATTGACGCTCAGCACGGTAAGCGAGATCAGAAGCCCGGGCCAGATCACGCGTTCGGGGTATTGTACCATCCGGTCCACGCTATCGAAGAGCAGCTTACCCCACGTTGGGAAATCTGGCGGGAAGCCGAAGCCCAGAAAGGAAAGCGCGCTTTCGGTGATAATCGCGGTGGCGATCCCCAGCGTGGCCGATACCATGATCGGCGACAGCACGTTGGGCAGGATATGCCGCGTGATCATCCGGGTGTTCGATGTGCCGATGGAGCGGGCGGCGAGAACGAATTCGCGCTCCTTCAATGCCAGAACATCCCCGCGCACGATTCGCGCCGTCTGCATCCAGGAGGTGATGCCCACAAGCGTCACGATCAGAATGAACGTGCCCCCTTCCGGTCCTAGTGCCGAGGAAAGCGGATCGCGGAACAGAAGCACTGCCACCAGCAGAAGCGGCAGAAGGGGCAGGGCGAGGAACAGGTCGGTCAGCCGCATCAGAGGGCCATCGAGCCAGCGGATATAGCCGGCAAGCACGCCGACGAGTGTGCCGATCACGATGGAGACAACCATTGCCGCAAGCCCCACCGCGATCGAAACGCGACCGCCCGAAAGTAGCCGCGCGAGCGTATCGCGGCCGAGATTGTCCGTCCCTAACGGGTGTACCCAAGAGACCTTTGGCTCCGCCTCCCACAGAACGGTGTAAATCGGCCGCATGTCCCGCAAGTCCAAAAACGCGCGGCCCGTGGGCACGAACGTGGCATCGTTCCAATAGAGAAAGGGGCCGAAGACAACGAGGAAGATGATCGAGAAGAAGACGACCATGCCCCAGAATGCGCCGGAGTGATGCTTGAACTGATCCCAGACATCCCACCATTGGCTGCGGGGCGGCTGATCGGCGTTTTCGGCTTCGCGTACGCCCTGGGGATCGGGCGCGCGTTCATCAACGAGCGGCGATTGTACGTGCGGGTCAGTCATACCGGATCCTCGGATCGAGAATGCCGTAGAGGATGTCGGCAATCAGGTTGAAGAGCACGATTAAGATCGCAAAGACGAAGGTCAGCGTCTGCACCATCGGCAGGTCGTTGGCCTGAATGGCGGTGATCAAGAGCTGGCCGATCCCGTTCACCTTGAATACCTGTTCGGTGATAATCGCCCCCCCAAAGATCGAGGGAATGCCAAGCGCGATCACGGTCACGACCGGGATCATCGAGTTCCGCAGCACGTGCACCAGCACCACGGTTTTCTCGCCAAGCCCCTTGGCGCGGGCGGTGCGCACGTAATCCTGATTGAGGTTGTCGAGCATTGAGGCCCGCATGAAGCGGCTGAGCTGCGAGGTGATCTGCAGCGCAAGCACCATCACTGGCATGATCATCTGCTGAAGCTGCACCACGAAACTGTCCCAGTCCGTAACCCGGTGCGTCGTGTCATAGATCGATGGAAACCAGCCGAGTTGCACCGAGAAGATCACGATGACGAGGACGCCCGAAAAGAAGGGCGGCACCGAAAAGCCTACCATGGTGACAAAGGTTCCGGCCTGATCGAACCAGGAATACTGGCGATAGGCTGAATAGATCCCGATCGGCAGGGCAATCAGAATTGCAACGATATAGGCAGTGCCCACCACCCACAGCGTCTGCGGCATGCGCTGGGCCACGATGTCCATCACCGGGCTGCGGGTTTGCCAGGAAATCACCCTTTGCTGGCCTTCGGCGAAGGTTGTGCCAAAGGTGAGGTCAAACAGGTGGAGCGGCTCGACAACAAAGAACTGCCAGAGCCATTTGCCGAAGCGCACCGGCATCGGTTCGCCCAGCCCCAACGCCTCGCGCATGCGCTGCTTCACTTCGTCGGGCACAGTCAGCGGAACCTGCGCCATCGGATCGCCAGGCGCAAGTTCGAGCAGGAGGAAGATGACAAGGGAGATAAAGAGCAGCGTTGGAACCGAAAGGATCAACCGCCGGGTGGTGTATTGCAGCATCGGCCAGCCTCCGTGCGCAGGTGACAGGGCGGGTCGAAACCCGCCCTGCGCGTCACATCATTCGTCGATGCGGAACCAATCGGCCGCGTTCCAAATCTCACTGTCCCAGACATTGAGTTTGACGCCGCCGAGGCTGTTGGCGTGGGCCGAGATCCGGCCGCGGTGCACGAGCGGGATCATCGCACCGCCGGTCACCGCCATATCGTTGAGCTCACGCGCGATGCGGGAGCGTTCGTTGATATCGGCTGTTTGCGTGAGCTCTTCGTAGAGCGCCTCGTATTCATCCGAGCACCAGCGCGAGATGTTCTCGCCCTGCCACTGCGATGCGGGCGACGGGATCTTCGAGCAGAGCATGTTGCCAAGGTAGGCCTGCGGATCGGTGCCGTTGAACGTGTTGGCGTACATTTGCACGTCCGCGTAGAACTTTTGGAACGTGTCCGGGCTGCCCGGATCGCCGCCGAAAAAGACCGACGAATCGAGGTTGCGAAGTTCAACTTCAATCCCGAGCTCTTCCCACCATTGCTTGATAAGCGCCTGGAAATCCTGGCGTACGGCGTTGGTGGAGGTCTGGTAGAGGATCGAGAATTTCACGCCGTCCTTGTCGAGCACACCATCGCCATCGGTGTCGGCCCAGCCGGCTTCTTCAAGAAGCGCCTTTGCGCCATCCATATCCTGCGTGTCGCAAGACAGCGCCTCGGAGCTATAAATCGCAGGCGCCGGAACCCAGTTGCAGGTCACACGGCCCGCCTGGCCATAGCCAACCTCAACCAGGAGCGGCCGATCGATGGCGAGGCTCATGGCCTGAACCACGCGAACGTCCTGGAAGATTGGGTGCGGTTTTACCACCGCGCGTTCATCGGGCCCAAGCGCTGGGTCTGGGTTCGTCTGGTTGATCATGATGCGCTCAACCAGCGGGCCAAACCCTGCCACTGGGGTGCCTTTGCCCGCGGCTTCCATCCCGGCGATCACGTCGGGTGCAAGCTGGAGGTTCCAGGCATAGTCAAACTCGCCGGTTTCCATGACCGAGCGGCCTGCAGCCGTGGCGTCCCCGCCGCCCTTGAAGGTGACGGTGGCGAAGGCGGGCTTGGCCGGATCGCGATAGTTTTCATTGGCGGCCATGGTGATCACGTCATTCGGCTTGAATTCAGTGACGGTGAAGGGGCCGGTGCCCACCGGGTTGAAGTTTGCATCGGTGCATTCGGGCGCGCGGGCGCCCAGGCAATCGGCAAACTGCGCAGCCTGTAGGATCGGGCTTTCGCCGCCCACGAATGGGCCATAGGGGTTTGGCGTGGGGCCCTCGAAGGTTACGACAACGGTCAGGTCGTCGGGTGCTTCCACGCTCGCGACGCCCTCGAACTTGGTTAGCTGCGCACAGCCGCCTTCTGGGTGAGTGCAGTACTCGTGGGTGAAAAGCACGTCGGCCGAGGTGAAAGGCGTACCATCTGACCAGACGAGGCCTGGCGTGATATTCCATATGATGGTGGTGAGATCTTCGCTCACGCCGCCGTTCTCAACGGTCGGGATCTCTTCCACGAGCCACGGCACCAGCGTACCGGTTTCATCATACCGCGCGAGCGGCTCGACGATCAGGCTGCCGGCCTCAATATCTTTCGTTCCGCCGGAAAGGTATGGGTTCAGGATCGAAGGCGCTTGCCAGTAGATGATCTTTACCTCGCCATCGGATCCGCGCTCGGCAAAGGCGGCCGGGGCAAAGGCCATAGCCGCTGCCGCGCCCAGAAGGGCTGATTTCATCGTCATGAGGGTCTCCTTGTTGGACAGTGTCGCGCGTCGGGCCACTGCGGCGCGCCGCGAGGCCTTCGATACGTCTTTTGTTTCAGCGGGTTGGGTGATGATCACCGCCATCCAGCTCTTAATACGTAAGGTATCCCGCGCCTCCCTCAGCGCAGGTTGTGACAGTCTCCACCGATATCGATTGAAAAAGCAAGCGTTGCCGCTGGGTAATATGGTCACTCCGTCATCAGACGACCAAAAAATATGCGATGACGCGGCGGATTGTAGTTCTGTCGGTTTGACAGGCTCGCATCGATCGCCCTAGCGTTTTGGAACAACTTCAACACCGACAGGACAGTTCATGCTCGACCAGCCCATCGCCTCGATCGAAAACTTGCGGGTGGAGTTTGAAACGAAAGATGGCAAGGTTGTCGGCGTTGAAGACGTTAGTTTCTCGATAAATGCGGGTGAAACCGTTTGTGTTGTTGGCGAATCCGGCTCCGGCAAGTCGGTTTCATCGCTCTCGCTGATGCGGCTCGTAGAGTTCGGTGGCGGTGAGATTGCGGGCGGGCAGTTGGTATTTGACCGTCGCGAAGGCGGGCCGATGAACCTCGCCAACGCCGGCGACAATCTTATGCGTACGATCCGCGGCAACGAAATCGGGATGATCTTCCAGGAGCCGATGACCTCGCTTAACCCCGTTTTCACGGTGGGGCGGCAGCTCACTGAAGGGTTGCGGGTGCACAAGGGGTTGTCGAAGGCTGCGGCGGAAGAACGCGCGCTTGACCTGCTGCGCCAGGTGCGGATCCCTGAGCCCGAGCGCCGCATGGCGCAGTATCCCCACGAGCTTTCGGGCGGCATGCGCCAGCGCATCGTGATTGCTATCGCGCTGGCCTGCGAACCGCGCCTTTTGATTGCCGATGAGCCCACAACGGCGCTCGATGTGACGATCCAGGCCGAAATCCTTGCGCTGATTGACCGGTTGAAACGCGAAACCGGTACGGCGGTGATGTTCATCACTCACGACATGGCAGTTGTCGCCCAGATGGCCGACCGTGTGGTGGTGATGTATCGCGGCCGGAAAGTTGAAGAGGGGCCGGTCGAGGAAATCTTTGAAAATCCACAGCATGATTACACCAAGGCACTGCTCGCCGCCGTACCCAAGCTTGGTGAAATGCGTGGCAAGCCCGCGCCGGAGCCGATGCGCCTTCTCGGCGCCGAGCACAAGGCTGACGGCGCCGCGAATAAGCACGAAGACCGCGTGCTGCTGGATGTGAGTAACCTTGTCACCCGATTTGCGGTTAAGGGCGGGTTCTTCCGCCGCACGGTGGCAAACGTGCATGCTGTGGAAGACGTCTCGTTCAAGATCAAGCACGGCGAGACGCTCAGCCTTGTGGGCGAGTCGGGCTGCGGGAAATCGTCTGCGGGCCGTTCAATCCTGAGGCTTGTCGAGCCTGAATCCGGCGAAATAAACCTTGATGGTACAGACATCATGTCGCTCAGCCCCGAAGACCTGCGCAAGGCACGGCGCGACATGCAGATGGTGTTTCAGGATCCTTTCGCCTCGCTCAATCCGCAGATGCAGCTTGTCGATCAAGTCGCGGAACCGATGCAGAATTTCGGCCTTGCCCATGGCGACGAGATGATTGATCGAGTGGCGCAATTGTTCGATCGCGTGGAATTGCCGCGTAGCTTCATGCGCCGCTATCCGCATGAGCTATCAGGCGGCCAGCGGCAGCGGATCGCAATCGCCCGTGCGCTCGCATTGAATCCCAAGCTGATCATCGCCGATGAGGCGGTGAGCGCGCTTGATGTGAGCGTGCAGGCCCAGGTGCTGAACCTGATCATGGAATTGCAGGCGGATCTTGGCATCTCGATCCTGTTTATCAGTCACGACATGGCGGTGGTCGAGCGGGTGAGCCACAACGTGGGCGTTATGTATCTGGGCCGGATCGTGGAGATCGGCAGCCGCGCGCAGATCTTCGAGGATCCGCGCCATGAATACACGCAAGCCCTTTTGAAAGCCGTTCCCATCGCCGATCCGCGCAAGCGAAAGTCTGAGCGGGATCTGAATTTCAAACCGATCCCGTCGCCGATCTTCCCCGTGGATTATCGGCCGAAGCCCTCAGTCTACGATGAAGTGCAACCGGGGCATTTCGTGCTGAAAGACGCATGAGGGGGCTTTCGGCGCGCGATCTTTTGGATCGCCTCGTGGCGTTCCCTACCCTTAGCCACGACAGTAATCTTGAGCTGGTAGAATTCGTTGAGGAATACCTCGGCGCCCATGGCGTTTCGGCGCGGCGCGTCTGGAACGATGATCGCAGCAAGGCTGCGCTTTACGCGAATGTCGGGCCGGAAGTGCCCGGCGGCGTTGTGCTGTCCGGCCATACCGACGTGGTGCCCGTAGACGGCCATGATTGGGCCACCGATCCCTTCGAGGTCGTGGAACGGGACGGGCGCCTTTATGGCCGCGGAACCTGCGACATGAAGGGCTTCGACGCTCTCGCGCTTGCAGCCGTGCCAAAGGCGCTGGCCCGCGATCTAAAACGCCCGCTGCAGATCGCGCTCTCCTTTGATGAAGAGATTGGCTGCACCGGCGCACCGCCGATGATTGACGATATGCGCGGCCACCTGCCGCGCGCCAGCGCCGCCATAATCGGTGAGCCGTCGATGATGCAGGCGGTCACGGGCCACAAGGGCACGATTGGATACTGGGTGACCTTCCGAGGCTTTGAGGTGCATTCCTCGCTGATGCATCAGGGCGTCAGCGCGATTATGGAGGCTGGACGGCTCATTGATTGGGCGAACCGGCAAAATGCCGAGAACAGCGCCAAGGCGACCTCGGAGATCGCTGCGCTCTTTGATCCGCCGTGGACGACAGTGCATGTGGGCGCCATCGAGGGGGGTACGGCTCACAACATTACATCACGCACGTGCCGGCTTCAGATCGAGGTGCGCGCCGTACCCGATGAACCGCTTACGGAGTGGCGCGCGCGCCTGTTTGCCGAAATCGAGCGGATTGCGGCAGACATGAAAGCCGTCCGCCGCGAGGCCGGCATCGATGTTGAGGAAATCTTTGACGTTCCCGGACTTCAGCCAGAAGAGGCGGGCCGCGCCGAAGAGCTTGTGCGCCGGATCACGGGCGACAACGCGCGCCACGTTGTCAGCTACGGCACCGAGGCGGGCCAGTTTCAGGAACGTGGCTTCTCATCGGTCATCTGCGGCCCCGGCAATATCGCTCAGGCGCATCAGGCCAACGAGTTCATCAGCGTGGCGCAATTTGAGGCGGGCGAACGGTTCCTTGATGGCGTCGTCGACGCGCTTTGTGATTGACGGTCTCGCCCCCTTGAGCCCCACGTATCCCGGCTACATCCTAGTGTGAGCCCCGAGGAGAGCCCGTGCCATGCCGATCAAGAACTCCATAGCCGAAATGCTGCCGGAACTCACTGCCTGGCGGCGAGACTTCCATGAACATCCCGAACTGTTGTTTGAAACTGAGCGTACGGCGGGGCTGGTGGCCGAGCGGCTTCAGGCGATGGGGTGTGACGAGGTTGTCACCGGTGTGGCTCAAAACGGCGTGGTCGCCGTGATCCGCGGCAAAAGCAACAACGGCGGGCGCACGGTGGCGTTACGCGCTGACATGGATGCGTTGCCGATTGCGGAGGCGACGGGGGCGCCTCATGCCTCAAAAACTCCCGGCAAGATGCACGCCTGCGGGCACGACGGGCATACAACGATGCTGCTAGGAGCGGCCAAATACCTTGCCGAGACGCGCAACTTCGATGGCACCGCAGTGCTGCTCTTCCAGCCTGCCGAAGAGGGCGGCGGCGGCGCACGCGTGATGGTGGAAGAGGGCGTGATCGAGCGCTTTGGGATCGATGAGGTTTACGGAATGCACAACGTGCCGGGCCGCGAGCTTGGCACCTTTGCGATCCGCCCGGGGCCATTCTACGCCGCCGCCGATCAGTTCGAGATCACCATCACCGGCCGCGCGGGCCACGCCGCCCAGCCGCATCAGGCGGTGGACGCCACGCTGGTGGCCAGCCACGTGGTGGTGGCGTTGCAAGCTATTGCCGCGCGCGAGGTGGATCCGGTGAAGCAGGTCGTCGTCTCCGTGACCACGTTTCAGACAGAGACCAACTCACACAACATCGTGGCTGAACGCGTGTTCCTGCGCGGTACGGTGCGCACACTTGATGAAGATGTGCGCGATCAGGTGGAACAGCGGTTCGGCGAGATCGTTCGCGGGATCGCGGCGACCTACCGTGCAGAGGCGGACGTGGATTTTCAACGCGGCTACCCCTCGCTTTCAAACGCCGAGGCTGAAACCGGCTATGCCGCTACGGCGGCGCAGCGGGTGGCGGGCGCCTGTGTGGAGGCGCCGATTTACCTTTGGGGTGAGGATTTTAGCTACTTCGCCAACAAACGCCCCGGCGCCTACATCCACATCGGGGTGGGGGAGACCGCGCCGTTGCACCACCCGGAATACGATTTCAATGATGAAGCGATTCCGGCGGGTGCGTCATGGTTTGCCGAGATTGTGGAAACCCGGCTACCCGCTGCTTAGCATCTCGCGGTAAACCTCGATTAACTCGCGCGCCTCGCGTTCGATGCTGAAGTGCTGCGCAACATGGGCGCGCGCCGCCTGCGCCATTTCGCCGAGTGCGCTTGGCTTATTCAGAAGGCCCTCGGTAGCCTCGGCAATCGCCGCTACGTTTTCCGGCGGAACCAGCCGCCCGGTTTTTCCATCTAGCACTGTTTCCTCGAAGGCGCCGACGCGTGTAGCCACCACCGGCACACCCGCCCCCATCGCCTCGAGCACCGTTAGCCCGAACCCCTCCCAGCGCTGCGGGGCGACGAAGAGATCAAGCGCGGCATACCAGTAGGGCATCGCGGCCACGGGCACTTCGGGGCGCAGGTGGATACGATCTGCCACGCCCATCTGCGCAATGCGTGCCGAGAGTTCCTCACGGTAGGCGCGCTGTTTGGGCGGGCTGCCCCCCATAACCACGGCCTCTGCGCCCGGATTGCGGGGTAGCACCTCAGCCATCGCCTCCACAAAATCGCCCGTCCCCTTCTGCGCCCGCACCCGCCCGTAGCAACCGATCAGAACAGCATTTTCCGGCAGCCCCAACCGCGCGCGAAGGGCGGGTTTATCGGCCTCTGGCAGAAATCGTGCCGTATCAATGCCGTGCAGGATCACGCGCGCGTCGCGCTCCAGATAGGCCGCCGATCGGGCGGAGACGGCCACCACCCGATCCATCCGGGCAATCAGCGCCCTGGTGAGCCAGGTGTGATGGCGCTGAGAGGCGGTTGTGAAGAGAAGCTTCAGCCGCTTGCCTGCGAGGTATTTCAGCGCCAGCCCTGCGATCATCTCGGTGTTCCGTCGTGCATGCCACACCCGCGGCCCCGATGGCCCGGCGCGCGGCATGGTGAGAAGGGCACTCAGCCGAATCTGCGGGATCTCGGGCGGTATTTCAGGCCCCGTTGCGGCAATTGCGATCTCGCGCGCCTGGATCGGCACCAAGCCGAACACGGTGGCCGTCACGCC
>JBCCRC010000041.1:0-31009 GCA_039208375.1 Pseudomonadota bacterium | reverse complement strand
GGCGCGCTTTTCGTCCCGGCGGGTTACATCTCTGTCGATGAGTTCGTTTATTCGCTGGGTGCGCGTACGTTGGCGGCCACCGGTGGATTTGTTTTCCAAAATGGCGGCGATCTGCTCTCAAGCCCGGATTTGGTGTTTCTTACTGTGCTCGAGGGCCCGAACGGCATGGTGCCGCAGTATCCCATTGGGCCCAGCCTGATTGGCGCGCCCTTCATAGGGCTTTTGGGCGACCGGGTATTTTTCATAGTCAACGCCCTGGCGGCCATGGGCGTGTTGTTTGTCACACGTGCGCTGGCCCGCGCGTTCTACCGGGATGAGGCGCTGGCGCTCGGTGCGGTGCTGATCCTCGCGCTCGCGACGTTCCTCGTGGATTTCGCCTGGGGCCTCTGGCCGCACATGATCGCCACGCTTTCGGTGCTCACCACGGCGCTTCTGGCCTATCGTGGCGTCAATGCTGCGCGCGGGGCGGATACGCGCGCGGCCTTCGCAGCCGGGCTCGTTTTGGGCGCGGGATTCCTCTTCCGGCTCGACAGCCTTTTGATCCTCGGCCCCATTGGCGTGTTGGCCCTGCTTTACGCGCCGCGCCCCATCCGCTTCGGCATCGCCGGGCTTTTGGGCATGATCCCCGGGTTGGCGGTGGCGGGGTGGTCAAACTGGACGCGGTTTGGCACATGGAATCCGCTCTCCTACGGTCGCGAGACGGGCGACACCACGATCACCCAGCATGTGCCTGCCCTCGCAATGGTGGCCGCGGGGCTCCTTCTAATCCTAGCCGCGCGCCAGATCATCTGGCGGCCCGCCTGGCGGTGGCCGCTTATCGGCGCGATTGCGGCGAGCCTGGCGCTGGCCGCGCTGACCCTGACCCCGGCGCGCGATCTGCTGTTCCGCTACTTCTGGGGCGCCTGGGTGCTGACGGGCGATATGACCCTGTCCACCGATCCGCGCCTGGGTGTGGCCCCGAAGGAGGATGGCATCAAGCTTTTCTTCGGCCTGCCGAAGAAGGCGCTTGGGCAAAGCCTGCCGTGGATCGGTGTTCTGCTCTATGTGTTCCTGAGGCCATGGCGGGCCGAGGATCGGTGCGCGCACCTGTTCTGCCTGGCCATGCTTGGCATCTGGTCACTGCCCTTCTTCATGCTCGAATGGCACGGGGGGCTTGGCAACAACATGCGCTACCTCCTGCCGCTTCTTCCGATCCTCGCGATCCTGGCGGGCCATGGGATTCGCGATCTCTGGGCGCAGGCCGGTGGGCACGTGCCGCTCGTGCCGATTTTTGGCGCCGCCGGTGCAGCGCTTGTTCTGCTTTGGTCAACCTCTTTCCCCGGTGCGCAATTCGGGGCGTTTCAGATCATGCCAACCTATGCACTTATTGCCATGGCCGCGCTCGCGCTCGTGGCCGTGCCCGCTATCTCGGGCGCCCGCCTTCGGGCACAGGTGGCCGGCGCGGGGCTTGCCGCGTGCCTTGGCATTGCCTCGGCCCACGGGCTGGTGCGGGATCCGGAACTGAGCGCCATACTCCGCGCTGACAGCCCTGCCGCGAAAGCTGAGATCGCTGAAGTGCTTGGCGACACGAACGAGGTACTCGTCTATGGCGCCGTGCGCTACTTCGGCTTCCTACTTGAGCGCCCTGGCGCTGCGGTCGCCTTCCCCGCCTCGCATCGCGAGATTGACCTCGAGATGATCCATACCGCGCTCGATGCCGGGTATGATGTATATTTCACCCGCGGGTTCGAGGAAGAGGTCATCGCGCGGGATCGATCCATTCGACGCGTTGGCCCGACGCATGCCGCCAATCGCCCCTGGGCGTTTCATCGGGTGATGCGTGGCGAGCTACCGTTCGAGAGTGAGCGTATTACCGGCGATCTCGATCCGTGAGAACCGTTCGAGATACGACATTCCGAGTAGCGATTTGTCCATCTCGCCTGAGTTGATCAGGACCGGCACACCACGATCCAGCACCGGGCCGAGGGCGATCTCGTCGACACGCATCCGAGCGGTGCGTACCTGCCCGTTGGCCGTTCCGGCCACCCCGTCAAACGAGAGCCCGTCAACATCCACACCCAGCCGTTCGGCATCGGCACGCGTCAGCACCAGATCGCTCGCCCCGGTATCAACCACAAACTGAACCGGAACGCCGTTGAGCGAGAGGGTCATGTAGAAGTGCCCGTCAAACGCTCGCTCGGTTTCCACCCGCGCCGCGCCATCAGTGAAGGAAAGCTGTTGGGGCACTGCAATCTCGCGGCGAATATCTTGCAGGAATGCCGCGCCCGCGATGGCACCCAGGAAGATAAAGGCCCACACCCCCGCTTGGCGCAGCATCGTGCCCACCGGGCGGCGATGTTCCAGCACCAGCCATCCGCCGACGGCGACGCCGAGGAGCACAAGGTAAGTGAGCCGTGCGATATCTGACCCTTCCATGCCGGAAACATGGGATGCGGCGCCGGGGATGGCAACCGCCGTCGCGGGGCATTTACCTTGAAGTTAGTTCAAATGCCGAAAGCCCATCGAGCACGAACTGAACCGAAAGCGCGGCAAGAAGCATCCCAAGAAGCCGGGTTACCACGTTGATCCCCGTGGGGCCCAGGCCGCGCTCCAAAATGCCTGCGGCCATGAATAGAAGGAATGTCAGGGCAATCACCGCAAACATCACGCCATGCACCGCCGCGATCCAAGCCACGTCGCCCGCGTTCTGGCCGGTGAGCAGGATCATGGTAGCCATCGCGCCCGGCCCCGCGATCAGCGGCGTCGCCAGGGGGAAGACGGAGGGATCATCCGCATCGGCGTGCTGATCGCCGCGCCGCCGGGTGCGGCGTTCGAAAAGCATGTCGAGTGCGGTGAGAAACAGCAGGATGCCGCCCGCGATCCGAAACGCCGGCATCGAGATCCCCACAAAGCCCAGCACCGCCTCGCCCGCAAGGCCGAACAGCGTAAGAAGCCCAGCCCCGATTGCGCAGGCGCGCAGGGCGATCGCCCGCCTCGCACGCGCATCCATCCCTTGGGTGAGCGCTGGAAAAAGCGGCGCAAGCCCCACCGGATCGATCACCACGAACAGCGTGACGAAGGCCGTTATGAAAGGCGCAAGATCCATGCCGCCCTTCGATCACGGCGCGTGGGCCGGCGCAATGGTGTCAGGAACAGATGCCGCGCGTCTCCGCCCCATCCCAGGGCAGGCTCACCGCGCCTCGCGGCACGGCCTCGATTGTCACCAAGTCGGGAAAGGGCTCACGCAGCATATCCGCCATAGCGCGGGTTTTCGGCGCGTCGGGATCAAGCGCGCGACAGCACACGAACTCTTCCACGAGCACACCCTGTTGCTCGTAGGCATAAGAGGAAAACGGGCGCTCAGGATCGAACGCCACAAGATAGGGATCATCCTTGCCAATATGCTCGGCCGCCGCGCGAAACGGGTGATAGCCGGTTTCCGCGCGCTGCTGCCATTGCCAGACATGAACAAGCTCATGCGCCAGGCGCATCGCATCGCGCAACGGCAGTTCGTTGGGGTAGTCGGCGAGGAAATCGTCGCTCCACGCATCTCGGGTGAAATAGATCGTCTCATCCAGCACGAAGACGGGGAAGGCGATCTTCACGGGGCCATCGAGCGGCGGGAAGAGCCGCTCGCGGCAGGTGTTGCGGGGCCGCGGTTCGATCGTGGCGGTAACGAGCCCCGAGGCCGCGCCGCGCACCACGCGCACGCGATCTATCGCGATCTCATCGCCGAGGATCGTGCCGGCAAACGCGCGTTCGGTTTCAGTTAGCGTGCGCTGGCCGCAGGCGGCGAGCGCGAGAAGAGCGAAAAGGGCGAGGATACGCATGGGCCGACAGTGGCGGGATGTGCGGGCCGGGGCAAGCGACAGGTCGTCTCGCCCACAAAGCCGTGAGCGGGCAGGCTAGAGCCCCAGCGCCTTCCGAAGCGTGGCATTGGCCCGCGTCTGCCACCCTTTCCCATCCTTCTTAAGATGCGCGATGATATCGGGATCGAGATACATGGTGACGCGCTTCTTCTTCTGCTCCGGCGGCAGGGGCGGGCGGCCGAGCTTGCCTTGCTTCTGCAGGGTCTCGACCAGTTCGGGGAAGGCCCAGACGGGCTTGGCCTCGGCGAACCACTGATCGTCGAGTTCCAGGATCTCGTCATTCTCGCCGATATAGCTTTTCCGCTTCTCGGTCTCGCTCATACCGTTTCCTCTCTCGCGCATTGGCCCGGCGCAACATGATGATGCGAACGGTATCGCCGCGTGGCGTCCAGGCACAGGCGCAGATCACGCCATCCAACATTCCGAAGGAGATAAAGCGCGGCTCGCCATAGTCGCGGCGGGTATCGGCACGGGTGACGGCCGAGGCCCAATCAAACCGCACGATCCCGGCGAAATCGATCCCGTGCTTGGCCGCCGCTTCGCTTCATCCCAATCGTACACATAGTATGCATATGCAAAGGGAGGTTAGCAATGAGTTAATGTGCATATAGTTAGTATGTGACGGCGCATCGCTGACAAGCATTGAACCTATGAGCGATGTCCGAGCGAAATGCGGAGCGCCCGTTTGGCCTGGCGCTCACTTCTTTAAAGCGCTTGACGGCTTCAAGGGTTTCGGCGCCGGTGGGCGCTTCACGATTTTATAGGATGAATTCCATCCGCCTTTGGCGATTGAGCCGCCACGGATCGTTTTAACCGCAGGCGCAGACCTAAGTGTCTTTGTTGTCACGATAGAACTCCTCATTCTCCGTATACGGGAACTCAACCACCACATCATCCTTCGGAAAGGCCAGATATATATGTGGTACGCGGCCCACCTGGTCTCCTTCTACATTGTATATGTAGGCATCTTTGAGCAAGATTTCACGCATATCTTCATTTTCTGAGAAGGAGTTTACCCAACCTGAGTAGGTAAAACCTGTCTCAAACATCCTGATGTTCACATATTCGACATGGGGCAGGGAGGAGTTGAGCGTGAATGTCCAAACGTCCTGATCTCCGAACCGTTGCGTGGCTCGGAGCCAGTGCAAGACGCGCATGAAAAGCCGGTAGTTCTGAAGATACATCCAGATGATCGCGAGCGTGACCGAAAGCGGTACAGATAGAAGGATTTCGTCCAAGAACTCTGTCGACAGCAAGCGGGAGCCTTGGAGTTCAAAACCCTCCACGCTGAATGCCCAGCCCATCCAGCCATATAACAAATAAAGAACGGCATAGGTGAACATGCCAAACAAGAAGGCTTTGATCAGCTTGTTTGGCTGCGAACTCCTGTTCCCGCTGACGTACTTTTCGTCCAACGTTGCCCAAATTAGCCCAGGTAAGAAGATAACCGCTATCTGAGCGACCACTAGATCCAAGGGCTTGGCTCGCTAAACATCCAACTCCTCCACAAACCGCGCATTCTCCTGAATATACTCGAACCGCAGTTCCGGCTTCTTCCCCATCAGCCGCTCCACCAGATCGCCGGTTTCGCCCGGCTCATCTTCGTCGATCGTCACGCGGATCAGTTTGCGGGTTTCGGGGTTCATCGTGGTGTCTTTGAGATCCTTGGCGTCCATCTCGCCCAGGCCTTTGAAGCGGGAGACGTCGATCTTGCCCTTGCCGCCCAGGCCCTTTTCCAGCCACGCATCGCGCTCGGCCTCATCGAGGCAATAGACCCGGTTGGCCCCTTGCGTGAGCCGGAAGAGGGGCGGGCAGGCGAGGTAGAGGTGGCCCGCGTCGATCATTGGGCGCATCTGGGTGAAGAAGAACGTCATCAGGAGCGAGGCGATATGCGCGCCGTCCACATCCGCATCCGTCATGATGATGATCTTGTCGTAGCGCAGGTCATCCAGCGCAAATCGAGTGCCGAGCCCCACGCCGAGGGCCTGGCAGAGATCGGAGATTTCCTGGTTCTGGCCCAGCTTCGAAGAGGCTGCGCCGAGCACGTTCAGGATCTTGCCGCGGAGGGGCAGAAGCGCCTGGGTCTTCCGATCCCGCGCCATCTTGGCGGAGCCGCCCGCGCTATCGCCTTCCACGATAAAAAGCTCCGTGCCCTCCCGCGCGGTGGCCGAACAATCCACCAGCTTGCCCGGCAGGCGCAGCTTCTTGGTGGCCGATTTGCGCGCCGTCTCCTTCTCCTGCTTCCGGCGCAGGCGCTCCTCGGCACGCAGCACGAGGAAATCGAGGATGGCTCCGGCGGATTTCGTATCCGCCGCCAGCCAGTTGTCGAAATGGTCGCGTACCGCGCCTTCCACCATGCGCTGCGCCTCGGTGGTGGCCAGCCGGTCCTTCGTTTGGCCCACGAACTCCGGCTCGCGGATAAAGCACGATACCAGCGCCGCACCCCCGGTGATCAAGTCATCGCGGGTGATCTGAGCCGCCTTGCGGTTGTTGGCCAGCTCCCCATAGGCGCGGATGCCCTTCAGGATCGCGGCCCAGAACCCGGCCTCATGCGTGCCGCCCTCCGGCGTGGGCACGGTGTTGCAGTAGGATTGGATGAACCCGTCGCGCGCAGGCGTCCAGTTGATCGCCCATTCCACCGATCCGGGCTGGCCGAACTTTTCGGTAAAGCTCACGCGGCCCGCAAAAGGGCGCTCGGCATAGGTGGTGGCGCCTGAGAGCTGTTCGCCCAAGTAATCGGCCAGGCCGCCGGGGAAGTGGAAGGTGGCCTCGGTGGGCGTTTCGCCATCCTCAAGCGCGGATTTCCAACGGATCTCGACGCCTGAGAACAGATACGCCTTCGAGCGCGCCATGCGGAAGAGCCGCGCGGGCTTGAAACGGTGCTTGCCGAAGATCTCTTCATCGGCATGGAAGGTCACGGTGGTACCGCGCCGGTTGGGGGTGGCGCCAAGGGGCTGGATCGGGCCCCGGGGCAGGCCGCGCGAAAACTCCTGCGCAAAAAGCTCCCGGTTGCGGGCCACCTCCACCCGCAGGTGATCGGAGAGCGCGTTGACGACCGATACACCCACGCCGTGCAGCCCGCCCGAGGTCTCATAGGCCTTGCCGGAAAACTTGCCGCCCGCGTGCAGCGTGCAGAGGATCACCTCAAGCGCGCTCTTGTCGGGGAATTTGGGGTGCGGATCCACCGGGATGCCGCGGCCGTTATCCCGGATCGTCACGGAATGATCGGCGTGAAGCTCCACCTCGATGCGCGTGGCATGGCCGGCCACCGCCTCGTCCATCGCATTGTCGAGCACCTCGGCCACCAGGTGATGCAGCGCGCGCTCATCGGTGCCGCCGATATACATGCCGGGGCGCTTGCGCACGGGCTCCAGCCCCTCGAGCACCTCGATCGAGGTGGCATCATAGGTATCGCCGGCGGCGCCGGAGAGAAGATCGTCGGCCATGGGATATGCTGCTCGTTCTTGGCGTTTTGCGCAAGATAGGGCAGGGGCGGGGGCCGGGGCAACGGCATATCGTAGATACGGCACCTTGAGCGGGATCAAGGCGGCCGCGCCAGACTTCCGCTATGCGCACGGCATTACAGTGAAGAGAGATGCGCCATGCCCGATACATTACTTACCCCCACTGAGGGGTTTCCCGACGTTTCTGCCAACCCGCTGGCTGAGGCATTTGAGGCCGGAGATTACCCCTATCCAACCAAGCTATCGCGCCGATCTTACGAGGTGCGAAAGGCAAAGCTCCAAGCCGAACTGCTGAAGGTTCAGCTCTGGGCGCAAGAGACCGGCCAGAAGTTCGTGCTTTTGTTCGAGGGCCGCGATGCGGCGGGCAAGGGCGGCACAATCAAACGCTTTACCGAACACCTCAATCCGCGATCGGCCCGCGTGGTGGCGCTGAACAAACCAACCTGGGAGGAGAAAGGCCAGTGGTTTTTTCAGCGCTACATCAATGAGTTGCCAACGGTTGGCGAAATGGTTTTCTATGATCGCTCGTGGTATAATCGGGCGGGCGTGGAGCGGGTCATGGGCTTTTGCTCACCCGGTGAATATCTTGAGTTCATGCGCCAGACGCCAGAGTTGGAACGCATGCTCGTGCGCTCCGGGATCCGACTGTTCAAATACTGGTTCTCCGTGACGCAGGACGAGCAGAAACGGCGGTTTGAGAGCCGCGAGACGGATCCCCTGAAGCAGTGGAAGCTGTCGCCCATCGATAAGGCGAGCCTTAACAAGTGGGGCGACTATACCGAGGCGAAAGAGGCGATGTTTTTCTACACAGACACCGCAGATGCGCCTTGGACGATCATCAAGTCGAACGACAAGAAGCGCGCGCGGTTGGAATGTATGGCGCATTTTCTGAGTTCGCTCGATTACCCGGGCAAAAACTTGAAGATCGCCAAGGCTCCGGATCCGCTGATCGTGGGGAGGGCCCAGGCGGTGCTGGCCGATACCGATCATATCCTTGGCACTTCGCTCCATCCTGAGGCGCGCCGCGTGGCGGACTAGAGGCGCCGGTTTTGGCGCGGCGACGACGCAAAGCGCCCGCGCCAAACTTCATTAAGGCATGCGTGCCGGGGCCGCGCGATTGGCTTTGGCCCAGCCGCCCGGAACGGCGCCTCTGCACGGCTTTGAGATGACGTAACCGCGCAGCCCGGCTGGGGCCCGCGATGGCGGGGCGGGGGTCGGCGTTTTCTTGCGCCTGGCATGCGCTTGCCGCAGCCCTCTTGCCCCAAGCGTCGGCCCCGGCTAGAGCGCTTGATATGACAACATCGCCGGATCTTCCGCGTGCGCTCTCGGCGCGCGCCCATGCGCGTTCGCTGCTGTCGCTGGGCCTGCCGCTCATCGGAGGGCAGCTTGCACAGTATTCGGTGCATTTGACCGACATGGTGATGATCGGCTGGTACGATGTTACGGCCCTCGCAGCGTTAACGATCGCGGGTACGATCTTTTTCGTGTTCTTTATTGTTGGTTCAGGCTTCGGCTGGGCGGTTATGCCGATCGTAGCAAGCGCCGCGGGCACGGATGATGATCGACAGGTGCGCCGTGTGACCCGGATGGGCATCTGGCTGTCGATCTTCTTTGGCGCTGTGGCGATGCCGGTTCTGATCTTTGCCGAACCGTTACTTCTTGTGCTCCGGCAAGCGCCGGAAGTGGCGGAGCAGGCGGGGCTATACCTCGCCGTCGCCTCCATCGGCATGATCCCAAATCTCGTAATCGTGGTGCTTCGCAGCTATCTTTCGGCGCTTGAATTGACCCGTATTGTGCTGATCGTCACGATTTCGATGGCGCTGCTGAATGCCGTGCTCAACTATGCGCTGATCTTCGGCAATTGGGGGGCGCCGGAACTGGGCATTGTCGGCGCCGCCGTGGCTTCGATTGTGTTGCAGATCGTTGGGGTTATCTGGCTCATCCTCTACGCCGCGCTGAAGACGCCGCAATATGCCCTCTTCCGCAACGTGCTTCGGCCGGATTGGGAGGCCTTTCGCCGTGTCTTTACGCTGGGCTGGCCGATCGGGCTGACAAACCTTGCCGAAGTCGGCCTATTCTCGGCGTCTTCGATCATGATGGGTTGGGTGGGCACGAAGGAGCTGGCCGCCCATGGGATCGCACTGCAGATCGCTTCGGCCACATTCATGGTGCATATCGGGCTCAGCCAAGCGGTGACAGTGCGGGCCGGTCGAGCCTACGGCCGGCGCGATGAGGCAGGGCTGCGCGTTGGCGCGGGGGTGGGACTGGCGCTTTCCATGGCGGCGGCCTTTTTCACCATCTTGGCCTTCCTCACAATTCCAGAGCTGCTGATTGGCCTTTTCATTGCGCCCGATGACCCGGCGCGCCCCGAGCTTCTGGCCATCGGAGCGCTGCTTCTGGCGGCAGCCGCAGTGTTCCAGTTCGTCGATGCAGCGCAGGTAATGGCGCTTGGCATGTTGCGGGGCGTGCAGGACACCCGCGTTCCCATGGTAATCGCGGTAATCGCCTATTGGGGTGTTGGGCTTCCGGCAAGCCTCGCGCTCGGCTTCACCTTCGGGTTCGGCGCTGTCGGCATCTGGGCGGGGCTTGTTGTTGGCCTCGCCGTCGCAGGCGTTCTTTTCAGTTGGCGGTTTTGGTTGCGCTCTTCCCGGATCGGCGTATCGGGGGTGATGGCCTAAAGATTGGCCGCGAGAAGTGCGCCGGCAACTATTGCCTCAACGGCGAAGAAAGTGACTTTGCGGGAGGTAGAGATACCGTCGGCCATGATTGATGTCAGCCGCCCCAGAGCGGCGCCAGCCCAGGCAAATCCGAGCATGGCGTAGGCGAGGGGCGTTCCCAAAAAAAGCGCGCCGAGCCCAATCCCAACAAAGAGAGCGCCAGAAGCGGCGCGGATCTCCGACAGGCCCATGGTTGTGCCGCCGGGTGAGATATCCAGAAGCGCCATCGTGTATCGTGGCGCAAGCCATCCAATGGCCCCAAGCCCAATGGAAACAAGGGCTAAAGCGATATTTATGATGTCGATCATGGCTATCAGACCTGTCAACCTGTTCGGTGTCTACACAGATTTACGCACAGGCGGTGGATTTGGTTCAATCGCTGCGGCGGGCAGAACGCCGCAGGGCTGGTCCGGGCATAGGGAAGCGGCCCAGTGCGAAGCGCCCCGCGCAAACCCTCCCCCTAAGAAAGGGGAGGGCTTGGCATGGGCCGATACCTAAAAACCTGCCTTGATCTTCTCGAATTCGGCGATCTGCGCCTCGCGCAGCGCGTTGTCCATCGGCACCTGCTGCAGGATCGGCACGTCAACGGGGCCCAGCCCCACTTCTTCAAGCACCTCGGCGCCAAGCCCGGTCATCGCCTCGGCATTGCCGTGGCCGTAGCCCCATTCGGTGACGATGTATTCGGTCACCGACGGATCGAGAAACGCGTTCATGAAGTCGTGGGCTTTGTCTTCTGATCCGGGGCCGTCAACGAGGTTGACGTAACCACAGAACCACATCGAAGAACCCTCCGCGGGCTCGCGATTGAACGCAATCGGCAGGCCCTCGGCTGACATCTGCACCGGCGTTTCATTCCATGACCACGAAATCAAAACCTCGCCCGTTGCCATCAGTTGCGCCAGTTCGGCCCCGTCTGTCCAATAGGCGCGTACGTTCGGGTGCACCTCGCGCAGCCAGGCGCTGGCCGCTTCGAGATCGGCCTCCGTCGCTTGCGTCCAGTCGCTAACACCGGTGGCGAGGTAGGCCAGCGCATACACGTCATCGGGGTTGTCGGGCAGTGAGATGCGTCCGGCATAGGCGGGATCGGCAAAGACCTGTAGCGTTGACACAGCCTCTGCCGGAACTTCCTCGGTGTTATAGGCAATCGCCGTGGCGCCATTATCAGCGGGGATCATGTAAACATCACCGCCATCAGTGAGCACCGGTGCGGTGCGCAGCTCTTCCGAGACACTGGCATAGTTTGGGATTTTCGAGATGTCCCATGGCTCGATCAGCCCCGCCTGGCGCCATTTGTCCACTGAATGGGGGCAGGGGTGGGCCACGTCGGCGCGAAAGCCCGAACGCAGCTTCTGGAACGCCTCTTCTTCCTCACCGAAAAAGCTGTATGTCGGCCCGACGCCGTGCTGTTCGGCATATACTGCCCAATAGGCATCTTCCTCGAAGCCCGACCAATCGAGGATTATGAGTTCGGGGTCTTCCGCCAGCGCGGCCGTTGCGGCGATTGCGAAAACGGAGGCCCCGAGGAAAGCGTGTTTCTTTGTCATAATATCCCTCCCAAGGATATGAACCGGCAGGGACGCTACGGCCTCGCGGGCGTCGCCACAAGCCGAACCCGCGCGCCAGACGCACTCAATCGGCCCAAGTGCCGAAGGATTGGGCAAACGGTTTCTTGACGCGGCCCGGCGCATCGCTGAGAACGGCGTCAGTAACAGGGGTGTTGGTGATGATTACGGCTGAGTATTGCCGGGAGATGGCGCGCTACAACAGGTGGCAGAATGAAAACCTTTATCGCGCGGCGGAAAGGATCGGAGAGCGGGATCGCGAAGCCGATCGCGGGGCGTTCTTCGGATCGATCCGCGCCACGCTCAGCCACCTGCTTTGGGGCGATACGATCTGGATGTCGCGCTTCGATGGTGGCGAGGCACCCTCCACACCACTTGCCGAAAGCGCCTCTTTCGTGACGGATTGGGCGGTTCTTTCGGCCAGCCGTAACGCGATGGACGCGCGCATTGGGCGCTGGGCGGCAGGCTTGAGCGCGGATGACATGAACGCTCATCTCGCCTGGCATTCCGGTGCGCTAGGGCGGATGGTCAACAAACCACTCAGCCTTTGCATCGCGCATTTCTTTAATCACCAAACGCATCACCGCGGCCAGGTGCATGCGATGCTTACCGCCGCGGGGGCCAAACCCGGCGCAACTGATCTGTTCGCGATGCCGGATCCGGCGTGAGGGAGAATTAGGATGTTCAAGGCACTGATTGTGGAGAAAGACGACGAGGGCAAAACCCATGCTGCCGTGCAGGAGATTGGCGCAGACCGGCTGCCTGAGGGTGAGGTCACGGTCGCGGTGGAATACTCCACGGTGAACTATAAGGACGGGCTCTGCATCGGCCCGGGCGGCGGGCTTGTGCGCACCTATCCCCATGTGCCCGGCATCGATTTTGCGGGCACCGTCGAGGCCTCAGATGATCCGCGCTATGCGGCCGGCGATAAGGTGGTGCTCACCGGCTGGCGTGTGGGCGAGGCGTATTGGGGCGGTTATTCGGAGAAGGCGCGGGTGAAGGCCGATTGGCTGGTGCCGCTGCCTGAGGGGCTCACAACGCGGCAGGCGATGGCCGTGGGCACGGCAGGCTTTACCGCGATGCTCGCTGTGATGGCGCTGGAAGATCATGGGCTTGCCCCAGGGGGCGGCCCGGTTCTGGTTACCGGTGCGGCCGGGGGTGTGGGCTCGGTCGCCACTGCGATCCTCGCCAAGCTGGGCCACGAGGTTGCCGCGGTCACCGGGCGCCCGGAAACGGCGGACTATCTGACCGGCCTTGGCGCCACCCAGATCGTGCCGCGTGAGGAGCTTGCCGAAACCGTCAAACGCCCGCTTGAGAGCGAAACCTGGGCGGGGTGCGTGGATGCCGTTGGCGGGGCGATGCTTGCCCGCGTGTTGGGCCAAATGAAGTATGGCGCCTCCGTTGCGGCCGTTGGGCTTGCGGGCGGCGCCGGGCTCCCAGCCACCGTGATCCCGTTCCTTCTGCGCGGGGTCAATCTTCTAGGCATCGACAGTGTCATGCAGCCCTATGACAACCGCGTGCGGGCGTGGGAGCGCGTGGCGCGCGATCTGCCGATTGAGAAGCTTGAGGCGATGATCCAGCCCGCCACGCTTGCCGATCTGCCTGAGATGGGTGCGGCGATCCTGAAAGGCGGCGTGAAGGGCCGCGTGGTGGTGGACGTGACCGCCTAGGGCGTAGAACTGTGGCCCGGCCGGCATGCCGCAGCATCTTTCATCCCAACCACGGTGCGACGCTTCAATATGATGTGAAAGCCGCGGGAGCGGACCTTTCGGTTGCACGGATAGACCGATCTGTAAGCTCGGGGCGTTGCCATGCCGGCGTCCATCCCGAGCGTGGCACCTCGCTCAAACCCACCATGCAGCCCTGTGATCTCTGATGCAAAACGGCCCAGCCGCTTGACCCGCAGGCCCAACGCCCTCACTCTGAGCCGCCATGAAGCTAGATACCGAGTATGTGCGCGGGCAGTTTCCCGCATTCGCCCAGAAATCCCTTCGCAACGAGGCGTTCTTTGAAAACGCCGGGGGCAGTTACGCTTGCCGCCCCGTGATTAAGCGCCTCAGGCGCTTTTACAAGAAACGCAAAGTGCAGCCCTACGCCGCCTACGATGCCTCTCGCCTGGCGGGGGAAGAGATGGACGAGGCGCGCATCCGCCTGGCCTCGATGCTGGGGGTGGAGACGGATGAACTTAGCTTCGGCCCGTCAACCACCGCCAACACGTATACGCTTGCCCAGGCGTTTGGGGAGGCACTTGGGCCGGGCGATGCGATCATTGTCACCGACCAGGATCACGAGGCCAACTCTGGCCCTTGGCGGCGACTCGAATACCTTGGGGTAGAGATCCGCGAATGGCGGATGGAGCCAGAGACGGGCCATCTTGACCCCGCTGCGCTTGAAGCCTTGCTCGACGGGCGCGTGCGTCTTGTCTGCTTCCCGCACTGCTCGAACATCGTGGGCGAAATCAACGATGCCCGGGCAATCATCGAGAAGGTGCATGCCGCGGGTGCCGTGGCCTGCGTGGATGGAGTCAGCTACGCGCCGCACGGCCTTCCCGATGTGGGCGCGCTGGGTGCCGATATCTATCTGTTCTCCACTTACAAAACCTATGGGCCCCATCAGGGCATCATGGTGATCCGGCGCGATCTGGGCGAGGCGCTGCCCGCTCAGGGCCATTTCTTCAATGAAGGCACGCTCTACAAACGGTTCACGCCCGCGGGGCCCGATCACGCCCAGATCGCCGCTTGCGCTGGGATCGCGGATTACTGGGATGGCCTTTATGCGCATCATTTCGGCACCGGGGATGAAGCTCCGGCACGCGCCCGCGCGCGGTGCGTGGCCAATTTGATGCAAAGCCACGAGCGCAAGCTTCTTAAGCCGCTCCTGAAGTATCTACGCGCCAAGAACTCCGTGCGCCTCATCGGGCCCCGCGTTGCCGCCAACCGCGCACCTACCCTCGCCATCGAGGCGCAGCGCCCTGGTGATGAGATCGCGGCCGACCTCGCGGCTCATGGCGTCAATACCGCAGGGGGCGACTTCTACGCAGTGCGCGCTCTCAAAGCGCTGGGCGTTGATCGCGGCAAGGGCGTACTGCGGATGTCGTTCACCCACTACACCACCCGGCGCGAGGTTGACCGCCTGATCACCGCCCTAGATCAGGTGCTGTGAACCGGGGGATGGAAGCGCCCCGGAAGGGGGCGGGCATGACTTCACCGATCATCTGCTGGATCCGGCGGGATTTCCGGCTTTCCGATAACCCGATGCTTGCGACGGCCGCAGAAAGCGGGCGCCCAGTCGTCCCTGTATTCATCCTCGATGAGGTGATGGGCGGCTACGGTGCCTGCCCGCGTTGGCGCATGGGGCTTGGGGCTGAGGCTTTTGCAACGGCGCTTGCCGGTATTGGCAGCAGGCTCACCTTCCGGAAAGGCAATGCACTAGAGGTCTTGCGTGGCCTTGTGAAGGAGACGGGCGCGAGCGCCGTTTGGTGGGCCCGCAACTATGATCCTGATGCGGTTGCGCGAGATACGGCCGTCAAGGCCGCGCTGAAGGCCGATGGGCTGGAGGCTAAAAGCTTCCCGGGCCACGTTATGTTCGAACCCTGGTCGGTGGAGACGAAAACCGGCGCGTTCTACAAAGTCTACACGCCTTACTGGAAGATGGTGAAGGATCGCGACGTTCCCGCCCCGCGCCCTTCTATTACCGCACTCAAAGCACCCGATTCCTGGCCTGAAAGCGACGATCCCGCCACCTGGAAGCTTGAAGCGGCGATGAACCGGGGGGCGGACGTTGTGCGCCCTTGGTTGAACATCGGCGAAGACGCCGCAGCCGGCCGGCTTGGCGCGTTCATCGCCTCAAGAGTGGCCGAGTATGACAGTGCGCGGGATCTGCCAGCGGTGCAGGGCACGTCGCGTCTTTCTGAAAACCTCACTTACGGAGAGATCTCGCCGCGCACCTGCTGGCATGCCGGAATGCGCGCTCTGAACGAGGGCAAGGCGGGTGCCGAGACGTTTTTGAAGGAGATCGTGTGGCGCGAGTTCGCGCATCACCTTGTTTACCACACACCGCGCATCACCTCCGGCAACTGGCGCGAGGAATGGGATGCGTTCACATGGGAAACCGATGAAAGCACGCGGGAGGTGGCGGCCTGGAGGCAGGGGCGCACCGGCATTCGCTTCGTCGACGCTGCCATGCGCGAGCTTTATGTAACAGGCCACATGCACAATCGGGCCCGGATGATCGTGGCAAGTTACCTCACCAAGCATCTGATGTGCCATTGGAAAATCGGTCTCGACTGGTTTGCCGATTGCTTGGCCGATTGGGATCCGGCGTCAAACGCGATGGGCTGGCAGTGGTCTGCCGGCTCGGGGCCGGATGCCACGCCGTACTTTCGTGTGTTCAACCCTGTCACCCAGCTCGACAAGTTCGACAAGAATCGCGCCTATGTCGACACTTGGATTGCCGAGGGCAAATCCAACCCGTCAAAACAAGCGTTGCGATTCTTTGATGCGATCCCGCGAACATGGTCCATCTCGGCCAATGATCCGTATCCAGAACCGCTCGTGACGGCTGAGGACGGGCGCAAACGCGCGCTTGCAGCCTACGAAGCCCGTGACTTTTAACGCAACGAAACCAGTTGTTTGCGCTGGGGCACTTGGATAGCCTGTTGCGAACGATGGGGGGCTTCATGACGATTTTGACGTCAACGAAAGGGCAGGCGCGGCTACCGCGATATTTTGCGCCAGTGTTCGAGATTGCCCAGGGGCTTCAAAATGGCAGGCTCGACGTTGTTCTTCCCGATGGCCGTCAGTTCCGCGCTGAAGGGGCGGCGCCCGGCCCGGTCGCCGTGATCGAAGTTCACAATGACGATCTGTTTTCTCGGCTTATTCGCGAAGGCGATCTTGGGTTTTCCGAAGCCTACATCGAAGGTTGGTGGTCGTCACCAGATCTGCAAGCCTTTATGGATCTGCTCAATGCTGACAACGACGTCATCTATAACGGCTTCCCCGGCATGACGCTGGTGCGGGCCTATGAGCGGATGCGCTTTTGGCTGCAATCGAACAACCGAAAGCAGGCCCAAAAAAACATCTCGTATCATTACGATCTTGGGAACGACTTCTATCGCCTGTGGCTGGACGACACGATGACCTACTCATCGGCGCTCTTTCATACCGGACAGGAAAGCCTTGAAGCCGCGCAGGCCCAAAAATACGCCTCTATGATTGATCAGATGGGTGCCAAACCCGGCGATCATGTTCTGGAAATAGGCTGCGGCTGGGGTGGCTTCGCTGAATACGCCGCGGCGCATCGGGGCCTCAAGGTTACCGGCCTGACGATTAGTCGGGAACAGCGCGATTATGCCGTGGAGCGGATCGCCAAGGCGGGGCTTTCCGATCTCGTCGAGATCAAACTGCAGGATTACCGTGACGAAAAAGGCACGTATGACGGGATCGCTTCGATTGAGATGTTCGAGGCGGTGGGTGAAAAATACTGGCCGGTTTATTTCGATACAGTGAAGACCTGTCTCAAGCCCGGCCGCCACGCCACCCTACAGATCATAACCGTGGCTGATTTCCGGTGGGAGGCTTACCGAAAAGGTATTGATTTCATACAGAAATTCATTTTTCCCGGTGGGATGCTTCCTGCCCCGAAAGTGCTGCGCTCAGAGGTGGAAAAGGCGGGCCTGCGCGTGGCTCAATCCATCGAGTTTGCCGAGAGTTATAGTCAAACACTTCGCCGCTGGCACGAAACCTTCAATGCGCGTTGGGAAGATGTTGCGGCCCTTGGATTTGATGAACGGTTCCGGCGGATGTGGAATTTGTACCTGACCTCTTGCGCGAGCGGGTTTGAGACCCGAAACTGCGACGTAACGCAGATTACGGTAACGCGACCCGCCTAACCCTATGACAACCGGCCCGAAACTCGTGGCAGCATTGATCCTCGCCGGCCTTGCCTGGTTCGCGACGGGGTTGGTTATTGGCGAGTTGCCCGATGGCACGCCGGCTGGCCTTTTGCCGCACGTGAACACGCTGATCGGGTTTATCGTGGGCTGGCGCGTTTTGGGGCCGCATGCCGCGGCAGGGCTCGGCACCGTCTTTAGTTTCGGGCTGACCTCCAGCTTCGCACTTACCTTCTGGTGCATCCTGATTTGGGCCGGGCATGAAATGATGGATCGCGCCTGGAAGCGTGCCTATGAAACCCCGGTCGAAGCGCTTCAGGGCATGGCAGACTTGATGGTGGAGTATACAACCGTCATCGTCACGCCCGAGATTATCTCAACGCTCGTTCTGGGCGGGATCATGGCTGCGATCATCTCCAAGGTATCGTCGCGCTTCATCTCATGAGCCACGGCACATCGCTGTTTCTCTACGGCACCTTGCTGCACGGCCCGTTGCTTGAGGCCGTCCTCGGACGGCCCTCGAAAACCCGTCGCGCGCATCTTCGCGATCACAGCGTACATGCCGTTGCGGGCGAGCCATTTCCGATGATTCAACCCGATCCAGGCACGGCGGCCGAAGGCGTTTTGCTTGAGGGGCTTTCTGAGCAAGATTTGGCGCGGCTCGATTTCTATGAAGGCACTTACGGATTTACCCTTGGCGCGGTTACGGTAATCGCCGGCGCGGCGCCCGCGGAGGCGCATGCCTACCATCCAGAAGCGGGGCTATGGCAGGCCGATGGCCCATGGGATCTTTCGGCTTGGGTAGAAGAGTGGGGTGCGGTCACCGCCAAGGCGGCTGTGGAGTTCATGGCGCTTCACGGCAGCCACTCGCCTCAAGATGCCGCACGCGCCTACCCGCAGATCATGATGCGCGCGCAGTCGGCTCTCCGAGCAGAGGCAAAGCCAGCGCCAGCATCGCTCCGCAACGCTGCCGAAGGATCGACGGTTGAGATCGCAGCACGGCGGCGGCCTCATGTGGGCTATTTCGCCGTAAGCCGGGATGACCTGCGCTTCCCTCGTTTCGACGGCACAATGAGCGAGACGGTGACACGCGAAGCCTTCCTGATGCCCGACGCGGTGACAGTGCTGCCCTATGACCCGAAGCGCGACAGAGTGCTCGTGATCGAGCAGTACCGCTACGGCATGCACATGCGGGGCGATCCCAGGCCATGGTCGCTCGAACCCATTGCCGGGCGAATTGATCCTGGCGAAACCCCCGAAGATACAGCCCATCGTGAGACGGCCGAGGAAGCGGGCATCACCCTCAGCGGCCTGCATTCGATCGGGCGTCACTATCCTTCGCCTGGTGCCGTTTCGGAGTTTCTGCACAGCTTCGTAGGTCTCGCCGATTTGCCGGATGACGCTAGCCGGATCGGTGGGCTTTTGAGTGAGCATGAGGACATCCGCGCCCATGTGATCCCCTTTGATCGGCTGATGCAGCTCGTCGACACGGGAGAGGCGGGTACCTCGCCCCTCGTTTTGAGCGCCTACTGGTTGGCACTCAATCGATCTGCGCTGGGGTAGGGCGGCGATCTGGAGTTTGGGCGGGGCGATGCGGGCCGCGCAAACAAGACGCGCCATCTTGATGGCCGCAGCAACGCCTTTCACTCCCCGCAGCTTTTGCTCTACACAAAGCCCAATCCGACATGAAGGAGGCCGCGCCATGACGATCTACAAAAACATGGCCGATGCCGTGGGGGGCACGCCGCTCATTCGGCTCAATGCCGCGTCCGAGGCGACGGGATGCGAGATCCTTGGCAAGGCCGAGTTTCTCAACCCGGGCCAGTCGGTCAAGGATCGCGCCGCGCTCTACATCATCCGCGCCGCGATCGCCGACGGCACACTACGCCCCGGCGGCACGATCGTGGAAGGCACGGCTGGCAATACCGGCATCGGGCTTGCGCTCGTTGGTGCGTCCATGGGCTTTCGTACGGTGATCGTGATGCCCGAAACGCAAAGCCAGGAGAAGAAAGACATGCTCCGCCTCTGCGGGGCTGAACTCGTCCTCGTGCCCGCGGTGCCATACAAGAACCCCAACAATTATGTGCGCTATTCCGGCCGTCTCGCCGCGAGGCTTGCCGAGACCGAGCCCAATGGCGCGATCTGGGCCAACCAGTTTGATAATACCGCCAACCGTCAGGCGCATCTCGAAGGTACGGGGCCCGAGATTTGGGAGCAAACGGGCGGGCGCGTCGATGGCTTTGCCTGTGCGGTCGGATCGGGCGGCACGATTTCAGGCGTTGGCATGGCGCTTCAGCCCAAGGGAGTGAAGATCGCGCTTGCAGATCCCGAGGGATCGGCGATCCATTCCTTCTACAGCACGGGCGCGTTCAAAGCCGAAGGCGGCTCGATCACCGAAGGAATCGGCCAGGGGCGTGAGACGGAGAACCTCAAGGGCTTCAGACCCGATTTCAGCTACAAGATCTCTGACCACGAAGCGCTACCGATCGTGTTCGATCTGCTCGAACATGAGGGCCTTTGCCTCGGTGGGTCATCGGGCATCAACATCGCCGGAGCCATGCACCTCGCGCGGGAGTTGGGGCCGGGGAAAACGATCGTTACGATCCTGTGCGACTACGGCAACCGCTATCAATCGAAGCTCTTCAACCCCACCTTCCTGCGTGAGAAGGGCCTGCCCGTCCCGGGGTGGATGGAAGGTGCCGGTCGTATCGTGCCAAGCGTGTTTGAGGATGTCGCGTGACGGCACCGCTCTTTCGCGCCGATCCCTATTTGTGCGAGGCCCGCACGCGCGTTACGTCCGTTAGGCCGGATGGCGGGATCGTGCCCGATGCCTCGGTCTTCTACCCCACCGGCGGCGGGCAGCCCGGCGATAGCGGGCGCATCGCGTGGGAGGGCGGACAAGCTGAGATCGCGACAACGACGAAAGGCGAGGGCGAGGCGATCGTGCTAGTGCCCGCCGAGGGCGCCCCGCACCCTCCGGTTGGCGCTGAGATCACGCAAGCGCTTGATTGGGAACGCCGTGAAACCCACATGCGTATGCATACCGCGCTGCATCTTCTTTCCGTCATCATCCCGCTGCCCGTCACCGGCGGGTCTATCAGTGCGGGCAAGGGGCGGCTCGATTTCGATATGCCCGAGGCGCCAGCGGACAAGGCCGTGCTAGAGGCCGAACTCAATGCACTGGCCGAACGCGATCTGCCCGTCACGGAAGAGTGGATCACCGAGGCCGAACTCGATGCCAATCCGGGCCTTGTGAAAACCCTCACTGTCCAGCCTCCGCGCGGCGCCGGGCGCATTCGGTTGATCCGGATCGGGGCAGGGGACGCGACAGTAGATCTGCAGCCCTGCGGCGGCACCCATGTGGTGCGCACGGGCGAGATCGGGGCGCTGCGGCTTGGCAAGATCGAAAAGAAGGGCGCGCGCAACCGCCGGGTCTATCTGCATCTAGCCTGAGACCTCTTAGGGCTTGCGAGCGCCCCACGCCCCGCGTTAGACGAGCGGGGCACGGAGAGGTGGCCGAGTGGTCGAAGGCGCACGCCTGGAACGCGTGTAGGCGGGAAACCGTCTCCAGGGTTCGAATCCCTGTCTCTCCGCCACCCGGTCTGGTCTTCCACCGCCGATCGCGGGGCCCTCCCACGATGCGGGCAGGAGGGCCGCCGTCAGCGACGAAGCGGTCTTTTCCCGGCTTTTCACATACGTCGGCTATTCGCATTCACTTGATCGGATGCAAAAAACCTAGGGAGACGCATTATTGGATTGAAACCCAAGTGCTCGAACCAACGGCGTTATTGATGGGGAAAACCGAATTCATATTTGTTCGGCACGCAGAAAGCGTCGCGAATGCTCAATCACTCGAAGCATCAGCACAGATTGCTGATCCGCCTTTGACAGCTTGTGGCTTGCAACAAGCGGCTGATTTGGCGAACTCGATCGCGCCACGCGAAATCAAGGCGCTGTATACGAGCGATACGGAGCGTGCGCGATCCACGGGCAAGCCGATCAAATTGGCGTATGGTCTTGAAGCGGTCGAGCTATCTGACATCGACGAGTGGAACCTTGGGAAAGGAGCTTCGGTCGACCAAGAAAGGTTCACCAAAATGCTGAATCGCTGGTGCGACGGAGACCTAGACGCGAGCCTAGAGGGCGCGCCGAAATCCGAGACGCTCCGAGAGCTGATTGATCGCGTGATACCGGCATACCAAAGCATCTTCGAAAAACACCGCAACGAAGGCGGCGCGGTCGTCATCATTGGTCATGGAGGCGCGATTAGCTGGACGATGCCCACTTTCGCCCGAAACGTAAGCATGCGCTTCGCGGTGGAAAACTATCTTGGCAACTGCCGCACAGTCACAATCCTGGAGAATGCAGGTGCGCCGCAAGTTGTTCGATGGATGGGTTAAGCTCCCCCTTGAATTGTTCTTCTCTGTTCAGCCTGGTCATGTAAGCCGCTCCGAAGCGAACTTTCGTTGCAGGCGCCGCACAGGGCGATTTGGGACTAAAGTCGCCCTAAACTGTGCGGCGCTCAAAAAGGAACGCGAGTTGAGCAGACTTGTGTCGTGCGACGTGTTGCGACTTTGTAAGAATGGATCCTGTCGGGGCATCCGGTGGCCACGTTCTCTTGCCGAGATTGCGAAGGAATGGCGTTTTTTTGTCTGGCGTCGCCCTTCACCCGGCCATGCCGCCCGGTGGATCCAATGTGCCGAGCCTGTCGGCCGCCGCGACTCAAGGTGCGAATGCATCGCTCGGGGATTAGGCCGCCTCGGCCCACTGCTCCGCTGTACAATCGCATCTTTGCATCACGAGCGGTCGGTCGCTCCCCCTGCACCGCAAGGGCTTAGACATCACGATAAGGCTTGCTGCTCCACACTGCGCGAAGTGATCTAGTAAGTCCGCGATCTGGCCCCGATCCAGCCCTATTTCATCGGCATCGATCAGGGCCAGCGCCGGGCGTGCGATCAGTCCGCGGGCGAGGTAGAGGCGCGTGCGCTCGGACGACGTCAGGTTGCGGCCCCCCTCCGCCACCTGGCCGGCTAGCCCGCCGAGGCGCGCGGCCGTGTCCGACAGCCCTGCGGAGGTGAGCGCCGTTTCAAGAGCGGTGTCCCGCGGTGCCCGGCCCGTTCCGAGGGCGAGGTTGCGGCGAAGCGACCCCTTCAGCATTGGGGCGTGGGGGCCGAGATAGAGGACGCGACCGCTGCTCAGCGCGGCGGGGTTGTGGCCCAGGATTTCCAGCGTACCTTCGGCCGGCGCGGCCTCGAAACCAGCAAGGGTGAGCAACAATAGGCTTTTGCCGCTGCCCTCCGGCCCGGTTACGCGCTTTGTCTCACCGCGCTTGAGGATCAAGTTGATGGGTTCCGTGCCCGGAAAACGCAGGCCTTGGAGGCGCGCGGCCGGGGCGTTGGGGTCAAGCTCGGATTTGGCGAGAGCGGGCAGGCGGGGGCTGGAGAGGGCGGTGTCAAGCTTGGTCCGGGCCACGCTGAAGGCCTTTTGCCGGTCGCGCACATCGGCGAGGTGTCGTAGCGGCCATACGATCAGCGCAAGCGCCGTGAGGGCCGCAACGGCATCTGCAACGCCCAGACCCGTGGTTAGGCAAACCCAGAGGCACAGCGCTCCAGCGGCGCCGGCGGCGGCATCGGGCATGGCGCGCACGGTTTCGGCCAGCCACGCGCGGCGGACGGCGGCGCGCAAGATTGCATGTGAGTTGCTGTCGAGCGCCTTCAACTCGGTTTTGACTCGTCCCGAACGGCGCAGGGCAATGCCCTGGGGCAAACGTTCGGCCATTGCAGCGGCCAACCGGGCGCGTTTGCTGCGCAGGTCGGCGTGGGCTTCGCCGAGCGGCCGGCCAAGCAAGAAGATGGCGCCAACAACAAGCGAGATCGGCCCTGCTGCCGCCAGGGCCAACCGCGGATCCAGCCAGTAGAGGATTAAGAACGCCGCAGGGATTGTGACCGAGGCAGAAATCAGTCGCGCCAAACCGCGCGCCACCCAGCCTTTGAAGGCAGTCAGATCGCCCACAAAGCGCAGGGAGGTAGACCCCGCCCGACGATTTGCCATGGCGCTCAGCGGCATCTTGGTCATGTGCAGAAACAGAACCCTCCGGATCGCTGCAGCATAGCTTTGGCCCGTGCGCTCGCCCACGGCGCCTTCGGCAGACCGAAGGGCAAAGATCGCCACACCGGCAAGTGCCATGGCAACCAATGCCTGGACCGGTACGGCTCCGGAGCCATCGCGCAACGCCCCGATTACGTCGCGGGTAGCAAAGGCGGTCACAATCATGGTGACCGCTTGGCCAAGGGCAAGGACGACCAGCGCGGAAAGCCCGATCCAGCGCCGGTCGCCTGTGATTTTGGGCCGTCGGCTCATGCCGCGCCCTCGCGGCGTTGGGCTGCCAGAAGCCCCTGCAGGCAGGAGGCTGTTGCAGGATCCGAAAGGTCCTCGCGCGAGAAGACGGGCAGGCCAAGTGTTTCGGCCTCGCTCACGGCCAGCGGCGCCTGGGTCATTAATCCGGTCAGTGCGACGGGCGCGATTTGCGCTTCGTCCCGCAGCCACCCTAGGGCGCCACGGGCCGCCAGCGCGCCGGGTGCGGCGAGCACGAAGGCATCGAAGAGCGCACAGTAGCCCGGGCGGCGCAAGAGATTGGCAGTTTCGACCTGGCTGACGCCGTCAGCAAGTTCCACGATTGCGATTTCGCACATGGCGGCGGAGGCCAGCAGGCTTCGGGTGACAGTTTCCAACTTCTCGACTGGTTGCAAATAGGTCGAGGCCAGCCCGGCATCGGTGAAATCCAACACCTTAGACGCGCCTGCAGCTTCGTATGCCTGCACATCGCCGAAGGCGCCCGTGCCGGTGGCCTTGATTGCCGCGACACGGGCCCCGAAACGCGCGAAGCCATTTACGAGCCCCGCTGCCGCTGCCGTCTTCCCGGCATTCATGCCGGTGCCCAAGACGCCCACCACATGGCGGGGCTTTGGCCCCGGCGCGACGTCTTGCGCGTGATCGCCTAGGTTCACAACCTGGCCACTGGCATCTGCCAGCCGCCCGATCACCGACACCCGTGTCGGCATTTTTACGCGGCCGTTGCGTGCCCGCATCTCGCCCACAACACCTCCGCCCGCGAGCAAGTCCGCACCTTCGGGCGACAGCGCGGCGATACCTTCGAACTGGTCCTCTGCGAACCGATCGCCGCAGGCCAGGACGATCCGGTCCCTTGGATAGAGCGCCGAAAACCGGCCATCGCTGCGTTGCAAGCGCCTGTGACTGCCAATCTCCTGCACTTCCGCCAGCACCAGATCGCCCGACCGCGCCGATGCAAGGTCGGCATCGAGGAGGCGGATGCGCCCACGGGGCACCCGGCGTGTAACAAAGCTCCATTTGGCACCCGCCAGAAGCGGGCATGCCGCTACGTTCATATCAACGAGATGCATTATGCTACCTCCACAAGCTGATCCTGGGTCTGCATGGCCCGGGGTTTGGTTTGTTTAAGCGCGCGCGGAATAAAGGCGCGATCCAGCGAACCGTTGGCCACGCAGTCTGCGAAGCTATGGCCCGAGTTATCCATCAGCCGGAACGTGATCCGCGGGTACAGGCCGGCATGACGGGCGGCCTTGAGCGCGGCCGCCGTCCAGTTCCGAGCGCGCGCGACGCGGTTCTGGCCTTGTTGCGCCACCACGTCTGGATCTTGGCGCAGGTTGATGTCCTGGGCCGTGTCCAGCGCACCCACCATCACGGTGATTTGGCGATCGAGGAACCTCGAAAGGTTGGCCCGCAAACGGTAGGCGTGCGTGCGTTTGCGCGCGTTGCCCAAGGCCATCGCCAGCGGATATACGCCGCGCGTATCGGGAAAGGTCCACCAGCCTGGCGAGACCAGGCAAAGGCGCGCCACCCGTTCGGGATAGAGCCATGCAAAGCGATGCGCGAACTGTGCGCCACCCGAGAAACCCGACAGATCCGGGACGCCATCATTGATCCAGCCCTCTTCGGCCAGCACCCGGAGCAGTTCCAGAAGCGCCCAATCTGACCGCTGTGGGCATGCTGCACGCTGGAACCGGCGCCAGGAGGCGCTGTCAAAGAGCGGTAGGACAATGCTGCGGCCTGTTGCGTCTGCGCGTTTGGTCAAAAGGTCGACCATCGCTTCGACCTCGCGGTTGTAACCATGAATGGCCACTACCGGTGGGTCGTCGCTGGCAACTTCAGGCTGGATCAGCCATGCCGAGGGGAGAACCCGCGGAATGCCGTGTCGGTAAAACACCTTTGCCATTGTCATGCTGCCTTTTCGAGTTTGGCGCGGGCTTTTTCCGTCGCTGCCGCGGCCCGCGCACGCATTTCGGCAGGAAGCAAGTCGAAGATAATGTGGATGCGGTCTTCATCACCGTCGTTGAAGGCTTCGTGCATCTGGTCATTGTCAAACCACCACAACTCGCCCTCCTGCATGCGGATTTCTTCATCTCCCGCCCGCAGCCAAGAGCCTGCTGAGGACTTCAGAACAAAGTGATAGCGCCCGCGCATCCGGTAGTATTCGCCGCGGTCGATATGGGGGTAGACCTTGCGGCCTGCGGGCAGGCACACGATCTTGGCGCGGCTCAGATCCGCGTCGAGCTCGGCCGAAACGTCCTCAAGGAAGGCACGTGCGACCGGAAAGTTGACCGACCCGGTGGTCCAACGGCTTTCATGTACGTCGCGGCGGGGACGGCCCAAGAGCATCGACTTGCGCAACCCCCGGAGCGGGATCGCCAGCGCCTCGCGCTGCACCGCAATTTTGTCTTGGCGGCCCGTGGCGCCGGCCCAGGCATCATCGACGCTGGCAATCTCGGCGAGGAAGGGCTCTACCGGAACGTCGCTGCGGATCATCTTAAAGTATTTCATTTTAGTCTCCTTAATGTTGTGCACGTTCCGCCTTGGAAGGTGCGGTGAAAATTCAGTGCTTCGCGCCCCTGAACCCGATTTAGGAACGAGGCTGACGCCAAGCTGACAGCCCTGTCCGGAACGGATGCGCCGGCAGGTTTTTGCCTTTGGGCATGGCAAGGTTGCGTGGATCATCAGTGGGGTCCTCCATGGGTGTCGGGCATTGTCAGGCGCCAGCCGATGCCACGCACCGCTGTGATCCGGGCGGGGCATCCCGCGGATTTGAGCGCACGGCGCAGCCGAGACATCAGTGCCTCGGTGGCATTGGGGCTTGGGGGAAGTTCGGGGCCGTAGATTGCGGCATCCAGCCTGGCGCGGGGCACCGGGTGGGCCAGGTGACGCACAAGGATCGCAAGGGCGGCGCGCTCGCGCATCGACAGCGCAACGGGCGCGCCGGCGAAAGACACTTGCTGTGCATCTGCGCTAACGATCAGCGCCCCCGCGCGATGGGCTCTGGCGCCCCCAAACCGCCGCCGGTGAAGAACAGCGTTGATGCGGGCCATCAACTCGGACATCGCGACAGGCTTTGGTACCCAGTCATCTGCGCGCTGCAGAAGCCCGGGCTTGCACTTCGCGAGTGCGTCCACCGGGATAAGCGCGATCATTGGGATAAGGCGGCCTGCTTGCCGATCTGCCAGAAGCGCCTTGGCCTCATAGCTAGGTGTCGACAAATCAAGCAGCGCAAGGTCGTGACGCACATGCGCCATGATCTCTCTGGCCTCGGACGGCCCTCGCGCGCAGTCAACCCGCAGGCCCTTGGCCAAGAGCTGTTGCGCCATCGGTGTTCGTCCGCAGGCAACTCGTCCTATCAAGAGCAGTTTCATCGTCCGTGGCCCTGTTATTGCATCGCGGCAACCTGTGCCGTCGTGTTGCAATCAGACTGGCCAATGGGCCGCGCGACGAAATAGGCGAAGCGTTTAATGAAGCGCCGCGCCGACGTCCTATACCTGCGGTTTAGATGCCGGGTTTTCTGAGCTTTCACTGCAATTCCGCATAAATCCTAGCGACGCTGTCGATTTTTTGCGCTGTGCCGAAGACTGCGATCAGGCGCGGACCGGTCCGACAATTTCTACTGGCCCGCGCGTTGAAAAGCTGCGCGTCGTTCGCCGGTTTATGCCGCGCGATGGAGTGCCGAAGAGAATCGCGATCCGGTCACATGATTTTCGGATTTAAGGGAGGCGGATCTTGTGGTCGCTCCACCGCCTCAAGAGTGCTATCCTACCGGCCCATTGGAATTTGGCCTCTGGTCCGAGTGGCGATCTGGATCCGCTACGTGATCGTGGGGCGAAGAACTTCTGCGATCGCGCCCAGCCATGACATCAGCCAGTGTGAGTTGCTCTCAGGAATTACAGTTGAACGCGCCGCCGGTTGGCATGTTGGCGAAGTCGTGTGTTTTGGGGCCATGGCTAAGTTACTCAGGCGCGTGCCCGGTGACGCTGTAGTGGAAGCCGGCCGGCTATCGATGTCTTGCGATAGCGCGGCGTTTGCCGCGCGATCAACCCTCGCGTAGAGCCCGATTGAAGTAGATCGCCAGCGGTTGGATCAGGTATTCCAGCGGCGTCCGTGAGTCCGTTACGATGAACGTCTCTACGGGCATCCCCGGAATGATCTCGTTGTTTCCGAGGCTCTCGCTTAAGGACCCGCTCGGCTCTATCACGGCCTCGTAGTATACGTTGCCCTGCTCGTCCTGTGCAGTGTCGGCAGAGATTACCCGTATTTGTCCTGCGAGCTCCGGCATCGTGCGAAGATCGAAGGCAGAGAACACAAGGTTCACATTCTGGCCCGGCTGCACCTGGTCGATATCAACGGGGCGGATCTTGGCCATTACCTGCATCGGGCGATCGTCGGGCACGATGTAAAGTATCGGCTCCGCGGCTTGAACAACCGCGTTGAGGCTGCCCACCCCAAGTTCGAACACCCGGCCGGATACAGGCGCGCGCACGTCAAGACGCGATAGGCGTTCGCGCAGGCTCAACTGGCGTTCAACAAACTCGATCACCTCAAATCCCAAGTCGCGCAACTCGGCAATGGCGTCGCTTCGCACGGCATTTCTCAGCCGCAGTTCTTCGATGGAGAGTTGTGCGTGGCGCGAATGGGCTTCGGCAATCGCCGACGTCAGCCGCCCGGCTTCGCCGTCAAGCGTCGCCGCCTCGCGGTTTGCATCCCGTAGAGGCCGCGCCTCACTCAGACCGCGTTGGAATAGGCCCGACAAAACCGAGATATCCTCGCCAGCGATCTCGCGCCGTCGCGTAACGGAGTCCAGCTGCGCTTCCAGGCCGGCCACCTGCTGGCCGATTTGTTCGCGCTGCTGACGAAGCTGATCGACCTCGCCCTCCATTGTGGTCATGCGCGCCGATAAAAGCCGTTGCTGCCCATCCATGGCTGCCAGCATCTCGGCATCAGTAACCTCGGAAAAACGCGGTACGTCGCCCGCTTCCAGCGTGTTGCGAAGATCGCGCTCAGCCTCTAAACGGCGCTCAAGCACGAAGAGCTCCATCAACTGGCGCTCGATGATGGCAAGCTCGGTGCGCAGGAACGTGTCGTCGAGCCGAAGGAGGATGTCGCCTTGTTCGACCCGGTCGCCATCGGTGACGAGAATTGCGCTGACCGCCCCGCCGTCGGGATGCTGCACAACCTGGCGCTCCGTCTCAACCTGAACGATGCCGGGAGCGATGATCGCTCCGGAAAGCTCGGTGGTTATCGACCACGCAACTAACCCCCCAACAAGGCCCGCCGCCGTCAGCGCGCCGAACAAGATTGGGCCGCTGGCCGAGACCGTTTGGTTTCGACGCCGCGTCATGGGCGGCCTCCAGCGGCCGCGACCGCGCGAATGTCGGCAGTGTTTGAGATCATGGCTTTGAGAACCTCCGCCTTTGGCCCAATCGCCTTGATGCGGCCGTTCTCGATCATCATCAGCCGGTCGGCGACCGAGATGGCTGAGGGTCGATGGGTCATTACCACCGCAGATCCGCCCGCTTCCTTCATCGACAAGATCGCCCGGTTCAATGCGTCGGAGCCCTCGGCATCTAAGGCTGAGTTCGGCTCATCCAAGATCAGAAGAACCGGGTTGCCGTAGAGCGCGCGCGCCAGCGCGAGGCGTTGTTTCTGCCCGCCCGACAGGCGTAAGGCGACCTCGCCAATTTGGGTGTCGTACCCGTCCGGAAGCGTTAGGATAAAGCCGTGCACGCCCGCGCGCCGTGCCGCTTCGATCACCAGCGCCGGGTCGGGCTCAAGTGCCATCTGGGCAATGTTTTCGGCCACTGTGCCATCGAACAACGAAACGTCCTGCGGCAGGTAGCCGACGTGCCGCCCCAACGCCTCGCCACCGTATTGGTTTAAAGAGGCGCCCCCAAGACGGATCTGGCCGGTTGTAGGTGGCTCGAGGCCCACCAAAAGGCGCGACAGCGTAGATTTACCCGATCCGCTGGGCCCGATCACGCCGAGCACCTCGCCCGGGGCGATGGTGAAATCGATACCGTGCAAGAGCGGCGCGTCACGCTCTGGTCGCAACAGGCTTACCCGCGACACATCGAGCCGCGCTTCGGGGCGGGGCAGGGGCGTGCCGAGCGCGCGGGGCCCGTCTACAGCGTCGACCAGTTTACGAAGGCTTCGCCAGGCGGCAAAACCGCGCTGCAACAGATCCCACTGCGCGATCACCTGTTCAATCGGTGCCAGGGCCCGGCCCAGAAGGATGGATGCCGCTATCATCGCACCCGCTGTAAGTTCGCCCTGCAAGACCAGCCATGCGCCTACAGCGAGGATCGCCGACTGGAGAAACAGCCGGAAGGCCTTGCCACTGGACGTGAACCACCCACCCCGGTCGGCTGCGCTCAACTCTGAGCTTGCCGCGCGGTTGCGCAGATCAGACCAGCGCCGTTGCATTGCGGGCAACATGCCCTGCGCCCGGATAACGTCAGCTCCCGCCACGGCCGAGACGCTGAAGTGCTGCGCGGCGCCCTGGGCTTGGCGTGCCCGGCGCCGCGACGATCGTGTCAGCATTTGATTGAGCAGCGCGTTGGCGAGCAGCACCAACGCACCAGCAGCCGCCACGAATCCCAGTAGAGGATGGAACACAAAGATCGCGGCGATGAACAGCGGTGCCCAGGGCACATCAAGAGCATTCACCAATGCCGAAGACCCGGTCAACGCGCCGATCGTATCGAGGTCGCTTGATGGCTGAGCGCCGCGTTTGGGCCGGGCGACCACTGCTGCAAAAACCGGTGCCTGGCCCGCCTCCTGCAATCGGGCGCCGATACGGGCGACGATCCGGCTTCGTACGAATTCAAACACGGCATAGGCAAGATAGAGCGCCGCGACGAGGCCCGTCAGCGCAACCAGTGTCTCTTCTGAGCGGGAACCCAAAACCCGGTCGTATACCTGTAGCATGAAAAGGGGGCCGGTCAGCATCAAGAGGTTGCTCAGAATGCTGAAAAACAGCGTCCAGTTGAGAAGAGACCAGCATCTGGCGCGCGTAAGGGTCACGGCGTAACCTCCTCTAGTACCAAGTGAAAACGGCGGCCCACAGCAGGGCCGCCGTCAATTGGCTACGAGAACAGAAAGTCGCTTTCTGTCAGACTGGCAGCGGATGCGCCTTCAACCAGAATGTCGTTACCGCGGAAGTGGATCAGCG
>JBCCRC010000040.1:0-31296 GCA_039208375.1 Pseudomonadota bacterium | reverse complement strand
GTAGGCATCGAATACGCATGTGGTGATCGCCATCGTGCCTCCCGCGCGGCATGCGGGCAAATTGGCACAGCGCCCCGGGGGAGGAAAGCCCTATGCCAGTTCGGCCTCGGGCAGGATCAGATCTCTCATAAGGCCGTTTAGCGCGCCGACATGGCCATCGGATCGTGCCGGGCGATTAGGGTCTGAGGTGATTGCCACGGTTAGCGCGAGATCGGGCACGACGTAGATCATCTGCCCGCCATAGCCCCTGCCGTAGGCCACGCTGTGCCCGCCAAAGCGGGGCAGGAACCAGCCATAGCCGTAGTCATGGCGCGAGAAAAAGGACCGTGTGCGCGGGGTAAAGGCGGCTGCCACCCAATCGGCGCTCACCACCTGCGTGCCGCCATATTGCCCATTCTGGCGGAACACTTCGCCGAACCGCATCAGCGCGAGGGGAGACATGGCCATTTCGTTGCCTCCCATGAACCGGCCCTGAGGGTCGCGCGTCCACGGCGGGATATCGATGCCAAGGGGCGCGCCAAGCCAGCGACGCGCGAGCGAATGCAGGCTTTCGCCCGAAACCTCGCTCAAAACAGCGCCCATGATGTGGTAGCTGCCGGTGGAATAGAGCATGCGCGATCCGGGTTCGGCCACGAAGGGGCGCGACAGCGCATCCGCCACCCAGTTTCGGCTCGAAACCCAGGCGCCGTAGTTGCCACCCGAGGTGCGTTCGAGCCCGGCCTGCATGGTGAGAAGATCGGCCACGGTGATATCGGTCACGCGCGGATCGGCTGCGCCCGGGATGAGGCCCGGAGCCACATCGCCGAGCCGTGCTTCGGTTCCCGGCAGAAGGCCATTATCAATCGCGATTCCTGTCAGCGCTGCGACAATGGTTTTCGACACCGACTTGATGTTCGCGGCACGCTCCAGCCCCGGCCCGCGAAACGCCTCTGCGGCTGCGACCTGACCCTCGTGCGCGATGACGATGCTGTGCAATTGATCAAGTTCTGCCGCTCGATCCATCGCCGCGGAATAGGGGGCAGACTGCCCGCGCGCGGCCGTCGCGGCGAGTGTTGTGGCAAGAAAGGCTCTTCGGGACAGTTGCATCGCCGAAAACTAAGCGTGCGCCCACACAATTCTAGGGGCGGTCACTTAGAGGTGTTCCACCCGCGGCATGCCCATCACGTGGTAGCCGCCATCCACCATGATGATTTGGCCGGTGGTGTTGGTGCCGTGATCGGAGGCAAGGTAAACGGCTGTGCCGCCTATCGCCTCCAGCGTTGCGTTGGCCTGCAGGGGTGCGTTTGCCTCGGCATGCTTGTAGGTGCGCCGTGCCGCGCCGATGGCCGAACCGGCGAGCGTTTTCATTGGCCCCGGGCTGATTGCGTTCACGCGGATGCCTTCGGGCCCGAGATCGCTTGCCAGGTAGCGCACTGCCGTTTCAAGCCCCGCCTTGGCAACGCCCATCACATTGTAGCATGGCATCACGCGCTGCGAGCCCTCGAAGGTTAGTGTAAGAAGCGTACCACCATCGGGCATCATCTGGGCCGCGCGCCGCGCGACGTCGATAAACGAGTAGCAAGAGATCAGCATCGACTGACTGAAGTTTTCCCGCGTCGTGTCGCGGAACCTGAAATCGGCGGCCAGTTCCGCCTTGTCGGCGAAGGCGATGGCGTGGACGACCAAATCGATCGATCCCCAGCGCTCTGCCAAAACAGAAAATCCGGCATCCATAGAGGCGCTGTCAGTCACATCGAGGTCGATCAGAATGTCCGAACCGACTTCTCCTGCTAGCGGGGCAACCCGGCGGCCAAATGCCTCGCCCTGATAGCTGAAGGCAAGGTCTGCGCCCTCGGCGGCAAGGCACTTGGCAATTCCCCAGGCGATGGAGCGCTCGTTGGCCACGCCCATCACAAGGCCGCGTTTGCCGGTGAGAAGGTGCGCCACCGGCTTACCCGTCCACCCGGCTCATCACGAGCGTGGCGTTGGTGCCGCCGAAGCCGAAGCTGTTTGACAGAACTGTATCGAGCGCTGCCTCGCGCGTTTCGGTCACGATCTCTTCTGGGCGCAGTTGGGGATCAAGCTCGTTCACATTGATCGAAGGAGCGATGAAGCCGCCCTCCATCATCAACAGGCAGTAGATCGCCTCGTGCACGCCTGTGGCGCCAAGGGAATGGCCCGTCATCGATTTAGTCGAGCTGATCGGTGCGTGATCCTCGCCGAGAACGCGGCGCACGGCCTCAACCTCCGTCACATCGCCGACGGGCGTCGAGGTGCCGTGGGCGTTGATATAATCCACCTTGCGCCCGTTGAGTGTGGCAATCGCCTGGCGCATCGAACGCTCGCCGCCCTCGCCCGAGGGCGCAACCATATCGTAGCCATCCGAGGTGGCGCCATAGCCCGTGATTTCCGCGTAGATCTTGGCGCCGCGGGCCTTGGCATGTTCGAGCTCTTCAAGCACCACCATGCCGCCACCGCCGCCGATCACGAAGCCATCGCGCGTGGCGTCAAACGCACGCGCCGCCGTCTCGGGGGCATCATTGTACTTCGAGCTCATTGCACCCATAGCGTCGAAAAGGCACGATAGCGTCCAATCCACCTCTTCGCCGCCGCCGGCGAAGATCACATCCTGCTTGCCCATCTGGATCAACTCAGCGCCATTGCCGATGCAATGGGCGGAAGTCGAGCAGGCCGAGGTGATTGAATAGTTCACGCCCTTGATCTTAAATGGCGTGGCGAGGCAGGCCGATACGGTGGACGACATGCAGCGTGTCACCATGAAGGGGCCCATCCGTTTCGGTGCGCCCTTGTTTATGACGGTATCGAAGGCGGTAAAGAAGTTCGAAGTCGATGGCCCGCCCGATCCGGCCACAAGGCCCGTGCGTTCGTTCGACACTTCCCCCTCGTTCAGCCCGCTATCCTCGATCGCTTGCTGCATGGCGAGGTAGGCATAGGCTGCGGTTGGACCCATGAAGCGAAGCTGGCGCTTGTCCACCGCTTCAGTAAGATCAATATCGGGGATGCCAGCCACCTGGCTCCGGAAGCCGTGTTTGGCATAGTTTTCTTCAAAGCGAATGCCCGAGCGGCCTGCGCGCAGGCTTTCGGACACCGCCGCGGCGGAGTTGCCGATCGGCGAAATGATACCGAGCCCTGTGATCACAACACGGCGCATCTTCACACTCCCTCCCTGGGCCGTCAGCTCGCCGTTGCGAGCCCGACCTTCATATCCTTCACGGCGTAGATTTCCTCGCCGTCCGCCACAACCCGCCCATCGGCCACGCCCATTTTCAGGCGGCGATCGATAACCCGGGTGAAATCCACATAATATGTAATCATCGTACGATCCGGGCGCACCATTCCGGTGAGCTTTACTTCGCCCACGCCCAAGGCAAAGCCTTGCCCCTGCCAGCCCCGCCACCCAAGGTTAAAGCCGGTTAGCTGCCACAGCCCATCCAGGCCAAGGCAGCCTGGCATCACAGGGTTGCCGGGAAAGTGGCATTCGAAAAACCACAGATTCGGCGTGATATCGAATTCGGCCACCACATGGCCTTTGCCATGGGCGCCGCCATCCCCGCTGATTTCGGTGATCCGATCCATCATAAGCATCGGGGGAAGCGGAAGCTGCGCGTTTCCCGGGCCAAAAAGCTCCCCGCGGGCGCATTTCAGCAGGTCTTCCTTGGCAAAATGTGTGGGAAAAGCGGCCATTCGGCGTTGTCCGATCTGCTCGTCATCGTGCGCGGCGTGTCTATCACCGGCGCTCAAGGGCGCGCAAGTGGGCCGCAAGCCCCTCATTTCCCACTGTTTAGAGCGATTCTATTTGAATATCGGGCGCTGCCTCACCTATATTGCAGTGTGAGACAGCTAAGTGACGGGGCTTATGGCGCCTGAAGCCATCAAACGAGGAACGGCCTGGCTTTCCAGTGCAGGCCTTCGGCCAACGCGGCAGCGTGTGGCGCTTGCGGCGCTGCTCGTGGGCGATGGCAAGAACCGTCATGTAACGGCTGAGAGCCTTTTTGAGGCCAGTCTCGCCTCTGACGAAAAGGTTTCACTCGCCACCGTTTACAATACGCTTAGGGCATTCAGCGAGGCCGGGCTGGTGCGCGAAGTGACCGTAGACGGATCGAAGAGTTACTTTGACACTCGGATCGACGATCACCCGCATTTCTTCTGGGAAGAGACGGCCACGCTGACAGATGCGCCGGCGGATGAACTAGAGATTTCCCGCCTGCCGCGGGCACCTGAAGGCGCTGAGGTGGCCTCAGTCGACGTGGTTATCCGTCTGCGCAAAAGCTAGCGGTTATTCCGCTGCCACCTGAAGCTCTGGCCGCCCAATCTCGGCAATTTCCGCGATCACCCCTGACATAACCGCCTGGAACGCGGCGAAGTTGCCGTTGGGCCGCACCATTTGTTCGTTCATGTAGAGCGAGCGATCGACCTCGATCTGAACAACGTGCTGCCCCCGTGAGGGGCGCCCATAGTGCTGGGTGGTATAGGCGCCGGCAAACGGCGCGTTCCGAACAACCTTTAGCCCCGCGTTGAGGAAGGCCGTTTCAATGCGATCCACAACATCGCCCCGCGCCGCAGCGCCGAACCGATCGCCCAAAACGATTTCCGGGCGCAGGCCGTGAGGGTGCACCACCGCATCGAGCGCCTCGTGGGGCATTGAGTGGCAATCGATCAGGATCGCTTCGCCAAAGAGCCCATGTGCCTCGTGAAGCAGGGTCGCAAGCCGGTCATGATAGGGGCGCCAATACTCGCGGATCCGTGCTTCGGCTTCGCTCAGCGGCAATTTCCCCCGATAGATCGCTCGCCCATTGGCCACGACACGCGGAATGACTCCAAGCCCAGAACTGACGCGCGGGTTGTGGGGCGCGCGGCGCACCCCATCGATCAGCGCCGGGTCAAGCTCATCGGCGCTGCGGTTGAGATCGAGAAACGCACGCGGGGCCCGCGCGGCTAGAAGCGGCGCGCCCGCCCGCGGCGCGCTATCGAACAAGAGGTCGACGAAGGCATCTTCGGAAGAGCGGATCGCCCGCTCGTCAAGCACAGAGCGGCGGAGGAACGACCATGAGTATTCCCGCCCGCTATGGGGCGAAGCGAATACCACGCTTGTGCTGCGCACGTTCGGCATCAGCAATTCAAACGCGGTCTCGATCATCAGCGGCCCTCCTGCTGACGCGCAATATAGGCTGAATTCCCCTGCGGCCAAAAGCCCTTGAAGACTCGAGATTGACCTTTTATAGACCCGTCCACCGGCGCGGGAAGTCCCGCGTCTTGTTCGTTGAGCAAGGCGCGATGCGGCGGTCCGGGCGGTTAGCTCAGCGGTAGAGCACTACGTTGACATCGTAGGGGTCACTGGTTCGATCCCAGTACCGCCCACCATGAGCGTGCCGATACTGGTGCATCAACGCGTCGCAGGGCGCCTGGAGATTTAGGAGAGCGGCCATGAAGGTCAGAAATTCACTTCGCTCGCTGAAGAGCCGGCACCGTGATTGCCGGGTGGTGCGCCGCAAAGGGCGTGTCTATGTGATCAACAAAACCCAGCGCCGGTTTAAGGCGCGCCAGGGCTGAATGCCCGTAAGCCAACAACGTAAGCCGCCGAATGGGGCGGCTTTTGTTGTTTTGGGGCGCCTGTGTGCCCCGGCCCTGCCAACCGCACGAGCCTTGCCCATGCCCGCGATCGTGAAAGTCACCAACCTGACGAAGCGTTACGACGATGGCTTCGAGGCGTTGAAGGGTGTGGATCTTGAGATCGAGGAGGGCGAGATCATCGCGCTTCTCGGGCCCAATGGCGCCGGGAAGACCACGCTGATCTCAACGATTTGCGGCATCACGATGCCAACCTCGGGTACAATCACCGTGGGTGGTTTCGATACGGTGAAGGATTATCGGCAGACGCGCGCGCAAATCGGCCTCGTGCCGCAGGAAATCAATCTTGAGCCGTTCGAGACGCCGATGCGCACAACGCGGTTCTCGCGCGGCCTGTTCGGCAAGCCGCGGAACGATGAATATCTAAAGGAAGTGCTCAGCGAGCTTTCCCTCGCAGACAAGCTCGATGCCGGAATCCGCACGCTGTCGGGCGGGATGAAGCGCCGCGTTCTGATCGCCAAGGCGCTGAGCCATGAGCCGAGCGTGCTGTTTCTCGATGAGCCTACGGCGGGTGTTGACGTAGAGCTGCGTAAGGAAATGTGGGGGGTAGTGGACAGATTGCGCGCAAACGGCACGACGATCATCCTAACCACCCATTACATCGAAGAGGCCGAAGCGATTGCCGACCGTATTGCGGTGATCAATAAGGGTGAAATTCTGCTGGTGGAGCGGAAAGACGAGTTGATGCGCCAGATGGGCCAGAAGGTGCTTCGGATCGAACTGAACGCGCCTATTTCGGAAATTCCGGACACGCTTGGCGCGTACGGCCTTACGCTGGCAGACGAGGGCCGCATGCTGGACTACACTTACGATGTGACGGGCGAACGCACCGGCATAACCCGGCTTTTGGGCGATCTCGCGCAGGCCGGGCTAACAATGCGCGACCTTCACACCAAGCAATCGAGCCTTGAGGAAATCTTTGTCGGCCTCGTCAAGGAGCGCGCATGAACTTCGGGGCGATCCGAGCGATTTTTTCCTATGAGATGGCGCGCTTTTTCCGCACGCTGACGCAAAGCCTGATCTCACCGGTGATCTCAACGTCGCTCTACTTCGTGGTGTTTGGCGCCGCCATCGGCAGCCGGATCGATGAGGTGGAGGGCGTGAGCTACGGGGCGTTTATCGTGCCGGGGCTAATCATGCTGTCGGTGATGACGCAGGCAACCTCCAACGCCAGCTTCGGGATCTACTTTCCCAAGTTCATCGGCACAATATACGAACACCTCTCCGCGCCGGTGAACTTCATCGAAATCACGATCGGCTATGTGGGCGCGGCGGCAACGAAATCGCTGGTGATCGCTACGATCATTCTCATAACCGCTGGGTTCTTCGTCGACCTGCCGATCGCCCATCCGCTCGCGATGGTGGCGTTTCTTCTGCTCACCTGTATCAGTTTCGCTCTTCTTGGGTTTATCATCGGGATCTGGGCGGGAAATTTCGAACAGCTGCAGCTGATCCCTCTCCTGGTGATCACGCCGCTGGTCTTCTTGGGCGGATCTTTCTACTCGATCTCGATGCTCCCGCCGGCGTGGCAGGTGATCACTTTGTTCAACCCCGTTGTTTACCTGATCTCCGGCTTCCGCTGGGCCTTCTTCGGCGTGGCGGACGTGCCGGTGGGGATTAGCCTGATCGCGATAACCATTTTCACCGGCCTCTGCCTGGCCGCTATCTGGTGGATCTTCAAAACTGGGTGGCGCCTGCGCCAGTAATCAGCCGCGCCTGGTTAGATCTGACTCGTCAAAACCACTGCCCGGGCTCCATCAGCCCCAAATCGAGCAGTTGCTGTGAGTGCCATTCGAAGGGCGTTGAATTGTGCCAATGAAAGGACGTGATCTCGAACGCTGATCCGGCATTCGACTTCAGGGCCTTTGCCGTGCGAAACGAACAGATTGCCGCTGTCAGGTTATGGTGCCACGGGCAGGCATAGGTGTTGTATTCTTCATCGTTGAAGGTGTGATCGGCGCGCAGGTGCAGGCCCGGCTTCGCCCTGAAAAGCGCGATACGATCGATCTTGCGGCGCTGTTCGGGGATGTGCTCCTCAAACCGCCAGCGCAGCCCGCCGTAGAAATTGAGCTGCCGCTCCTTGGGATGATTGTGATTTTCGGGGTCCAGGCGGGACAGCGCGTAGTATCCTGACTTGTCGAGATGCGCATGGTCCAGCGAAACGGCTTCGGGAAACGCGTAAAGATCGTCGGCGTACAGGTCGATGACGTAGGCGAGCATTGCATCGCGCCGCTCTTCCTCGTGAAACGCTAGCATCTCGGCAACGCTGCGATCTTCCGCGAAGGGATAGAAGAGGTACTCGGCGTTGTAGCAGTAATAAAGCCACAACCCCGGTGCGGCGTCGATGATCCGGTTGACCGCGGTGATCGCGGCATTCTCAGCGCTCAGGTCGAACGGGATGCGCCTGATCCCCTTTTCAACGTCCACGGGCAGCGAAAGCTCCGGTGGCGCGAATACGAGGATCTCGCGAAATCCTGCGAATTGGTGATGGCGTATGGTTGTGTCTACCTCGACGAGATCTTCCACAAAAATCATTGCCACCGGCCCGACGCGCAGCGCATCGCGGCCCTTCTTCAGGAAGTGGTCGAGGTTGTTATAGAGCATGCCTGCCCGCGCCGTTCGCGTTGCGTTAATCATCGTGAATGGCGTGGGCCTTTGCAACCGTTGCGGGGTTTGGCCCCGCAGTGTAAGTGAGCCTTTGGTTTGAGGATCCGCGCGTGGCCAAGAAGCTGTACATCAAAACCTATGGCTGTCAGATGAACGTCTACGACAGCGAGCGCATGGCCGAAGCGCTGGGCGGGCAGGGTTATGAAGAAACCGCTTCGCCCGATGACGCCGATATGATCCTGCTCAACACCTGCCATATCCGCGAAAAGGCGGCGGAGAAGGTTTATTCCGAACTTGGACGCTTCAAGGGCCTGAAAGCACAGAAGCCCGATCTGAAGATCGGGGTGGCCGGCTGCGTGGCGCAGGCCGAAGGCGAGGAGATCATGCGCCGCCAGCCGATGGTGGATCTGGTGGTTGGCCCCCAAAGCTATCACCGGCTGCCAGAGTTGGCGGCGCGCGCGGGTGGCGGCGCGAAGGCGCTCGACACCGATTTTCCCGAAGAAGACAAGTTCGATCATCTTGCAAAGCGCCCGAAGGCGCGGCGCGGCCCAACGGCGTTTCTCACCGTTCAGGAAGGGTGCGACAAGTTCTGTGCGTTCTGCGTTGTGCCCTACACGCGTGGGGCAGAGGTTTCGCGCCCGGCCCAGCGCGTCGTTGATGAGGCGCGCGATCTTGTGGAGCGCGGCGTGCGGGAGATCACGCTGCTTGGGCAGAACGTGAACGCCTATCATGGTGCAGGGGAGGGTGGTGATTGGTCGCTCGCCCGGCTGATCCGGGCTCTGGCCGAAATCGATGGGTTGGCCCGTATCCGCTTCACCACATCGCACCCGAATGACATGAGCGATGATCTGATCGAGGCGCATGGCACCTGCGAAAAGCTGATGCCTTACCTTCACTTGCCGGTGCAATCGGGCTCTGACCGCATCCTGAAGGCCATGAACCGAAAGCATAGCGCGGAAACCTACCTCAAGATCATTCAAAGGCTGCGCGCGGCGCGGCCCGATATCCTGCTATCGGGCGATTTCATCGTGGGCTTTCCCGGCGAGACGGAGGCGGATTTCGCCGAAACCATGGCGCTGGTGCAGGCTGTGGGCTACGGCCAATCCTACAGCTTCAAGTATTCCTCGCGGCCCGGAACCCCTGCGGCGGAGCGCGAAGAGGTGCCCGAAGACGAGAAGGATGATCGGTTGCAGCGCCTTCAGGCGCTTTTGCGCGATCAGCAGCGCGCGGCGCAGGATGCGATGGTGGGGCGCGAGGTTTCCGTGCTATTTGAAAAGCCCGGGCGGATCGCGGGGCAGATGGGCGGAAAATCGGAATACCTGCATGCGGTGCATGTGCATGCGCCCGAGGCCAAGCGTGGGGAGATCCGCAGGGTACGCATCACCGAAAGCGCGGCGAATTCCTTGGGCGGCATGCTGACCTAGGGCAGAAGCTGCAGCCACACCCAGATCGAGCCGATCGAAAGCGCTGTTGCGATTAGCACCGTGGAGGCGGCCACACGGCGGGCGGCGCCGTACATGTTGGCGAAGATGTAACTGTTCACTCCCGGTGCCATCGCCGCTGTCAGCACGGCCGACCGAAACGCATCTGTGGAAAGCCCCGCGATGCTTGCCATCGTCCATACGATCACTGGGTGCATCACAAGCGAGACGAGGCAGATGTAAACCACAACGCGAAGATCGCCTTCGGGCCGGTAGCGTACGAGCACGCCGCCGAGTGCAAAGAGGGCGGCTGGCAGGGCTGCGGCAGTGATGAGATCAAGTGCATCGCTGATAACGGCAGGCAGGGTGACGCCGCCGAGGTTAACGGCGAAGCCCAGCCCGATCCCAATCACGAGCGCATTGCGGAACATCGCGACCAGCACCTTGCCGGCGGTTGCGATGCCGCCAGAGCCGCGATTGCGCACAATCTCCATCACAGTAACGCCGATGCCGTAGCAAAACGGCGCGTGGATCGCGATGATCCCAAAATTCGCGGCAAGCGCGCCGGGGCCATAGGCTTGCTCGGTAATTGGCAAACCCAGCAAGACACTGTTGGAGAAGAGGCAGCAAAAGCCGATGGCCACGCAATCCTCCCACGGGCGGCGGAAAAGCCAGCGCGCGCCGAAAAGGCCCGCGAGAAACCCTGCCCCGGCGCCTGTGTAGAAGCTAACCAGAAGCGCCACATCGAAATGCGCCGAAAGATCGAGCGTCGCAATGGCGCTGAAGAGAAGGCAGGGGATTGCAAAGTTCTGCGTGAACTTCTGAAGGCCATCGACGCCCGCATCCGAGAACAGCTTCAGCGCCACGGCGCCATAGCCGAAGGCAATTACCACAAAGACCGGCAGAATAACGTCGAGTAGGGCCTGCACCTAAAGCTCGTAGGTGATCGTCATCCCGTCATAGGCCGGGGTGATGTGGGGCGGCGTTTCATGCTTCACCGTGTGATAATCGAGATCGATATGCATGTTGGTCAGCACGGCACGTTTCGGGGCCGCGCGATCGATCCAAGCCAGCGCGGTTTCGAGATTTGCGTGTGTGGGGTGAGGTTGGCGACGGAGCGCGTCGAGCACCCAGCAATCAAGGCCTTCCACGGCGCGCCATGCCTCGTCCGTCATCTCAGACACGTCGGGCAGGTAAGCCAGATCGCCGATCCGAAACCCAAGGCTGTCGATCGCACCGTGTTCTACTTCGAACGGGGCGAACGGAATGGCTCCGCCCGCGCCGGAAATCTCGAACGGGCCGCGGATGGCGTGAAGGTCCAGAATTGGGGGGTAGGATGAACCTTCTGGCTGCACGAACGCGTAGCCGAACCGGCTGAGAAGGGCATCCTGCGTGGGCCCGTCTGCATAGACGGGAAGCCGCGCGCGCTGGTTGTAGACGATCATGCGCAGATCATCGATGCCGTGCACATGGTCGGCATGGGCATGCGTATAAACCACCGCATCCAGCCCACCGACCTCGGCGGCCAAGAGCTGCGCGCGCAGGTCGGGCGAGGTATCGATCAGAACGCGAGTGGTGCCCCCGGGGCCCGTTTGCGTGATCAGCATCGAACAGCGCTGGCGCCGGTTTTTGGGGTTTTCGGGATCGCAATCGCCCCAATGCCCGCCCAGCCGCGGCACGCCGCCGGACGACCCGCAGCCGAGAATGCGAAAGGCGCGGACGGCCATCAGAGCACCGCCTTGGAGAAGAGGCGTTCGAAGTTCGCTTCGGTCTGTACGGCAAAATCCGGATAGTCCATCCCCATCACCTCAGCCCCCACACGGGCGGTATGGGCTACATACGCCGGTTCGTTTCGCTTCCCGCGATGGGGCGGGGGCGCCAGGTAAGGTGCGTCGGTTTCAACGAGGATACGGTCGGTCGGTGCAGCGGCGAAAATCGCCCGTAGATCGCCCGATCTGGGAAAGGCCGCAATACCGGACATCGAGAGATAGAAGCCCAAACTCAAGGCCGCTTCTGCGAGCTCGGGCCCGCTCGAAAAACAGTGCATCACGCAGGAATACGGGCCTGCCGCATGTTCTTCCGCGAGGATTCGCGCCATGTCTTCGTCGGCATCGCGGGCGTGGATGATCAAGGGTAGGCCCGTGGCGCGCGCCGCCTCGATATGAATGCGCAGGCTCTCTTGCTGCACGGCCTTGGTTTCGGCGGTGTAGTGGTAATCGAGGCCGCTTTCGCCGATGCCCACCATTTTGGGGTGTGTCGCGATCTCCATAAGCAACTCAACCGTTGCCATCGGTTCTTCTGCGGCGCTCATCGGGTGGGTGCCCGCTGCATAAAAGATAGGGGCATGGGCTTCGGCAATCGCTCGGACGGCAGGCTCTGCGCGCAGCCGCGTACAGATGGTCACCATCCTGTGCACGCCTTCCTCTGCGGCGCGGCTCACGATGTCGCCGACCCGCCCCTCGAAATCGGGGAAGTCAAGGTGGCAATGGCTGTCGGTGATCCGGCTCGCGCTCATCGTTTCGCCTAGCGGCGCGAAAGTATGTCCGCGGCCGTTTGATTTATCCTCCGGACGATATCGAGGATGAGGCCGTAGGGGTCAAGATTGACGGCCAGGGCATGAGAGGTCTCGCGGGTCACATCCTGCTGGAGCGCCGCCCAAATGCGGGCGGCTGCCGCGTTGGGCGAGAGGCGGGCCAGCATCTCGGCCTCACCTGTCGCGGCCTCTCGCGTCGGTGGGGCGCCAGCCCCGGCGCGGGCCAGGCGAACGAGCATCAGATCGATCAGCCGCAGCGTGAGGTCGCGTCGCGCCTCTTGCCCGCGCCCGGCGGCGGCATTGGCGAGTTTTAGTGCGGCGTTGCGATCCACTTGGGGCATGCTCGCCGCTAGGTTTACGAGCGCGGCGTACAGGCCGGCACCGTCGGCCTCGGCCAGCGCGAAGGCGGCACCGACGGAGCCTTGCGCCAGCTCCGCCAGCGCATCGGCGCCCTGATCGGCGTTCACCCCGAGCGCGGCAAGCGCCCAGGCCATGTCTTCGGGCCCGAGCGGCGCGCAGCGTAGCTCGCGGCAGCGGGAGCGGATGGTGGGCAGAAGCCGGGCTGGCTGATGGCTGACGAGCAGGAGCACAGCGCCTTCAGGTGGCTCCTCCAACACTTTCAGAAGTGCGTTTGCGGCACTTACGGTCATTTCGTCAGCCGCATCCAGAATCACCACGCGCCGCCCGCCATCAGCCGCCGATAGGCCGAAGAAGGATTTCAGCCCTCGTACCTCATCCACGCCGATCTGCGCCTTGAAACGCTTGGCTTTCGCATCCCAGGTGCGGCGCAGAAGATAGAGCCGGGGCTCGGAGCCCGCGCTGACACGCCGGGCGATAGGGTGATCGGCAGGGATGTTGAGTGTGCTGGCAGCGGGTGGAGCGCCGAAGAGGCCGGCCTCGGCAGGCGCCTCTGCCAGCAGGAACCGCGCGATACGCCAGGCAAGCGTGGCCTTGCCTACGCCACGGGGGCCGGTGATCAACCAGGCATGATGTAGGCGCCCGCCTACATGCGCCGCAAGGAATGCTGCTTCCGCAGCGCCCTGACCGAAGAGTTCCGCAGTGTCGCGCGGGTGGGGGGTACCGTCTACTCGGTCAGCCTCGGGCGTGGGATCACTCACCGAGCTGCTCCACAACGCTGCGTGCGATCTCGTCGGCAATCGCGGCCTCGTCGCGCGCCCCGTTAACAATTCGAAAGCGCTCCGGATCGTTTTCGGCGAGGCCAAGGAACCCCTTGCGCAGTTTATGTTGGAATTCAGCCCCGAACGTTTCAAAACGGTCCTCGCCGGAGTTGCGAGCTAGGCCCCGGGCCAGTGCCTGATCGGGATCAACGTCGATCAGAAACGTCAGATCGGGGTCGCGCCCGATCATCTGCGCATGCAGGGTATCGACAAGTGTGAGGAGCGTGCTGCGCACCGCGCCTTGATACACACGCGTCGAATCCGCGAACCGATCGCAGATCACGATGCGGCCTGCGGCAAGCGCGGGCTCAATCGTTTTTTCCAGGTGATCGCGCCGAGCTGCCGTGAAGAGCAGGATCTCGGTTTCGGCAGACCATCGGTCAGGCTCGCCTTCCACCAGAAGCCGCCGGATTTCTTCTGCGCCGGGCGAGCCGCCGGGCTCGCGGGTCAGAACTGGGTCATGCCCCGCTTCCCCAAGGGCTGCGGCCAGGCGGTGCGCCTGGGTGGATTTGCCTGAGCCGTCAATGCCCTCGAACGTTACGAACAGGCCACGGCCCATCTTGCACCTTGTGTCAGAGCATCTCGCTGGCTTGGCCAAGCGCTTGGCGGAACAGCACAAGCACGGCAGAGCGGATGCGCGGCAAAAACCCTCCGCGCGCAACGGTTCTGTCAGCAACAAGCGGAATGCGTGCTTCTTCAAGCCCGTCGCGGGGAATAACAAGTTCTGCCACTTGTTGCCCTTCGTCAATCGGCGCTTCGATCGGGCCACGGTATTCCACGCGCGCGTCGGCGATGTCGGCATTGGTGGCGGGCATGAGAATTTGAGTGTCTTCCGCCATGATCAGATCAATCGCGGTGTGATCGCCCATCCAGACGTCGGCGCGGGAGATCACTTCGCCGGCTTCGGCGACAGGCCGTTCGACAAACTGGCGGAAGGCCCAAGCAACGACGCGTTCGCTTTCCTCGGCACGAGCGGCGCGGCTTTCAAGCCCCGTGACGACGAATACCACACGGCGCCCGGCCTGAATTGCCGATCCCGCAAGGCCATAGCCCGCTTCCTGGGTGTGGCCGGTTTTGAGCCCGTCGCCGCCGATGCCGAGCCCAAGGATTGGGTTGCGATTGAAGCGGTTCGCGGGCGAACGGCCGTCAAAGTCATACTCCGTCATGGCGAAGTAGCCGTAGTATTCCGGGAACTCGGTGATCAGCCGCGTGGCCACGATGCCGAGATCACGCATGGACATCCGGTGGTTGGGGTCTGGCCACCCCGTGGAATTGGCAAAAGTCGATCCGGTTAGGCCCATGGTGGCCGCACGCTCGTTCATTAGCCGGGCGAACGCATCTTCCGATCCTGCGAGGCCCTCGGCCACGACAACGCAGGCATCGTTGCCGGATTGTACGATGATGCCTTTGATCAGTTCCTCGACCGTTGGGCGATCCGTTTCGTCGAGAAACATCGTTGAACCGCCCATGCTGCGGGCTTTCGTTGACACCGAAAACTGCGTTTCGAGGGAAACACGGCCGTCGCGCAGGGCCTCGAAGAGCATGTAAAGCGTCATCAGCTTTGACATCGAGGCGGGAGGCAATGGCACGTCTGCCTGCTTTTCAAGAAGCACCGTGCCGGTGGTGACGTCAAAGACATACGCGGCGGTTGCGCGGGTCTCAAATGCGGCTGCGGCTGGAAATGCGGCCAGCCAGAGGGCGGCGGCGGCAGTGAGCAGTCGGGAAAAGAGCATGGGAGAAAGCCTTTCCGGGATCAGTTCGTGACAAAGTAGGCGTCGTTGAAGCCGAGGTCCTGCACCTGGCTCAAGATGGTGCGCCGTTCCTGGGCGTTAGTTGTGGGCCCGACGATCACACGCCAGAAAGGTTTACCGTTGCTTTCCTGGCTCAGCACCGTGGGCACGATGCCGATGTTGCGCAGGCTTGCGGCGGTGTTTGACGCGTTTTCTTCGACAGAGAAAATGCCGATCTGAATGAAGGGTTTGTCAAGCCGGTCGCCAGAGGGTGCCGCTGGCGGCGTGGGCGCGGCTGCTTGGGCGGCGGCGGTTTCGACCGGCGCGGCCTCATCAGGCGCTTCGGCAGGCGTTGCATTAGGGGCCCCTTCAAGGGGTTCGAGCGCTGTCGATTCAATTCCTGCGGCGGCGATCTCTTCCGCGGCGCCCACGTCTTCTAGGGCCGGCGGGGCCACGGCTACTTGCTGACGGCGCAGCGCAACCACGCTCAGCGTGGCGGGTTGGCCTGCAAGCATGCCCAGAGTTTCTGCGGCATCGGATGAAACCTGGATCCTTGGCCCGGGGTTGTCGCGTTCGCGGCGGAACAGGGCGCCGATCACGAAACTGTCGTTCTCAACGTTGCGAATGATTACACGCTCGGGTTCCGTCACATCCGGATGGGCCACCCACACGCCGCCCAGAGAAGGGCGACCATCCCAGAGCCCCGGCTCGTCAGTTGAAAACACTTCGGGCGCTTCCACGTCCCGTTCAACGGATTCGCCAGGCACGGTGGCGGCGGCGGTTACTTCGGGCGTTTCATCGCCCCCGCGCGGCAACAGGGAGTCGATTCCAAGCTGCTCGCAGCCGGCAAGGAGAAGGGTGATCGCCCCCGCCGCCAAAATGCGTGAGTTCACTCTCGCCATACCATGCCTCTCCGCCACCCCGCGTGGCGATTGTTATGCCGCTTTTGCGGCGCTGCTCATCCGGCGTGCAGTGCGCCGCCGGTTGGGCAAAACATTAGCCCTTTCCGCCGAACATGGGAAGTCCCCCACCATTGCCGGGCGCTGCAGTGTCTTTACAGCCGCGCCCCATTCCCGGTAGGGAACCGCACGGTCGGAGAGGTGGCAGAGTGGTCGAATGCGGCGGTCTTGAAAACCGTTGAGGTGTAACAGCCTCCCAGGGTTCGAATCCCTGTCTCTCCGCCACCGTGCGCTGTCTCGAAGACGCGCACGTTTATGCCAGGTCGTTTCCCGAAAAACTCCGTCACTCTCTCGCGGCCAGATTGATTGGCCCGTCCTTGTTGCCTGGAAGCATTCAAGAAAGCAGGAAGGAAATCGTCAAAACCGTTCCGAGCGTTGCAACTCCGATACGTACCAGCTTTTCGGGGAGCCGTTTGGTCACTGTCGCGCCGACGAAACCCCCAAGCAAACCGCCAATCAGAACGCAAAGTGCGGCCGTCCAATCGACGAGCCCCGAAAGCATCATTGGGATCACCGCCACCGATTGTATGGCCGCGGCGAAAAGGTTTTTGGGCCCATTTACCTGGCCGAGGTCCTCGCCGGTCGAGGCCGCCAGAACGGCCAGAAGCATGAAGCCCAGCCCTGCGCCAAAGAACCCGCCATAGAAGCCGAGCACCGCAAGAAGGATCGCCGTTGCCGCCTTCAACCGCTTACCAGGAAAGGCCCAGCGCATTAAATCTGTCGTGCGCGGCCCAAGAATAATGGCGACCACGGCGACCAACAGCAGTACGGGCACCACGCGCACGAAAGCCTCGTTGCTGGAATTAACCATCACCAGCGCACCCGCCAACGCCCCAGCCAGTGCCGGCAGCATCTGGCGCAGAAGCCTCTGCCATTCGTGCATGATCTCGCGCCGATAGACCCATATGGCGGGCAATTGCGCCGGCCACAGCGCAACGCCTTGGGTTACATTGGCCGCGATGGGCGGCAATCCCGTCGCGAGGAGCATTGGAAAGACGAACAGCTTGGCGCCACCCGCGGCAGCGTTAACCATGCCGCCCACTAGCCCTGCCGCCAAAAAAAGCAGAACGGTCGTCGTCATAGACCGGCGCGTTCCTCCAACGCGGTGCTGGGCAAGCCGTCCGCCTCAAGGGCAGATGCCGTCAAGGCAAAGTGCTTCTCGGTAAGGGCGCAGGTGAGTTCAACGTCACGCCTGAGCGCCGCATCCGCGATCGCGGCATGCTCGGATCGAAGATCCCGCGCGCCCATTTTCAGATAGACCGAGGCGCGTCGGTAACGCTCGCAAAGATCATGCAGGCCAGACCGGATCTTCAAAAGCCAAGCCGACCCGCAGGCCGAAACGAGCGATGTGTGAAATTCGGCGTTCGCGCTTTCCCACGTGTCTGGCAATTCGCCATCGGCATTTTCCAAGGCTTCGTCCTCCTTGGCCATGATATAGGCCGCAGCTACCACCCGGGCTTCCCAAGCCTGCTTGCCGTTTGCAATCGAGAGGCGAAGTGCTTCTTTCTCAATGGCGGTTCGAGCGGTGTTGAGGTCAGCAAACTCCTCTGCATCCAGCGGGGCCACCGTGAACCCGCGGTTGCCCTCGCTAACCACAAGGCCGTCCTGCGCCAGTTTCTGCATCGCTTCACGCAGGGGCGTCGGGCCAATGGCATAAATCGTTTTAAGCTTCTCGATGCGCAGACGCTCTCCTGGCTGACGCGTGCCAATGATGATGTCTCTGCGAAGGCGGGCATAGGCGGCGTCGGCAAGCGTGCCCCCATCCATATTCTCAGCGCGCAATCCCATTCGGGCCCCTGTCTTTAATGAGCTCCATACCGCGGGTGCCGCATCGTTGACTCGCAGTATTTTCTATGTTTTTACATTTTATCGATAAAATTTAGGAATGTCGAGAAAATGAAGCTGCTCACCTTTGTCGCAAGCGGGCAGGACGCTGCGGGCTACCTCGATGGCGAAGATGTTGTCGTCTGCGTTGAAGGCGGCGGCGCGCGTCGGGCGGTGCTGGACCTGATCGCCATGGGTCAAGCAGGTCTCGACGCCTGGCATGATACTGACGGGCACCGCATTCCGCTGTCGGATGTAGATGTCAATGCGCCGATCCCGGAGCCGCTGCGCGACGTCTTCTGTGTGGGCAAGAACTACTACGCCCACGCGGCCGAGTTTCATTCCAGCGGGTTTGACTCTAGCGCCAAGGAAGAGGTGCCCTCGAACCCGGTCATTTTCACCAAGGCCACAACCAGTGTTTGCGGCCCGGGCGACACGGTGTTGGCATCACTCGATCCTACAAACAGCGTCGATTACGAGGGCGAGCTTGGCGTCATCATCGGCAAACGGGCGTTTCAAGTCAGCAAGACCGACGCGTTTGATCATGTTTTTGGGTATGTGGCGCTCAACGACGTAACATCGCGCATCCTTCAAAAAGACCACAATCAATGGGTTATCGGCAAAGGCATCGACACCTTCTGCCCCATGGGCCCGTGGATCGCGACGAAAGACGAGTTTGGCGACGTGCGCGATCTCGAGGTCAAAACCGAAATCAACGGCGAAGAGCGGCAGCGCGCCAAGGTGGCCGACCTGATCTTTGACATCCCGACACTTATCGAAACCATGTCCCGCACCATGACGCTCTTGCCGGGCGACATCATCGCCACCGGCACGCCCGTTGGCGTGGGCATCGGTTTCGACCCCCCGAAGTACCTTAAGGCCGGAGACAGGATGCGGGTCACCGTCACTGGTCTCGGCACGCTTGAAAACACCGTTGGATAGCATCTCGATTGCATGCGTTTATAGGGAGGATTTGACATGCAAAGACTGACACTTGCCGTTGCCGCGGCAATGACCGTGGGCGCGATCGCGCCCGCTCATGCCCAGGATTTGTTTGCGGGCAAAACCATCGAGGTGGTGGTGCCTTTCGGTGAAGGCGGCGCAACTTTCGTCTCCGCCAAATTTCTTGAGCCTTACTTCGAGAAGCACTTGCCGGGCAATCCTGACCTCGATGTGGTCTCACGCCCAGGCGGTGGTTCGATCCTCGGCGCCAATTGGTTTGAGCAAAACGCAAACTCCGATGGCACAACGATCCTGTTTACCACGTCGTCCACAGCAAACCCCTTCGTTCTGGGGCAAGAAGGTGTGGAATACCGCCTTGCGGATTACCGCGTTGCCTACAGCCATCCGTTTAGCGCGGTGGCCTACGTATCGCCCGAAACCGGGGTGACCAGCGCCGCGGATATCAAAGAGGCGGAGACGCCGCTTATCTATGGCGGTATCGCTGCGGCCGCGTCTGATTTGCCGGGCCTTTTGTCATTCGAAGTGCTCGATCTCGACGTGCGGTCGGTTCTTGGCTTCAACGGTCGCGGACCGGTGCGCCTGGCCTTCGAGCAAGGTGAGCTGAACCTCGATTACCAGTTCACACCCGTGTATCTCACGCAGGTTGTGCCCTCGGTCGAGGAAGGCCGCGCGGTGCCGCTTTGGACCGGGGGCGCTATGGAGAACGGTGTTCTGTCAGCGCGAGATCCGATCGCGCCTGAGCTTCCGTCTGTCTATGAAGTCTTTCAGGAGATGAATGGTGAAGCGCCATCGGGCATTGAATGGGAGGCATTTCAGGGCGTTGCATCGGTGACATATGCCTATGGCCTGACCGGCTACATGCACCCCGACACGCCGCAGGAAGTTCTGGATGCGTTCGCCGCGGCGGTCGAGGCGATCAACGCCGATCCGGAGTTTCAGGCTGAAAGCCAGGAAGTCACCAATGGCGCGCGCTTGAACGCGGGCCCCGACACCGAGGCCGCGATCAAGGCGGCGCTTTCGCCAAGCGAAGAGGTTGTGACCTATCTGCGCGACCTTCTTTCCGAAAAGTACGGCGTGAACTTCTAAGTCAGTGCCTAAGTGCCAGGTCCGGCGTCGCCGGACCCGGACATGCCTTCGCCTCCGGACGCTTTTATGCTCGAACACGCTGTAACAGCGCTTGGTGCGCTTCTTGATCCAATCCGGCTTGCTGCGCTTTTCGCCGGCATGATCGTTGGTATGGTGTTCGGCATGCTGCCCGGCCTTGGCGGGGTCGCGGCGGTCTCCATCCTTTTGCCCTTTGTGTTCTACCTTGACGACTATTCCGGCCTCGCCATGCTGCTGGGCGCAGTATCGGTCGTTTACACCTCGGATACGATCACGTCTGTTCTGCTCGGGGCGCCGGGTTCGCCCGCCTCCGCGCCAACGGCAATCGAGGGGCATGCGCTTGCGAAGAAGGGAGAGGCGGCGCGCGCCTTGGGAGTCGGTTTTCTGGCCTCAATGATCGGCGGTTTGATGGGGGCAGCGATCCTTTTTTTCGCCATTCCGGTCGCTGGACCGATCGTGTTGATGCTGTCCACGCCCGAGCTTTTCATGTTTGCGCTTGTTGGCCTGTTCTTTGCCGCGTCGATGGTGGGGAAAGACCTCGCCAAGGGCCTGGCCGCCGCCTGCCTCGGGGTTCTTTTGGGTGTGGTGGGCCCGGCACAGGCCGCTGCTGATTTCCGCTTCACATTTGGGCAGGTCTATCTGCTCGACGGATTCGCGTTGACGATTGTGGCCTTGGGGCTGTTTGGCGTGGCCGAGGCAATTTCGATGCTCGCCGCTGGTGGCGGGATCAGCCATGAGCGAATGAAGGTCTCCAGATGGGGGACGGGATTCCGGGACTTTTGGCATTCGAAATGGCTGGTGCTGCGCGCCTCGGTCATTGGCGTCTTCGGGGGCTTCGTCCCAGCTGTCGGCGCGTCGGCATCCACATGGGTCGCCTACGGGCACGCGATGCGGTCGACCAAAGACAAGTCAAAGTTCGGCAAGGGAGAGATCAGGGGCATCGCTGCGTCCGAAGGTGCCAACAACGCGACCGTAATTTCCGATCTTGTGCCGACTCTGTTGTTCAGCGTGCCGGGCGGCCCGGCTGCGGCCATCTTCCTCGGCGCGCTGTTCTCGTTTGGCTACTATCCCGGGCCGCGGATGATCACCCAGAACCCCGACCTGATGTTCCTGATCGTGTGGTCGGTGGCGCTGACCTCGATCGTTGGCGCGGCGCTTTGTTTCGCTGTTGCACCATCATTAGCGCGACTTACCCGCATCCCCTTCGCCATCATCGCGGCACCCCTGATCCTGATCATGATTGTTGGCGCCTATCAGTCCACCTCGACGATGGGCGATATCTTCATGCTCTTCCTGCTAGGCACGCTTGGGTGGTTGATGAAGCATGGCGGCTGGCCCCGCGCGCCTGCCCTGGTGGGTTTCGTTTTGTCGGGGCCAATGGAGCAATACTTTTGGCTAACCAACCAGATCCACGGCTGGTCGTGGCTCACCCGGCCGGGCGTTTTGATCATAGCCTCCTTCATTGCTATCCCCATGGCGATCAGCTTTGTGAAATGGCTTCGCAACCGCCATTTGTTTGCTGCGCAGCAGGATACCGCGCTCGAGCCCGAGGAAGCGGCAGCGTCGCCTGCCAGTGAGGGGAACCGCGGTGTAGCGCTGATCTTGGCAGCCGTGGCAACAGCGATGTTCCTTTATGCCACGTGGGAAATGTTTACCTTCAACCCTGCGTCGCGCCTGATGCCCGCTCTTGCCATTGTGCCCGGTCTGCCGCTGGCTCTCTGGCTGTGCTTCCGCGGCGTGCGCGAGTTTCGAAACGATTTTGGCCGTCATGCAGGCGAGCTTTGGATCCTTGGTATCTTCCTTGCCTACACGGTTGCAGTCTGGGCGATCGGTATCAGTGTGCCGACCGTCATCCTAATTGCATGGATGCTTCTCGCCCGCGCCAAGATGCGTTGGTGGACGTCTCTGATCTACGGAGCAGCAGTCTTCACGATCGTTAGGCTGCTGTTCGACCTCCTGCGCGGCGACGCGCCCACAGGAGCCCTATTGCCCTTTAGCTAGAGTGAGTGACCCATGTCAGACATGATCGACCCCGACATTATCGAACCCAGCATCGACCCCGAGACAAAGAAAATCGGCGTGCGCCATGTGAAGGCCACCAACGCCGCCGGAACCCGGACGAAGATCCAGGTGCGCGACTTCGATCTCGTCTACACCGACGAGCCCGCATCACTTGGTGGCACCAACAGCGCCCCAAGCCCGCTTGAGACGGTGCTGGTTGCCCTTGTCGGCTGCGACGGTGTGATCATCAACGGCGTCGCGACCGCCATGAAGTTTGACTATGCCGGAGTGGATTTCGCCTGCGAAAGCCAGATCGACGTGCGCGGCCCCAAGGGCGTGCCTGGTATCCGGCCGTATTTTGAAAGCGGTTCGCTGGAGATCACTGTCTACACCGACGAGCCCGACGCGCGCTTCGCCCAGCTTTGCAAGAACGTGGAGTTTCGTTGCCCTGTAATGAATCTGCTGTCGGCGGCAAAAGTTGACATGGCCGTAACGTGGAACAAAAGGCCCAGCGCGGAGTACGCCGGAAACGTCGATTAGGCACCGTTGGGTTCAACTGTTCTTGCGCGCAACACCATTTGATAGAGACGTCCGCCATGCGCGCCTTGAGCCAAAGGGGCCACCAGTTTTGCCGATAGGGCCACATGCGACGTCTGTAGCCGCAGCCAATGTCCGCTGAGCGTTGCGAGCAATCCATTATCGAGGGGGCGTATGCCCGTTGCGGCGTTGTATGCTAGATCCCGATGCGTGCTCAAATCGCCTGACAGTAAGGCTGTTGCAAATTCCGGCCTGAAAATAGGTCCTAGTTCAAAGCGATTTATGATCACTGGTTATGGCGACCCTTTCTTCACCGTCTACTGAACGATACTCGATGCCGCCGGCGGCGCTGTCCCGGTTACTCCTGCAATTTACTTCAAGCCGAGCGGCCCGTTTTGCCAGTTCGAAACTGGGACCGCCCATTGCGCCAGGCCCGACCCATGTGGTGCTGGATGCTCATTGGCGATTGCCGAACCGGTGGATGCGGCGTGGCCTTCGAGGAAGATCGAGAGGGCATATGTCAAAAAAGCAATACCGATAGCTACTGAGCGGTTTCCGTTCTCATGCACGGCGTTAGCGCCGCACTAATTCCGGTGCTGCTGGGAAGCGTATTTCGGTCCAGCCTTGAAGAGGATGCCGCGGAAAAAACCGCCGCTCTCGGAACTCGTGCTCCGGTCGCTGTGCTGGCCCTGCTTCTTACGATTGCCGGCCTCGTCTGGTGGTGGCGTTTCGACCGGAAACCAGCGCCGCTCCCCCGGGACCCGGATTGGCAGGCAGCCATAGTGTGTTGGACGCATCGCACGCCCAGATACATGTGGTTCGGCGGAGACTGACAAGACGCCTCGCACAAGTCTTTTCATTCGAAAGCGAGCACTGATGCGCTCCAAGTCTGCGGCCAATGAATTCGGCAAACTCGTCATAGAAACCTGACTTGGCGATCCAGCATTGCCACAAGTTCGATCAGAGCTCGTACTATTTCAGACAGTGCATTTTGATTGCCGTGAAGGTGACGTGACTCGTATGCTTCCACACCGGCAAGGCGGGGTTAAATGCGTTCGAAGAACCGCAGTTCCAGCGCCCGTCGCCGGGCTGGTTGAACACAATTCGCCGACCATCTGAAGCACTGGTTGAGCGAACGGTGTGCTTAGCCTAAGTGCGGCCCCGCGTGGTGTCCGGCTTGGGGTGGCCCATCTCGATCACAGAAGCTGATACCAGCACTATGGCGCGTTCCCACGCCGCGGAATGAGGGCCATCCCTCCACCCGCTCTGTGGACTCAAAGCCTAACAAGCCGCTCCTCGACAGGCGACGATTGCACGATAGAAGTGTTGGTTGCGCCAAACGGCACGATCCGATCAATGACCGCCTCCATTTCGGCCACGTCACGGACATGGGCGCGCGCCACAAAGCAGTCTTCGCCAGACACGCGGTCACAGGCGACGATCTGGGGTGTCGCTTGAATCGCTTCGATCATGTTTGTCATTGCCCCTGGCAACGGGCGCGCGCGGATCAGGATCGTCAGACTGTAGCCAAGTCGTGCGGGGTCGATGCGTGCGCCGTACCCGTTAATGATGCCTAGATCTTCGAGACGCCGCACACGGTCCGCCACGCTTGGGGCAGAGAGACCGACGCGGCGAGATAATTCCGCGCGCGGGATTCGGGCGTCTTCGCAGAGTTCCCGGAGAATCGCGGCGTCGATACTGTCGAGACCTGTTTCATCTGACCGAAGGCTGGAAGGCGATTTTTCCTTCTTTTGTGAGGATGAATCTTTAGTCTGCATAGCTGATCACCATATCGAGAGTTTTAATCACCTTCCATCATGCGGGAATGTCAAATCAAGGCCCTGCGAACTCAGCCCGCGGCACCGGAGCGGGAGCCATGTCCCGCATGTCCACGGCTGTTCCCCCGCACGCCTGGTTCGGTGTCTCGGCTGTGTTCCATTATCTCGGTCCGGCTTTCGCGGTTCTGTTGTTTCCCGTCGTTGGTGTTCTGGGTGTCGCATGGTTCCGAATTGCTTCTGCGGCTCTGATCTTTGCCGCCGTGACTAAGCCTTGGCGCACCTTCAAGAAATCAACGCCCCGTGAGCGCGTTCTCCTTATCGCGCTTGGTGGCTGTCTCGCGTTGATGAACAGCTCATTCTACCTGGCGCTCGACCGGCTGCCGATCTCTCTGGTCGCGGCCATTGAGTTCATAGGTACCATTGGGGTCGCGCTCTGGGGTCTGCGCATAGGGCGAAACTACGTTGCCTTCGTTTTCTCCATTCTTGGCGTTGCCCTTCTGATTGACGTGCCGTCCCTGCTCGCGGCTGACGGCCCCGAGCTTACGTCCGACCTTCTGGGTTTATTCTGGGCCGTGCTGAATGGCTCCCTGTTCGTTCTCTACATCGTCCTCGGCCACAAGATTTCTGAAGGCGGTGCGTCCGGGGGCGTGGAGCGTCTGGGAGCGGCCATGACCGCGGCGTTCATCTTCGTGATGCCAATCGGTTTCTTGCAAGCGCTTGATGCCTTCGGCGCACCGTTGCTGGTGTTGGCCGGCATCGGCGTTGGCATTTGTTCGTCGGTCATCCCGTATGTTTGCGATCAGCTCGCAATGGCCCGATTGCCGCGCGCCAGCTTCGCGTTCCTTCTGGCCCTTCTACCTGCGACGGCTACGATCATCGGCGTGATCGTGTTGCGGCAGATCCCGAGCGTGATCGACGTGCTTGGCGTGTTGTTCGTGATGGTCGGTGTGGCCATCCATAAACCAGTGCCATTGCCAACACCTGTAAGTGATGGCCGATCGCACGCAGACACTGAACGCGCAGACTGAACGGCCGCAAAGCCCCGGTCTCCGAACTATTCAGTGCGAAGGTGGGCTGATTGGCTGCGTTGCAGTGCAGTGCTGCAAGGTGACGTGGGGCCATCGCCCTAACCGTCGGGCTCCAAGCAAGCACTACCGGCTTCTTCGGGTTTGCAGCCTCGCAGGATTCGGACCTGATCTCGATCAATGTGGCGGCGACGGCTTTGGCGGACACTGCAATAGGAGGAACGGGAGCATCCGGAATCCCGGCGTGCCATTCAGCACCCGGCAAGAGCAACGCTATTGGAAGCGGTTGACGTCTATACCGTAAAGTCTTGGGCCCGGTCCCGCCGCTTCACGGAGACATAGATATGTTGAAGCAAGACGCCCCGATTGAACAGTCAGCACACGGCCCCTGGACTGGATTTGCGACCGGACCGTGGGAAAAGCACGTCGACGTGCGCAGTTTCATTCAACTGAACTACACCGCCTATCACGGAGGCGGCGCCTTTCTAGAAGCGGCAACGTCTCGAACGACCGCGCTGTGGAACAAAGTCCTTGAGCTTTACGCGGACGAACGGAAGGCCGGAATTCTTGGTGTTGATCCGGGCGTGCCGTCCACGCTGACCGCCTTTGGCCCCGGCTACGTTGACAAGGCGCTGGAAAAGATTGTTGGGCTGCAAACGGATGCGCCGCTCAAACGCGCGATCTTTCCCGATGGCGGGATCAAGATGGTGGACGCCGCCCTTGAAGCCTATGGCTACACGCCCGATCCGGAGGTGACGCGCACCTTCACCGATCACCGTAAAACCCACAATCAGGGTGTGTTTGACGCCTATACAAGCGAGATTCGGAGAGCGCGGAAATCGGGCGTGGTGACGGGCCTGCCGGATGCCTATGGACGCGGTCGGATCATTGGTGACTATCGGCGAATTGCGCTCTACGGCGTGGATGCGCTGATTGCCGACAAGGAACAGCAGAAGGCCGGGCTCGAGCCCGCCGCGATGAACGAGGCGACGATCCGTGCACGTGAGGAGCTGAGCGACCAGATCAAGGCACTACACGATCTGAAAGACATGGCCGCCGCTTACGGAATCGACATCTCGCTTCCCGCAAAGACCGCGCAAGAGGCGATCCAGTGGACCTATTTTGGCTACCTCGGTGCCATCAAGGACCAGAACGGCGCAGCGATGTCTGTTGGCCGAGTTTCGACCTTCCTCGACATCTACATCGAACGCGACCTCGCCACTGGTCTGCTGACCGAATGCGCTGCGCAGGAGTTGATCGACGACCTCGTGATCAAGCTGCGGATGGTGCGCTTCCTGCGTACACCCGGCTACAATGCGCTTTTCACCGGTGATCCCGTCTGGGCCACTGAGTGCTTGGGCGGTATCGGTGAGGATGGCCGGCCACTTGTAACAAAATCGAGCTTTCGGTTCTTGCAGACGCTCTACAATCTGGGGCCTGCGCCGGAGCCGAACCTGACGGTGCTGTGGTCAAACAACCTGCCCAGCGGGTTCAAGGATTTCTGCGCCCAAGCTTCGATTGATACGTCATCGATCCAATACGAAAACGACGATCTGATGCGCAGCTATTGGGGCGATGACTACGGTATCGCCTGTTGCGTGTCGGCAATGCGGATCGGCAAGCAGATGCAATTCTTCGGTGCGCGCGTAAACCTTGCCAAGGCGCTCCTGTACGCCATCAACGGCGGGCGCGATGAAGTATCCGGCGAACAGGTTGGCCCGGAAATGGAGCCCGTTACGGCCGATACCCTCGACTTCGAAGAGGTTCGCGAGAAGTATGCGCACTTCGCGGAGTGGCTGGCTAAGGTCTATGTCCAAGCGCTCAACATCATCCACTATATGCACGACCGCTATAACTACGAGCGGCTGGAGATGTCGCTTCATGACCGCGAGGTGTTCCGCACAATGGCGTGCGGGATTGCCGGTCTGTCTGTAGTGGCCGACAGCTTGGCTGCGATCCGATATGGCACGGTGCGCGTAATCCGTGACGAGACAGGCCTCGCCGTTGATTACGAGATCGAAGGCGATGATATTCCAACCTATGGCAACAACGACCCGCGGGCCGACGATCTCGCCGTCTGGGTGGTTCATGACTTCATGGAGAAGGTCCGCCAGAACCCGACCTACCGGAATGCGGAGCATACTCAATCGGTTTTAACCATCACCTCGAATGTGGTGTACGGCAAGATGACTGGCGCGACGCCGGATGGGCGCAAGGCAGGTGAGCCATTTGCACCCGGCGCGAACCCGATGCATGGCCGCGATCAAATGGGCGCCATCGCCTCGGCCGCATCTGTGGCCAAGTTGCCCTACGAGGACGCGCTCGACGGAATCTCTTACACGTTCTCGATCGTGCCCTCGGGCCTTGGCCGTAGCGAAGCAGACAAGGTTGCCAACCTGCGTACGATCCTATCGAAGTTTGTGGATGACGATGGCCACCACATCAACGTCAACGTCTTCAATCGAGAAACCCTGCGCGATGCGATGGACCACCCCGAGAAGTACCCGCAGCTTACCGTGCGGGTGTCCGGCTACGCCGTGAACTTCATCAAGCTCACCCGCGAGCAGCAGGAAGAGGTGCTTGCGCGGACCTTCCATGATAGCATTGGCGCGGTTTGAGGTGGAGCCGGGCTGGCTGCTTGAGCAGAGCCTCGGCCGCTTACCCATCGAGGTGTACCAGTGCCGCCCGAAAAGCCGCACCTGACGCATCTCGCGAGCCACCGCTTCGAGATCCAGCATCACGCGCTGGAAACCGCCAGCGTGCGCGCGCTTGACCCTGCGCTTGTGCACACGCATTCGGGCTATGTGCATTCAATCGAGACGGCGGCCACGCTCGACGGGCCCGGAATCCGGTTTGCCGTGTTTCTTTCGGGCTGCCACTTCCGCTGCCTGTACTGCCATAATCCCGATACCTGGAAGCTCAAACACGGGCTGCACCTGACCGTCGAGGATCTGATGGAGGAGATTGAGCGCTATGCCGACTTCCTGATCCGATATAACGGCGGCGTGACGCTTTCGGGCGGGGAGGTCATGGTCCAGGCTCGGTTCGTCGAAACGCTGGTGCACCGGATGAAGGCGCGCGGATTGCACGTGGCACTCGATACTAACGGCTATCTGGGGGATCAGGTCTCAGACCAGCTAATGCGGGATGTGGATCTGTGGCTCTTGGATATCAAGGCCTTTGACACGGCGCTGCACAGGCGGATCACCGCACAATCGAACGCCCCGGTTTTGGATTTCGCGCGGCGGCTTTCCGCGGCGGGTGAGGCGATCTGGATACGCTTCGTGCTTGTGCCCGGACTGACGGATGCAGCGGACGACATCGAAGACCTCGCCGCGTTCGTGGCGACGCTGTCGGGGGTGGAGCGCGTTGAGATTCTGCCATTTCACCAGATGGGCGCTTTCAAGTGGAAAGAGCTGGGGCTCTCGTATCAGCTGAGCGACACGCCCGTGCCGGACGAGGGCCTGATCGAACGGGTTCGGCGGCAGTTTGCATCGAAGGGCCTCTCCGTCTGTTAGTGCGGCGGCCTTGAAGTCTGGCATGGCCGAGTTTCGGTCGTTTCAAACTCGATGGAGTTTCGGATGATCTGCAAGTGCCGGAGAGCTAGTGCGCTTGAGCCAATCGAGGGCGTTCGGGTCCACTACGTGGTGGGACTGTCGTGCCGAAGCCTCGTTAAGCAGAACGGCGCCAACTTGGTAATTCATATAGCGAATGGGCTCACGCAGAGACGGGTTTGAAGCTGCCTGACAGCACTGCCCGCCCACGTCTGACGGCCCTGCCATTGGAGCCAACCGCTCGAACCCGTGAACTAAAGCGCCTTTGGCGGCGCGAGCGAGTTCCGCATCACGATCTGGGTCTCCAACGCGACGCTCTGCCCGGTTGCGCCAGCAAGCAACTTCGCGATCAGGCTTGCCGCCTCGCGCCCCATCGTGGCATGGGGCACGTGAACCGTTGTCAAAGCAGGTTCGGCGATTTGCGCGAGCTCGATATCGTCAAACCCTGTGATCGATACGTCGCGCGGAACAGCCAGCCCGAGGGCCCGCGCCCCACTCAACGCGCCCACCGCCAGCACGTCATTGCCGCACAGCACGGCTGTGGGCCGCGGGGTTCTGGCCATCAGGTCTTTCATAGCGCGGGCGCCGTTCTCGATTGAGTATGGCACCTCGTAGATTGGAATTGCGGTGGCATCCTGCCCCACGGCGGTGGCCGCATCGCACACGGCCTCCACCCGTTCGCGCGCGCGATCATTCTCGGCGACGGGCGCAGTGATCACCGCAACGGCCTCGTGCCCAAGTGCGAACACCCTGTCGGCGAGCATCTGCATCGCGGCCCGGTTGTCAAAGCCCACCGCAAGTGGCCGATCCCCGCCGCGATGAGCCCAGGAAACCACATAGGGTATTCCGCGTTTTGCCAGATAATCATATACGCCTTGCGCCCGATCGAACCCGATCAGCAAAAGTGCGTCGGCCCCGCGCGCGATCAGCGTTCGGATTTGTTCCTCCTCGAGATCCGGCTTGTAGGAGGAACTGGCGACGAGCAGCGTAAGCCCGTGGCGCGCCAGCTCTTCCTGAAACGCCTGCAGCCCGCGCGCGAAAATGGCGTTCTCCATAGTGGGAATGATTGCACCGATTGTGTTGGTGCGCTTAGCGGCGAGCGCTTGGGCGCCGAAGTTCGGCGCATAGCCCATCTCGCGCACGACGCGCAGAACCTTTTGGCGGGTTTTTTCCACGACGCGGTCGGGCGCGTTGAGGCAGCGGGATACTGTGGCGGTGGAAACGCCGGCAGCAGTAGCGACATCCTGCAGTGTGGGCGAAGGGGGGCGGCGGGGGCTTTCGGTCATCACCTGCGCGGTGGCCTTTCCTAACGTCGGGACGTGCCCGCCATGGAACATTATGCGCTTGCCCCGCGCATGAAAAGTGCGTGGCGAACGCTCTTGCATGGATAAATGTAAGCGCTTACAAATACAACGACTCGGCGGGTACGGGAGGGCGCGCCAAGGGCTTGCGCGGTGTGCCGCGCGGCAGCGCGCCCCGACCACTTGCCACCACATTCGGGAACAGGGTTCACGCCATGCCGCGCGAGTATCTCAAGAAAGCCACTCTCACTTCCAAAAGCGACGCCACCGAAACCCAGGCGATCGTTCGGGGCATCCTCGATGATATCGAGGCGCGGGGCGACGAAGCCGCGCTCGACTACGCCGCCAAGTTCGACAAATACGATGGTAGCGTTCTGCTTACGGGCGAAGAAATCGCTGCTGCGATCTCGCAGGTTCCCGAGAAGCTGAAGCGCGATATCCAATTCGCCCATGCCAACGTGAAGCGCTTTGCGGAAGCGCAAAAGGGTACGATCGCCGATTTCGAAGTTGAGGTCGTGCCCGGCCTAATCGCAGGGCAACGCAGCATCCCTGTCGCCGCGGCGGGCTGCTACGTGCCCGGGGGGCGCTACAGCCACATCGCAAGCGCGATCATGACGGTAACGACTGCCAAGGTGGCAGGGTGTGAGCACATCGTTGCGTGTTCGCCGCCGCGCCCCGGGGAAGGTATCGCGCCCGCGATCGTTTATGCCGCCCACATCTGCGGCGCTGACAAGATCATGGCGATGGGCGGTGTGCAGGGCGTTGCCGCGATGACATTCGGCCTTTTCGGCTTGCCAAAGGCGAACATCCTCGTCGGCCCGGGCAACCAGTTTGTGGCAGAGGCCAAGCGCATCCTGTTCGGCCGTGTCGGGATCGATATGATTGCAGGACCGACAGACAGCCTGATCTTGGCCGACAGCACCGCGGATCCGATGATTGTGGCCGCCGATCTCGTAGGTCAGGCGGAACATGGCTACAACTCCCCGGTTTGGCTGGTCACCGATGATCGCGCGCTCGCCGAAGAGGTGATGCGCCTCGTCCCGCTTCTGATCGAGGATCTGCCGGACGTGAACCGTGAAAACGCGACAGCGGCCTGGCGTGACTATGCCGAGGTCATCCTCTGCGCGGATCGGGAGGCTATGGCGGCCACGTC
>JBCCRC010000039.1:0-32155 GCA_039208375.1 Pseudomonadota bacterium | reverse complement strand
GCCACGGATGAAGTGCCTGCCCGAACCAGTTGATGTCGACCCACGGCGATCTGCAGGTATGGGAGACGGAGTACCTGCAACACCTTACCCCCGCGAGGGCGCAGCACCCGGTTCGGGCTTTCACTGCCTCCACAGCGATGCGGCCATTTCTTGCGAAGCTCGCCACGGATGAAGTGCCTGCCTTTTGCGCTGCCTATGACGTCGCCCTTGCCGAAGCCTATCCCCTTGCTGCGGACGACAGCGTTCTCATGCCCTTCCGGCGGCTCTTCTTCGTTCTAACAACAGAAGGTTAGCGCGAGCGATCCGCCGCAACAGACAGCGTAGATGTCGGATTTTGGGCTGTGCATCCCGCGGTATGCCGATATAGGCGAACCAAGCCGCTCATGGGATCAGGAACGCGAAGATGGCCGTCAAATCCGATATCGAAATTGCCCGCGCCGCGCAGAAGCGCCCGATCCAGGAGATTGGCGCAAAGCTTGGGATCCCGGGCGATGACTTGCTGCCGTACGGCCATGACAAAGCAAAAGTAGGCCAAAGCTTTATCGACAGCATTCAGGGTAACGCGAACGGCAAGCTGATCCTTGTGACGGCGATCAACCCCACCCCGGCTGGCGAGGGAAAGACCACGACCACGGTGGGCCTGGGCGACGGGCTGAACGCCATAGGGAAGAAAGCTGCGATCTGCATCCGCGAGGCCTCACTCGGGCCCTGTTTCGGCATGAAGGGCGGTGCCGCCGGCGGCGGCTATGCGCAAGTTGTGCCGATGGAGGAGATGAACCTTCACTTCACGGGCGATTTCCACGCGATCACCAGCGCCCATAACCTGCTTTCGGCGATGATCGATAATCATATCTACTGGGGCAATGCGCTGGAGATCGATACCCGCCGCGTTGCCTGGCGGCGTGTGCTGGATATGAATGATCGCGCGCTGCGCGATATCGTTACGTCGCTGGGTGGCGTGCCGAACGGCTTTCCGCGCCAGGCCGGTTTTGACATTACGGTTGCCTCCGAAGTCATGGCCTGCCTTTGCCTGGCCACGGGGCTTGACGATCTGCAGCGCCGTTTGGGCGATATCATCGTGGCCTACAGGCGCGACCGCTCGCCCGTTTATGCCCGCGATATCAAGGCCGATGGCGCGATGACGGTGCTTCTGAAAGATGCGATGCAGCCGAACCTGGTGCAAACGCTCGAGAACAACCCTGCCTTTGTGCATGGCGGGCCGTTCGCCAACATCGCCCATGGCTGTAACTCTGTCACCGCGACGCAGACTGCGCTGAAATTGGCCGACTATGTGGTGACCGAGGCGGGCTTTGGCGCGGATCTGGGCGCCGAGAAGTTCATGAATATCAAGTGCAGAAAGGCGGGCCTTGCACCCGACTGCGTGGTGATTGTCGCTACGATCCGCGCGCTGAAAATGAATGGCGGCGTCGCCAAAGACGCTCTTGGGGCGGAGAATGTCGAGGCCGTGAAGGCTGGCTGCGCCAATCTCGGGCGGCACATCGAAAACATTGCAAGCTTCGGGGTGCCGAAGGTCGTCGCGATCAATCACTTCATCACCGATACCGAAGCAGAGGTCGCCGCCGTAAAAGCGTTCGTCGAAAGCCAAGGGGCAGAGGCGTTTCTCTGCAAACACTGGGCTGACGGCTCGGCCGGGATCACTGACCTGGCCGCTCGCGTTGCCGAGATCGCCGATAGCGGCGCCTCGGCTTTTGCGCCGCTCTACGGCGACGAGATGCCACTTTTTGAGAAGATCGAGACGATCGCCAAGCGCATCTACCGGGCCGACGAGGTGCTGGCCGATACAAAGATCCGCGACCAGCTCAAGCAATGGGAAGGGCAGGGCTACGGCAACTTGCCCGTCTGCATGGCCAAAACGCAGTACAGCTTTTCGACCGACCCGAACCTGCGCGGTGCGCCGACAGGCCATTCCGTCCCGATCCGCGAAGTTCGGCTGTCGGCAGGCGCAGGCTTCGTTGTGGCCATTTGCGGGGAAATCATGACGATGCCCGGCTTGCCCCGCGTGCCCTCGGCGGAAGCGATCATGCTGAATGCCGATGGCGATGTTGAGGGGCTGTTCTGAGGCCCTGCCCCCGGCGGGCGTGGCCGAGACTGGATAAAGGGGTGCGCCATGGCGGTCGAGATCATTGATGGCAAGGCTTTCGCGGCCGGGCTGCGGGGCCAAGTGACCGAACACGTCGCGCGGCTAAAGGCCGATCATGGCATAACACCTGGGCTGGCCGTGGTGCTGGTGGGGGAAGATCCGGCAAGTCAGGTTTATGTTGCATCCAAGCACAAACAGACGGTCGAAGTTGGCATGGCTTCGTTCGAACACAAGTTGCCCGCGGACACCTCCGAGGAGGCGCTCTTTGCGCTGATTGACCAGCTCAACGCGGATCCGTCGGTGCACGGTATTCTCTGCCAGTTTCCGGTGCCCGCGCATCTCGATGAGCGGCGGGTGGTGGCGCGCATCGATCCGGCGAAGGATGTGGATGGGCTGAGTGTGGTGAATGCCGGGCTTCTGGCGAGCGGTGAGAAAGGCCTTGTATCCTGCACGCCGCTGGGGTGCCTTATGCTATTGCGCGATCAGCTTGGGAACATGTCTGGGCTCGAGGCGGTGGTGATCGGGCGCTCAAACCTCTTCGGCAAACCAATGGCGCAGCTTCTCTTGCAGGAGAACTGTACGGTGACTACGGCCCATTCGCGCACCAAGGATCTGGCCGGAGTTTGCCGGCGCGCGGATATCCTTGTTGCCGCGGTGGGCCGGTCAGAGATGGTTCGGGGCGATTGGATTAAGCCCGGGGCCACGGTGATCGACGTCGGGATCACGCGCGTTCCGCACCCCGAAAAGCCGGGGAAAACTAAGCTTCTCGGCGATGTGGATTTTGCGTCCGCCGCTGAGGTTGCGCGGGCGATTACGCCGGTGCCGGGCGGCGTTGGGCCGATGACAATCGCCTGTTTGCTCGCCAACACGCTGACGGCAGCCTGCCGGGCCCATGGACTGCCGGTGCCCGAGGGGCTGACGGCCTAGTTTCGCGGCACGGGAACCATCGTTCCCAGCAGAGTGGCCACGTGGGTGCGGCTCTCGCCCTCTAAGCTGTACACATCCGATTGCGCCACGATCAGCCGGCGCCCCGGCTTCAGAACCCTGCCTGATGCGACAAGCGCCTGCCCAGTTGCTGGCGCAAGAAGGTTGATCTTCATCTCCGCGGTCACGACCTCGCTCTCCAGGGCTATGAGCGTGAGAGCGGCGTAGCCGGCTGCACTGTCGCCCAGCGAAAATGTAAGCCCTGCGTGGGCGAAGCCCTGCTGCTGCGTGGCTGCGGGAAGGATCGGCGCCGTAATCTCACAAGCGCCTGGCGCCAGGTGGCTCACCCGAGCCTGAAAGGTTTTCATCAACGCCTGGGCCGCGAAGCTTTGTTCGACCTTCGCGCGGACCTCCGCGTTGAGTTCACCCGCGCTCATGCAGCGGGCACGGGCAAGACATGCAAGGTTTCCCCCACCAGTGCCGCCTGCGCTTCGCGCCCGAAGAGCCCGCGCAACTCTGGCGCTGTCCAGATCAGGCCGCCGGTATAGGTACCATAAGCGGGTAGGATTAGGCGCTCGGTATCGAAGAGGAAGCATGCGCGGCTGATCTGCCGGCCCCGCGCCACGATCCGCGCTTTGGGGTGGTAGTGGCCTGACACTTCGCCCCGTGCACCGGGCTTTGCAATGTGCCGGAAAACGAGCGGGCCCTCGCGCAGTTCGGCCAGATGCGTGCCGCCCAGATCCACGGGCCCCGGATCGTGGTTTCCCTCAATCCAGATCCAGCGCCGCCCGGCCTGCAGGCGGGCCAACCAAAGGCGTTCGTCTTCATCAAGGCTTTCCGCTGCGGCCAGATCATCGAAACTGTCGCCCAGGCAGATGACGGTGCGCGCGCTGGTTGCCGCGAGATCGGCCTCGATGCGCATCAAGGCATCGCGCGTCTCATAGGGGGGCATCATCGCTCCAGTCCGCCGGGCGATACGATCCGACTTTCCAAGATGTAAGTCTGACAGGCACAAAAGCGATCTGTCAGCCCAGTGGAGCGCGCCTGAGGCCAGCGGCGAAAGCCGTGTGCCGCAGAGAGTGATCTCACAGTTGTTCATGCTTCGTTCATGGCCCGCCAGTGATCACGATGCAAGCCCCGCCTCCGCCATGATACGATCTGCCGCCTCCGCAAGAATACGATCTGTTGCGCCGCCCTGAACGGGCACCCGGCCCGGCTCCAGAAAAAGCGGCGCGGCCAGGGGGGTGAGCCGATCAAGTACCACGTGATCGATCCGACCCGCCGTGCGCGCCAGCATTTCTTCAATCCTCCCAAAATCGACAAGCCCGCGCAGCGCCTCTTCCCGCGTGATCTGCATCAGCAGGTGATCGGGATCGTATTTCGCAAGCGTGTCATAAAGAATATCGGAGGAAAACGTGGCCTGCCGGCCTGATTTGCGCGCGCCCGCTGGAATGTTGCGCTCTATGAGCCCCGCGATCGTGGCGACCGCCCGGAACGTGCGTTTCATTACCGCATTACCTGCGAGCCAGGTATCAAAGGTTTTCCGCAGATCGTCTGCGGCAAACAGAGGGGCCGGGTCATCCAGTGTTTCGAGCCCCCAAATCAGCACCGCGTAATCGGTGGAGACAAAGCCCATCGGTGCAAGCCCCATCTCATCCATCCGCGCGGTGACAAGAAGGCCCAGGGTTTGCATCGCGTTGCGCCCGGCAAAGCCGTAGACACAGGTGTGCGATCGCCCATCATGGGGAAAGCTCTCAATCAGCAGCCGATTGGCTTCGGGCAGCTTGGAGTATTTGCGCTGTAGCCCCAGCCATTCGGCGGTGTGGCCGGGCAATTCCGGCCAGCTGTCTTGCTGAAACATGCGCAGGATGCGGGTGCTGAGTTGGGTGGAGGTCGCAAATTTTGTGCCCATGAAGGTGGCGATCTTGGGCGGTTTGTCGGCACGGCGTGTCACCTCAACCGTCATCTCCCGCAGGCCCTCATAGCGCACGACCTGCCCGCCGATCAGGAACGTATCGCCCGCCGTCAGTGTGGCCGCGAAGGCTTCTTCCACCTCGCCCAATGGCTTGCCGCCCATGCGGTTTTTCAGCCGTACCTTCAGCGTATCGGTATCCTGGATCGTGCCGAGGTTCATCCGGATGCGGGTAGCGGCGCGTGGATCGCGCAGTTCCCACAACCCGTCAGGCCGCAGCTTAAGCCGCTGCCAGCGGTCATAGGCGCGCAACGCGTAGCCGCCGGTGGCCACGAAATCGAGGCAGGCATCAAACTCTGCGCGCGTGAGCCTTGCATAGGCGCCCGCGCGGACCACCTCGGCATAAAGGTCATCTGCTGCAAAGGGCCCGGCACATGCGGCAATGAGCATGTGCTGGCAGAGCACGTCGCGTGGCCCTTTCCCGCGCGGATCACCATCAAGGTCGCGCGCTTTCACCGCCTCAAGCGCTGCCACGCATTCGACAACTTCGAACCGGTTCGCCGGCACCAAAACGGCCTTTGAGGGCGCATTGTATCTGTGGTTGGCGCGCCCGATGCGTTGCACCAGCCGCTTGACGTTCTTCGGCGCGCCGACCTGGATCACCAGATCCACATCCCCCCAATCTATGCCCAGATCGAGGCTACCGGTGCACACAATGGCCTTCAGATCACCCGCCGCCATCGCGCCTTCCACTTTCTCGCGCTGTTCCCGAGCGAGAGAGCCATGGTGAATGCCGATGGGAAGCCCCTCTTCATTGGCAAGCCAAAGCTCGTGGAAGAAGATTTCAGCCTGCGCGCGGGTATTGTGGAAGATCAAGGTGGTGTTGTGCGCCTTCACAGCCTCCAACACGGCGGGGATCGCATAGCGCCCGCCGCCTCCCGACCAGGGCGGGCGGTCCCCCGTCTCAAGCATCGAGATGTCAGGTTCGGGCCCAGGATCGGCATAGACGATTTCGCAAGGGTCAGGGTGCAGAGCAAGGAAATGCGCGATCGCGTTGGGATCTTCCACGGTCGCCGAAAGGCCTACACGGCGCAGATCGGGGCAGAAGGTTTGAAGCCGCGCAAGCGCCAGCATCAGTTGATCCCCGCGCTTGGATTCTGAGAGTGCGTGAATCTCATCCACGATTACCCGTTTCACCCCAGCAAACATGCGCGGTGCATCCTCGTATGAGAGAAGCAGTGCCAGGCTTTCGGGTGTTGTAAGCAGGATATGCGGCGGGTCGGCCCGTTGGCGTTTCTTTTGGGTGGCCGACGTATCGCCCGTGCGATCTTCAACCCGAATTGGCAGGCCGATCTCAGCGATCGGAGTGCCAAGATTGCGCCGGATATCCGCCGCGAGGGCCTTTAGGGGAGAGATGTAGAGAGTGTGCAGCCCTGCGTGGTTGCCATCGGCCAGTGCCGCCAGCGTGGGCAGGAATCCGGCAAGCGTCTTGCCGCCCCCTGTGGGCGCGATCAGAAGCACGGCGGGCTCGTCGGCACGGTCAAGCAACGCCAGCTGGTGGGGATGAACCTGCCATCCACGGCGATCGAACCAATCTGTGATGCTTCCGGGGAGGGAGGGCATGAAAAGTAGTTTAATACTAAACTAGTTTTCGGGTGCGGCGCGTGGGCTCAGCGCCTTGATCCGGTCGCGCACAATTTCTGGCAGCTCCGTGTTGGCGCCTTGCGGCGCATCATCAAGGGCGCTCTCCACATCTTTCACCAGGATCGCAATCGAATTGTTCGCGGCATAGCCATCCCGCGCGAACTCGATCTCATCGATCCCCGACGCGAGCCAGTTCTGGCCCGACGAGGCTTCGATAAGCGAAAGAAGGCGCCGCTCGTCCAGCCCCGCGGCATCGGCCCAATCCAGAACCAGCCGTGTCATCGCCGTGCTGGAGGCGGCGAGCAGGTTGTTGAGTACCTTTGCGCTCGCGCCGGAACCAAAGGGCCCCATGCGGAAGGTTGTCTTCCCCATCGCGTCGAAGAGCGGCGCGAGGGTATCGAGATCGCTGTCATCGCCCCCGAGCATGAAGCTCAGCCGCCGCTCCTCGGCCCCGATCACCGCGCCCGACATCGGCGCATCGACAAGCCGGATATGCTCGGGCACCCGCCCGCGCAACCCGCGCACATAAGCGGGCGACAGGGTCGAGGAAATCACGAGTAACGCGAGGTTCGATGCCCGTGTCACGAAACCCTGCGCGCCGAAGAGCACCTCATCGGTTTGGCTTGTGTCGCGCACCACGGAAACAAGGCACGTCAGATCGCGGGCAAACGCATCGGCATCGTCCGTCATCGCATCAGCGAAATCGCCGTAGCTTTCGGGTGGTCGGATATCGAATCCCCGCGCATTCAGGCCCGCCGCCCGCAGCGCCGCCAGCATCGGCTGGCCCATGCGCCCGCAGCCTGCTACCCCGATATTTTCGATCATTCTGCACCTCCCTGCGTCGCAAGGAGGAAACCGTAAGCGCAGGGCCAAGGCAAGCCAGCCCCTTCATCTTGGCAGAAAGACACATGTTGGCCGGGCCGCGCCCTAGGCAGGGTGCCGCCGCGGCGCGCTTAGTGCACGATCGTTTCTTCCTTGACGAACATGTTGGCCCAGGCGCGATCCACCAGCTCCGGGGACATTTGGTAGGGAATGCCCTCGAACTCACAAATCGCGATCATCTGATCGATCAGGAAGATCGGCTGGTAGTTGGCATAGATGTTGTCGATTTCCGGATACCGGTTCTTCATCAGGTGCACGAGCGTGCCCTCATCAAGCGGCATCTTCCGCTTCTTGGCCACCATCGCAAAGATCTTCAGGAAGTCTTCCTGGTTCGGCCCGTCGATCTTGATCTTGAAGAAGATCCGCCGCAGGGCCGCTTTGTCGAAGATCTCGTTGGGGTGGAAGTTGGTTGAGAAGATCACGAGTGTGTCGAAGGGCACTTCGAACTTCTCCCCCGATTGCAGGGCCAGGATATCCTTGCCCTCTTCCAGCGGCACGATCCAGCGGTTGACGAGCGCTTGGGGCGGCTCTTCCTTGCGCCCAAGGTCGTCCACGATAAAGATGCCGCCGGTGGACTTCAGCTGTAGCGGTGCCTGGTAAGTGCGCGCGGTCGGGTTGTAGACGAGATCGAGCATCGAGAGGCTCAGTTCACCGCCGGTGATCACAGTTGGGCGTTCGCAAAGGACGTAGCGGGTATCGAACCGGCCCGATGTGCGGCGAAGCGAATTGGGGTCATCCTCTTGCTCTTCAGCGGCCGAGTGCACGATCGGGTCGTATACCGTGATCACCTGGCCGGAATACTCCACGGCACGCGGCACATAGATCTTGTCGCCCAGCGCATCGCGGATACCGTTCGAGATCGAGGATTTACCGTTGCCCGGCGGGCCATACATCAGGATCGAGCGGCCCGAGCCCACCGCGGGGCCGAGGTGATCGAGAAGCTCATCGGGCAGGATCAGGTGGCCCATGGCGGCGGTGAGCTGATCGCGCGTCACCTGAATGTTCCGGATCGACTGGCGCTTGACCTGCTCTTTGTACACCTCGAGGGGCACTGGCATCGCACCGTAGTATTCGGATTGCGAAAGCGCATCGAGCGCGCGCGCCTTGCCGGCATCGGTGAGTTGATAGCCCATCTCGCCACCGGAATTGGCGTGGAGCGTACCCGTCGCCTCCACAAGCCCCTGGCCACGCGCCATATCGACAAGCTCTTGCGTGACCGGGATCGGCAGGCACACCGCGCGCGCCAGCTCCGTCACCATATCGAGGTTCATCCGGAACATCGTTTTCAGCAGAATGTCCCGCATCATCACGATGGAAAGCTGCATTTGCTCCAGCCGTTTCGGCGCCGGGGGGGCGACGACGTTTGTGGCTTCCATGTTCATCTGGGTGTTCCCATCCCGCTTTTGGCAATTTTCACAGGCCACACAGGCTTTTGCCCGAAAAAAAACATATCCGGCCTGCACATCGGTCTTGCCGCAGGAGTCGCGCGCTAATGTGGCCAAAACATGGAAAGAGGGTGAGATGAGCAGAGCGAACCCCTTGATGCTGGCAGTGTTCCTCGCGGTGGTGCTTGCCGCGATGGTCGGGCCCGCGTTTCTCAAGGGCGGTGTCTACCTGACGGCATTCGAGGGCGATGCGCTTCATGTTGTGGACGTGGCCATGCGCATGCACTTGGGCCAGATCCCGCATTTGGAGTTTCACACGCCGCTAGGGGCAATGGCGTTCTTGCCGATCGCATGGATGCTTGGTTTCGGCGCGCCGCTCGGCATGGCCTATCTTGGCGCACAGGCCCTGATGGCAGCGCTCGTCTTGCCATTGGCGTTCTGGGCGGCCTGGACGCGCCTGCCAAAGCGCACCGCCTTTGTCTTTGCCGCGATGCCTATCATCGTCATGGCCTCCCTCAGCTACGGTACGGCGGAACCGCCCGTCACCATCGCGATGCACTACAACCGTTGGGCCTGGGCGCTCGCGTTCGTCGTGGCGATCCTCATAGCGCTTCCACCCCGAACGCCGGCCCGTCCGTTTGTTGACGGCGCCGTTCTCGGCATTGCGTTGGCTGGGCTCGCTCTGATCAAGGCGCCGTATTTCGTAGCGCTCGCGCCAGTGGCTGTCATTGCTCTGATCTTGCGGGGCCAGGGCAGGGCGTTCGCGGCGATGGCGGCAACGGGGCTTACCATCGCGGCGCTCGCAACGGTGGCCTACGGTTTGGGTTTCTGGGCGGGGTATGTGCAGGATCTTCTGGCTGTGGCGGGGTCCGACATTCGCGCCCACCCCGGTATTCCGCTTGCGGCCGTTGCCGTTTCACCACCGTTCCTTGCCACCACGCTGACTGCGGTAGCGGGGGCCCTTTTGCTACGTCAGGCGGGGATGCCGGTGACTGGGTTGATCCTGTTTCTGCTGATCCCCGGGTTCATCTATCTCACCTTCCAGAACTTTGGTAATGATCCGCTTTGGGTGATCCCGCTCGCGGTTATCCTGACCGCCTCAGTCCCTGAGGCCGGGCGAAAGGCAAGCTTTGGGCTTGAGGCACGGCAGGCGGGCACGGTGCTCGCGGCGATCGCGGTGGCGCTCAGCCTGCCCCATGCGCAAAGCCTTGCATCTGGTGGATTGCGGCACCTCGCGCTGCCGCAGGGCGAGTTTGAGCCGATGATAGCCTCATCGAACCCCGTCTATGATGGCATCTACGTCGCCACGGTGCGCGCGAACACAACCCGTGCGGCGGGTGATTTGACGGCGCCTGACGCTGCGTTTTCCGCGCTGGCCGGCACGCTCGACCCGAAAGAACCAGTGCGCGTGGCGGGCGAGCCGCTGCCAGATTGCCGGTTTGAAAGCGGGATCATCGGCGCAAGCCGCCTCGTGGCCGAGGATATCGGGCCGGGCGCCGATGCAGTCTTCGTGGCCGATATGCTGGCGCCACATTGGATGTTCACGGGATCGGCCCCGTTGACGGGCGCCGCGCCTTGGAATTACGGCGATACTTTGGGAATCGATCGGGCGACCGAACTTGTGGTGCCGATCTGCGCGATCTCCACCGCTTCACGCCGCGGCACGTTGGACAAGATCGCAGCGGAGGGAATTGTGCTCCGCGAAGTGGCACGCACCCCGCGGATTATTCGCTACGCCATCGAGCGCTAGGGCAACGACCGGAACGCCTGAATCACTCAACGCGGCCTGAAATCGAAGATTTCAACACATTGAGTGATGCATCATGTTTCGGACTAGTCAGATTTCGCTTTAGTTCAGAACGTTCGCTTCCAGCGCTTCAAGGCTCACGGCGGCAGCTTCAAAATGCTGTGGATGCGTTTCGATGGCCTCCCGCAACAGCCCCTTGCCGATGGCGACGTCGCCCTGCTTGACGGCCGACAAAGCCAGGGTGTGCAGAAGCTGCGCGCGTTCCACCTGGCTCATCGGGAACACTGGCAACTGATAGTCGCGCTGCGCGCCGCGGGCGAGAACAAGGTTGTTCTTCGCGGTAAACAGGTTTGGATCGAATTTGATCGCCTCTGTGAACAGGCGCTCAGCTTCCGGGAAGTCGCCGCGGCTCAGCTTCGAGTAGCCCCAATTGTTCATAACGCCGGCGGGCTGGGTGGTCAGGCCAAGGGCGGTTTCATAGAAGCTGTCGGCCTTGTCCCACTCCTTGTTGCTGTCGGCCACCATGGCTTCCAGGCGGTAGCGTTCGTAGGTCTCGTGGGTCGGGGGAATCGCGTCAAGCGTTGCATTTGCTTCCGCCCAATCGCCTGCGCGGATCAGGGCAGAGGCGTATTTGACCCGGTCGTCATTGGTTGCTTCGCCGGACTCGATTACATCAGACCATACGCCGACTGCTTCCACCGAGCGCTTGGCACGAACGAGCGACTCAGCGAGCCCGCGCTTGAGGTCAACCCTGTCAGGCTGTTCCGCGCTGGCGCGCTGGAAGTAGCTGACGGCTTCTGCGGGATCGGCAGATGTGAGCATCAGTTGGTTGAGATTCGACTCGTCGATGACGTTCATGCCTTGGAGCGTACGTTCAACTTCGGCTTCCGGATCCTGCGCACAGGCAGCCAGAAAAACCGCACCGGCGCACAGCACCGGGATTCCAATGTTACGCATGTGCCTGCGTCCTTATCCTGCTCTCGTGCAGGCCTTTGGCTTAAACCGGCGCGTCGAGAAGGATGTACCGCCCCGAACCGCGCCGCACCAATTGCGGCCCGTTGTTATCAGGGGCAACGTAATCGGGATTGTCCCGTTTGGCGACGGCCAGGGCGAGATTATCGCGGATTTCGGCACTTTCGCCACTATCAAGCGCAAACGCCGTGCGGAACACGCGGCTGGCCTCACCAAACGCGCCGCGTTCCATCAAAACCACACCCAGATTGTTCCAGGCCGCTGGAAATTCCTCGTCTTCCGCAATCGCGCGACGTAGCAGGTCTTCCGCCTGCCCCAGCCGGCCAAGGCGTAGGTTTGCCGATCCAAGCGCCGAGAGAACATCCACCGTTAGCCCTTGGTCTCCGGCTGCGCGGAAATAAGCCTTTAGCGCGAGTTCGTATTGTCCGACGGCCATAAGCCGATGGCCAACTATCAGACCGTCAACAGCTTCGTCGATATCGACCCGGCCTGCGGGCGGAAAAGGGTTGTCAGATGTGCGAACGCCGCCTGCGGGGGCGCAGGCGGCGATTGTCGTGGCAATCAGGCAAAAGGCCAGCCAGTTCTGTCGCATGATCCTCTAGAAGAAGCTTGCGTTCCCGAGCGTTTGCGCGATCTCGTAGATCGACGGCCCGATCAGGATGATGAGGAGCGGGGGCACCGTCAACATCATAGTCGCAAGGGTCATCTTAGTGGGCAGCTTGTTGGCGGCTTCTTCGGCCCGCATCACGCGCTTATCCCGCATCTCTGAGGCATAGACCCGCAGCGCCTCGGCCACAGATGTACCGAACTGGGCCGACTGGATCAGCACGGTGACGAAGGAGGAGACATCCGGCACACCCGCGCGCTCGGACATATCGCGCAGAACGCTGGTCTTATCCTTACCCGCCTTCATCTCATGGGCGACCATCTCGAACTCTTCGGCAAGGGCCGGGTACCCCGCGCGCACTTCCTTGCTGACCCGCACGATGGACTGATCCAGCGATTGGCCAGCTTCGACGCAGACCAGCATCAGGTCAAGCGCATCGGGGAAGCCGTTGGTGATTTCCTCGCCACGTTCCTGCTGGCGGCGCGTGACCCAGTATTTGGGCAACATGTAGCCCACGGCGCCGGGCCCCAACGTCATCAAGATAAGCTGCTGCGTGGTGGGATCGCCCGTGGCGCTTTTCATCACCGCATAGAGCATGCCGAGGATCAGAAAGCCGATGCCCAGCACGAATTGCATGAAGTGGAAGGTGCGCACGGCGGTTTTCGAGCGATAGCCTGCCTGAAGAAGCTTCAGCCGGATCGCCGAATACTCTTCCTCATCCGTCGGTTCGAGGAAGTTGGAGTATTTTTCCAACTTGTCGCCGCGTCCACCGCCCGTGCGCAGCGCCTGCTTTTGCCCAGGCGCCGCCGTTTTGGGGCCGCGGCGGGATTGCTCGCGCAACTTATCAAGCGGATCCTCTTGCTTGCGCAACAGCACCGGCAGCGTCAGCAAAATCAGGAAAAGCCCGAGGATGCCGACAACAAGAAGCGGCCCGAATTCGCCGAACCGTTCCGTTAGAAACGTGTTCATGCCACCGAAGAGGGATTTAATCTGTTCCATGGTGTCGCTTCCCCCTCACACCTTGATGTTCACAAGCGCCCGCATCACGAAGACGTTGGCAACGAGGAAGCCGCCGACAACGAAGGCTGCGGGTATGAAGTACTGCGTGCCTCGCACGTCGTCATAATAGTTGGGGTCAACGAGGTTGATCATGACAAGTGCGCCGATCGGGAAGACCGAAAGGAACATGCCCGACCACTTCGCCTCTGCCGTAATGGCCTTCACGCGGCGGAACAGCTTGAAGCGCGCGCGGATAACCTTGGCAAGGCCGTGCAGGATCTCTGCAAGGTTACCGCCCGATTGCTGTTGGATCGTCACGGCAACCGCCAGGAAGCGTAGATCCTGCATATCCATCCGCTCGGCCATGGATTTCAGCGCTTCACTCACATCGCGGCCATAGGCGGCTTCGTCCGAGATCACGCCCATTTCCGAGCCCAGCGGATCGGGAACTTCCTTGGCGACAATCTGAAGGGCAGATGAGAAAGGATGGCCCACGCGCAAGCTGCGCACCATCAGTTCCACGGCGTCGGGAAGCTGTTCTTCGATCATGCCGAGACGCTTCTTGGCCTTCTGATCGACCCAGATATAGACGGCGCCGATCCCCATCACGAGAGAGGTGACCACGCGAATTGCAAGCCCGGCATCGGTGGCGAAGGTCATGCCGAGGAATGCCACGACGGCAAGCACCATCATTACAGTGATCAGCTGGCCGGGCGTAAAGGCGATGTTTGCTTTCTGCGCTTTCTGGGCCAGCAGCGCATAGATCGGAATCGAGCGCGATTTCATGTGCTGGCCCATCTCCTTGCGGAGCTGTTCCAGAACCTGTTCGCGGCCCGCGCCTTTCTCGAGCATCTCGAGACGGCGGTTCATCTTTGCGTTGAGGCTGATCGATTTGCCGAAAGCGAGCAGGTAAATGCCCTCGACCAGCAAGAGCACCGCAACGAAGATCAGGCCATAAATGATCGGTTCGGCTGAGATGTTCATCGCGTCTTACTCCGCCGCAAAGGGTTCGAAGATCGACGGCGGCAGATCGTAGCCCCACATCCGGAAGCGCTCCGAATAGTGGCTGCGGATGCCCGTGGCCGTGAAATGGCCGATAATCTTGTTATCGGGCGTGAGGCCCACGCGCTGGTAGCGGAAGACCTCTTGCATTGAGATCACTTCGCCTTCCATGCCCGTCACTTCCGTGATGGAAACCATGCGCCGCGAACCATCCTGCAAGCGGCTGGCCTGCACGATCAGGTTCACAGCCGATGAGATCTGGCTGCGCACCGCCTTGATCGGCATCTCGATCCCGGCCATCGCGATCATGTTTTCGAGACGGCTCACACCGTCCCGCGCGCTGTTGGCGTGGATTGTGGTCATCGATCCGTCGTGGCCGGTGTTCATGGCCTGGAGCATGTCGATGACTTCCTCGCCCCGGGTTTCCCCCACGATGATCCGGTCAGGCCGCATCCGCAGGGCGTTTCGCAGACAATCCCGCTGGGACACCGCGCCTTTGCCTTCCACGTTGGCCGGGCGGCTTTCCATGCGGCCCACGTGGGTCTGCTGAAGTTGAAGTTCCGCGGTATCTTCGATCGTCAGGATCCGCTCATCGTTATCAATAAAGCTCGACAGTGCGTTGAGCGTAGTCGTTTTACCCGAACCGGTACCGCCCGAGACGATCACGTTCAGTCGGGTCGCCACCGCGGCCTGCAGGTAGGCGGCCATCTCTTCGGTAAACGCGCCGAAACGCACGAGATCATCGACCCCGAGCTTCTCTTTCTTGAATTTACGAATGGAGACGAGCGAGCCATCCACCGCAATCGGCGGAACCATCGCGTTGAAACGCGAGCCATCGGCAAGACGGGCGTCAACGTAAGGGTTCGATTCATCGACGCGGCGGCCCACAGCCGACACGATCTTGTCGATGATCCGCAAAAGGTGCTTTTCATCCTTGAAGGTCGTGTCGGTCAGCTCGAGCCGTCCCGCGCGTTCCACGAAAACCTGTTGCGGGCCGTTTACGAGAATATCGTTGACGGTTTCGTCTTTCAGAAGTGGCTCGAGGGGGCCAAGGCCCGTCACCTCGTCGAACAGATCCTGGTTCAGCGTTGCCCGTTCATCACGGTTCAGAACCACGCCCATCTCTTCCAGTGCTTCGCCCGAAATCGCGACAATTTCAGCTCGCAGATCGGATTCAGAGGCATTTTCGAGCGCGGCGAGGTTCAGGTTGTCGAGAAGCGCTTTGTGAAGTTCGAGTTTAATCTCGCCCAACCGCTCTTTGCGCTTCTTTTCCTTGTCCATCGGCGCCGCCTGGGCCGGTGCTTTCGCGGTTGGCATCGGCTTGCGCATCGAGGCGGATTGCGCCTGTTCCTGCGGTTTGGCCTCGGGCGCCGTCGTTTCTACGGCCTTTAGCTCTGTGCTGGGTGCGGGCGCGCCTGCGCCTGGCTTTTTGTACTTTGAAAACACTGGTCCTTACCCCTTCTAAATCAGCCGCCCGCGGCCTCGGACACGTTCAATTCGTGCACCGATTGCGCGAGCTTCTGGAATTCCTTCCGCACCGGGTTCTTTGCGGCCACCTCTGAGAGCGGCAGCCCGTGATCACCGGCCTGAACAACCGGCTTCCCGCCCTCGGGAATTTGCAGTTCAATCTTGATGTCCAAGCTGTCGGCCATCCGCTTCACCCGGCTTTTGCCGGTGAGATCGGTGAACTTTGGCGCGCGGTTCAGCGCGAAACGAAGCTTTTCAACTGGCAGCTCTTCGCCTTTGAGCGCGCGGATCATTCGCAGCGTGTTTTGGGCCGAGCGCATATCAAGCTCCATAAGAGCGAAGTAGATATGCGAGGCGTGCAGTACCGTTTCCGTCCACTGCACTACGCTCGTCGGCATATCGATGATGACGTAATCGAAGTTCGTGCGAGCGGCTTCGAGGATCTTGTCGATATCTTCCTGAGCGACAAAATCGAGCGGCAGCATCTCGGCCGGTGCCGTGAGAACATGCAGCTTGTCGTTGAACGTCAGAAGCGCCTGCATGAACACGTCATTGTCCATCGACGCGGTGTCAGAGATCATCTCAAACACCGCCTCTCGGCGCGGCAGATCGAGGAAGGTAGAGACGCTTCCGAACTGCATGTCGAAATCGATGAGGCACACGCGCGGCTGCTCGCCGCCATCCAGGTTGCAGAGTTCCCAGGCAAGGTTCACCGCGAAGGTCGTCGAACCCACCCCGCCCGCGATGCCTTGGATCGGCAGCACGACACCGTCACGATCGCCCGTCGCCTTCATGGTTGTGCGCATATCCGCCGGAACGTCGGGTTCCTTCGGATTGCGCAACCGCTCGATGGCATCATGCAAGGCGCCGTCAGGCAGCGGGTAAGGAACGAATTCCTCTGCCCCAAGCTTGAGAAGCTGGTGTAAGGCGATGGGGCTCACGTCCTCGGCAATCACAAGAGCCTTTACACCCTTGGATTTGGCGAGCTTGAGGATCTCGGCCACCTGGCCGATATCGTCTTCATCTTCTTCGTCGATCGCGATGGCGATGAATTCGAGGGAGTTGGAGTCGTTCTGCCCCAGGAAAAGCTGTGCATCTTCGAAGGAAAGGTCGCCCCAGTTTTCGCCGAGCTCGGTTTCCATGTCCTCGATCAGAAGATCGAAGTTCTGCACATCCCGGCTGATCGTACACGCTACGATCGGTGAGGGATCTGGCTGCAATGCCGCCGTGCTACTCATGTTGCCTCACGTCCTTCCAACTACATCGCGCTGACGGAAGGTTCGTGATGCCCCAGTGGCTGCTGCTTACGCTTTGGCCTCAAAGGCGGAAAATCCCGCCGGCGCTAACGCGCGCAATCCGGGGAAATCCCAGAATCGCACACACCGCTACCTGGCGTGAAACTGGCCCTCAATGTTGGCGACATTGAGGCTAAAAAACCGAAATTATTCGGTTTTGTGAGACGGCGGTAACCTTGGTTTAACCGGCGTTTAGCCCGGTGCAGCACCACCTGAAACACCGCCATCGGCCTGCACTTCGGCTGCGCTTGGGACGTATCCGCGGAAGATTTCTCGGGCGAACTTGCCGTTGAGGGGCGTTCCTTCGCGCTGGATCAGGCCGGAGACCTCAGTCACGGTGCGGCGGTTGCGCTGTTCGCGCCCGTCCGTCACGATCAGTGGCTGGGTTTCGCCAAACGAAACAACAGCTTCAAGGCGCGAGCGGCTGATGCCATGGCGCACAAGGTAATTCACCACGGCGCGCGCGCGGCGCAGACCGAGCGCCTTATTGTAGGTCTCACTGCCCACAAGGTCGGTATGGCCAAAGACTTTGAAGCGCACCTGCGGGAAGCGTTTGATCCAAGCAGCTTGCTGATCAAGTGTTGCGCGTGCCGCACCGTCCAGCGCCGCACTGTCGAAGGCGAACGTCACCATCGTCGGTACTTCTTCCGTAAAGCGCTTGTTGAGATCGATGACAAAGTTGCGCTCGCCGGTTTGAACAAGCTGATTGTTGAGTGTTGGTTCACCAAACCCGCCCTCATCTAGAAAGGCGCCAGCTTCGCCGCTGCGTGTATCAAATGGCTGTCCGCTCGTTGTGATTTCAGAGCTTGTGCAGGCCGCCAGGCCCAACGCGCAGCTCGACAGGAGGATCGTTTTCAGCATGCCGGGCATCGTATCACTCCATCACGTAGCCGTAGGACCCAGTGAATTCCTGCTTGGCCACCTCGCCCGCCGCCCCTTGGGTCGGCATGCCCGCGCCTTCTTGCGAAGAGGTGCGGCCAAGAAGGAACAGTTCGCTTTCGGACGGCGGGCGCACTCGGTCGGTGGACAGCATCAACGCTTCGCCCCGCACGGGTGTAACCAGATGCGGCGTGACGATGATTACCAGCTCAGACTGCCGCCGTTCAAAATCGGCACTGCGGAAAAGCGCACCAAGCACCGGGATGTCACCAAGCCACGGGACCTGGCCCACGAGGTCCTGAAAGTCGTCTTGCAACAGGCCCGCAATCGCAAAGCTCTCCCCATCGCGCATTTCTACCACGGTGGAGGTCTCGCGCCGTCGGAAGCCGTTGATAGCAAAACCGTTTTGCTGAACCACAACCGTCGGGTCGAGGCCAGAGACCGAGGCGGTGAGTTCAAGGTTGATGATATCTTCATCAACGACGCGCGGGGTAAAGTTCAGGCCAACACCAAATGGGCGGAACTCCACGCTGACGTTGCCATCATCATCCACAACCGGCACCGGGTATTCGCCGCCTGCGAGGAACGTTGCGTCCTGGCCGGACAGTGCCGTCAGGTTCGGCTCAGACAGCGTTCGGATGAGGCCCTTTGTTTCCAAGGCTTCCACCAGCACGTTGAAGCCAACGCTGCCGACGTTGAAGCCCAGGCTCATCTGCCCAATGGCCTCTGGGTTCAGCGTAAGGGTGCCCCCGGTGCCAGGCGTACTGCCCGAGGTGAGAGAGCCACTGCCGCCAGCAATCGTGATGCCGCTGCTCGAGCCTGCTTCTACGGCGGTGATCCCGGCTTCGAGCGCCTTTGCCACCGAGCGCTCCATTTCCGCGAACCGAACCTTGAGCATCACCTGCTGGGTGCCGCCAACGCTCATCATATTGAGCACGCGGCCCGGGGCGTAGCGGCCCGCTAGCTCAAGGGCCCGATCAAGGCGTGTAATCGATGAAACGGTGCCGGAAAGAACGATCCCGTCATTGGCGGTCCGCACCTCGATGGGCTCGCCGGGAAGAATTTGCCGTAGCCGCTCTTTGAATTCCGCGATGTCCGGAGTGACCTGAACCTCGATATTGGCAATCAAGTTCCCCTCGGGGCCAAGCAACGTCATCGTCGTGCGGCCTGGTGCGCGCCCGAGCACGTAAATCGTGCGGTCTGACAGCGTCGAGATGTCAGCGATGCCGGGATTTGCAATTGAGAGCTCGGCGAAGGCCGTCTCCGCCTCTACCACGACGGCCCGGTTTACCGGTACGACAAGGCTGCCAGACGCCTCCCCGCGCAGCACACGCAAATCCTGTGCTGCCGCCGAATTCAACCCTGCAAGAATAAGCGCTGCGCCCGCGAGGGCGGCCTTTAAAAGTCTGTCGATGTGCATGTGACCTGCCTCTTGATCACGGTATGGGCCGGGTCATTTGCTGCCCGGATTTGCGCTGAACATGTCGCACACTGCAATTTTTTGCAATAATCAAACCGTTGCCCGGGCCGCTTTATGTGCAGCGCGGCAACACACGCGAGAATCCGCGGGCCAGAAAAACAAAAGCGCCCCAACAGTTTGGGGCGCTTTCTTGAGATTTTGTGATCGTCTTAGTTCGTGCAGGGGATGGGAATTTCCACCACCTCGGCGCCGCGCCGCGTGCGCACAGTGCAGACACGTTCCTTCGGTTTTGCCGTTACCACACGCTCTTCGATGCCCAGAACGTCTGTCTGGTCGACCTGGATCGAACCGGCGGCGATATCGTCGTCCTGCGCACCAACAAGCGACAGTTGAAGGCGGCCAGTTGCCTGGGCCTGTGCCAGAGACGCAACCTGCTTTGGCGTTGCTTCAACCGTTACAGTGCGAGCGACGATCGGGTTATTGCGATCTTCATCCACCGATTGGTCAACCGCGATCAGCTTCACGCCGGCTTCGATGAGGCGGGTGATATCGCTCCGCCCTGCCGCATCACCAACGCCACGGCCCGTCCACCATACGTCCACACGGTCACCGGGACGCAGGAAGCCGGACACGCCCGAGGCCACGTCAACGCGCAGCGCAAACGCGCGCATACCCGGCGCAAGTTTCGACGAAACACCCGCATCCTCGCCGGGGTTGGTAACCTTAACGGCAAGGATGGCTTCATCCTTTTCCATCGCGCGCAGCACTGTGCGAAGCTCTTCGTCGCCCTCGGGGAAGAGCTGTTCCATCGAAGTGAACGCGCCGGCCGGCACGGCATTCGTGGGCCAGCGCACTGTGCGCACATATCTCTGCTGCAGCCGATCCCCGTAGCGGATCGCCCGCGTGCTGACGATCACATCCGTCGTCGGCACAATGTCTTTCCGCGCTTCGCGTTCTTTCGCCAGCGCCGCCTCGTGGGCATTGATGTAGTCCTGCGCCATGTAAACTGCGAAACCCGCAAGCCCCAGCCCAAGGAGAAGGACCAAACCAAACACAACACGCATCCCGTATCCTTTCCATCTTAAACCGCAGCCACGCGTCACAAGCGTCGCGGGCGCGAACTTCTCCATCGCCCGTTTTTTCTGCAAATTGTGGCATAAGCGTGGAGCCTTCTGGGTCTTTCAGGCGTTGATCCGCCTGAAAATGCGGGTTTTCCCGCCTGCCCACGCAACTGTGATCGCTTCCTCTTGCCCAGCGGCGTGCTGCCGCGCGTCAGGCAAGTGATCACGTCGAACGGGCCCCGTGGTGGGGCCGTTCGGAAGACGCGTTAGTCGAGGAGAACCCGTTGCTCGGACACGAAGTTGCCAATGCCATCAGCGGTGTCGGTTGCACCGGCCTGGATGTTGAGCACCAAGGCAACGCCGATCCCTGCAATCGCCGCTGTCACGACGACCCAATCTACCGTTACTGCCCCATCTTCTTCGTTCCGGAAACGTGTCGGATACCCGAACATAACGCTTCTCCTTATTCCTTGGCAGCCAGGTGAGGCACACCGTTCTTACTCTACTTCCGCGAAATACAGTGTTCGCGATTTGAAAATGCTGCCCCCTGGCAAGCATCAGGCCGCACCCGGTATGGAAGCGGCCCGATTGATTAACTTGGTCGATGCGCCACCGGGGTCGGTGGGCTCAGCTGGCATCAGCCAGCCTTACTGCATCTGCGATTCAACGCGCTCGGAAATGTTCTGGCCGAGGTTGTTCACGCCTTCACGAACCGACGCGATCACCGCAATGCCGAGGCCCACGAGGGCAGCAGTCAGCACAACCCAGTCCACCGTGACGGCGCCGTCTTCGTCTTTGCGAAAACGCTTCGAAAGCTTGAGAAAGTCCATTGTAAGTCTCCGTTCCACTCTACTGTTCCATACCCACAGCTGCATTCGGAGGTTTACTTCGTTACCCAAGTACCGCCGTGGTGTGAGAGTAGAAAGCCCTCTGATTCTGGCGAGAGTTTGGCGGGGATCAGACCATTTTAGCGATTTGTAAGTTTTTTCCAGAATGCGGATAACAATCTGAAAATAAAAGATAAAGATTCAAATCCCGAAATCGCGACGCGAACTAATCCTGCGCTTACTCCGAGTTCGTAATCTAGTCTGTGACAATCGCCACCGGCCCGCCGTCGCACTGTGTCAACGCTGGCGGGGCAGCAGCTCACACCGGCTTTGAACGGAAAACCGGCCGCAACCAGAAGGTCACGGCCGGTTTCGGCTTGGGGATGTTTTTGGCCCGAGGGCCACTCTCCGGCGTACGCCAGATTACTGCATCTGAGATTCGATGCGCTCAGAAATATTCTGGCCGAGGCTGTTAACGCCGCCGCGCACCGAGGCGATCACTGCGATGGCAAGGCCGACAATGGCTGCGGTCAGCACAACCCAGTCCACCGTAACGGCGCCGTCTTCATCCTTCTGGAAGCGCTTCGCAAGCTTGAACTTGTCCATGTCTCTACTCCAATTCCGCTCTTCGTTTCGAACTCACCTGGCCGGTCGTACGGGCCACTGGTTCAAACCCGAATGCCGCCGTGGCATGGCGTCATATACCCGTCGGATTCGGGCGGGAGTTCGGCGGGTATTGGCAAATTTGAGGGATTTGGGCCTTTTCCCGCTGGTGCCCTCTAGTTCATTGAAATTGAATGGAAAAAATTCTGAGACTCAGCATATTCCTGAGCGGCTGTCAGATCAAAATGGGGCGCATTCACTCCCACAAGCGTACAATCGTTGCATCGCGCACCGCTTTGTTGGCGTGGGCGCAACCCCGCCTAGATCGAGAGCTTCTTGAAGATCGGCTCCGGGATCATTCGTATGATCAGCATGATCCAGCGCCAGAAGAACGGCGTGTAGATCACGTCACGCCGTTTTTCGGCCGCCTTCAGGATATCACGCGCCACAGCGTCGGGTGAGGCGACAAGGAACATACCATCAAGCCCCCACGTCATACCCGTGTCCACGAAACCCGGCTTTACGGTAACGACGTGGGCGCCTGAGCGCGTGAGGCGGTTTCTCAGGCCAGAGAGGTAGGTATGGAACCCAGCCTTTGCGGCACCGTACACGTAGTTGCCCACCCGCCCCCTGTCGCCCGCAACGCTCCCAACACCCACTACAGTGCCCGAACCGCGCTCTTCGAGGATTGGGGCCAGCATCTGCAATAGCGTAGCGGGGCCGACGAAACTGTCGTCCACAGTGCCGCCGATCAAGTCGGGCGCGGCATCGATCTCAGCCTGTGCCGGCATAGAGCCGACGAAAACCGCGACATTGAGGGTGCCTTTCGTTTTTCGGGCGCGGCTGACGATGGCGGGATAGCCAGTTGGGTCGCGAGCATCAAAGGCAAAGGCTTCGGCAAAATCCGCACCGCGCAGCATGCAATCGGCGGCCTGCGCCGCGATATCGGCTTCGTCCCGCCCCCCGAGCAGCACAGACGAGCCAGAGCCCGCAACGCTGCGCGCAAAGGCGCGTGCCATGGCCGAACTGGCGCCGAGGATCATCCAGGTTTCGCTCATGGAGCGCCCCGCAGGTTCAACCGCCTCATGAGATCGGTTTGCAGCGCCCCGTCGGGATCGTGCTTCTCGCAGATCTGCGCCCATTTCTTGTGGTCCGGGTACATCGCCTGTGCTGCCCCAGCGCCTGCCAGTGAATCCTTAGCAAGGTAGATGCGGCCCCCCGCCTCAATCGTGGCGTCCTCAAGCCGCTTCACTAGCCTTTCGGTGGCTGTGGATGCGTGGAAATCAACGGCCAGTGTATAGCCCTCCATCGGGAAAGACATCAGCCCGCCGCGCCCCGGCCCCATGCGCTTCAGAACAGCGAGGGGGGAGGCCGCGCCGGCCCGCGCAATCATCTCAAGCATGGATTTCAAAGCGTCTGCCCCGCCGAGGGGCACCACGCATTGAAATTGGTGGAAGCCCGCTTTGCCGTAGAGCCGGTTCCACTCAAGGATCTTGTCGAGCGGGAAGAAGAAATCGCCGATCCGCTTCACAAGTGTGCGCCCATGCGCCGGGACGCGCCGCCAATAGGCGGCGTTAAACGCGCGTACCACCGGTGGCGCAAGCGCAAATCCGGGCGCGTCGAACGGCACCTTTTTGACCCGTTTCTGCGGTGGAACAAGCCCAGAGCCGGTTTCGCCTTCTTCAAGGATACCACGCCCTAGCGCGGCGCCTGTTGCCGTTGCATCGATCCACCCCACCGAATAGGGGGCGTCTGAGGCATTAAGGCGCTCCAGGTGCTCATCCCAGTCAGCGATCCGCCGTTCTGTAACCATCACCACATCGCCTTTGGTGGGGATAAGCTGCAATTCGGCGGTGGCAATCACGCCAGTCTGGCCCATCCCGCCAACTGTGGCTTCAAAGAGCTCCTTGCCTTTCTTCGGTGTTGCGGTTTTTGCGCCCTTGGGCGTGATTAGGCTGATCTTGCGCACGTGCTGGCCGAAGCTTCCGGCAATGTGGTGATTTTTGCCATGAACATCATTGGCGATCGCGCCGCCAACCGTTGCAAAGCCGGTCCCCGGCATGACGGCGGGAAGCCAGCCGCGGGGCGCCAAGGCACGGGCCAAATCGCCGATACGCACCCCTGCTTCGACCGTGATCTGGCCCGTTTCGGCGTCGAACGCCATCATCCGATCCAGCCGCGCCATGTTGATCGCGCGACCGCCGTCATTCAGGCAGACATCGCCGTAGGATCGCAGCATTCCAAACGCGGGCGCGGGCGCCTCGGCCATCTGACGCTCCAGGCCTGCCATCCGTTCGGGCCGTGCCACCGCGCTTTCGGCCCAAAGCGCGCGCCCCCAGCCACTGTAGCGCATCGTTTTAGTGGGCATGCCTTGCTTTCATAGAAATCCGTTCCGCGGCCGGGAATACGAGCAGGCCGAGCCCGATTGCAAACCAAAGTGTGGTCACCCGGATGATAAGCGTTGCAGGGATCGACACTTCGAGCGGCACGCCCTCAAGCGTGAGAAGGGCAATCATGGCGGCTTCGGCCCCGCCCACGCCGCCTGGCGCGCCGGTCAGCCCCCCTGCCAGGGTCGAGAAGACAAAGATCGCTACGGCCATCCAAAAGCCGATATCGGCGCCCATCCACATCAGAAGCAGGTGGAAGGCGTAGCCCTCTGCGATCCAGCCGATGATGCCAAGGATGGCCGCGAACGTGATCACCATCGGGCCGCGAAAGGCGCCGAGCGACCGTGATGCGCCGCGCAGCCGTGCAAATAGGCGCGGAAAGTGCCCGAGCATGCGATAAAGCCACGTGGCCAGACCGCGCAGAAGCGGCGGGTGCGTGGCCACATAGGCGCCAGCAAGCGCAATCAGTACAACAGGCACGGCCCCCGCGATCCCGCCTGCGGACAGCGCGACGGCAACGGCGAGGATCAGCGCCATGGCCACCAAATCGGCGGCCCGATCCACCAGCACGAGCGGCGCGGTGCGCTCGAACGCCCAGCCGGTTTCGCGGCGGATCCATCGCATCCGCACGAGCTCGCCCACCCGGCCCGGCGTGGCCGACATCGCGAAGCCGCCGATAAAGTGCCGCATATCCTGCAAGACGCGTGTCGGCAGGCCGAGCTTGCGCGCGAATAGGTGCCATCGCATGCCGCGGAATCCGTAGTTGACGAGGCTTAGCGCCAGAAGTGCCGTGATTTGCAGCGCGGTCAGCTTCGCAATCTCGGCGCGTGTTTCTTCCCATCCGGTGGCCGCGGCGAGGCCGATTAGGCCAATGACCATCAGTGCGAAAAGCCCGGCGAGAATCAGGATATCACGCCGAGTGGTGCCGCCTTCTGCGCGCGGCGGAGGCTGTGGAAAGGGGTTTACACCGCTCATTATCATTGCCTTGGCTGCTATTTGCAGATTTCGGCAGCAATATGAAGCTTGGAACGCTGTTGGACAGAGAAACTGACTAAGTGTTGAAAACGTCGGCCCATTCGGGATGTCGCCGCCGCTGGGCGTTTACGAAGGGGCAGAGCGGCACGATCTTGAAACCTTCTTCCCGCGCGTCCTTCACGAGCCGGGTGACAAGCGCCTGGCCAAACCCTTTGCCACGAAACGCATCCGGAACGCCGGTGTGATCGGCGATGATCAGGGTCGGAGAAGTGATGGAATAAGTCAGTTCCGCCTCCTCGCCCCCCTGCCGGATCACGTAACGGCCCTTGGAGCCCTCCACTTCGCGTTCGATTTCGAGATCAGACAATCGTTGCCTCGGTCGCCGCGCGAATATCATCATGGGTCACATCGGGCGCGCACTCGAGGATGTGCAGCCCCTTATGGCCCACTTCGAGCACGCCAAGATTGGTGATTATGAGATCAACCACGCCCTTGCCGGTGAGCGGCAACGTGCATTCACGAAGAAGTTTCGTTTCGCCCTTCTTGTTGGTGTGATCCATAACCACGATCACTCGGCCGACGCCCGCGACCAAATCCATTGCGCCGCCCATGCCTTTGACAAGTTTGCCGGGGATCATCCAGTTGGCCAGATCGCCGCCCTCGCTCACCTCCATTGCACCGAGGATCGCGGCAGCGATCTTGCCGCCTCGGATCATGCCGAAAGATGTAGCGCTGTCAAAGTAACTGGTGCGGTGAAGCTCGGTGATCGTTTGCTTGCCAGCATTGATCAAGTCGGCGTCTTCTTCGCCTTCGAAAGGGAAGGGGCCCATGCCCAGCATCCCGTTTTCGGATTGCAGCGTGATATCCTTGTCGCCCACGTAATTGGCAACAAGTGTCGGGATCCCGATTCCGAGGTTCACATACATCCCGTCTTCGAGCTCTTTCGCGGCCCGTTCGGCCATCTGATTGCGATCCCAGGGCATCAGGCTTCCTCCCGCGCCCGTACGGTGCGCTGCTCAATCCGCTTTTCGTGTTCGCCCTGGACCAGGCGGTGCACATAAATGCCCGGCAGGTGGATCGTATCGGGGTCCAGGCTTCCCGTCGGTACGATCTCTTCCACCTCCATCACGCAGACGCGGCCGCACATTGCGGCGGGCGGATTGAAGTTGCGAGCCGTTTTGCGGAACACCGCGTTGCCGGTTTCATCCGCTTTCCAGGCCTTCACGATCGATAGGTCAGCAAAGATGCCTTCCTCGAGAATATAGGTGCCGCCGCGGAATTCCTTATGTTCTTTGCCCTCTGCGATAACCGTGCCGACGCCGGTTCTTGTATAAAACCCAGGGATGCCCGCGCCCCCCGCCCGCATGCGTTCGGCAAGCGTGCCTTGCGGATTGAACTCGATCTCAAGTTCGCCGGAAAGGTACTGGCGCATGAACTCGTCATTCTCGCCCACATAAGAGCTCATCATCTTCTTGATTTGGCGTGTATCGAGCAGCTTGCCGAGACCAAACCCATCAATGCCACAGTTGTTGGAGGCGATTGTAAGATCCTTAACGCCGCTTTTGACAATGGCGTCGATCAGAAGTTCGGGAATGCCGCAGAGCCCAAAGCCCCCCGCCGCGATTTGCATGCCATCGTGAAGCAGCCCGTCGAGCGCTTCATCCGCCGATGCATAGAGCTTTTTCATGAGACCTCCCCTTCCGCCAAGTCTGCTAGCGGTGTTGTGGCGGGGCCGTTGCAGGGAGTCAATCGCCGCACTGCGGCACGGTGAGTCGCCCTATAGGGGTGTGATTAAGATTTGATTCACCTTGTTGGGGTCAGGTGAGCGGAGCAGCTTGAAGGACGCCCCACATGTTTCACCCGGCCCCCCATCGTTTTGAGCCCGGTCTTCCACTTTCTCAGCACTCTGTGCACGCGATACCCCCCACTGGCGCGCCCTACGTTTGGGGGCGGTGGCACAAGGGTCGGGCCAGCCTTGAGGGCTATCGCCGGGAAGCTGTGAGCTTCGTAAAAGGCGCCTTCTGCGCCAGGCCGGGGCGGCCACAGCGCTTTCTTGTGTTCTGTCGCCCGCGTTCGGGCTCAACGCTGCTCACGCGGCTCTTGAATCAGGTGCCCGGCGTGTCTTGCGCGGGCGAGATGCTGAATAAGGCGATGCTCTCGCCCCATGCTTACCTGAACAGGATGGCGCGGCTCTCCGGCGCCAAGGCGCATGGCTCCAAATACCTCAGCTACCAGATGCTTGAGATTCAACGGCCCAGTGATCCCCGCCGCTTTTTTGCGGGGCTCGTCGAGGATGGCTTTCAGATCATTCATCTCAAGCGCAACACCTTCGAGCAGTCGCTTTCGCTATCGCTGGCGCAAGCGACGGGCCGCTACCACCGCAAGCCTGGCGCGCCGGCGCTGGAGCGGCCCACCGAAGTGCGCCTCGAGCCGGAGGCGTTCGTGCGACAATACAGCTGGAACGCGGCAATGCTTGACTATGAGCAATGCTTGCTCGCGGGCCTGCCACACTTGTCTGTGATTTACGAGACCGATCTTCAAAACGCGGGCGCGCATTCGGCCACGGTAGCCGGGATCTGCAGCGCCATCGGAGTGCCCTCTGGCGCGGTGAAGGCCGATATGCGCCGCATCGGCGGGCCGAAGGGGGTAACGCGGGCCACGAACCTGGATGAGCTGCGCGATGCGGTGCGAGCGCTTCTGCCCCTGCAAATGGCCAGCTAACCTTCAGGGAGCGTGAAGGCGGCCTTGAGAAGTCTGGCTGCGGGCACGCGATTAATCGACATCGCGGCGCTCCTCCCAACCTTCAAGCGGGCGGTCGTCTGCTTCCGGTTCGATGGCGTTAAAGCGAAACTCGACATAAGCGCCCAAGAGGTCTTGATCCTTTGGACCCAGTGACGAAACGGGCACGAGATTAAGTGCTGCGAGGTGGTCTTTCATCGCGCCGTCAAGCTCACCATCAAAGAGGTGGATGTCGCCACGCGGCACCACATAGGCCATAGAGTTTGGGTGCGCTTCACAGAGCGCCTCAACACCGTCGCGCGCGGCAAGGGTATCACTTGTTGGAACGGTTCTGACCTAACCTTGGACCCCATATAGCCTAAGGGGCCCTCAGTTTGTTCGTTCTGTAACGCACTATGGCAACATGGGCGCACTCGAGCAGGCGGTGCGAACGGAGCGCGCCACCGCGCCGCTGCCCGGCTACTTTGCTGCCTTCTTCTTGGCCGTCGACTTGCGCCCCTTGCCCTTTTTCGCCTGTTTCTCGGCGATCAGTTCCAAAGCCATGTCCAACGTTACGTCGCCAGGTTCCGTGCCCTTGGGCAAAGTTGCGTTCACCTTCGCCCATTTGACGTAGGGCCCGTAGCGCCCGTCCATCACGTTGATCGGCCCACCGTCTTCGGGGTGTTCGCCAAGCTCTTTGAGCGGCGGCTGTGCGGCGCCATTTCGGCGGCCGCGGCTCGCTGCCTTCTTGGCAAGCTCTTCCACTGCGCGGTTCATGCCGATGGTGAACACCTCCTCCACCTCAGGCAAGTTTGCATACAGCTTGCCGTGCTTCACGAACGGTCCGTAGCGGCCAATTCCAGCCTCGACGGGCTCGCCATCTTCGGGGTGCTTGCCCACTTCGCGCGGCAGGCTGAGAAGCATAAGCGCCTTCTCCAGGTCTATCTCCGACAGCTCCCACCCTTTCGGAAGGCTGGCGCGCGGCGGTTTTGGCACCTCTTCGGTGACGGCCCCACGCTGCACGTAGGGCCCGAAGCGGCCCTTCATGAGCCGAATCTCATCGCCAGCATCGGTGCCGAGCAGCTTGCCGTCCGGGCCCACCTCGTTGTCTTCGGCGCCGGGCGGCCCGAAGGCGCGCGTGTAGCGGCATTCGGGGTAGTTGGAGCACCCAATGAAAGCGCCGCCCGAACGCGCAGTGCGCATCGAAAGCCGGCCGACCCCGCAATTGGGGCAAAGCCGTGGGTCAGTGCCATCCGCATTTGGAGGAAAGAGGTGAGGCTCGAGCACCTCATTGATCTTTTCGAGTACTTCGGTGATACGCAGTTCCGAGGTTTCCCCGATGGCGGCGGTAAAATCGCGCCAGAAACGGCCGAGAACTTCCTTGTAATCGCGCGAACCCGCGGTGATGTCATCGAGTTCTTCTTCGAGGTTCGCGGTAAACTCGTAGCCCACGTAGCGGCGGAAGTAATTGGTTAGAAACGCTGTGACGAGCCGCCCTTTGTCTTCCGGGATCAGGCGGTTTTTGTCTTTCCGCACATATCCGCGATCTTGAATGGTGGTGACAATACTGGCGTAGGTTGACGGCCGGCCGATGCCCAGCTCTTCCATCTTTTTGACAAGGGTCGCTTCCGTGTAGCGCGGCGGCGGCTGGGTGAAGTGCTGCTCTGGCGTCACCCCACGCTTTTCGGCCGCTTCGCCCTGCGTAATCTGCGGCAGGCGCTTGCCATCGTCGTCATCAGCGCTGTCGTCGCGGCCTTCTTCGTAGACCCGGATGAATCCATCAAAAAGAACCACCTGGCCGGTGGCGCGCAGCCCGACCTGGCCATCGCCGCTTGCGATTTCAACGGTTGTGCGTTCAAGGCGTGCCGCTGCCATCTGACTGGCAAGCGTGCGCTTCCAGATCAGATCGTAAAGCCGCGCCTGATCCTTATCTGTGAGCTTAAGGCCCGTCGCATCCTGGGTCATATCCGTGGGCCGGATGCATTCGTGGGCCTCCTGGGCGTTCTTGGCCTTGTTTTTGTAGATGCGCGGGCTGTCGGGAAGATACTCAGCGCCGTAGCGATCCTTGATTGCGTCACGCGCCGCGGTGACGGCTTCGGGCGCCATATCGATGCCATCCGTGCGCATATAAGTAATATGTCCGGCTTCGTATAGGCGCTGGGCGGCCTGCATGGTCTGCCGCGCGCCAAACCCGAACTTGCGGCTGGCTTCTTGCTGCAGCGTCGACGTCATGAAGGGGGCAGAGGGGTTGCGGTTGGCCGGTTTGGCTTCGACGGAGGCCACCGAAAGATCGCGCGATTGGATGGCTTGTACCGCCAGTTCCGCAGCTTCGGCCGTTCCGAGATCGAATTTCTCAAGTTTCTTGCCGCCCAGCACCGTCAGGCGGGCCTCGTAGGTTTGACCCCGTGGTGTCGCTAGTTCGGCCGTAACGCTCCAATATTCCTGGGCCCGGAACGCCTCGATCTCCATCTCGCGTTCAACGATCAGGCGGAGGCACACCGATTGCACGCGGCCTGCTGATTTCGCGCCAGGCAGTTTGCGCCAGAGAACCGGGCTGAGGTTGAAGCCTACCAGGTAGTCAAGCGCGCGCCGGGCCAGATACGCTTCCACAAGCTCCATATCCACATCGCGCGGCGCTTTCATCGCCTCGGTCACCGCGCTTTTGGTGATGGCGTTGAACACCACGCGGCTGACTGGTGTGTCCTTCTTGATCGCTTTGCGGCCGGCGAGCGTTTCGCGCAGGTGCCAGCTGATGGCCTCGCCTTCCCGATCAGGGTCGGTTGCGAGGATCAGTTCGCCGTCCTCCTTCAGGGCGTCGGCGATGGCTTTGACATGTTTTTTGCTATCGCTCGCCACTTCCCATTTCATCGAAAAGTCCTCGTCGGGATCCACCGATCCGTCCTTTGGCGGCAGATCGCGGACGTGGCCATAGGAGGCGAGCACAATGTAGTCTGAGCCGAGATATTTGTTGATTGTCTTGGCCTTGGCGGGTGACTCAACAACGACGACCGGCATGAAGTTCCTTTCCCGAACGGGCAATCCGCATGGCGGGCGAACATGTGGGTGCGGTCTGGCGAATGTCAACGGCCCCCATGCGCGATGGGCACCGACCATACCGCCACCACGCCCCTACGACGTGCGTGAGATCAGCCCACCTGCGGCACGGTGCACCTTGCCGTCGAGTTCCAGGGCAAGGATCGCAGGCGTGACAGTGCTCGCGGTGAGAGAGAGATCGCGGATCAGTTGATCTTCGGCCAGCGGACTCGGGCCCAGGCGATCGAGGATCCGCCGGTGAAGATCGGCAGTATCCCGAAGGCTGCGGGGCGAAGGCATGGCAGGGCTGCTCCGGGGTGAAACGGCCCGCGTCGTATCGCTGGCGTCGATCATTTTCGCGCGGTCTTCAGGCGCACCCGTCGCCTGCTGCAACTGGGCTGGCGCCTTACAGGCAGCGGCGTTTGCAGGCTGTGGCTGTGCCGCGAGCGCGTCTTCAATATCTCGTGTTCCACGCACCAACAGCGCGCCGTCCCGGATCAGCGTGTTGCAACCCGCAGCGCGGGCATCAAACGGATGACCCGGCACGGCAAAAACTTCGCGCCCCTGGTCTAGCGCCGCGCGCGCTGTGATCAGGCTGCCTGACTTCGCGGCGGCCTCGATAACCACCACAGCGCTCGCGAGGCCCGAGATCAGGCGGTTGCGCGCTGGGAAGTGGCGCGCTTGGGGCCGCAGGTGCAGGGGCGCTTCGCTCAGCAGCAGGCCCTTCTCCCCAATCTCCTGGGCAAGAACCGCATTTTCTTGCGGGTAGACAACGTCCACCCCGCCGGCGAGCACGGCGATGGTGCCCGATCCGAGGCTTGCGGCATGAACCGCGGTATCAATGCCGCGGGCAAGGCCGGACACGGTGACCGCCCCACTGCCCCACTGGCGCCGAGAGTGGCGGCAACCTTACGGGCCATGCGCGTTCCAAGGCTTGACGCATTTCGTGCGCCAACAAGGGCGACTGTCGGGCGCTGGGCAAGCTTGGGGTCGCCGATCGCCCAAAGAAGCGGGGGGGGATCGGGGATCTCCGCAAGTCGCGGTGGGTAGGCGGGCTCTCCAAAGGCAAGAAGTGCCGCCCCGGCCTTCCGGCCCGCCTCAAGTTCGGCTTCTGCGGCTGCGCGCGAAAACGGCTCATAGCCTGAAACCCCTGCCTTTTGAGCCACGTCGGGCAGTGCGGTCAGGGCGGCTTCTGCGCTGCCGTGTTCGGCCATAAGCCGAAAAAACGTGCTCACACCAACCCGACGGGAACGCAAGAGACGAAGCCAAAAAAGCCTCTCTTCCTCAGTGAGGGGTGGGGTGAGGGGGGGTGGGG
>JBCCRC010000038.1:0-32378 GCA_039208375.1 Pseudomonadota bacterium | reverse complement strand
CGATCTTGGCCCGGCTGCCGGGATCGCGGGCCACCGCCTTGATCTCGATAATGCCGTCGTAGATTTCCGGCACTTCCATCTTGAAAAGTTCGGCCATGAATTCCGGCGCCGTGCGACTGAGGAAGATCTGCGGGCCCCGCGGTTCGCGCCGCACATCCTTGATGTAGCAGCGGATGCGGTCACCGTTGCGATAGCTCTCTCGCCCGATCTTCTCGTTGCGGCGCAGGATGCCTTCGCCAGTGCCCACATCGACGACGACGTTGCCGTATTCCTCGCGTTTGACAATTCCATTAATGATAGTGCCCGCGCGAGCCTTGAATTCTTCAAACTGCCGATCGCGTTCCGCCTCGCGCACCTTCTGCAGAATCACCTGCTTTGCCGATTGCGCGGCGATCCGGCCCATATCCACTGGCGGCACCTCTTCTACGAAAGTGTCGCCGATCTCCGGATTATCGAGATACTGCTTGGCCTGCTCCACCGTCATCTCGGCCTGGTAGTTTTCGAGCAGCTCTTCATCGACAACCGTACGCACGCGGGTGAAGGTGGCCTTTCCCGTCTTCCGGTCGATTGATACGCGAATGTCCATCTCGCTGCCGTAGCGGCTCTTGGCGGCACGTGCGAGGCTTTCTTCCATCGCCTCCACAACAAGCGCGGGATCGATCATTTTTTCCCGCGCAACCGCTTCGGCCGTTTGCAGAAGTTCAAGCTGGTTTGCCGATGTGATGGCCATGCTCAGGTCTCCTCATCCCCATCGATGATGGTTTCGATTTCATCAAATTGCGCCTCGTCCACGGCGCCTGCATCCTTCCGGGCGCGCAGCACGTCCCGGATCAACTCGTCGGTCAGCACCAGCTTGGCATCCGCCAGCCAGTCAAACTTCAGCCCGATGGTGGCGGGCGCGCCGTCCACCTCGATTTCGATCAAAACCTCGTCTCCCTCGGTGCCCTGCAACGGGCCTTTGAAGCGGCGGCGCCCGTCGATCAGATCGGTCGTCTCGATCTTGGCCTCATAGCCTTCCCATGTCTGAAAGTCTTTGAGCCGTGTCAGGGGCCGGTCGATTCCGGGCGATGACACCTCAAGAGTATAGGCATCTTCAACGGGATCTTCGACATCGAGCGTTGCGCTCACGGCCGTCGAAATCTCTGCGCAATCATCAACCTCGATCCCGCCCTGGGGGCGTTCGGCCATGATCTGCACGGTTTTCGTTTTGCCGCCCATGAACCGCACGCGCACCAGCTCGAATCCGAGGTCTTCAATCACCGGGGTGATGATTTCGGCAAGGCGCCGGTCGATGGTGGCTTTGGCAACGAGGTCTGACATAAGTGTCCAGAAACAAAAAAACGGGCGCGCGGCCCGTTGTGTCATCCGGTGGAGCGTCGGGGGTGGAGGCCGATGCGCCGCTGTTGATTGGCATATACGCGCCACCCTGCAGGGTTGCAAGGGATTAGCGCACGAAGATCTGCGTGAACCAAAGCTTGCCGCAGTTGCGGTCGTTTGAAAATGCGACGGCGGTGGAAAGCCGGGCGGCGCGCCTATCAAGAACGTTGCGCCTGTGGCCAGGGCTTTCCATCCAAAGCGTCACCACCTCGCGCGCCACGCTGGCATAGCTGTGGGGCGGCACCTGTTGGCCGCGCGCAGTAGAGAAGTCACAGCGCCGCCGGTCATTCACTCGGAACGATTGGGTACCAAACCTGTAGCGGGGAAGCTGAGCAAGGTTTTCGCTGCCAAAGGTTGGCGCGATGCCCGCCGCCTTGATCCGGTCCCCCAACCCCCGCCCAGACGCGCCACGCCCGGTGTGAGAAAGCTTCCCGGCCTTCGCCATCCAGGCGCTGTGTGCTCTCGCGGAGGCGATGAGAGTGCCACCTGCCGGAGAGAGAGCTCCAATACCGTTCCGGCAGCGTTGATAGTTTACCTCGGCGCGAACGGCTTGATCCAGACGCACCTGATCGATTGCGCCCGGATTCAAAAGCGTTGGCGAATGCTGCGGCGCCGTGCAGGCAAGAGCGGTCGTGGCGCCGACCAGGTAAAACAAAGCGACAGCGGCATACCGCGTCAGGCGGCGCGGGGCGCCGTGAGGGAGATATCGCGTAAGTTGCCCGTAATTTGAATCCGGGGCCCGCAGAGCGCCAGTCGCTCCCGAATTGCGGGAACGATGATCCGGCTTTCTGTCGCGAGACGCTGGGTTATCGCCGCAACCTGCGCCGCCCGGCCGGTGGAATCCCCACCCGCCAGTAGCGTTGCCAGATCCGACTGATAGTGTACGCACGCCTCGAAGCCTCCGTCTCGCGCCGCCCAAAGCGCGGCTTCGGGCGTCCGGTCCATCGGCCGCGTACGCAGGGTGAGCCTGGGCGTGAGAGGCGCCGCCCCTGACGGAGATGTCAGGCGCAACCCAATGGCCCGGGCATCACGCACAAGGGCGCGCAACAGCCGTTCGGTTGCCGGATCCGGGATCATTGCAGCGTCAATCGTTACCGACGCCGATTTGAGCCCTCGCTCGGCAAGCGCTGACGTTGCCGCCTGAATGTGGCGCTGATTGGGCATGGGTTCGGTCAGAACCGGGTGATCATGCGCGATCTTGCCGAAGCCACCGGACCACTCCTGCAAAAGCCGCGGGCGGTCGAGCCCCAGCTTGAGGGCATGGGCCACGGCATCTGAACCGGGCCCGTCGGCGAGAATCTCGAGCCGTTCCAAATCGATCACCGCGTGGCGAAGGCCCACGCGCCGGTGCGAGAGGGCCGCGGAATCATCTATCGCGAAAAGGTCACTCCGGCCATCAAGCAACGCATCGCGCCCGGCGCGCGCACCGTTCAGCGATATGTATTCAATTTGATCGAACGGGCCGGCCGACGGCAACACACGCTCAAACGAAACTTCATTGGCCGTTGCGCGGTAGCCCGCCGTGCCGAGTGTCGGCGCATCTGGATGGCGGAGTGCCAGCCGGGGATCGGCCAGAATGAAGGGGAGCCCGGCCACCGCTGTATCGAGCTTTAGGATAACCTCTGTCTCGCCAACGCCTTCAATCGCCGCCAGCGCGGGAATGATGCTGGCTCCGGCCCCAAGTGCCTCGGCGATCTGGCCGGCCCGCACCGGCGACCCGTCGTGCCACGCTGCGGCTGGATTCAGTGTAAAACGCCACCGTGCACCGCCCTCCTCGGCCCGCCATGCCAGCGCTAGGCCACCGTGAAGGGCGCCACCAGCGCCGACCTGCGTCAGTGTGTCGAACACAAAGGGGGCGATAAGCCGGTCCGGTGGGGTGTCAGCCTGCCCGCTGATCCGAAGCGTGCCTCCTGCCACAGGTGACGCGCGCGAAAAACCGGCGCTTGCCGCTAGCATTGAGGCCGCGGCACCCGATTGCAAAAGCCGTCTTCTGCTGATGGCGGACATTTGCGTCAGCCCTCGTTTGCCTGAACCGAATCGTCGAAGCCAGAGCCTAGCAGGCCCGGCCCGCCTTCGCCCATCGCTTTCCTAAAGTCCCGCCGGCTGGAAGTCGCGCCGCAGAGCATTGGTTGTTCGCACAAGCTGTGCGCTGATACCGGGCTCTGAAAGCGCGTGCCCGGCCCGTGGGATGATCCGAAGCGTCGATCCTTCCCAAACCTCGTGCAACGCCACGGCGGAGGAAGGCGGGCAGATCATGTCATAGCGGCCTTGCACGATGCTTCCTGGAATACCCCTGAGCAGCCCGGCGTTCTGAAGGATCTGGCCGTCTCTTTCAAGAAACCCGCGATTGATAAAGTAGTGGTTTTCCAGGCGCGCAAAGGCGCGGGCGTATTCTGCCGGGCTCTCGCCCCCGGGGCCGTCATTCGAAATCGAGGCAAGCGTGTTCTCCCAACTGGCCCAGGCCCGCGCGTAGCGTGTTTCAATCGCAAGATCGCCGCAGAACAGGCGGCGGTTGTAGGCGACGATCATGTCGTCGCGCTCATCTTCTGGGATCAGCCCAGCGAAGCGTTTCCACATATCTGGCCAGAACTGGCCGGCGCCGCCCCCATAAAACCAAGCAAGCTCAGCCTGCGTCATCAAAAAGACGCCGCGCAGGATGAGGTGCAGCACCCGGTCGCTATGCGTTTGCGCGTAGATCAACCCAAGCGTGGCGCCCCAGCTGCCCCCGAAGATCACCCAGCGATCGATGCCGAGGGTTTCGCGGATCAGCTCTATATCGCGCACCAGGTGCCACGTTGTGTTGTCATCGATGCTGGAATGCGGGCGCGAGCGGCCGCATCCGCGCTGATCGAACAGGATGATGCGATAGTGCTCTGGGTCAAAATACCGGCGCATCGCCGGGCTACAGCCCCCGCCTGGCCCGCCATGAAGCACGATAACGGGCACGCCATCGGGCCGCCCGCACTGTTCGACATACACCCGATGGCCTTCGCCAACGGGCAGCATACGCTGATCGAAAGGGTCGAGCGGCGGATAAAGATATTGGGCCGCGCCCTTTTGTCCTGCCACCCTGCTCATCATTGCCCTATATAGCGCGGGACTCGGCCCCGAAGCCGACCGTAACAGGATTAAGCAAGGGCCGACAGATGCAGACGGCAGGGAACACAATCGATCCTGCGGAGATCGAAAAGTTCCAAAGTATGGCGGCGGAGTGGTGGAACCCCGAGGGCACATTCAAGCCGCTCCATATGCTCAATCCACTTCGGCTCGATTACATCACCTTGCAAATTGCAACGGAGTTTGATCGCGATCTCAAGGCGCCGATGGCCTTTGCAGGGCTCCGAATCCTCGACATCGGCTGCGGCGGTGGCCTTTTGTCCGAACCCATGGCGCGGCTCGGGGCCGAGGTGGTCGGCGCCGATGCAGGGGCAGACAACATCGCAGTCGCACGGCTCCATGCGGAAGAGCAGGGGCTCGCCATCGATTATCGCTCTGTCACCGCCGAGAGGTTGGCGGACGCTGGTGAACAGTTCGACGCAGTTCTGAATATGGAGGTCGTGGAGCATGTGGCGGACCCGCAGGTGTTTCTCAACGCCTGCCACGCCGTGCTTCGCCCCGGTGGCCTGATGATATGCTCGACACTCAATCGCACGGCGCGAAGTTTTGCCGCTGCGATCGTTGGGGCGGAGTTCATCATGCGCTGGCTGCCGCGGGGCACCCATGACTGGCGGAAATTCATTACGCTAGACGAGCTGTACGAAATGCTTACCAAGGCAGGGCTCGACCCGGTGGATCGCAAGGGTTTTGTCTTCAACCCGGTGCTCTGGAGCTGGCATCTCTCTGACAGCGATCTGAACGTCAACTACGCCACCGCTAGCCGCAGCCCCGGCGCATAACAGCGTTCGGCCCGCTGCCATGAATTCCAGCCCTGTTGGGTCCTTGCCGCATCGGCTGTAGCGCCGCGCGTTGCGTTAGATCGACTCGTCGAACCTTGCCCGCACCGCGCGCAACACGGGAAGCGCAGCCCGCACCTTTTCGGGGCCGATGGACTCTACCACTTCGCCGATGATCGGTGTGATCGCTGCAATGGCCGCGTCGCGAGCAGCGCGACCTGACGGGCTGATGGTTACAAACTTGCGCCGTGCGTCATCCCAGTCGGGGCGGATATGCACGTGGCCTGCCCATTCGAGCTTGCTCAAGGTGTTTGTCATCGCCCCGCGGGTCACGTGAAAGGTTTTGGCCAGTTGCGCCGGTGTTTTTTCTTCTGCACTCCGCGCAAGGTGGTTCAGTACCGAGAAGTGCGAAATCTCCATGCCCTTCGGCAACGCTTTTGACAGGCGGGTGCGGGCCAGCTGATCCGACATGAAAATCTCGCTGAACAGCGCGACGGCCAGTGGATCTCCCGCGTCGGTCATACTGGCCCCGCAAAGGTGCGATCGTGGCTTAAAGACGGCAAGCGCCGCCGCGCCTTGGCCACATCGCCAAGGTCGAGGTCAACGAAGCTCACGCCCGGCGCTGTGCCTGCGTCGAGCAGAATGTCCCCCCAAGGCCCAACGGCTAGGCTGTGGCCGTGGGTGCTGCGCGATGTGCCGCTGCCGCTGGGATGCGCGCCGGTTTGGGCCGGCGCCAAAACAAAGCTTCCTGTCTCAATTGCGCGGGCGCGCAGCAGTACCTCCCAATGCGCCGCTCCGGTGACCGGGGAAAACGCTGCTGGAACGGTTATGATCTGAGCCCCAGCCTGCGCAAGCGCGCGGTGAAGATGCGGGAAGCGCAGATCGTAGCAGATGCTAAGCCCGATGGTGGCCCCTGCCGCTTTGGCCATCACGGCTGTGCCGCCCGGGCGAAAACCCTCGGATTCCGTGAAGGTTTCCTGTTCGGTGACTGCCACGTCGAACATGTGGATCTTATCATAGCTTGCGGAAATCGCGCCATCGGGGCCGATCAGGAACGAGCGATTGGCGAACCGTCCGCCGGGATCCCCGGTGGCGAGCGCAAGCGATCCGATGAGAAGCCAGATCCCGCAGTCCGCCGCCGTTTCGCGCAGCGCGGCAAGGGTAGGATCATCCACTTCGCGCACCAAGTGCGCCTGTTGGTGGCGGCGGCTTGTTGAGATGCAGTTGCTTGTTTCAGGTGTGAGCACCAGATCCGCGCCACCTTCGGCGGCCTCGCGCACCGCGCTTATGATCACGGGAAGGTTCTCCAACGGAAGATCGCTGGAGGTGAGCTGCACAAGCCCGGCGCGCAGCCGGGTCATGCCGTTAGAAGTGTATCGAGCTTTCCGGCCCGGTTGAGCGCGTAAAGATCGTCACAGCCGCCCACATGCTGACCGCCAATGAAGATCTGCGGTACAGTGTGGCGCCCACCGGCGCGTTGCATCATTTCCTGCCGCCGACCGGGATCGCCGGAGACGTCGATCTCGGTGAACGGCACGTCCTTCGAGGCGAGGAGCCGCTTGGCCGCAACGCAAAAGCCGCAAAGCCGCCCCGTATAGATCTCAACACTTTGGAATGATGCGCTTTTCATAACCCAAATATAGCGCGTCACACTGCCTTTACAACGCGCGCAAGCGTGATGACGTCGATCCGCGCGGCGCCTGCCGCCCATGCCGCGGTGGCCGCGGCAGCGAATGTGGCGCCGGAGGTCATAACGTCGTCAATCAAGAGCACATCTTTGGCGTCGAGGCTGGCGCCGTTACGGCGATGCGGTGCAATTGCGCCGTCAAGATTGCGAAACCGCCCCTCGGCCGTGCGGCCGTCTTGCGAGCCCGTCTTGCGCGCACGGATCAACGCGTCGGGCGCGACGGGCCGATGCAGCGCCTGCCCCAGATGCCCGGCCAAAAGCGCGCTCTGGTTAAATCGCCGGCGCAGCAGCCGTTGCCAGTGCAGCGGAATCGGCACGATGATCGTGTTGTCCGTGATCAGCGGGCCCGCCTGCCGTGCCAGCCATGGGGCGACATGGCGGCTGATATCCATGCGATGGCCGTATTTCAGCGCCAGCACGATCTTTCGCCCGTTGCCGGCGTATTCGAACACCGCACGTCCCTGCGCCCAGGGGCGGGGCGCGGCCAGGCACGTGTCGCACAGCGCGTCACCGCCTGCGGCCTCGCCTAACAAGGGCACGGCGCATTGGGCACAGAGAAGGCCTCCAAGAAACGGTGTATCCGCCCAGCAACTGGGGCAGAGCGCGCCGGTTTCTGCCACGATTGTGGGGCAGGTCAGGCATTGCGTTGGAAAAAGCGCCTCGATTGCCTTTTGAAGCCCCATACGTTCAGCCCTAGGATCCTGACGGGAAAGAGTGACATGCCATCTCAAACTGCCTTGACCGATCGCGAAAGCTTGGCGCGCCACCGCGGGCGAGCAGAGCGCGATGGTGGCTTCCTGCAGGCCGCCGTCCGCACCGAGATTCAGGAAAGACTCGCAGAGGTTAACAGGGCGTTTACGACACCCGCCGTCGTGACCGCCTTTCCTGCGCCCTGGCGCACACTTCTGCCGCATGCAAAACTCTTGGATGATCGGGAAACCCTGCCGCTTGCCGAAGCAGCGCACGATCTGGTCATTCACGCACTCGCGCTTCACTGGGCCAACGATCCCGTGGGCCAACTGATCCAATGCCGCCGCGCGTTGCGGCCCGATGGCCTTCTCATCGCAGCGCTGTTCGGGGGGCGCACCTTGCAGGAACTGCGGGCCGCCCTGGCGGAAGCGGAAGCGCAGTTACGCGGCGGGCTTTCCCCGCGCGTGGCGCCCATGGGCGAGATTCGGGATTTGGGCGCGCTTTTGCAACGCGCGGGCCTGGCCCTGCCGGTGGCTGACAGCTTCAGGATCACGGCAGAATACGCCTCGCTGCCCGCGCTTGCGCAGGATCTGCGGGCCATGGGCGAAACCAATGCCCTTGCCGCTCGGGATCGGCGCATGCCACCAAAGCGGCTCTTTGCAGATGCAGAAGCGGTTTATCGCAGAGAATACGGCACCCGCGAGGGCCGGTTGCCCGCAACGTTCGAAGTGATCTGCCTAACAGGATGGGCGGCCGATGCCAGCCAGCCAAAGCCCTTGCGCCCGGGCAGTGCGGCCGCGCGCCTTGCCGACGCGCTTGGGACCGAAGAGCGGCCCGCAGGCGATCCAACGCCGCGGCATGATTGACGGCTGCGCCATTCCAGTTACATCCCTGCTCGGATATACGTTCAGAAGGCAGCCTTTCCGCCATGCTCGATGCACAAGCGCAGCGCGACCCGGACACACTTATGAACCGTGCCGACCAGATCGAAACGCATCTGCCCGCGGATCACCCTGCCGTGCCGCGCCAGAAGATCGGTATTCTCGTTGCCAATCTCGGTACGCCGGATGGCTATGACTATTGGTCGATGCGGCGCTATCTGAATGAATTCCTGTCCGATCGCCGGGTGATCGACTATTCTCCCTGGATCTGGCAGCCGCTCTTGCAAGCGGTGATCCTCACGAAACGGCCGTTTTCATCGGGCGCGGCCTACAAATCGATATGGAACGAGGATCAGGGCGAAAGCCCGCTCATGACAATAACCAAAGCGCAGACTGAGAAGATCCGCGCCGAGATGCACCGCCAGTATGGCGAGAATGTCGTCGTCGATTTCTGTATGCGATACGGCAATCCCTCGACGCGCTCAAAGGTGCGGGAGATGGCAGATAAGGGCTGCCAGAAGATACTGTTCTTCCCCCTTTACCCGCATTACGCCGGCGCCACATCGGCCACGGCGTGCGATCAGTTCTTCCGCTCGCTGATGCAGGAAAAATGGCAACCGATTTCCCGCGTGGTGCAGCCGTATTTTGAACATCCGCTTTATATCGATGCGCTCGCACAGTCGGTCGAACGTGCCTATGGCGTGATGGATCAGAAGCCTGATGTTCTCGTTGCGTCATATCACGGCGTGCCGAAGCGCTACCTGATGGAAGGCGATCCCTATCATTGCCAATGCCAGAAAACCTCGCGCCTGCTGCGCGAGCGCCTGGGATGGCCGAAAGAGAAGCTGGTCACCACGTTTCAAAGCCGCTTCGGGCCGGAAGAGTGGTTGAAGCCCTACACAGTGGATGAAGTGGCCCGTCTGGCCGAAGACGGCAAAAAACGTATCGCGGTGATCGCGCCCGCGTTTTCCGCCGATTGCATCGAAACGCTCGAAGAGATCAACGAAGAGATCCGTGAGAGCTTTGAGGAAGCGGGCGGTGAGCACTTCACCTACATCCCATGCCTCAACGACGACGATGCGCATATCACTGCGCTCTGCCGGGTGATCGACGAAAACCTCGGCGGTTGGATCTAAACGAAAAAGGGCGGCGCTTTGGCACCGCCCTCATTCCAGATCACGGCGAAATCGGTTCAGATCAGTAGCACCTGCGTGCCCACTTCCGACATGCCGTAAAGCTCTGCGATGTGCTCGTTGTAGAGGCCGATGCAACCGTTTGAAGAACGGCGGCCAATCTTGCGCGTGTCGTGCGTGCCGTGGATGCGGTAATACGTCCAAGACAGATGCAACGCATGGGTGCCCATCGGGTTGTCGGGCCCCGGCGGCATATAGTCAGGCCATTCGGGGTTGCGCTTCTTCATCGCAGGCGTGGGGCGCCAGTCGGGCCCGTCAACGCGCTTGGTGATCTGCGTGCGCCCCCGGCGCGTGAGGTCTTCGGTCATCGGAACGCTGGTGGGGTAAAGCTTGTAGATGCTCTGATCTTCCGACCAGTAGTGCAGCGCGCGCGAGGTGGTATCAACGAGGATCGCACCGCGGCGCAGGTTCGAAAAGTAGGGCTGCCAATCCAGCGCACGGAAGCTGGAGGCGTTCCGCTCTACCGTGCGGGAAATCTCGTTGCGAAATTCAACTGTGTCCCCCGTCTGTGCAATCGCGGGGGTGGCGAGCGCGCCCGTCGCGATCATTGACGTCTTCAAAAAGCCACGGCGATCAAGCGCCGGCATCTTTTTCTGCATTATGTGACCTCTTTTGTGGTCTTGCCTCATCGGAGCAGAACGTATTGCGCGCGCGCCGCAGTCGCAATTCAAAGACGCGTTAGAACGCCAATCGGCGGGTTGACGGTTTGAAAGGGAGGTGCGCAAGCGCTAAGCCGTGGCATAAACGCAAGGTTGGATGGTATGAAACGCACCCCGCTCCTCGGTCTCATCGGGCTTTTTTTTCTGGCGGCCTGCGCCGCACCGGCGCCGATTCGCACCGGCCCTGACGGCCAGCCGCTGCCGCAGGTGTATCAGATCCCGTCGTCGCGTTCCGATGAAGTAAAATTCAATATGCTCGACGGTGTGAACGTGCTTCGCAGCGAACAGGGTTTGCCGCCGGTTGAGTTTGATGCCGCGCTGATTGCCGCCGCCGCGACGCATTCCCGCGACATGTCTGTGCAGAACCGGCCCTGGCATTTTGGGTCAGACGGCTCGTCCCCGCTCGATCGCGTGGCGCGCGTGGGCTATGACGGCCAGCTTCTGGGCGAAAACATCTCTGAAACCTATGAGACGGAGCTTGAAACGCTTGCCGCTTGGATGGCGAAACCTGATACCAAGGGCGTGATCCTAGATCCCGCGGCCCGGCGCATGGGCTTTTCCTGGCATCAGGAACGCACGGGCAAGATCTGGTGGACGTTGATATTGGGAACCTGAGCCCGAGAGCTTAAGGCCGCTCAGGCGTAAATGCTGATCGGCGTGCCGGTGCGCACCATCGCATAGATATCGTCCATCTCGCGGTTGGTGACGGCAATGCAGCCCCACGTCCAATCCGGGCCGCGCCGCGCAAACATCGCCGGCGTGCCGTGAATGAAGATGTCGCCCCCGGGATCTTTGCCGAGTGATCTGGCATAGGCCACATCAGCCGGCGAAGGGTAGGATATGCCGAGCGAGAGATGGAACATGCTATCGGGGTTGCGACGGTCGATGTGGTAGTGGCCTTCAGGGGTTTTCCCGTCCCCTTCTACCTTCTTGTCGCCCACCGGCGCGAAGCCCAACTCAACATCGAAACTGCGGATCGAGCGCTGCCCGTTCATCAGGTAAAGCTTGCGCCGTTCCTTTAGAACGATCAGCCGCGTTACCTCGGGCCCGCGATAAACCTCGCGCCGCGCGCCACAGCCCGCAAGGGCCAGAGTGGCGGCCAACCCCAACGTTGCCTCACGCCGTTTCATGCCTGTTCCCACTGCTCATGCCTGCTTTTGCGCGCACCATAGTGGGAAAAGGTAAACGGTTGAAGTGTGGCTATTTCTTGCTCTCGTTAAGTTGTTTTTCGATTGCCGAAAGGCGGGCGAGCACCTCGTCGCGGTAGGCATCGGTTTTTTCGCCCTCCTCAACACCGTGCGCCTCCTGCATCGAGTTGACGATAAGGCCCACGAGCAGGTTCACCACCGCAAATGTGGTGACCATGATGAAGGGCACGAAAAACGCCCAAGCATAGGGATATACCTCCATCACCGGGCGCACGATGCCCATCGACCAGCTCTCAAGTGTCATGATCTGGAAGAGCGAATAGGCGCTTTGGCCCAGTGAGCCGAACCATTCAGGGAAGCTGGCTGCAAACAGCTTCGTGGCCATCACCGCTCCGATATAAAAGATAATTGCCATGAGCAGGAACACCGATCCCATGCCGGGAAGCGCGGTGATGAAACCTTCGACCACCCGCCGCAGGCGCGGGGCGGCAGAGATCACGCGCAGCACCCGCAGGATGCGCAAGGCGCGCAGCACGCTGAAGGTTTGCGCGCCTGGCATGAGCGAAATGCCGACAATCGTGAAATCAAAGAGGTTCCAGCCGGATCGGAAGAACCGCCCGCCATGGGCGGCAAGCTTGAGCACGATCTCGATCACGAAGATGCCGAGGCAGATCCTGTCGAGTGTCAGGATCAGTGGGCCATAGGCCGCCATCACTTCGGTGGATGTCTCAAGGCCCAGGATCACCGCATTGAACAGGATCACACCGATAATGAAGTTCACCACCGCCGGCTGTTCCAGCCAGCGCGCCAGATCTTCGCGAAATGCCATGGTGGCCGCCCTCGTCATTCGTCGCCCGCGATATGGTCGCATGGAAGAATGACTGCAAGCTGAGCGCGCCCGTAACGGGCCTAAAGCGGCGGAAAAGGGTCGATCTGCCTATTCGGCAGCCGCATCGAAGCGCATGAAGCCGCCCGACTGACGCTCCCAATACCGCGCGTAAAGGCCGCCATGGGCCAGAAGCTCCCGATGCGTGCCCTCCTCAGCGATCCGGCCCTCGTCCAGCACCACGATCCGGTCCATCCGCGCGATGGTGGAAAGGCGGTGTGCAATGGCGAGTACCGTCTTGCCCTCCATCACCCGTTCCAGCGCCGTTTGGATCGCCGCCTCAACCTCGCTATCGAGCGCGCTTGTGGCTTCATCGAGCACCAGGATCGGCGCATCTTTCAGGATCGCGCGGGCCAGCGCGATGCGCTGCCGCTGCCCGCCCGAAAGCTTCACGCCGCGCTCGCCCAGATGGGCTTCAAGCCCTTCGCGCCCCTCGTGATCGCGAAGTTCGGTGATGAACTCCCAAGCTTCGGCCCGTTTGGCGGCTTCGATCATCTCATCTTCGCTGGCGTCGGGGCGACCGTAGAGGATGTTCTCGCGGGCCGAGCGATTGAACATCGCAGTTTCCTGGGTGACCATGGCGATGTTGCGGCGCAGGCTTTCCTGGGTGATCTCGCGCAGATCCTCCCCGGAGACCCGCACGCGGCCCTTCTCCACATCATAGAGCCTCAAAAGCAGCGCCACGAGCGTGGACTTCCCTGCACCGGACGCGCCGACGATGCCGATCTTCTCGCCCGCATGAACCGTCAGATTGATGTCGCGCACACCGCCTGCCTCGCGCCCGTAGGTGAACGCAACACCGTCGAACCGGATCTCGGGCGTACTCACCACGAGCGTACGGGCGTCGGGCGCATCGGTCAGGCTCTGGGCCGGCGTGAGCGTGCGCATCCCATCTTCCACCTCGCCGATATTGGCGTAGAGGCCCATCAGCGTGAAGCTTACCCATCCCGTCATCTGCGCCAGCCGCAAGGACACGGCGCCCGTTGCCGCGATATCGCCGGCGCTGACGAGGCCCTGAGACCAGTACCACAATGCCCCGCCCACAAGGATCAATGGCAAGAAGCCCGCCAGCGTCATCAAAAGCGTGCGGAACGACACCGAGATATAGCCGTATTCGAGCGTTTTCTGGCGGAGGATTGAGATCGCCTCAAGCGCCGCGCGATCTTCGTGATCGTCATGCGCGAAGAGCTTGACCGTTTTGATGTTGGTAATCGTATCTACAATTTGCCCGGTCACATTGGCGCGTGCGGCTGCCCGTGCCTTCGATCGTGCGCGGATCCGGGGCATGAAATACTTGATCATCGCCAGATAGGCCGCGAGCCAAACGAGAAGCGCTGCCGAGATCCGTAAATCGACCGCGCCCAGAAGAAGCATCGCGCCCACTACCGAGGCCAGCGCGAAGAACACCGTTTGCAGAATCTCAACGACGCTGTCTGTCAGCGCCCGGGCCGTCTGCATCTCTTTCTGCGAAATCCGGCCCGCATAATCGTTGTCAAAGAACGTCACCGCCTGGCCAAGAGTGTAACGGTGCAGGCGCTGAAGCGCCATGGCCATCACATTGGGCGCCACCACGAGATTCTGAAACACCGCATTGAGCCCGAAAAGCACCGGGCGAATGGCAAGGAAAAAGAGCACTGCGAAGATGATGATGCCGGTGCTGCCGAACGCGCCATCTGGCCCGGCCTCAAGGGCGGAATCGATCACCCAACCAAGGATCACGGCGCCCGTTACTTCGGCAACTCCGGCCGCGATAGAGACGAAACTGCCGCCGAAGATCGCCCGCCCGCTGCCCTTCAGGGCCCAGCGCACGAAAGCGCCACGCCGCCCGGGCGGCGGGGTGTCGACCGGCTCAAAGGCATCGATCATTTCGCTTGGCTTCATTCCGCGGCTTCCGTCGTGCCGATGAACCCGCCCGATTGCCGGTTCCAGAAGCCCGCATATAGCCCGTTCTTTGCCAATAGCTCGTTATGGTTGCCCTGCTCGACGATCTTGCCGTCGTCCAGAACGAGGATCCGATCCATCCGCGCGATGGTTGAAAGGCGGTGTGCAATGGCGATCACCGTCTTGCCTTCCATCAGACCATAAAGCGTTTCCTGAATTGCTGCCTCAACTTCGCTATCGAGCGCGCTTGTGGCCTCGTCGAGCACAAGAATAGGGGCGTCCTTCAGCATCACGCGCGCCAAAGCAATCCGCTGGCGCTGCCCGCCGGAGAGTTTTACGCCGCGCTCACCCACGTGCGCCTCATAGCCCACGCGGCCCTGAGGGTCCTCGAGATCGGCAATGAACTCCACCGCCTCGGCCCGTTCCGCCGCCGCGATGACCTCGCCTTCGCTGGCCTCTGGGCGGCCGTACAGGATGTTGTCGCGGACAGAACGATGCAGAAGCGAACTGTCTTGCTGCACCATCCCGATCTGAGCGCGCAGGCTGTCTTGCGTGACGCGGGTGATATCCTGCCCGTCGATCTCGATCCGCCCGCCATCGGGATCGTAAAACCGCAAAAGTAGCTTCACGAGGGTCGATTTCCCCGCCCCGGACCGGCCGATAAGCCCGATCTTTTCGCCCGGTTCCACGGTCAGGTTGATCCGGTCCAACCCACCCGAGCCGCGCCCGTAGTGGTGGCTCAAATCGTGCATCACGATCTTCCCGGTGGTCAGGGTGAGCGGTTTCGCGGCAGTTGCATCGACGAGTGTGATCGGCTGCGCGATCGTTTCCATCCCCTCGGCTACGATACCGAGGTTGCGGAAAAACGACGTGAGCGCCCACATGATCCATCCCGTCATGGCGCTGAGGCGCAGCACCAGCGCGGCGGCGGCGGCCACGATCCCGACGCTTGCATTGCCCTGCACCCACAGCCAGATCGCCCAGCCCACGCAGCCCACGATCAACAGGCCGTTGAGCATGACGAGCGCGGCATCCATGATGGTGTAGAGCCGCATTTCACGCTGGAATGTCGTTCGCGTGCGCTCGATCGCCTCGTGGGCATAGTCGAGTTCGCGATCGTGATGCGCAAACATCTTAACCGAATGGATGTTGGTGTAGCTGTCCACCACCCGCCCAGTGACTTGGCTGCGGGCGTCAGAGGCTTCTTTTGAGGCCGGGCCGACGCGCGTCACCGTCCAGTGCACCAGCCAGCCATAAAGCCCCAGCCATACCAAAAGCGGCAGCACAAGGCGGGGGTCGGAGTTCGAAAGCAGAATCGCTGCACCGATGAAATAGGCGAGTGCGAAGGCGATCGCGTCGAACACCTGAAACACCGCCTCGCCCGCGGCGGGAGGCGTTTGCATAATGCGGTTGGCGATCCGCCCCGCGAAATCGTTCTCAAACCACCCCACCGACTGACGAAGCACATGCCGGTGCGCCCGCCAGCGGATCACCGTGCCGAAATTCGGAAGGATCGAATTGTTTAGCAGCAGAACATGCAGCATCTGCAAGGCGGGGCGAACGAGCAGCAGGAATAGCGCCACTAGCGTCAACTCGGTGCCGTGGCGATCCCAAAGCTCCGATGGCCCGGTCTCGTTCAACACATCCACGAGCCGGCCCATATAGGCGATGAGCCAGATCTCCACTGCCGCGACGACGACGGACATGAGGCCAGCCAGCACGAAAACCCGCGTAAACGGGCGCGAATAGTCTCTCATAAACGGCCAGAGACGGGTCGGCGGCTTGTCGGTGACCTCGTACGCCACGTACGGGTCGACAAGATTTTCGAAGTAGCGGAACACGGGAAGGCCAAGCCTTGAATGCCCTGACGCTATAGCCCGAAATGGTGGCGAAGGAAACCGGGTGGGCTAGTGTTCGTCGCCGGTTAGCAGGGCTTCGCGCGTGAGCGTGAAATCGGATGCGATCCAACGGCGTTCAAGCGCTTTCAGCGCCGCGCCGATCTCAGGGCCGTCCAGTGTGGGGTCCAGATCCGCCGCCGAGATTGGAAACTGCGACTTTGCGCCTTGGGCGGCGGCTTCAAGCACCCCTGCGGCCAGCGGCTGCCCCGCGATCGCGGCGCGCAAAAGGGCGGCGTCAACCGCCATGTCGGCCCCGTCGCGATAGCCGATCTCGGCAATCCCCTCCGGCGAACCTGCCCAATCGGCCAGCGCCGCGAGCCTGCGCGCGTCCCTACGGGATAGTCTCAGTCGCACGGTGTCGCCGCCAATCGCCGCGAGGCGGCGGAGTGCGCTGGGCGCGACGTTTGCAGTTTCTTCTAGCGCAACGAGCGGGGCAAGCGCGCGGGGGTCAGCCCCGGGCAGCACACGCGCCAACACGCCAACGGCGGCCATGCTGGCGACGCTAGGCGCGGGGTCGGGCGCGGTGAGGAGTTTTGTCACCTCCGCACCGATCCGTTCGTTGGGGATCTGGGAAAGACCTTCCTGCCCCTGCGCGACGGCATGAAGCGCGTCGGCATCCACTTCGGCCTCACCGTACCAAGCATGAAACCGGAAAAACCGCAGGATGCGCAGGTAATCCTCGGCGATGCGCGCACTTGCATCCTCGATGAACCGCACCCGCCGCGCGGCGAGGTCGGCAAGCCCCTGCCCCAGCGGATCAAGGACAGTACCATCCGCCTCAGCGTAAAGCGCATTCATGGTAAAATCGCGACGGCGGGCATCTTCGGCAACATTGGTAGCGTATTGCACCACGGCACGACGCCCATCGGTTTCGATATCCCGCCGGAAGGTTGTCACCTCATGGGGCACGCCGCCTGTGATCACCGTCACTGTTCCATGGTCGATCCCCGTTGGCACTGTTTTCAGCCCCGCTGCTTCGGCAAGCTGCGTCACCCGTTCGGGGTGCGCATCGGTGGCGATGTCGATATCTGTCACCCCTGCCCCTATCAGCGTGTTCCGCACGCAGCCGCCGACGAAAAGCGCCTGCGCGCCGCGCGCGGCGAGTGCGGTCATCACCGCGCGGGTGGATGGCGCCGAAAGCCAGGGGGCGGTAATGCGCGTCATGGCGTCAGCCTGTCGGCCAGTGCCCGCAGCATTCGCGCCGTCGCGCCCCAGATGTAATAGGGCCCCCATGGCACAGTATAGTACTGCCGCCGTGCGCCCCGCCACCGCCGGCCTTCGACGGCGTAATGCGCGGGCTCAAGTAGGTGGTCGAGCGGCACGGAAAACACCTCTGCCACTTCGCCTACTTCGGGTACGGCTGCAAACGGCTCGGCAATCAGGCCCAGTACCGGGGTTACCTGAAAGCCTGTGACCGTTTCATGAGCGGGCAGCGTGCCCAGAACCTCTACCACGCGCCGCGGCAGACCGATCTCTTCGTCCGCCTCGCGCATCGCGGCCTCTGTCACGCTGGCGTCACCCTCTTCCACCTTACCGCCGGGAAAGGCGATCTGGCCGGGGTGATGCTTTAGCCTTGAGGAACGCTTGGTGAGGATCACCTCCGGCTGCGGCCCAAAGCCTGTCACACCGATCAGCACCCCGGCCTCACGCAGCCTTCGGCCCTCTGGCAGAACGGTGCCGGGGTTGAGATCGAAATCCGAAGAGGGCCGCCCCGGCGAAGCGAGCGCCGCGGCGAGCCGGGCGCGCAACTCAGCTGTCACGCTCGCTTTCCGTGGCCTCAAAGCCAAGTGTCTCCGGCCGGAATTCGTAATGCGCGCCGCAAAACTGGCAATCGGCCGTCACGATACCCTCCGCAGTTGTCATGTGCGAGATATCCTTCGCCGAGTAGATCGAAAGGCTCTGGCGCACCCGATCTGCCGAACAGGTGCATCCGAACTTCACCGGTTGCGGATCGAACACGCGGGGCTGTTCCTCATGGAAGAGGCGCACCAAAAGATCGGTGGGCTGCACCGCCGGGCCGATCAGTTCCAGCTCGTCAACGGTATCGAGAAGGATATTTGCGCGACGCCAATCTTCCAGCTCATCACCGCCCAGCACATCCTTGGCTTGTAAAAGCCCATCGGCCCCCGATCCGCCACCTTCGACGAACGGGGAAACCTCTGGCATATGCTGCAGCATAACGCCGCCGGCCCGCCAACGCTCTGTGTGGCCGGGCTGTGATGCACGCCCGAAGCTGAGCGCAAAGCGCGTGGGCAACTGTTCGGATTGCGCGAAGTAGGTTTCCGCACACGCGGCGAGCGATCCCCCGGCGATGGGCGTTATCCCTTGATAGGGCACCGTGTCGCGACCCTGATCGATAAGCACGGCAAAGTAGCCGCTGCCGATCTGATCAAAGGCGGGGACGGACGGCTCAAGCCGTGTTTCATCAAAGCTTGCATAGGCGCGGATCTTCGCGGGCTCGCCTTCGGCCTGCGGCGCGAAGTAGTCGGTTGCCACAAGCCGCGCGGGCCCATCCCCCCGCACCTGGAGCGAAAGCTTCCAGCGCAGCTTTATCGTTTGCCCGATCAGCGCCGTAAGAAGCGCCGTTTCGGCCACCAGCGCCTCGATCTGCGCAGGGTACTCATGCTGCCCCAGAATGGTTTCCAGGGCACCGTCAAGCCGCGCGACGCGGCCGCGAATATCGGGGCGATCCAGTTGGAACGGCAAAATCGTATCGTCCCACGCGATTTGGGAGCTGAGCGTCATGGGGGGTTTCCTTGGGGCCAGCAGGTTGGCATAGGGCGTTTATATAGGCAGCGCAACCGAGGGTCCAAGTAGCGGTGATACGGCGGATGGGAGAGCCGGTTGTGCCGGGCAAACGGTATCGGATGCGGCCGGGGGCCTACGCCATCCTCATTCAGGGCGGTGATGTTCTGCTCACCCACCAGGCCGAACCGATCCCTGAGTTTCAGTTGCCCGGCGGCGGGATCGACCCAGGCGAAACACCTCTCGCCGCCCTTCATCGCGAGGTGTTTGAGGAAACGGGTTGGGCCATTTCGCGCCCCCGTCGCGTTGGCGCCTTTCGCCGCTTTACCTTCATGCCCGAGTACGCGATCTGGGCGGAAAAGCTCTGCCATGTGTATCTCGCCCGCCCGTCCCTCCGCCGCGGGCCGCCGCCCGAACCGGGGCATACCGCGGTTTGGGCCAACCTAGCCGATGCCTTGGCCCTGATCGCCAATGAAGGGGACAGGATGTTTCTCGCCGGGCTCGCGCAGCGCTAGCCTTACCGATAGCAGAGCAACAGGGCCGAGATATCGTCATCCATCTCGGTGCCTTCGGCCATGGTGCTGATCTTCCAGTGAAGCGCGTTCAATACCTCTGTGGGCGCCATAGCTGAAAACCCTTTCATAAGGTCGGCCAGCCCGATGTCTCCCAACTGTTGGCCGCCCGTAACCGTGCATTCCGTTATGCCGTCGGAATACATCAGGAACCTGTCACCCGGTCCGAGCACGGCTTCGGTGCGGGTGTAGGCCGCGCCCGAAAAAAGGCCGATGGGTGGGCCGCCATCGCCCAGAAAACGGCCAGCGCCGGTGGCATCGATCACAAGGGGCGGCGGATGCCCGGCTTGGGCAAAGGTGATCGCGCCCGATCGCAGATTGCACTCGGCAACCAACATCGTGCAGTACAGGTCGGTATCCATGTCTTCAATGAGGAGGCGGTTGAACTCTTCGCATATCTCTTCCACCGCCCGCATCCGGTAAAGCCCCATGTCATCGATGGTAAGAGCAAGGTTCTGATCGGGGTTCGATCCGGTCAGGTGCCCCGCAAGGCGCGCGGCCAGAAGCGCAGCGGCAATGCCGTGCCCTGAAACATCGAAGGCGAAAAGCCCGACCCTGGTTTCGCTGACCCGGAACGCGCCGACGAGATCGCCGCCCACCTGGCCGCTTGGCCGCAAAATCATCGCCACATCAGCCCCGTCAAATCGCACAAACTCTTCCGGCAAAAGCGATTGCTGTAGGCGGCGGGCTTCGGCCAGATCGCGGGCGATATCATCGTGGATGCGCTGCAGCTCGCCCAGCGCGGCAGCCAGTTGGGCATTTTTCTCGGAAAGCCGCCGCTGTGCGGCCACCAGCCGTTTGCCCGCGCCAAGCCGGGCGCGAAGCTCTTCGCCGTTGAAGGGTTTGGCGAGGAAATCATCTGCCCCCGCGGCCAGCCCCTCGGCCAGGTCGGACTGTGCATTGCGCGACGTTAACAGCACGAAATACCCTGTGTCTCGGCCCTGCCTGGCCCGATAGGCGCGGCAAAGCTCTAAACCCGACATCTGCGGCATCATCCAATCGCTGAGGATCAGGTCCACGCGCTCCCGATCCAGCACGGCGAGGGCCTCGGCTCCGGAATGGGCTGGGCGCACGTCATAGCCCCAGCGCCCCAGAACCGCCGATAGTAGTTTCACCTGCGCGGGGCTGTCATCGACGATGAGGATGCGCATCGCCTGCCCGTCGCCAAACCGGCCCTCCGGCACCGCGCCAGCACGTTCGTCGGCCCCTGCCATGCCCGTTTCCCCTGCGGCGACCATTTGCGCCGTGATGACGCAAATGGGTTAATTTGGAAGAAATGCGGGCCGCGTGACGCGCGGCTTAACCGGCCGTTAAGTCACGGGTTTTAACCCGCGAGCGGGGCAGAGAGGGGAGGCATGATTGATCATAGCCGCATAGCCGAACTACGCGCCGAGCTCGGGGACGAGGACTTCACAGAGATCGCGGCGCTCTTCATCTCGGAAGTTGAAGATCTGATCAACGGCCTTGCGGGCACCCAGCCCGGCACAGAATTGGCGGATGCCCTGCACCGCGTGCGCGGAAGTGCGCTCAACTGTGGCCTATCTGCCCTTGCTGAAAGCTGTTTGGCGGCTGAGACGGCGCAACGACGCGCACCGACACCATTTTGCCCCATTGCACTGCAAACCCTGTTTCGCGAATCAGTCAGCGCCCTTCCGAAGCTTGGCTGAGTAATGTCTAAACATCTGAGAAGATGAATAAAACCGTCCGTATGCCATTGGGGGATCCGCCTGTCCAAAGCAGTTGCTGTTAGCGCATCATGCCTTCAACACAGTAAACAAAAGCCGCATTATCGCCACACCGGCCCCGATAATAGAACGTGCGCGGAAACTTGCTGGATGTCCCCCGCGCCTCGTAACGATTTGGGAGCGAACGGATCATGCTGCGGTTCACGGCACATTTGGCAACGGCGACGCTTATCGTGTCTCTGGCCGCCCCGGCTGTGATGGTCGGATCCGCGCCGGCTGCCCTGGCTCAGCCGCAGCAGCCCCACACCACAGAAAAGTTTGGTGATTTCCTCAAGCGCATGTTCGGCCGGCCCGAAGAGCCCGCGCCGGTGCAGCGTCGCACGCGGTACGTGCCGCGCCATGCGCCCGCCGTATCGCTTGTTCCCATGCCGAAGCCCGGCTGGCTGCGCGACCCCGACTATTCCTCGCATTGGGAAGGGTTGACCGCGGTCAATGCCAGCCGCGCTGAATTCTTTCGCGCGCAGCCCAACAGCCGCGTTGGGCGGCTGCGCACCTACTATCTCGAATACCTCGAATATGAACGCTTCATGGCTGAGCAGGAGGACCGCGACGCGTATCGTGCCACCCTCGAAGCCGCCAAGCTGACCGAGGCGTGGACGCCCGGCACCACCTCGCCCGAAATCGGGCGTGAGATCGAGAGAAGTGCGGCGCGGCTCGAGACGATTGAAGCACAAATCCGCGATCTGGACGAAACCTTCGCCGGCTTGCTCGCGAGCGACAACACAAGCGCCGGCACGCTGGATTCCGCGGCCGGTGCGGTGACGATCCTGCGCGAGGCGCTGAAAGCGGACCGCGACGTCGTCAAAACCGAGGTGGCTGAATTGCGCGCCCAGCGCGCTGTGGCAATCGCCGCTGAAACCTTTGGGTCGCGTGAAGCGATTCAGCGCGAGCTTGATCAGATCACGCTTACCGAAGCCGTGGCCGAGCAAACGCTGAAGCAGGCGCTCAAACTGGCCGCCGGCCCCAGCAGTATTCCCGAAGGAGAGGCGCTTGAAGCGTTCAACCGGCTTTTGAAGGAAAAACTGGGGACCGACGATATGGCGGTGGACGCGCTGCGCGATATAAGCGGGCTGCGCAGTGAAGATGCGGAACCGCCGCGGCTTCAGGACAAGACGCAGGAACTGGCCGCGGCGTTCTTCGAGTAACTGCCCCGCTCTTGCCGCCCCCCGGAAAACGGCCTAAAGGCCCGTAAACCCGCACATTCAGGGGCATCCCATGGCACATCCCAAGAAGGTCGTGCTCGCCTATTCCGGCGGTCTCGATACCTCGATCATCCTCAAATGGCTGCAAACCGAATATGGCTGCGAGGTCGTCACGTTCACGGCCGATCTCGGGCAGGGGGAAGAGCTGGGGCCGGCCCGCAAGAAGGCCGAGATGATGGGTGTGTCCGAGATTTACATCGAGGATCTGCGCGAAGAGTTCGTGCGCGATTTTGTGTTTCCGATGTTTCGCGCCAATGCCGTTTACGAAGGGCTCTATCTTCTGGGCACCTCCATCGCCCGCCCATTGATTTCCAAGCGCCTTGTCGAGATCGCTGATCAGACGGGCGCCGATGCGGTGGCCCATGGTGCCACTGGCAAGGGCAACGATCAGGTGCGGTTCGAGCTATCCGCTTATGCGCTGAACCCCGATATCAAAGTGATCGCGCCCTGGCGGGAATGGGATCTGTCCTCCCGCACCAAACTGATCGAATTTGCCGAAGCTCATCAGATTCCGATCGCGAAGGACAAACGCGGCGAGGCGCCGTTCTCGGTGGATGCCAATCTTCTGCACACGTCGTCCGAAGGGAAGGTGCTGGAAGATCCTGCCGACGAAGCGCCTGATTACGTCTATCAGCGCACTGTTCATCCCGAAGACGCGCCCGATACGCCCGAATATGTGGACATCGGCTTTGAACGGGGCGATGCAGTTTCGATCAATGCTGAGGCGCTGTCGCCCGCGACGGTACTCACCCAGCTCAACGAATTGGGCGGGAAACACGGGATCGGGCGGCTCGATCTGGTGGAAGGCCGGTTTGTGGGAATGAAATCCCGCGGGATCTACGAAACCCCGGGCGGCACTCTGCTGCTCGAAGCCCATCGCGGGATCGAACAGATCACCCTCGATCGCGGCGCGGCCCATCTGAAGGATGAACTGATGCCGCGCTATGCCGAGCTCATCTACAACGGCTTTTGGTTCAGCCCCGAGCGTGAGATGCTGCAGGCAGCGATCGACAAGAGCCAGGAGCATGTGACCGGGACGGTGCGGCTGAAGCTCTACAAGGGCCTGTCGCGCACGGTTGGCCGCTGGTCGGATCATTCGCTTTACAGCGAAGCGCATGTGACGTTCGAGGATGATGCGGGCGCCTACGATCAGAAGGATGCCGCCGGGTTCATTCAGCTCAATGCGCTGCGCCTGAAGCTTCTGGCGGCGCGGAACAAGCGGCTGAAATAGGGCCTAACCCGCCCGCATCGCCTCATAATGCGGCAGCGCGGCTTCGGCCACGGCGGCGAGATCACCGGGCAGATCCGGCACCGGCCCCTCCGCGGCCTCGAACCCGGTGGAGCGGTGGATCGCGCCGTACCAATGCGGCGCCCAAACACCATCCTCGGCGCGCCCGCCCGCGGGCCAGGCCAGCATCGCCGGATCGAACGCCAGCCCCAGCGCGGCGCAAAGCCCGGTGAGCGCGCGTTCTGGATCGGCGCGCACATCGGCACTGTCGATCACGATGGGCGCCAACCCCATGCCGCGCACCCGTTCAAAGATCGCGCGCTGCTGCACGAAGCCCAGATCCTCCAACACTGGCGCCTCGCGCTTCTTCGCATAGCTCGCCACCACCCGCGTGGGGTGGCGCAGGAGGAAAACATGCGCCGCCTCGGCCATCCAATCGGTGGGAAAGCCGGGCAACTGATGGTGCGTCATCTGCTTTTGATAGAACACCGCGCGGCCCTGCGGCGCGGGCCCGGCGCAGCGTGCCGCCACCACCCGCGGATCGGTTTCGCCTGCTGCCAGGATCGCATCCCGCATCGGGTGATCGAGCCCCGTTGCCGCCAGGTAGGCGGCATAGAAGGGCTCATCCCACACAGCGCAATCGGCGCGCTGGGCGAAGGCGTACATCATCGCCGGTGATAGATTGCGCGGGCCTGACCACATCGCGATCCGCATCTGCATCCTCCTTTCCACGGCCCTTGTAACGCACGTCACCTATGCGTGATCTCACGCGCCGGTGAGTTGCCGGGCCCACCCCGGCGGCACACACTGCCGGCTACGTTCGAAACACCGCCCACGGAGGCATACGATGATCCTGTCGCTCACCCAACTCAAGCCCGCGCTTCTGGCCGTTGCCATCGGCGTTGGCATCATGGCGCAATGCGGCGCGGCCAAGGCCGCCGAACGCGAGGCCATCGTGGCCGGCGGCTGCTTCTGGTGCGTGGAGAAGGATTTTGAGCGTGTCGAAGGCGTGCGCGAAGTGATCTCCGGCTACACCGGTGGCACCGTGGCCAACCCAACCTACCGGCAAGTGGTCCGCGGTGGCACCGGCCATTACGAGGCCGTGCGCATCATCTTCGATGACACCCGGATCAGCTATGATCAGATCCTGAACCTGTTCTTCCGCTCTATCGACCCCACCGACGCGGGCGGGCAGTTCTGCGATCGCGGATCGAGCTACCGCACCGCCGTATTCGTCTCTAATCCACGCGAACAGCGCGCCGCCGAGCGCGCATTGGCGGAAGCCGAGGCTGAGCTGGGCCAGGACATCGTCACCCCCATCCTTGACGCCGCGACCTTCTACGACGCGGAAGAGTACCATCAGGATTACTACAAGCAGACCGATATCGTGATCACCCGGCGTGGCCCGAAAACGAAGGCGGACGCCTACAAGTTCTATCGCAACGCCTGCGGCCGCGATGCGCGGGTGCGGGAGCTTTGGGGCGCCGCCGCGCCGTTCGCAAGCTAAGCGCGTTCGGCGAGAAAGGCAGCAACCTCATCGGCGGCGGGGATGGCATCGGCTGTGCCCGGCCGCGTGACCTTCAGGGCCGCCGCGGCCCCGGCGCGCGCCATCGCTTCTTCCGGTGCCAGCCCCTCGGCGAGCGCCGCGGCGAGGTCACCTGCGAACGTATCCCCTGCCCCGGTGGTGTCGACCGCATCGACGGTGTGGCCCGGCACAAAAAAGCGCCGCGTACCCAGCCATTCCGCACCATCGGCGCCTTTAGTGATCACAACCGTCTCAACGCCTATGTCTTCAACGCTGTGCCCAAGGCTTTCTTCCAGCTGCGCAGCCTCGACGGCGTTGAGCAGAAGCACGTCAACATGAGCCATAACGGCCCGTACCGCGTCCGCTGAGAACGGTGCGGCAGAATAGAATACCCGCAGCCCCTTGGCCTGCGCCATGGCCGCGGCCTCATTCTGGCCCACGGTTTCGTTTTGAAGAAGCAGCACATCCCCTGGTGCCGCCGCGCCAAGCGCTGAGGCCACCTGTTCCGCGGCGATCGCCCCGTTGGCGCCAGGCAGGATCACGATCGCATTCTCGCCATCCTCGGCCACATTGATTACCGCGTGGCCCGTCGGCGCCTCGCCCACGGCCACATGGCCAGTGCCTACCCCGTAGCTTTGAAGCCGCTCCAGAACCCAATCGGCGCCCGGCCCCACGCCGCCGATATGCTCTACCCGTGCGCCCGCGCGCGCGGCGGCCACGGATTGGTTCGCGCCCTTGCCGCCCAGCCCAACGGCGTAGCCCGCCGCCGCCAGCGTTTCCCCCGGCACCGGAAGATGCGGCACCCGGTAGAAATGATCCACGTTGATCGAGCCAAGGTTCCAGACCGTCATGGCGCTATTGCGCCTTACAAGCGGCCAGAACGGCCATGTGCAGAATGTCGCTTGCCGTCGCAACCGTCGAACAGATCTGAATGGGCTTGTCGACGCCGGCCAGGATCGGGCCGATCACGGTCGCCCCCGCCATCTCCTGCAACAGCTTGACCGAGATTGAGGCCGAATGCCGTGCCGGCACAACGAGCACGTTGGCTGGCCCCGTGAGGCGCGAGAACGGGTATTGCCCCATCACCTGCGGGTTCAGGGCCACGTCCACTGTCATCTCGCCTTCGTATTCGAAGTCAACGCCGCGCTCATCCAGCACGCGGGGCGCCTGGTGCATCTTGGTGGCGCGCTCGCTTACCGGATAGCCGAAGGTGGAGAACGACAGGAACGCCACGCGCGGCTCAAGCCCCAGCATCCGCGCGATCTCGGCCCCGCGTTCGGCGATATTGGCCAGATCGTTCTCATCGGGCCATTCGTGCACGAGCGTATCGCTGATTAGGATGATCCGCCCGCGCAGGAGCACTGCCGTCACCCCCACGGCACCATGCTCGGCGCGCGCATCGAAGACGTGATTGATCAGCTCCATCACATGGGCGGATTTGCGGGTGGCGCCGGTGACAAGCGCATCGCCCGCCTCATGGGCCAGCATCAGCGCGGCGAACACATGCCTGTCGCGCGCCGCGAGCCGATGCACATCCTGCGCGTCGAAGCCCTTGCGCTGGAGGCGTTCGTAAAGAAACGTCTTGTACTGATCGAGGCTGCCGGTATTGGCGGCGTTCACCACCGTCAGTTCTCGCACTGCATCGCCCAGGCCCTCGGCCTCAAGCTGCGCCTTCACCTCCGCCTCGCGGCCCACCACCATCGCCTTGCCGAAGCCGCCTCGCTGGTAGGCCACGGCAGCGCGCAGCACACGCGCGTCGTCACCTTCGGCGAAGATCATGCGAGCCTGCGCCGTGCGGGCCCGCGCGTTGATGCCCTGGAGTATCGAGGCGGTGGGATCCATCCGCGCCTCCAGGCTCAGCTCATAGGCGCGCATGTCGATGATCGGGCGCCGCGCCGCGCCGGTTTCCATCCCCGCCTTCGCCACCGCGGGCGGAATGCGGTGAATGAGCCGGGGGTCAAAAGGCGTGGGGATGATGTAATCGCGCCCGAAGTTCAGCTTCTTGCCATACGCCATGGCCACTTCATCGGGCACATCCTCGCGCGCCAGTTCCGCAAGCGCCTGGGCGCAGGCGATCTTCATCTCATCATTGATCGCGCGGGCGTGGATGTCGAGCGCGCCGCGAAAGAGGTAGGGAAATCCCAGAACGTTGTTCACCTGGTTGGGGTAGTCTGATCGCCCCGTGGCCACGATGGCATCAACCCGCACTGCATGGGCCTCTTCCGGCGTGATCTCGGGATCGGGGTTCGCCATCGCGAAGATCACCGGGTTATCGGCCATATCCGCAACCATCTCTGCCGTCACCGCGCCCTTGACGCTGACGCCAAGGAACACGTCGGCCCCTTTCATCGCCTCGTCAAGCGACCGGGCCTCGGTTCTCGCAGCGTGGGCCGACTTCCACTGGTTCATGCCCTCGGTGCGGCCCTGATAGATGACACCCTTGGTGTCGCACACGATGCAGTTGTCATGCTTGGCGCCCATGGCCTTGATGAGCTCGATACAGGCGATGCCCGCCGCCCCTGCCCCATTCAGCACGATCTTGCAGTCTTCGATCGCCTTGTCGGCCAGGTGCAGCGCATTGATCAGCCCTGCGGCGCAGATCACCGCCGTGCCATGCTGATCATCGTGGAAGACGGGGATATCCATCTCCTCTTTCAGGCGCTGCTCGATGATGAAGCATTCGGGCGCCTTAATATCTTCCAGGTTGATGCCGCCGAAGGTGGGCCCCATCAGCTTCACGGCCTTGATGAAATCGTCCGGATCCTCGGTATCGAGCTCGATATCTATCGAATCGACATCCGCGAACCGTTTGAAGAGCACCGCCTTACCCTCCATCACCGGCTTTGAGGCCAGCGCGCCGAGGTTACCGAGGCCCAGCACCGCCGTGCCGTTCGAAATCACCGCAACGAGGTTGCCCTTGGTGGTGTAATCGTAAGCTGTCTCCGGCGCCTCCGCGATCGCCTCGCAGGGCACGGCCACGCCGGGGCTGTAGGCCAAGCTAAGGTCCCGCTGCGTTGTCATCGGCACGGTGGCCTGCACTTCAAATTTGCCGGGGCTTGGATCCATGTGGAACTGAAGCGCGTCTTCCGGTCTGATCTTCATTCTGGCCATGCCGTTCCTCCCTGAGCCACCACGCATAGCGCTGTGTTTCGGCCAACCGCAATGCCCGCGTTTTCGGCTTTCGCCCGAATCGTGGGGTTTGTAGACTGAGGCCTCAGGCATCCGGGGGGATCTGCGTGACCGTCGCACAGGCTGGTGTAACGCCCATGATGGCGCAGTATCTCGATATCAAATCGGGCTATGCGGACGCGCTGCTGTTCTACCGGATGGGCGATTTTTACGAGCTTTTCTTCGATGATGCGGTCGCGGCGGCCGAAGCGCTCGATATCGCGCTGACCAAACGCGGCAAGCATCTGGGCGCCGATATACCGATGTGCGGCGTGCCGGTACATTCCGCTGAGGCCTATCTGCTCACGCTGATCCGAAAGGGCTTTCGCGTGGCGGTGTGCGAGCAGTTGGAAGATCCAACTGACGCGAAGAAGCGCGGATCGAAAGCGGTGGTCAAACGCGGGGTCGTCCGGCTGGTCACCCCTGGCACGCTGACCGAAGAAACGCTTCTTGAAGCGCGAAGCCACAACTATCTGGCAAGTTTTGCAGCGGTGCGCGGGTCGGGGGCGCTGGCCTGGGCCGATATCTCCACCGGCGCCTTCCACGTGGTGCCGCTGGCGCCGGAAAAGCTGGGCTCTGAAATCGCCAGGCTTGGCCCGCGCGAAGTGCTGCTGGCCGATGCGACATTTGACGATTATGGCGAAATAGTCTCTGATTCCGGCGCATCGGCCACGCCTCTGTCGCAAGCCTCATTCGATAGCACCGGCGCCGAGAAACGGCTTGCCGCGCTTTACGGGGTGAAAACACTGGAGGGGTTTGGGGCTTTCACGCGGCCCGAGATCGGCGCGATGGGCGCGCTGATCGATTATCTCGACATAACCCAGAAGGGCCAGTTGCCTCGCCTGCGCCCGCCACAGCGCGAGGAGCTTTCGGGCGCGGTGCAGATCGATGCAGCCACGCGCCGGAACCTTGAGATCACGCGCACGCTTTCAGGCACCCGCGAGGGTTCGCTGCTGGCCACGGTCGATCGCACCGTAACGGCAGCTGGCGGGCGGCTTCTGGATGCGCGCCTTGCAAGCCCGTCACGCGATCTTGCCACGATCCGCGCGCGCCACGATGCGATCGCATTCCTGCTTGAGGGGGAAGAGCGGCGCAGTGATCTGCGCGCCCGGCTCCGCAAGGCGCCGGACCTCGATCGCGCGCTCTCACGCCTTGCGCTGGCCCGCGGTGGGCCGCGCGATCTGGGTGCGGTGCGCGATAGCCTCGCCGCCGCAGCCGATATTGCGGCTCTGCTTCCCGATGATGCGCCCAAAGCGCTTACCACCGCAGAAGCGGCCCTTGCCGGCCACGAAGCGCTGGCGGAAACACTCGATGCCGCGCTTGTGGCCGAGCCCCCGCTGCGCCAAAGCGACGGTGGTTTCATCGCGCAAGGCTATGACGCAGAACTCGACGCGGCGCGCACGTTGCGCGACGAGGGCCGCAGCCTGATCGCGGCCCTTCAGGCCACCTATGCCGATACTGCCGGCATTGGTTCACTGAAGATCAAGCACAACAACGTGCTGGGCTACTTCATTGAAACCACTGCGACCCATGCGCAGAAGATGCTCTCCCCCCCGCTGTCGGAGACGTTCATTCACCGCCAGACCACAGCCAACGCGGTACGTTTCACCACGGTGGAGCTTTCGGATCTGGAAACGAGGATCCTGAACGCGGGCGCGCGGGTGGCAGAGCTTGAAAACAGTCTCTATTTCGCCTTGAGCAACGCCATTTTGGCCGAAGAGGCCCGCCTTGGCGCCGCCGCGCGGGCGCTGGCGGAGATTGATGTGACAAGCGGGCTGGCGGAGCTTGCGGCCACTGAAAACTGGTGCCGCCCTACCGTGGATGACAGCCGCGCCTTTGCCATCGAAAACGGGCGCCACCCGGTGGTGGAACGTGCGCTTCGCACTGAGGGCGGTGCCCAGTTCATCCGCAACTCTGCCGATCTTTCCGCCGAAGACGGTGCCGCGATCTGGCTGGTCACCGGCCCGAACATGGCCGGGAAATCCACCTTCCTGCGCCAGAACGCATTGATCGCGCTGCTTGCGCAGGCGGGCTCCTACGTGCCTGCCGAACGCGCCCATATCGGCGCGGTGAGCCAGATCTTCAGCCGGGTGGGCGCGGCGGACGATCTGGCGCGCGGCCGATCCACCTTCATGGTGGAAATGGTTGAAACTGCCGCGATCCTGAACCAGGCCGATGATCGCGCGCTGGTGATCCTTGATGAGATCGGGCGCGGCACGGCCACCTATGACGGCCTCTCCATCGCCTGGGCCACGCTGGAGCATCTGCACGAGGTGAACCGCCTGCGTGCGCTCTTCGCCACGCATTATCACGAAATGACGGCGCTCGCTGATCAGCTACCTGGCGTTCAGAATGCCACAGTGGCGGTGAAGGATTGGGAAGGCGAGATCGTCTTCCTGCACGAGGTGCGCATGGGCGCGGCCGATCGCAGCTACGGCGTGCAGGTCGCCAAGCTTGCGGGCCTGCCGCCCGCCGTGATCGCCCGGGCGCGCGATGTGCTCGATCTTCTGGAAAAATCGGCGCGCGAGGGCGGATCGGGCGCGCAGTCTCTTGCGGAAGATCTTCCGCTCTTTGCCGCCGCGCCGGCGCCCGCCCCTGCCTCGACCCGCGGGCCGTCTGAGATCGAAGACATGCTGGCAGATGTGCAACCCGATACGCTGAGCCCGCGCGAGGCGCTGGATCTCGTCTATGCGCTGAAAGAGGCTCTAACTCAGGCGAACTCGTCCCGCGAGTAGCCCTGGAGGTAAAGAAGCGCCGTCAGATCGCCGAAGTTGATGCGCCGCGAAACCTCTGCGGCCACCACCGGCTTGGCATGCACCGCCACCCCGGCCCCGGCCCGCGTAAGCATGCCCAGATCATTCGCGCCGTCACCGACGGCCAGCACGTCCGCCGCCATTAAGCCCAACGTTTTGGTGATTTCTTCGAGCGCACGCACCTTAGCATCGCGCCCCAGGATCGGGCGGCCCACATCGCCGGTGAGCGCACCGCCCCCGGCCAGAAGCGTGTTTGCCCGATGCTCGTCGAACCCCAGGGTTGCCGCGATCTTCGAGGTGAACGCAGTGAAACCGCCTGATACAAGCGCCGCATAGGCTCCGTCACGCCGCATCGTGGCTACAAGAGCGCGCGCGCCGGGGGCAAGCGTGATGCGATTCGCCAAAACAATGTCAATCACGGCTGTTTCGAGGCCCTTGAGAAGGCCGACGCGCTCTATAAGCGCGCCCTCGAAATCAAGCTCCCCCGCCATCGCGCGGGCGGTGATCTCGGCCACGCGTGGGCCGACACCCGCCTCCGCGGCAAGCTCGTCAATGCATTCCTGGGCGATCATGGTGGAATCCATATCCGCAAGCAGCACGCGCTTGCGCCGCGCTTCCGCGGGCTGCACCACCAGATCCACGCGCTGGCCCTGCAGATCCTCCCAGACCCGCCACTGGTTCGACGGCGCGGCCTGCAGCGGAAACTCCGCGGCTTCATCGGGCGCAAGCCATGCGATCGTTCCACCGCCCCAGGCATTGCGGAGGCTCTCCACGAGCGCAGGCGCGAGCCCGCCCGGCGCCGCAATGAGCGTTGCAACTTGCATCCCCGTCTCCCCGGAAAGAACGGCGCGAGCCATAGCGGCGTTTTGGCGGTTGTGAAAGGCCTCGCACTTCGCTATCGCCGTTCGTGGGACACCCCTCCCCAACGAGGGGCATGTATCTGCAAGGATATGCATGATGAGCATCGAAGAACCGGCAACGCGGCCGGCCAATCCGCGTTTTTCCTCTGGCCCCTGCGCCAAACCCCCCACATTCTCACTTGGATCGCTGTCCGACGCCCCGCTTGGCCGGTCGCATCGTGCCGCTGTCGGCAAAGCCAAGCTAAAGGCCGCCATTGAGCGCACACGCAGTATTCTCGGCGTCCCGGAAAGCTACCGGATCGGGATCGTTCCGGCGTCCGACACTGGGGCGGTGGAGATTGCGATGTGGTCCCTACTCGGCGCGCGACCGGTGGAGATGCTTGCTTG
>JBCCRC010000037.1:0-32709 GCA_039208375.1 Pseudomonadota bacterium | reverse complement strand
TTGAAAAGCCGCTGAGCTGCTCTGCGGCGCAATTGGCCCGGGTCGCCGCAGCCCGGCCAACGGATCCGGGAGCCCTTGCCCGCCTTCTGGGCGAGCGGCGTGCCGATCGCTTTGGCCCGGCGTTCCTAGAAGTCTTGCGCGAGGCTTGAGGCTGGCCGCGCCTGGTTTACCTTGTAGCCAGAAAACGAAACAGGGGGACGCGATGCTGACCGTCATCTCACCGGCCAAGCGGCTTGATTGGGCCGAACCGGGGCTTGCGGAAACCGAGCCGCGGTTTCGCCGCGAGTCTCACATACTCGCAGGTCACATGCGGCAGCTATCGCTCACGAAACTCAAAGCGCTCATGGGGCTGTCGGACGATCTTGCGCGTCTGAACCGTGACCGGTTTCGCGATTTTGCCCAGGCGCCGTCCGCCGATGGCACGCGGCCGGCGATCCGCGCCTTCGCGGGCGATACCTATATCGGGCTCGATGCGGCCACGCTGGGATTAGATGCGCTCGATTGGGCGCAGGACCGGCTGCGCATACTGTCGGGGCTTTATGGGCTCTTGCGGCCACGCGATGCGATCCAGCCCTACCGGCTGGAAATGGGAAGCAGGTTGAAAACCCGCCGGGGCAATACGCTCTACGCGTTTTGGGGCGACACAATCGCGGCAGCGCTTGCAGATGATGCTCGTGCGGTTGGTGCGCGCGCCGTGCTCAACTGCGCCAGCCAGGAGTATTTCGGGGCCGTGCCCCAAGCGGCGCTCGGCCTTGAGGTGATCACGCCGGCGTTTCTGGAGGTTTCGGGCGATGATGCGCGCATGGTCAGCTTCTTTGCCAAACGTGCGCGTGGCGCGATGGCGCGGTGGGCGATCGACAACAGTATAACCGATCCGGCGGATCTTCCGGGCTTTGACCGCGATGGTTACTGTTACGACGCCGCGCGATCGTCTGAGGCCGCGCCCGTCTTCACCCGCATGGCCCAAGCCGCCGCCTAGCGCGCGCTCGGCAGCCCGGCGGGCAAGCGGAACGGTGCGTGGCGGATCAGGTGGCCGAGTGCGCGCCTATTCCGCAGCAGCCCGCGCGGCGCCCCGGCTGCTGTCGAGGCGGACGGAGTTTATTACTTGCACCAGTTCGTCACGTTTCAGCGGTTTGGTGAGGTAATAGTCCACACCGCAATTCCGCAGATCCGCCTCGGTTTCAGGGCCCGCGTGGGCAGTCATTGCAACGATCGGCAGGCGGGGCAGCCCCGCTTCGGCTTCATGGGCGCGGATGGCCAGCGTTGCATCGCGCCCGTCGAGCACCGGCATCGAGATGTCGGTCAGCAAAAGGTCCGGACGCCGCGCATCATAGGCATCCAGTGCCTCGCGGCCGTTTTCCACCATCGTCAGCGCGATATCTTCGTTCTTGAGAAGTTTGGTCAGCACCAGCTGGTTTGTCTTGTTGTCTTCGGCCGCAAGCACGCGAATGCCGTCCGATGGCGCCTGCGATTGAGGCATCTCCGCGGGGCGCGCGGCGCTTGGGGCCTCTGGCGTTGCGGGACGGGGAACATCTGACGGGGATGTTGCCTGGCCGGGCATGGCCGGAGTTTGAATGGTTGGCTTCGGCATTTGCACGGCTGATGCCTCACCCGCGGCTACGGGCAGAGGCAGTTCTATTGGTGCAGGGGGCGGCGAAGCCGTGGCCGTTGTCTCGCCGCCCTGCAGTGCCGGGGCGTGGGCTTCGCGCTCCACGCCCATGATCTGTGCTTCGGCGGGCTTCGGCGGCCCGGCTTTGGTTTCTTTCGGCACATTTGTAACAGGCGTGACCGGTGTAACAGGCGTGACCGGCTTGGGCGCAAGGGGCTCATCTACCCGGGCCACTCGCTGCGTTGTTGCAGCCGCGGCCTGGGCCGTTGCGGGCGGGATTGACGCCCCGCCTGGTGGCGGCGTGGTCGCGGGCCGTCCAGCATGGGCCACGGGCACACCCTCATCCGGGCTGTGTTTTGAAGAATCGGTGCCCGGTGCCGCAATGGCCCCAAAAGGTGCGCCCTCGGCTGCAGCAGCGAGGGGCGGTGCGTTCAATGACGTGGCCGCCATCGCCGGGTGTTCCCCCGAAGCAGTTTCAGGCGCTGCGGCCGCAGCGGGAGAGGGCGGCTTGGCACGTGCGGCGCCGTCGCTTGATGCGGCGGCTTCGGCCGCACCCGATGGGTACACTGCCTCTGGCTCAGGCAACGTTGCGAGGCACTCAACAAGTGTCGCCCGCAGGAATGGCTGCAGGATCGTGCGCGCTTTCTCCAAGGGAAGCCCGTCGGGCACGACGGGGCCCTGAGCCACGGCAAACACCGTTGCGGGTGGCGGGGCGGCAAAATCGGGGTGAGAGCTCAACACGCTTTCGGCCACGAAGGCAACGTGGCGTGGCGTCGGCGTAAGCGCGTTAAGGTCCGCCGCCTCGCCCAAAACGTCCACCTCCAGCCCGATGGCTGTGAGCTGTTTGAAAAGAACTGCGCGACTCGCCTCGTTGGGATCAAGCACCACCGCGCGCTCAATCCACGACGGCGCCTCAGATGGCGCGGGGCGCGCTCCGGCTCCTGCCGTCAAAACGATGGAAAATCCGAAACTCGCGCCCGCACCCGGCTCTGACTCAAGCCACATTTCGCCGCCCATCAGCGCCACGAGGCGCCGGGTGATCGCAAGCCCAAGCCCCGTGCCATCAAACGAACGGCTCATCCCAGCTTCTGCCTGATTGAACTCCCCAAAAATATGCTCCTGCATCTCTTCGGGGATGCCGACGCCCGTGTCTTCGACGAGCACGTGAATGCGGTGGCTGCCCTCGGCTTCGCTCGGCAACCCCACCACCCGAACCATCACGTGGCCCTCGGTGGTAAATTTGACCGCGTTGCCGACGAGGTTGGTCAGAATCTGGCGCAATCGCCCCTGATCGCCATCAAACAGAGTGGGCAGGAACATGTCGTAATCCACGATCATGTCGATCTGCTTCTCGCGGGCCTTGGGCTGAAGAAGCACCATCACGTCATGGATCGATTGCTCAAGGTCGAATGGCGCAGCGTTCAGGGTGAGTTTCTCCGCTTCGATGCGGCTGAAATCCAGAATGTCGTTGATGATGACAAGAAGCGCTTCGCCCGAGCTTCGGATGGTGTCTAGGTAAAGGCGCTGCTCATCATCAAGCGCGCCGTCGGCCATGAGATCGGCCATCGCCAGAACGCCGTTCATCGGTGTTCGGATTTCGTGGCTCATATTGGCCAGGAACGCCGATTTGGCACGGTTTGCTGCTTCAGCGCGCACGCGCGCTTCTTCCAACTCTTTTTCGCGCGCGATCTCGCCGGTGATATCCAGGGCCATCACAACGATGTCGCCATCGCGCGTGCGCCGTTCCACCACCCGCACGAAGCTGTCATTCCAGAACCGTACCACGATGGGCGGCTGCCCCGGCGCCTCTGCCCGATCGATCATCATCTCGATCCAGCCCTCGCGCCCGGCCTCGCCACAATCAACGATGCCTTCTTCAGCCGCGAGGCGCAAAAGCGCGGTGTAGGGGATGCCAAGGCCCACAATCTCAATATCGGAAAACGGCGCGAGAAATGCGCGATTGGCCGCGATCAGTTTGCCCGCGCCATCGAACACCGCAAAGCCATCCTTGATGGTTTCAAGCGAATCCCAAAGGCGGCGTTCGGCGATGCGAATGGCGCTGCGCGCTTCATCGAGATTTGTTTGCACCTGGGCATTGACGTCGCGCAGATGCTTGGCTTCCGAAAGTGCCGCTTCCGCCTCGTGCCGTTTCTTGATGATCCGGCTGGTCAGTTTGCGCGTCTGCTCGGCGATATCAGAATTCGCTGCGGCCAATTCCGCCTCTCGCGCTTCCATCCGCCGTTCCGCCGCAAGCCGCGCCCGAAGATCATCGGCCAGCCAATCGCCACTTTGCATATGTCCCTCCACGCGCAGCCCGTATCAGCAGACTGCGGATCAAGGGGTAAAGATGCGTTTAACCGCGTTACGGCATGGGAGTGGCGCCGCCTAGGCCAGCCGTTCAAGGGCCAGCGCGATGCCCTGGCCGCCACCGATGCACATTGTCACCAATGCCCGTTTCCCGCCGGTGCGCTGCAATTCGTAAAGCGCCTTTAGCGTGATGATCGCGCCGGTGGCGCCCACAGGGTGACCCAGCGCAATGGCCCCGCCGTTGGGATTTACCTTTTCGGGATCGAACCCCAGGCTTTTCGTCACGGCGAGGGCCTGCGCGGCGAAAGCTTCATTCGATTCGATCACATCGAAATCTTCCACGCTCAGCCCCGTGCGAGCCATCAAGGCCTCAACGGCAGGTACGGGGCCGATGCCCATCACCTCGGGCCGCACACCCGCATGGGCATAGCCGAGGATGCGCGCCTTCGGCTTGAGGCCCGCTGCCTCTGCCGCATCGCCATGGGCCAGCACGATCGCCGCAGCGCCGTCGTTGATGCCAGAGGCGTTTCCGGCGGTAACAGACCCGTCCTTGCGAAACACTGGGCGCAGCCCCGCAAGCTTCTCCATCGACGTAGCCTTGGGATGCTCATCGCGAACAAATGCCACAACATCGCGTTTCACCTTCACCTCGACAGGCACGATCTGACTATCGAAATGCCCCGCGTCGATGGCAGCCGCTGCGCGGGTCTGGCTTTCAAGCGCGAAGGCATCCTGGTCCTCGCGGCTGATTTGGTGTTCGTCAGCCACGTTTTCCGCCGTCACACCCATATGGCCCGTTCCAAAGGGGCAGTTCAGAGCGCCAAGCATCATGTCTGCCGCACCGGCATCGCCCATTTTCTGACCCCAGCGCGCCTGTGGCAGGATGTAGGGCGAACGGCTCATGCTTTCCGCGCCGCCGGCAAGGCCGAACTCGGCATCGCCCATCTGCAGCGCCTGAACGACTGATACGATGGCCTGCGCCCCCGACCCGCATAGCCGGTTCACGTTCATGGCCGGCGCTGTTTCTGGCACGCCCGCCTCCATGGCCGCGGCGCGAGACAAGTACATGTCGCGCGGTTCGGTATTGATCACGTGCCCGAAGGCGACATGGCCGATCTGGCCGCCATCCACCCCGCTGCGCTCCATCGCCGCTTTCGCTGCCGTGGCGCCAAGGTTGATCGGCGGGGTGGCGGCAAGTGCGCCGCCAAACGTTCCGATCGCTGTGCGGGCGCCGTCCAGGATCACGACATCAGTCATCTCTTCCTCCTCCTCCAACCTCCGCATGCGGGGTATGGTTCTCCGTCAAAAGCGTCTCTAATGCGCCTTGAAAAGCGGTTGCATCGGCGCCGAGGCGCCCCAGCACCTCACTTTGATAGGCAAGGGCGATCGGCGCCAGCACATTCATCATTTCGCGGCCTTTCTCGGTGAGCGTCAGCTCCACAAGGCGGCCATCGCGGGGATCTGTCCGTTTGGCAACATAGCCTCGCTCTTCCAGCCGCGTGGCCGCGCGTGAGACTTTGGACTTGTCCATATCCACCCGCCGGTGGATTTCACGCACGCTCACCGCGCGTTCCTGGCTCAGGTGGGCTACGACACGCCACTCCGGGATCGAGATGCCGAACTCGTTGCGATATCGCGCCGCGAAAGCCTCGCTCACCCGCCGCGCTGCCACCGCCAGCTGGTAGGGCAGAAAGCCATCAAGATCGAATTGCGCCATGGGGCCCGGCGGTTTCTTCCGGCGATTGTTTCACCTGCAATGATTGCCCCGGATACTGCATGCGCTTCAACGGCACAAAGCGCCACAGGATGACGCTTTTGCATGCGCGCGCGCACTCTGGTGCCCCATAATGGCCCCATGACGCAGTTCATTGACCATATCACGGAGACGCTTTCGGACATTGAGGCGGCTGGTCTTTTCAAGCGTGAACGCCCGCTCGACGGCCCACAGGGCGCCCATATCGACGTGGCGGGGCGGGAGATGCTGAATCTCTGCGCAAATAACTACCTTGGCCTTGCCGACCACCCCGCACTGGTGGCCGCCGCCCGGAACGCACTCGAAGTCGATGGCTTTGGCATGGCCTCGGTGCGCTTTATCTGCGGAACCCAGACGGGCCATCACGCCCTGGAGCAGGCGCTTGCGCGCTACCTTGGGCAGGCAGACGCAATCCTCTTTGCGGCTTGCTTTGATGCCAATGGCGGTGTGTTCGAGCCGCTTTTGGGGCCGGAGGATGCCGTTGTTTCCGACGCGCTGAACCATGCGTCGATCATCGATGGCATTCGGCTCTGCAAAGCCAAACGCTACCGTTATGCCAATTCCGACATGGCTGATCTTGAGGCACAGCTGAAGGCGGCGCGCAGAGATGGCGCGCGGTTCGTGATGATCGCCACCGATGGCGTGTTCTCAATGGATGGCTATTTGGCCAGGCTGCCCGAGATCACGGCGCTCGCTAAGCAGTATGATGCGCTCGTGATGGTGGATGATTGCCATGCGACGGGCTTCATGGGCCCCGAGGGCCGGGGCACACCCGCTCATTTCGGTGTTGAGGTGGACATTCTGACGGGCACGCTCGGCAAGGCGCTGGGCGGGGCCATCGGCGGATACATCGCCGCCGCACAGCCGGTGATCGACCTTTTGCGCCAGCGTGCGCGGCCTTACCTTTTTTCCAACGCGCTGCCGCCAGCGGTGGTGGCGGCGGGGATCGAGGCGCTGCGGCTTGTTGAAGACGGCGACGATCTGCGCGCGCGGCTTTTCGAGAATACACGCTACTGGCGTGCGGGGCTGGAAGATGCGGGCTTCCGCCTCTTGCCCGGCGAACACCCGATCGTGCCGGTGATGACGGGCGAGGCGCCGCTGGCCCAGGCGATGGCGGCACGCCTCAACGAGCTGGGCGTGTACGTGGCGGGCTTTTTCTTTCCGGTCGTGCCGAAAGGCCAGGCGCGGATCCGAACGCAGATGAACGCGGCTCTCACCCGCGATGATCTTGATGTTGCGCTGAAGGCATTCGCCGCCGCGGGCCGCGAAACCGGAGTTCTGGCATGACGAATGAGATGAAAGCGCTCGTCAAAGCCCGACCCGAACCGGGTCTTTGGATGGAACACCGCGCGGTGCCCGAGATCGGGCCGGATGACGTTCTGATCCGCATCCGCAAAACCGGGATCTGCGGAACGGACATCCATATCTGGAACTGGGATGACTGGGCGGAACGTACGGTGCCCGTGCCGCTGATCACCGGCCATGAATTTGCCGGTGAGATCGTTGATATGGGCCGCGACGTGGAGGGGCTTGCGATCGGCCAGCGGGTCTCCGGCGAAGGGCACCTGATCGGCAAGCAATCGCGCCAAAGCCGGGCGGGGAAGTTCCACCTCGATCCCGAAACCCGCGGAATCGGGGTGAACGAGCCAGGCGCCTTCGCAGAATATCTGCGCCTGCCAGCCTTTAATGTGGTGCCGCTCCCGGATGGGATTGATGATGAGATCGGCGCGATCCTCGACCCCCTTGGTAATGCTGTGCACACCGCACTGTCGTTCGATCTGGTTGGTGAGGATGTGCTGATCACCGGAGCAGGGCCCATCGGGATCATGGCTGCCGCTGTGGCGCGCCATGTGGGCGCCCGGCATGTGGTGATTACCGATCTGAATCCAGACCGCCTGCGGCTTGCCAGCGAGGTGGCCGATGTGGTGGCGGTGAACCCCAAAGAACAGGATCTGGCCACGATAGTGTCGGATCTCGGCATGAAGGAGGGGTTTGACGTCTGTCTTGAGATGTCCGGCAGCCAGGCCGCGCTCGATCAGATGGTAGAGGCGCTGGTAATGGGCGGCCGCATTGCGCTTCTTGGAATTCCGCCGGGGAAGAGCCCTGTCGACTGGTCTCGCATTGTGTTCAAGGCGATCACGATCAAGGGCGTCTATGGTCGTGAGATCTTCGAGACCTGGTACAAGATGATCGCGATGCTGGAAAACGGGCTAGACGTGCGCCGCGTGATCACGCACCGCTTTCCCGTGGATCGGTTTGCCGAAGGTTTCGAGGTGATGCGCGGCGGGGCGAGCGGAAAGGTCGTGCTGGACTGGGATTAACGCGGCGCAGGCGTCGCATGTTCCGAGTAAGGTGCCCAATCGGAGATATCTGGGTAATGCGCCGAACGCCAGGCGCGCACCCGCGGGTTCATCAGGCGCCGCCAAAGCGGGGGGATCAGCGAAATCAGCGTCATCACCGGATAGCCATAGGGCAGCTCTGGCGCCGTTTGCGGCGTATGCGCCTGCAATAGCGGAAAAGGGCGCGCGGGCTTGGCGTGGTGGTCGGAGTGGCGCTGAAGATTGATCAGTAGCCAATTCGTGGCAGTATGCGTGGCGTTCCAGCTGTGGTGCGGTTTGACAGGTTCATACTTGCCTTCACCCAGATGCCGGCGTGTCAGCCCATAGTGTTCGACGTAGTTCACCATCTCGAGCTGCCACACGGCGACAAAAGCTTGAAAGGCTACGAGAGCGAGCCCAAGCCACCCCGCGAGTAACAGAGCCGCCAACACCAAGGCGCCTTGCAGAGCCACGTAGCGCCAGAACGGGTTTGTTTGGTGCCAGGCTGGCAAGGATTTCCGCCGCAGTAGAGCCTTTTCTGCGGCCCAGGCAGAGCCGGGGGTGCCTAGCAGAACGCGCGCGAAGAAGCGGTGGAAGCCCTCATTGTACTTTGCCGTCACAGCATCCCGGGGAGTGCCCACGTAACGGTGGTGCACCAGCAGGTGCTCGCTGCGGAAATGGCTGTAGAAGACCATCGCCATCAACAGGTCGGCCAGCCAGCGATCCAGCCGCGTGGGGCGGTGCATCAATTCGTGCGCGATGGTGATGCCGAAGGTGCCTGTCATCACGCCGAGGCCAAAGAAGATCCCGACCTGTTCAAGAACCGTAAGATGCGCTGCGCCGGGCACGAGCAGAAGAACGGCAGCCATCGTGGCAAGTTGGATCGGCATCCAGAGCCGGATGCAGAGCGTGTGCCAAAATAGCTCTGCGTCGGTTGTGTCAGGGTCTAATCCGCCCCGATCGCGGCCCAGCAGCGCATCGAGAAGCGTTGCAACATGCCAGGCCGCGAGCGGCACGAGCAGGATAACCCAGCCCCCAGAGAGCGCGGCCCAGAGAACAAGGCACGGCACGACATAGACCACCCAGAAGGGCAGAGCGTGCACAAAGCCGGCTCGGCGTGCCAGTGCAGGGGCGTCGGAACTGCTCATCTATAAAGCGTACCGTCTCAATGGTTGGCGCTCAACTCACCAGTAAGCGCAGGTTCCGCAAGGTCATTGGCCTTACGCATCAACGTCGGCAGGTCAGCCGGGCGGAACTGTGCCCGTTCCACAAAAAAACCGCGATGCGGTTGGGCTGAATTAGTGACTATTGCAAGCCTAAGCGCGAGGCGCAGGTGAAAGTGCGTGAATGTGTGCCGCACCTCTGCCCCGGGATCGTGCCATTCCGTCGCAATGGGTGGATCTTCCGATGGCAGATCGCCCCATTCGGAAACGGGGAACCCCAGCATCCCGCCCAGAAGCCCCTTTTCTGGCCGCCGTTCAAGCAGCACGGCGCCATCGGGCCGCGTGGCGACATACACATACCCAAAACGCACCGGTTTCGCCGCTTTAGGCTCTTTTTTCGGCAGTTCGGCGGCGGTTCCGGCAAGCCGCGCCGCGCATCCTTGCATCCAAGGGCAGATCCCGCAGGCCGGGCTGCGGGGCGTGCAGATCGTAGCGCCCAAATCCATTACTGCTTGCGCGTAGTCGCCAGGCCGTGTCCGAGGCGTAAGCCGTGCAGCGCGCTCCGTAAGCTCTGCCTTGGCCCGGGGTAGGGGGGTATGAACGTCGTACAGCCGCGCCACCACCCGTTCGACGTTACCGTCAACCACGGTTTCAGGTTCATCGAACGCTATGGCGGAAAGGGCGGCGGCGGTGTAAGGACCGATCCCCGGAAGCTTCAGAAGTGCCGCATAGGTTTCGGGAAAGGCGCCACTGTGCTCGGCCACCACCGTTCTCGCGCATTTGAGCAGGTTACGGGCGCGGGCATAGTAACCAAGGCCCGCCCACGCGCCCATAACCTCTGCATCCTCCGCCGCCGCGAGCGCGGTTAGCGTTGGCCAGCGCCCCACAAAGGCGCGAAAGTAGTCCCTCACGGCTGCAACGGTTGTTTGCTGCAACATTATCTCGGATAGCCACACATGATAGGGATCGGGGCGCACCCCCGCAGCGCGGGCCGCGGGCCCCACACGCCAAGGCATCTCGCGCGCATGGGTATCGTACCATTCCAGAAGCGCCGCAGCGCGTTCGGCGTCACGCAATGTTTATCACTCCTCGTTTGCGGCTGATGTAGTTTGCCGCCCGGCGCGGGCTACGCTATGCCCGTAGAACGTGTTCAGGTGCAATGCCGCAATCAAAGCCGCCCTCCCAGCCCCGAAAGGGCAAACGCTTCCGTCGCGCCGCCACCGCGGTGCAGGCGGACATTCGGCGCGTCAGTGAGGGGCGCGGCTTCGCCGTCTCACGCGTTCTGACGGCGTGGGATGAGATTGCGGGCGCCGAGATCGCGGCGATCGCCAAGCCCGTCGACGTGCGCCATGGCCGCGGTTTCGGCGCCACGCTGACGGTACTCACAACCGGCGCCCATGCGCCGATCCTCGAAATGAAGAAAGAGGCGCTGCGCGAGCGGGTGAACCAAACCTATGGCTACACCGCAATTTCGCGTATCCGCATCACGCAAACCGCGCCTGAGGGCTTCGCCGAGGGGCAGACGCCCTTCAGCCCCACGCCGAAGCGTGCAGCACCTGCGCCTGACCCGGCATTGGCCGCCAAGGCCACGAAAGCCACGGCCGATGTGGCCGATCCCGAATTGCGCCGCGCGCTGTCCGCGCTTGGCGAAAACGTTCTCAAACCCCGAACCACCTGAGAAGGCAGCTTAATGAACCGCATACTCATGATCGGAGCCGTTGCCGCCATAGGCCTCTTCGGCGCATTTGTCTGGATGAATTCGCAGCCCACGGCCCCGGGGCTGACCGTGGGCTCGGTATCCGCGCAGGAGGCTTCCGCGGATGTTGATACTTCGATGGTGGCAGAGATGTCGCTGGGTAACCCCGATGCAGATGTCACGGTGATCGAATATGCCTCCTTCACCTGCCCTCACTGCCGCACGTTCCACGAAGGCCCGTTCAAAGATCTCAAGGCAGACTACATCGATACCGGGAAGATCAATTTCATCTATCGAGAAGTCTATTTCGATCGCTTCGGGCTTTGGGCGGGAATGCTGGCGCGCTGCGGGGGCGAAGAGCGCTATTTTGGCCTTGTGGATCTGATCTACGAAAATCAGCGAGATTGGACGGCGGGGGGCGATCCGGCCACCGTGGCGGATAACTTGCGCCGCATCGGGCTCACGGCGGGGCTCGAGCAGGAGCAGGTAAATGCCTGCCTCGGCGACAACGCCATGGCCGAAGCGATGGTTGCGGTGTATCAACAGAATGCTGCGGCCGACGGCATCAACTCGACGCCTTCATTCGTGATCAACGGCCAGCGCTACAGCAACATGAGCTACGCCGATTTCACCGCCATCATCGAAGACGAGCTTGGAAGCTAACCCAGACGCCCCGCCACCGCTGGCGGGGCTCCGGGTGATTGAGCTTGCGCGCGTGTTGGCCGGCCCCTGGGCCGGTCAAACGCTGGCCGATCTGGGCGCCGAGGTCATCAAGATCGAAAGCCCCGCGGGCGACGACACCCGCCAATGGGGCCCACCCTTCATCGAAACGGGTAAAGGCCGCGCGGCGGCGTACTTTCACAGCTGCAATCGTGGCAAGAAATCCATCGCGCTAAACCTTAAGGACCCGGAGGATCTGGCCGTCGCGCGGGATCTGATCGCGACAGCCGATATTCTCATCGAAAACTTCAAAGTGGGGGGCTTGCAAGGGTTCGGGCTTGATTACGCAAGCCTCGCGGCAAAACATCCAGGGCTCATCTATTGCTCGATCACCGGGTTCGGGCAGGACGGGCCCTATGCCCACCGCGCGGGCTACGACTACATCATTCAGGGGATGTCGGGTCTGATGTCTGTTACCGGCGATCCCGGGGGTCAGCCGCAAAAGGTGGGCGTGGCCGTGACCGATATCTTCACCGGCCTCTACGCCGCCACGGCGATCCTCGCCGCCCTTCACCAGCGCGCAGGAACCGGGCGCGGCCAGCATATCGATCTGGGCCTTCTCGATGTGGCCACTGCGATCACCGCAAACCAGGGTTTGAACTACCTCGCCACCGGCATCGCGCCCGAGCGCATCGGTAATGCGCACCAGAATCTCACGCCCTATCAGGTGTTTGATTGCGCCGACGGCTGGATCATCATCGCCACCGGCAATGATGCGCAATATCGGCGGCTGTGCACCTTGCTCGACCTTGACGAGATGGCCGAAGCGCCGGCCTTCGCCACCAATGCCGACCGGATCGGGAACCGGGATGAGATGACGCGCCGGCTTACAGACGCGACGCGCCGCTTGACCCGCGCCGATCTTTTGGCGGCGTGCGAGGCGCAGGGTGTGCCGGCCGGGCCGATCAACGACATGGCTGATGTTTTCGCCGACCCGCACGTGATCCATCGCGGCTTGCAGATTGCGCCCGGGGGCATCCCCGGCGTGCGTAGCCCGATGCGCTTTTCGGCAGCCGCGACGGTTGACGACCGCCCGCCACCGGGGCTGGATGAACACCGCGACGACATACTCGCCGCGCTCAGCCGGAAAGAACGCGGGTGAAGAGATCGTCGATCGGCGCTGGATCGTTGAAGGTAAGCCGCACCGGAAGCGTCATCACCTGTTGGCGGTAAAGCCCGGGAAGGCGTGCGGCGTCTTTCTCCGTTGTCACGAGCTGCGCGCCAAGGGCGGCGGCCTCCCGTGTGAGCCGCGCCATAAGCGCTGGCGACAGCGCCTGGTGATCGCTGAGCGCCTTGGTGCGCTTTAGATCCACCCCCATGGCCTTCAGCGTATGGAAGAATTTCTCGGGGTAGCCGATGCCCGCGAAGGCCAGCACAGGAAGCCCCTCCCACCGCATACCCGTCATAAGCGGGCCCAGCGTGGCGCGGGCGCGCGGTAGGGTCACGGCATGGCCCCAGTGGTGCTCGAACGCGCGCTGTTCGCCGTCATCTCCGATCACCACGATCATGTCGGCCCGCGCCAAACCCTCCGCTACCGGCTCCCGCAACGGCCCGGCCGGGATCACACGGCCATTGCCAAAACCGCGGCGCCCATCGACGACGATGATAGAGGCGGTTTTTTCGACGGCGGGCGACTGGTGGCCATCGTCTAGTAGGATAAGGTCCGGAGCGCCGGCTTCCGCCGCCCGCACCCCGCGCGCCCGATCTTTGGCCACCCAGGTTTCGGCAAATGCCGCGTGCAGGAGTGGCTCGTCGCCCACCTCATCGGCATCATGGATGCGCGGATCCACCTGGACGGGCCCGGCGGCCCGACCGCCATAGCCGCGCGAGACGACTGCGGCGCGCACCCCGCGCGCGGCCAAGCGTTCGAGGCAGGCGATGACGGTCGGGGTTTTGCCGGTTCCCCCGGCATTGATGTTTCCGATGCACACGACTGGCACGCCCGCCGTATAGGGCGCGTGACGTGCGAGACGCCGCCGCGTGCCGCGGGCATAGAGTTGGCTGAGGGGGGCCAGAAGCCGCGCTTGCCATCGGTCACGCCCGTCATGGGGGTACCAGAAGCGCGGAGTACGCATCAGGGATGTGCCTCGCCGCGCACCATTGCCTCTTCGATTAGGGCCATGGCGCGGTCTGAAACCTCTGCGCCCTGAGACGAGATTTCCCACGCGCGATGGGCCATCTCCGCCGCTTTGTCCGGCGCCATGAGCTCTGCCACGGTTTCCCCAAGCGCTGCGGCAGTAGACACCCGCCGCGCCGCACCGGCGAGGCCCATCCGGCTGAAGATCGCCTCATGCCGCTGCACCCGCGGGCCATGCACGACAGCAGAGCCGAGTGCGGCAGGTTCATAGGGATCATGCCCTCCGCCGGGTTCAGCCAAGGTGTTCCCGATGAAGGTGATCGGGGCGAGGCGGTACCAAAGCCCCATCTCGCCTTCGGTATCGGCGATGTAGATCTGCGTTTCCTCCTCGGGTTCCTCGCCCGCGCTGCGAAGCGCGACGCCCCAACCAAGGCGGTTGAACCGATCCCGCAACGCCGGTCCCCGTTCGAGAAGATTTGGAACGCAGATCATCAAAAGCCGGTGCGATTGGCGCGCTGCTTGGAGATGGGCGCTCTCGATCATCGCGATCTCGTCAGAGCATGCGCCTGCGGCAAGCCACACGGGCCGCGCCGACAGCAGCGTGGCCAGCTCATCGCGCTCGGTTTCGTTACAGGGGAGCGCGGGCGTGCTTTCTTCCAAAAACCCAAGGGTTTCGATCCGCCCGGGATCGGCGCCAAGCACCTGAAGCGCTTCTGCATCGGCTTCCGATCCTGTGAGCAGGTGAGAAAACCGGGACAATAGGCGCCGCGCCGCGAAAGGCGCCCACCGCCAGCGGCGCCGGGCCTCCCGCGGGAAATGCGCATCAATCATCAAAAGCGGCACGCCTGCTGCATGGCAGCCCTCGATGGCTGAGGGCCAGAGTTCGCTGCCTTCAAACACGGCTGCCGCGGGGCGCCAGAACTCCAAGAACCGGCTGATCACGGCAGGGGTGTCGACGGGCCGCAGCCGCCAGATGACGCCATTGGGCAACTGGCCCGGCACCTGATCGGGCAAAGATGTGGTGAGCAACACATGCCGATCGCCCGATGCCGTAAGCCGCGCGATCAGTTGCACCAGGGCGGGCAGGCGGCTGCCGGGGGCGGCATGCACCCAGATCAGGGGGCCGTCGGGACGGGTTTCCGTTTCTTCGGCATTGCGTTGGCGCAGCAATGCGTCAGCGTTTTCATGCAGCGCGAGTTGTTTGCGCCGCCGTGTGGCACTGGGCCCCGCATAGCGCGCGGCCTGGAGATACAGCCAAAGCCCGGGGGTAACCGCCATTGCCCCCTAGCTGCCCAGTTCCTCTGTTGGCGAGGCTTCGGCCTCTTCATCCCGCAACCGGTGGATGTGGGCGATGAAATAGCGCGAATGCGCATCGTCGACCGTGCGCTGGGCTTCCGATTTCCAGGCGTCGTAGGCGCTGGCGTAATCGGGGAACATGCCCACGACATGAATGTTATCCACGTCCCGGAATTCGGTTTTTGAGGGATCGACGAGTTCGCCGCCGAACACAAGGTGCAGTCTTTGGGTCATAGCACGCTCCGGATGTTTTGGCAGAGCCTACGGATCGGCCCGCCCCGGTCAAGCAGCCGTCAGGAGGCGGCGCGCGCTTCTTGCCCGGCGAGTGCGGCTGTTATGGCGACGGCGACGTCGTTTGCCGCATCTTCGTGCATCAAATGGCCAAGAGCGGGGAACCCAAGATAGCGGCTGTTCGGAATGCGCTCCGCTGCACGGCGCGACACTTCGGCGGGCACGGTTCCGTCGGCCTCGCCGGCCATTAGCACCACATGCGTCTTCATTGTCTCAAGCCGTGCAAGGATCGGGCGAATATCCCATTGCGCCATCATCGCCAGCGTGCCGTCGATATGCGCCTTGTCGGCCATCAGGCGGCGATAAAGGGCGATGCCGAGCGGATCGATCTTTGATCCGGTGCTCTCAAGCAACTCGCGCGCGCGGCTTTCCCCCCCGGCCATGCGGGCCAGAAGGGGGGGGATCAGCGGGTTCAGCGCCATCATTTTCGCCATCAGCGGAAAGAGCCAACCTGCGGCTCCTTCGAATTGCCCCAGGGCCGCGTTGAGGCCAATCACCTGTGGTGAGCCCAGCCGTTCGGCAAGCTCCAACGCCAGTACCCCGCCAGCGGAATGCCCGACGATCGCGGTGGGGCGCCAGCCTTCCGCGGCACACAGGGCGACGATATCCTCAGCCAACGGTGCCGGAGCCAGGCGCAGGCGGGTGCCAAGCCGCGTGAAGCCCTGGCCCGGCAGATCCGGGGCGACGACGTGGTGACTTTGGGCGAGGATCGGGAACAGGGCGCGCCAGCTCTGCGTGGCCCCACCGGCGCCATGCAAGAGCAGAAGCGTGTCCCCCCGGCCGGCCACTTGCACATGCCAGTCATGTGGGCGGCACCGGATGAAGCGGGAATGCGCCGCATTCGGCCAGGTTTCCTTTTCGCGGGCCCAATCCAATTGACTAGCCCCCGAGCGCGCCGGTTACGGCGGCAGACAGCCCATGGGCATCCGCGCGGGGCATCGGCAGATAGGCCGCGCCAAGCCGGTGGGCGAGTGATTCAAGGCCGCGTTGCGGCCGCGTGGCTGTGTCAATCACAAGAGCGGGCAGCCCCTCGGCACGAAAGGCATCGGCCAGCCGTTCGGCATCGGCACCGGCGGCGCGCCTGTCGGCCCGGCCATCGAGCGCGATGTTGGCGCGCCCATCGGTAAGCAGCGCAAGCGATGGCGTCATGCCCCGCCCCCGCACCTGGCCCGCAAGCTCGAATGCTGTGCGCAGGCCAGCGGCAAGCGGGGTACCACCGCCACCGGGAAGTGCGGCGAGGCGCCGTTTGGTTTGCACAAGTGATCGCGTGGGCGGAAGCAGAAGCTCGCCCTCCGTGCCACGGAAGGCCACAAGCGCCACATAGTCGCGCCGCGCATAGGCCTCACCCAAAAGCAACTCGATCGCGCCTTTGGCTTCTGCAAGCCGCGCCATTGCCGACGACCCCGAGGCATCTACCGTGAAAATCAGAAGCCGGTCAGACCGCTCTTCGTAGCGCTTGAGGCGAATATCTGAGGGCCGGATGTGCAGGAGATGGCCCGCAGGCGCCGAGGCCCGCCGCATCGGCTGCCAGGGTGCTGCGGCGCGCAAGGTTGCAACGAGATCGACGGGCGCGCCGCCGCCAAGCCGCCCGGGGCGCGAGGGCAGGGGGCGGCCCCGCCGGTTGCCCTTGCGCTTGGCGCCGCTTCCGGCCGCAGCGCCGCGACCGCGCGTGGCCCGGCCCGCCGCGAGACTGGCCAGCAGGCCAGGCGGCAACGCCGAACGCACCGCTTCCAAGAGCACTTCCTGCGGGATCGGCGGCATCTCCTCGTCACCGGGCGCGTGATCTTCCATGTCCCTCGGCGCCTCCGGGGCCTCTGGCTCCTCGGTCGGCGGCTCGGCGTGTTCGGGGAAAACCGTCGCGCGGTGGGAAAACGTGAGTTCGGCGGCAAGGCGGATATCGTCAGGACCGACGGCCTCCCGCCCGGCGAGTGCGGCAAGCGCCCGGGCGGCTGCAACGGCCTTCAGCGGCGCGCGCAGGCTGGTAATGCCAAGCTGTGCCGCTAGAACAGTGAGCGCCTCAAGCGCAGCGGCGCCGGCGGAAACACTGGGAAGTCGTTCGCGGGCGCTGGCAATATCATCCGCAATGGTCGTTGGTGGGGACAGGGCATGTGCGCCAACGCCCTCGAGCGCCACGAACAAGCCCAGCCGTTCCGTAAGCGAGCCGGGTGCGGTTTCGTCGTCCTCTGCCCCTTCGTCAAGTGCCACGACACCGTGAGTGCTGGCATCCACGGCCTGGCCCAGTTTGGCGGCGAGGCCCCCCGGGCATCGCTCAGCCATCGTCAGGCAGATTACGCCGCCCATTCCGAGCACGCCTGCTGTTTGAACGCGGTGCCCGGAGCTGAGCGTGGCGCTCAAGTCCAGCCCGCCAAAAAGCTGCGCATCGGCGATATTGGGATGGATCTTGCGCATGGGAGCCAGCGTGGAGAGTTGTTCGAGAAATCGATCTCGCGCCGGGCCACTTCGCGCCCGAAGCCAAAGCCCGCCGATCCCTGCCGGATCAACAGCGAAGACGGCCGCCGCGGCCCCGGCACGCGCCCAGGCGCTATGCGCGTCGTCTTCCATCTACTCCGCCGCCGTGGCGAACGCCCCGAACAATTCGTCTACCGTGCGCGCCACGCGGATGGCCGATCCCGCCTCGTCCAGCGGATCGCGGCGCAGGCGATGGCGCAACGCCGAAGGTGCGATCTTGCGTAAGTGAGCGCGATTCACCGTTTCGGCGCCTTCAAAGGCGGCCAACGCCCGTGCCGCGCGCAAGAGCGTGAGCTCTCCACGCAGGCCATCTGAGCCAAGGGCCACACAGAGCTCTGCACAATCCACCAGCGTTTGATCCGGCGTCTCGAGCTCCGCAATCGCTTCACGTGCAGTGAGGATTTTCTTGCGAAGCCGCGTATCGGCCGCCCGCCAGCGCTTCAGAAATGCTGCGGTGTCCGTCTCGTAAGCATCACGGCGTCGGATCACTTCGATCCGTTGCTCGATATCCGTAGGCGACGCCACTTCAACCGACAGCCCGAAACGATCAAGAAGTTGCGGCCTGAGTTCGCCCTCTTCGGGGTTGCCCGAACCCACCAGCACGAAGCGCGCTTTGTGGCGGATCGAAAGCCCTTCGCGTTCAACGACATTTTCGCCCGATTGCGCCACGTCGAGCAGCAGGTCAACAAGGTGATCCTCAAGCAGGTTCACCTCGTCGATATAGAGGTACCCGCGGTTGGCGCGCGCCAGAAGCCCTGGCTCGAACGCCTTTTCCCCGCGCGTGAGCGCCCGCTCGATATCGAGCGCGCCCACCACGCGATCTTCCGTTGCGCCCAGGGGCAGGTCGATCACGGGCGTTGGCTTTTTCACCACCCGCTTCGATCCGACCTCTGCCCATTCCGGGCAATCGGAAAGGCGGTCGGCGTTGACCGGGCAGCCCTCGACCGCACGGATCGGCGGAAGCAGTGCTGCAAGCGCGCGCACGGCGGTGGATTTTCCGGTGCCACGATCGCCGAAGACAAGCACGCCGCCGATGCCGGGATCGATGGCGGTGAGGATCATCGCCTGCTTCATCTCGTCTTGTCCGACGATGGCGGAGAACGGGAACGGCTGTGTCATGCCGCAGTCCTTTCAAGTTGTGAAAGCGGGCTTTCGCCGCCCCAAGTGCCGACTTCGCCCAGAAGGCGGAAGCGGGCGTAAAGCTCTTCGCGGAACCAGGCGCCTTCGCGAACGGCGCGGATCGCCTCGGCATGGGGCCCGCCGCGCCGGGCAAAGTTGGCCATGCTATCCAGATCGGGCCAGATCGAAAATGTCACCTGATGCAGCCAGGGCACCTCACCGATGCCGATCTTGAAGATGACGTTCGGATCGGCGCCGATCATATCCTCGATCTTCGGCACCCGGCCCCAGAATTTCATCAAGACCTGTGGTTTGATCGTAGCGCGTGTCAGCGCCACGACCGGCCCGTTGCCTTGCGGGCCGGTAACCTCGAACGGTTCGGCCCCGCCCCACGCACCTCGCGCCGCGCTTGGCGTCAGATAGACCGTCCAGCTTTCGCGGGCCTTCGCGCGCCAGCGTCGGTAGACGGCCGCGTTGGCGGTGTGGTGGCGTGCGGTCACCTCATCCGGCCAAGTGGCCAGAATTGCCCAGACCGCTGTGTTCGGCACCGGTGTGAAGCCTTCGCCCGTGCCAGAGCCGCAGAGCTTCCAGAACCCCACATCCCCCATCCGCGCGAAATCAAGCCGCGCCGCGCCCATCTGGGCCAAAACCCAGAGACGCGCCGCCGCGCTGTCAAACCGGAAAAGGCTGAGGCTAACGCTTTGGATCGCCCGACTCCCAAAAATGTGTCAATTTAGTCTGACATAATCGGGGGCAAAGTAAAGGCTTGCGCAAGGGCAGCCTGTCAGCGCATTGTAAATCAAACTAGACAGTTATAGCGTCACCCAATGCTTGATCGTGCCCCCTTGCCCGATTCCACTGAGACTGGCCTGGCCCGTGCCCTCGTGATCGGCGCAGGCATCGGTGGTCTTTCTGCAGCAATGCGCCTTGGCGCAAAGGGTTACCGCGTGACCGTGATCGAACGGCTCGACGTGCCGGGCGGCCGCGGATCCGCGATTCACAAAGGCGGCCACCGCTTCGATCTCGGCCCAACCATCGTGACAATGCCGGACGTGTTTCGCGATCTTTGGCGCGCCTGCGGCCGCGATTTCAACGCCGAAGTCGACCTGCGGCCAATGGACCCGTTCTATGAGATCCGTTGGCCGGACGGATCGCGCTTTGCGGCCTGCGGCGACGATGCGCGGATGGTGGAAGAAGTGCGCCGCCTTTCGCCCGGCGATGTAGACGGCTACCTGCGTTTTCTGAAGGACAGCGAGATCCGCTATCGCATCGGGTTCGAGGGCCTCGGTCGCCGGCCCATGCACCGGCTTTGGGAAACTCTGAAGGTGCTGCCCACTTTCGGTGTCCTGCGTGCGGATCGCTCGATCCTCGGCCACGCGAAGGCGCGGGTTCGCGATCCGCGCCTGCAAATGGCGCTATCGTTCCACCCGCTTTTCATCGGTGGCGACCCGATGCACGTCACGTCGATGTACGCGCTGGTTAGCCACCTGGAGAAAACCTACGGCGTGCATTACGCCATCGGCGGTGTCGCCGCGATCGCCCGTGCCATGACGCAGGTGGTTGGCGATCAGGGGGGGTTGGTGCGGTATGGCGCCGAGGCCGATGAGATCCTCACCCGCGATGGCCGCGCCGGGGGAGTGCGGCTGACGTCAGGCGAAGTGATCGAGGCCGATCTCATCGTTTCCAACGCCGATGCGGGCCATACCTATGATCGCCTGCTGCGCCGTCACGCCAAGCGGCGCTGGACGCCTCGAAAGCTGAAGCGCCAGCGGTGGTCCATGGGCCTTTATGTCTGGTATTTCGGCACGCGCGGCACCCGTGGGATGTGGCCGGACCTCGGCCACCACACCATTCTGAACAGCCCGCGTTATGACGGGCTTTTGCGCGACATCTTCATCAAGGGCCGGCTGGCCGATGACATGAGCCTCTATATCCATCGGCCGAGTACGACAGACCCCACAGTGGCGCCCGAGGGGGATGACACCTTCTATGTCCTGTCGCCCGTCCCTCATCTCGGCCACGCGGCGCCGGTGGACTGGGCGCGGGAAGAAGAGCTCTATCGCCAGAAAATGATCGCCACGTTGCAACAGGCAATGCCGGGGTTCGAGCGCCGTATCACCGAAAGCCTGACCTTTACGCCCGAGACATTCCGCACCCGGTACCTTGCCCCCATGGGCACCGGCTTTTCGATCGAGCCTAGGATCCTGCAATCGGCCTGGTTCCGGCCCCATAATGTGAGCGAAGAGCTTCCTGGCCTTTATCTAGCCGGGGCGGGCACGCATCCCGGTGCCGGGCTACCAGGCGTTGTGCTGAGCGCGGAGGTGCTGGCGCAAATGGTGCCCCCCGCCCCGGCCCACGCCCCGCCGCAAAAGATGGCGGCCGAGTGATGCGCGCCGACGATCTGGCCCATTGCAAGGAGGCCATCCGCCACGGATCACTCTCATTCCATGCCGCTTCTAAGCTGTTGCCGGCGAATGTGCGCGATCCGGCGCTGGCGCTTTATGCCTTTTGCCGGCTGGCGGATGATGCGGTGGATCTCAACAGTGAGAAGCCCCATGCCGTGCTCACGCTGCGCGATCGGCTGGATCTGATTTATCGCGGCACGCCCCGCAACGCGCCTGCCGATCGCGCGTTTGCCGCTGTGATCGAAACCTACGAGATGCCGCGCGCGCTTCCCGATGCGCTGCTTGAAGGCCTTGCCTGGGATGCGATGGACCGGCGTTACCGCACGCTTTCGGATCTTTTCGCCTATTCCGCCCGCGTGGCAGCGGCCGTAGGCGCGATGATGTGCGTTCTGATGCGTGTGCGCGATGCCCATGCGCTTGCGCGCGCCTGCGATCTCGGCGTGGCAATGCAACTTACCAACATCGCGCGGGATGTGGGCGAGGATGCGCGTGAGCGGCGCATGTACCTGCCGCTCGATTGGCTTGACGCCGCGGGCATCGCGCCCGAGGCGTTCTTCGCCGATCCGATCCCCGATGAACGGATCCGCCGAATGGTGCGCCGGCTGTTGAGCGAGGCGAACCGGCTATACTACCGTGCTGAGGCGGGAATTCCCGCGCTGCCGCTTGCGGCTCGGCCCGGGATCTTGGCCGCCCGCCATGTATATGCTGGGATCGGTGGTGCTGTGCGGCGCAACGGGTTCGACACCATTTCCTATCGCGCGCATACCTACAAGGCGCAGAAACTTGGCTGGCTGGCGCTTTCTGTGCTGCAAACCGGTGTGGGGCTCGTGATGCCACGCTCGGCGGTGCTCTATGCCCGGCCGCTGGAAGAAACGCGCTTTCTTGTGGAAGCGGCGGCCCGTGATCCCGCTCCGGTGCCGGTGTGGGGCGAAGGCCGGTCTGGCGCGCTGATGGCGGCGCTCGCCGCTCTTGAAACCCGCGATCAGGCGCGTGCGTCCGCATTGGCCGGGCCCTTGCGCAGCGCGCGGCCCTGATACGCATGGCGCGCGTTTAAGACGTCCAGCGCGCCGTTTTATCTTCCCAAATACTCGCTCCGGATGGTGAGCCGCGCCAACGGCGAGGGGGTGGGCTGCGCCCTGCACCCGCGCTGCGGGGTTGGAACCTCTGCACAGGGGCCCTAGGTTCGGCACCATGGATATGATGCTGTTCGCAATCTTTCTGGCCGCGTGCTTCGCCGCGGGGTCCACGGGCGCGCTCTTTGAGCCGGGCGATTGGTACAAGCGCCTCGACAAGCCGAGATGGACGCCGCCGGACTGGGCTTTTCCCGTTGCCTGGAGCGTGCTTTACCTTTGCATAGCCGCTGCGGCCGCCCGGGTGGCGACCCTGGACGGCAGCGCCTATGCGATGGCGTTTTTCGCCCTGCAGATCGCGCTCAACACATTGTGGACGCCTGTCTTTTTCGGCCTGCACCGGATGGGCGCGGGTCTTGTTGTTCTGATCGGGCTCTGGCTTTCAGTCGCCGCCACGATGGTGGCGTTTTGGCAGTTGGATGCGCTGGCCGGTGCGCTGTTCCTGCCGTATCTGGCTTGGGTCACGGTTGCCGGGGCGCTGAATTTCGCGGTCTGGCGAATGAATGGTGGAACGCCGGCGTCCGAAGGCGCTTAGAACGCGGTTCGAATGCGCAGGCTTACTGAGCGCCGACAGACCGCATAGAATCCCTCGACGTCGGTGCGCCTTGAGCCGGCGAGAACCCTATCCGACGCTTTCATCGGCAAAGCGCCAGCCCGGCCGCCGGGGCACGCGTACGGCAAGCATCGGCTTTAGGAGCGGCGAGGCAAACCGATTGAGATCGAGTGCCTCGTGCACCCCCACGGTTTCCTCCCCATGGATCTGCGTCGTGATCGCCGAGCGGCTGTAGAACGGCGCGTCAAGCATCGCTTTCACCTGGCGGGGCCGGTAGCCCGTGTCGGCCCGGGTTTCCCGCTTCACCGCCCAGAGCGAGCGGTTGAACCGAGTGAGCGGCGGCATCTCAATGGGCGTTGCCTTTCCCGCCCGGTCAAATCCGAGCCCCACGGCGAGTTCAGACCCATCGCGCCGCACCGCATCGTAAAAGCATGCGGCGCCGTCACGCGTGGGGAAGCGCCCCCACGTCCAGTAACTGAAATCATCCTCCAGCGCACGGGTACCGAAATTTGCATCGAAATAGCCATGCCCCGTCCATTGCCAGCCCCGGTTAAGATCAACCTCGATATCCGCCGTGGGTGCAAAGGGACGCCAGACGTGGGTGCCATCGGGATGGAGCGGAAGCTCCACATCGGTGATGCCGCTCGGCCGCACCGTGATCTTGCCTTTGACGCGCGAGACAAGGGGCAGTGACGAGATTTCGTCGACCTCGATCTCCAGCCGATCGCCTAGCCAGGCTAGCTTACTGGGGCCTACCTCGAACGTATCCTTCGTTTGCCGTAGTGCGGTTTCGCCCCGATCCGTCATCGTAAAGCGCCCGCCCGGCCCGTAAGTGGCCACGTTGATGCAAACGTGGTTGTGCGGCCTCTTCCGCCCCGTCCACCGATACCAGGGTGAGAAGACCGAGCCTATGAAGGCGATGATCGAGATCGCGCGGCTGCCATCGTCGCTGATCCCGTCGACATACCACCAGGCATAGCCGTCCGCCGGAACGTCGAGGTTGAAGCAAGGTCCGTCAAGATCGCCGCGGCCGCGTGCTGGCCGGAGAGGGTTGCCATCGGCACCCCCGCGCCCGGATGCGCCCCGCCGCCCGCCAGGTAGAGCCCTCTCACCCGCGTGCGTGCCGTCGGCCGCTGGAACGCCGACATCAGGCCATGCGGGCTCCGCCCGTAGAGGGAGCCTTGGCTCGCCGGAAAGAGCGCGTTGAATCCCACCGGCGTTGTCAGAGCCCTTGCCGGATCCGGCTCCGGCGAAAACCGCACGCCATGCCGCGCGAGGGTCTGGAAGGTGCGTGTCCGACATAGCTCGGTATCCTCTGGCTGACCGCCCGGAAGGGGCGGGGCATTCATGATTATCTCAAAGCGCTCGATCTCGGGGCGAACGGTGCCCGCACCGCGATCCTGCGCGCAGATGTAAAGCGTAGGGTCTTCGGGCAGCGCGCCTGCGGCGATTGGCGCAAACTCCCGCTTCGGATCGGCTCCGAAAAACACCGTGTGATGGGCAAGCTCCGGCCCGGTATAGCGCGCGGCAAAGGCCCAGACATTGGCCGAGAGGCTGCGCGGCTCGGTGCCCGCCTCAGCCACGCTGCATTCCACGCTTTCGCCCAAAAGGCCCGCTGTGAGTGCGCGCGGATCGCCATTGAAAACCGCCAGATCGCATGGGAGCCGCGTGCCGTCGGCAAGCGCGATAGCGTTTACCCGGCCTCCCGGCGCCTCGATCCGCGCAACCTCGGTATTGAGCCGAAAGCGCACGCCCAGCCGTTCGGCGGCCCGGGTAAGTCCCTGGGCCAGCGCATGCATCCCGCCCTTTGCGCGCCAGACGCCAGATGCCTCGGCATGCCAGATCAGCGACAATACGGCGGGCGCCTCAAAGGGCGAGCCCCCCACATAGGTGGCGTAGCGCCCGAAAAGCTGGCGCAGGCGGGGATCGCTGAAGCGCCGGGCGAGGCGGCGGGCCAAGGTGGACAGTGGCGCCAATGCGGGGATCAGCCCGGGGCGCAGCGCCACACGGGCGGAGAGGCCTGCCAGTGAGGGGGCCTCGGCCTGCATCATAGGAGCATCGAAAGTTTGAAAAAGCCGCTGCGCTTCGGCGCAGAAGGCTCGAAACTCTGCCTCGCTCTTACGGCCCGCGAAGGCGCGCACCGCAGCAGCGCTCTCGTCGGGATCGGCAAACAGATCAAGCGTGCTGCCATCCGGCCAGTAATGGCGGGCGAGAACGCGTTCGGGGATTAGCGTGGCGTAATCCGAAAGCTCAAGGCCCACATCGGCAAAGAGCCGATCAAACACGTAGCGCATTGTCAGAACCGTGGGCCCGGCATCCACCGGCCCTGCATCGCTTTCCACCGCGCGCATCTTGCCGCCGGGCGCCGCGGCACGGTCCACCACAGTGACATCAAGCCCCGCATGGGCGAGCCGCATCGCGCTGGCCAGCCCGCCAACGCCCGCGCCGACCACTACGGCGGTTCCCGCGGCTCTTTCGTCAGATCCCGTCATCACCGGGATTGTTGACTCGGTGCCGCGAGATGTCCACTATGATTTACACTTTAGTGTCACTTGTAATAGACAGTCAGGTGACAGGCCACAGCCAGACGGCAAACGGCGTAGCATTCTGAAAGGGTGATTCATGGGTATGGACACACGAATCGAGGCCGCGATCCTCGACGCAATCGCCCACGGACAGGCGCGCCCAGCGCCCGACAAGCTGGCGCAGGCACTGCACTACGCGGTGGTGCCGGGCGGGGCGCGCATTCGCCCGACGATCCTAATGTCGGTTGCGCGCGCGTGCGGGGATGACCAGCCGGTGCTGGCTGACGCAGCGGCCGCGGCGCTAGAACTCATTCACTGCGCAAGTCTCGTTCACGACGATATGCCGTGTTTTGACGATGCCGATTTGCGCAGCGGCAAACCCACGGTGCACCGCGCCTACTCTGAAGAGCTCGCGCTGCTGACCGGAGACAGCCTGATCGTGATGGCCTTCGAAGTGCTCGCGCGCGCCGGGGCGCAGGATCCCGCCCGCGCCCTTGAGCTTGTGCGCATCCTTGGGCGCCGCACCGGCATGCCCTATGGCATTTGTGCGGGGCAGGGCTGGGAAAGCGAAGCGACGGTCGATCTGTCCGCGTACCATCAGGCGAAAACCGGCGCACTTTTTATTGCCGCGACACAGATGGGCGCGGTTGCCGCCGGGCAAGAGGCCGGGCCTTGGGAAGAGCTGGGCGCCCGGATCGGCGAGGCCTTTCAGGTAGCTGACGATTTGCGCGATGCCCTCTACGATGAGGCCACGCTCGGCAAGCCCGCCGGTCAGGATGATCTCAACAACCGCCCCAATGCCGTGGCGTTGCTTGGCGTAGACGGTGCGGTGAGCCGGCTGAAGGATATTCTCGCCGGCGCCATCGCCTCTATCCCGGCCTGCCCCGGAGAGGCGGCGCTGGCTGATATGGTGCGTAAAACGGCTGAGCGCCTGACGCCAATGCACGCGCCTGTGCGCACGGTGCCCGGCGAATAGGGTGCCGGGTGAGTGACGTAAGCCTGCCCGCCCAGCCGCCCGCCGGCCCGCACCGCGGAATTCGCGGCTGGCGAAATCGCCTGATCGCATCGCGCCGCTTTCAAAGCTGGGCCAGCCGTTTCCCGCTCACCCGCGGTATCGCGCGACAGGAAGGCGAGGCGCTATTCGACCTCGTCGCCGGGTTCGTGCACAGCCAAGTGCTGCAAGCGATCGTCGAGCTTCGCATCCTCCATATCCTGCGTGACCATGCGCAGACAGCCCAACAGATCGCCGCCCGCGCGAGCCTTCCGGCGGATCGGGCCGAGATCCTGCTGCGCGCTGCTGTTGCGCTTGGGCTTATCAAACACCGCCGCGGGCGCTACCGGCTGGCCCGCCGAGGCGCCGCCCTTCTTGGCGTTCCGGGGCTCGAAGCGATGATCGCGCATCACGATGTGCTTTACCGCGATCTTGCCGATCCAGCGGCATTCTTTAGGGGCGAAACGGATCCGGAGCTCGCGCGGTTTTGGCCCTATGTGTTCGGCGCCGATGGCGCGCGCGACCCCCAAATCGCCGAGCGCTATTCAACCTTGATGGCAGACAGCCAAGTGCTGATTGCTGAGGAGACGCTGCGCACGGTTTCGCTTTCGGGCGTGCGTCACCTTCTGGATATCGGCGGCGGCACAGGCGTGTTTCTCGCCGCCGCCGCACGGGCCTACCCCGCGCTTTCGGGCACGCTCTTCGATCTTCCCGCTGTCACGCCCGGTGCGAAAGATACGTTTGCCGATGCGGGGTGCGCCGATCGCATCACCATACATCCCGGAAGCTTTCGGGATGATCCGCTGCCAGCGGGCGCAGATGCGATCAGCCTCGTTCGCGTTCTATACGATCATGCCGACGAAACCGTTGCCGCCCTTCTTGCCGCCGCCTATGCCGCGTTGCCCCCGGGCGGGCGCGTGATCATTTCCGAGCCAATGCTGGGCGGCGGGCGGCCTGAACGGGCCGGCGATGTCTATTTTGCCATCTACACTGCCGCGATGGGCACGGGAAAGGCTCGGTCTGCCGAAACCCATGCAAGGCTTTTGGCCAACGCCGGCTTTTCCGCCGTCCAGGCCCCCCGCACACACCGGCCTTTTGTGACCAGCGTCGTCACTGCACAAAAACCAGGTTGAACAAATGTCCAAATGAGTTGACAGTGCCAACTGTCAGGCTAGACTTACACTTGTACGAAACGGAACGCCCCTGAGTCTCCCCAACCCGCTCAGGAGCACCGAACATGGGAGGCATCGGTTGGAAACTTCAGCAATCATCCTTAAGGGACCACGGGAAATTTCCCTTGGCACGCTTGCGCTTACAGAGCCCGGCGCGGGGGATCTGGTTGTTGAGATTTCCCATTCCGGCATCTCCACGGGAACAGAGAAACTGTTCTTCACAGGTGAGATGCCGCCCTTCCCCGGCATGGGTTACCCGCTTGTTCCGGGCTACGAGGCTGCGGGAATCATTGTTGAAGCCGGCGCTGATACCGCGTTTCGCCCGGGCGAACATGTGTTTGTGCCCGGAGCAAACTGCTACGAGGGCGCCTTTGGCCTTTTCGGAGGCGCTGCGCGGCGGATCGTGACGGCGGCTGACCGAGTTACCAGGATTGATGCGGGTCTCGGCCCCGAGGGCGCGCTTCTAGCGCTTGCCGCAACCGCGCGCCATGCGATCGCGGGGCTTGATAAGACGCCGCCCGACTTGATCGTTGGCCATGGCGTTCTGGGCCGGCTTCTGGCCCGTTTGACGATCGCTGCCGGCGCGCCAGCCCCCACTGTTTGGGAGATCGCGGCCGATCGGTCAGCGGGTGCGATGGGCTATGACGTGGTTCACCCCGATGCCGATGAGCGCCGCGACTATCGCGCCATCTATGATGCATCGGGCAATGCGGGGCTTCTAAACAGCCTTATCGGCCGCATCGAAAAGGGCGGTGAAATCGTTCTTGCAGGTTTTTACACAGACCCGATTTCCTTCGCCTTCCCCCCAGCTTTCATGAAAGAGGCGCGGCTGCGCATCGCTGCGGAGTGGACGCGCGACGATCTTGCCGCCACCCGGGCGCTGATCGAAGCAGGCGCTCTCTCGCTCGCGGGCCTGATTACCCACACCCGGCCCGCCTCCGCGGCGCCAGAAGCCTACACCACCGCATTTGAAGACCCCGCCTGTTTGAAGATGATCCTTGATTGGAGCGAGGTTCAATGACTTTGGATATTCCAAATTTGAAAGATTTCGACCAACGGCTTCGCGACGAGGCCAACCAGGAACCGGATGAAATTCCGGTAACCGAAGCCACCAAGAAAACCCAGATCATCGCGATCTACGGCAAAGGTGGGATCGGCAAATCCTTCACGCTTGCCAATCTCAGCCACATGATGGCCGAGCAGGGCAAGCGCGTGCTGCTGATCGGGTGCGATCCGAAATCAGACACCACCTCGCTTCTTTTCGGCGGCAAGGCCTGCCCCACGATCATCGAAACCTCGACGAAGAAGAAACTCGCGGGCGAAGAGGTCAAGATTGGCGATGTATGCTTCAAGCGCGGCGGCGTGTTCGCGATGGAGCTTGGCGGGCCGGAAGTGGGCCGCGGCTGCGGCGGGCGCGGCATCATCCATGGATTTGAGCTGCTCGAAAAGCTCGGCTTCCATGATTGGGATTTCGACTACGTGCTGCTCGATTTCCTGGGCGACGTGGTTTGCGGCGGCTTTGGCCTGCCGATCGCGCGCGACATGGCGCAGAAGGTGATCCTCGTAGGATCGAACGACCTTCAGTCTCTCTACGTCGCAAACAACGTCTGCTCTGCGGTAGAGTATTTCCGGAAGCTCGGCGGCAACGTTGGCGTCGCAGGCCTTGTGATCAACAAGGATGACGGATCGGGCGAAGCGCAGGCCTTTGCCGAAGCCGTCGACATCCCCGTGCTTGCCTCGATTCCGCAGGACGATGACCTGCGCAAGAAATCGGCGAACTACCAGATCGTTGGCACCGCCGAAAGCCAGTGGGGCGGCCTGTTCGCCGAGCTTGGAACCAACGTGGCCGATGCACCTCCGATGCGGCCCACCCCGCTTTCGCAAGACGGGCTTCTGGAGCTTTTCGACGGCTCCGACACCGGGGCCGGCGTCGTGCTTGAGCCTGCGACGGATCAGGACATGCGCGGCAAGAACGCCAAGCCGAAGCAATCGCTCGAAGTGGTGTACGACGATGTGTGAGGAATGCCGCACCCATAAGATTGAGTGCGCCCAGTTGATGCTGGCGCGAGCCACGCCTGAGCAGATCCGGCGCTTGATCAGAGACATTCTTGCCTCGGGCGAGACATCTGGCGGGTCGGCGGCATGAGCGGCGAGGTGACATATGATGCCGCGGGCGCGGCAGAGGTGACGGACGGCGTTGTTGTCTCCGACACGCGCACCACGGAGGCACCGAGAGATCACGCAGCGGCGCCAGCCACCCCAACCGATATGGCCGGCGTTGACGGCATGGGCTGCCACGCGGGCGCAGCGGAGATGGAGCGCGCCGCGCGCATGGCCGGCAAATCCGAAATCCTAGATCAATACGCCAAGGATTATCCGCAGGGCCCGCACGACAAACCGCAATCCATGTGCCCCGCCTTCGGCTCGTTGCGCGTGGGCCTTCGGATGCGTCGGGTGGGCACGATCCTTTCGGGCTCGGCCTGCTGCGTCTACGGGCTTACCTTCGTGAGCCACTTCTACGGCGCGCGCCGCTCGGTGGGCTATGTGCCGTTCAATTCGGAAACGCTTGTCACGGGCAAGCTCTTCGAAGATATCCGCGAATCCGTCCACGAGATGGCGGATCCGGAACGCTACGACGCAATCGTCGTTACCAACCTTTGCGTGCCAACGGCCTCGGGCGTGCCGCTACGGCTTTTGCCTTCCGAGATCGACGGCGTACGCATCGTGGGCATCGACGTGCCGGGCTTCGGCGTGCCGACCCATGCCGAAGCGAAGGATATCCTCGCCGGAGCCATGCTGAAATACGCCCGGGAAGAGATTGAGGCGGGGCCGGTTCAAGCCCCGGCTGCCGGGAAATCTGACCGCCCGACCGTGGCGCTTCTGGGCGAGATGTTCCCCGCCGATCCAATGATGATCGGGGCAATGCTTGCGCCGCTCGGCTTGGCCGCGGGCCCCGTCGTGCCCTGCCGGGAATGGCGCGAACTCTACGCCGCGCTTGATTGCGGTGCCGCCGCTGCGATCCACCCCTTTTACACCGCATCAATCCGTGAGTTTGATGCGGCTGGCCGCCCCATTATCGGCTCTGCCCCGGTAGGCCATGACGGCACCGCCGCCTGGCTTGACGCCATCGGCGAAGCCTTCGGCGTGGGTGCAGGCCAGGTGGCCGCGGCGCAAAACGCGTTTCTCCCCGCGATCAAAGATGCGCTCGCGGCCACGCCGATCAAGGGCACGATCACCCTCTCGGGGTATGAAGGCTCAGAGCTGCTCGTTGCGCGTCTGCTGATCGAAAGCGGGGCGGATGTGCCCTATGTCGGCACCGCCTGCCCCCGCACGACGTATTCGGACCCCGATCGCGAATGGCTCGAAGCGCGCGGGGTGACGGTGAAATTCCGCGCGTCGCTCGAAGACGATTGCGCGGCTATGGAGGCGATCACCCCCGATCTTGCCATCGGCACGACGCCGGTCGTGCAGAAGGCCAAGGAACTGGCGATCCCCGGCCTCTACTTCACCAACCTCATTTCCGCCCGCCCGCTTATGGGCCCAGCCGGCGCCGGCAGCCTGCAACAGGTTGTCAACGCCGCGATCGGCAACAAGGAGCGGATGGATGGCATGAAGGCGTTCTTCGAGGGTGTGGGCGAGGGCGATACGGCAGGCGTTTGGGAAGGCGATCCCAACCTTCGACCGGACTTCCGCGCCCAGCACCAGAAGAAGCTCGACAAGCAGGCCCGCGCCGCCAAGGCGCAGGAGATGATTTGATGGCCGCCGTGCTTCTCAGATATGCGCCGCGCGCGCCGAAGCGAATCGGGGATGCGATCTGCGGGTGCACACCGTCGAAACGGGGTGCCTCATGCTGATTCAGGATCACGATCGCGCGGGCGGCTATTGGGGGGCGGTATACGCCTTTTGCGCTGTCAAGGGCCTGCAGGTGGTGATTGACGGGCCGGTGGGCTGTGAGAACCTGCCCGTAACCTCTGTTCTGCATTACACCGATGCGCTGCCGCCCCACGAGCTTCCCATCGTCACCACAGGGCTGGGCGAGGAAGAGCTTGGCCGTGACGGGACCGAGGGCGCAATGAAGCGCGCCTGGAAAACGCTCGACCCGGCCCTTCCTGCGGTTGTCGTGACCGGTTCCATCGCCGAGATGATCGGCGGGGGCGTCACCCCGCAGGGCACAAATATCCAGCGCTTCCTGCCCCGCACCATCGATGAGGATCAGTGGGAAGCGGCAGATCGCGCGATGACGTGGATCTTTACCGAGTTCGGCATGACGAAGGGCCGGATGCCCCCGGAGAAAAAGCGCGAGGAGGGTGCAGCTCCGCGTGTAAATATCCTCGGGCCGATGTACGGCACATTCAACATGCCTTCGGATCTCGCCGAAATCCGCCGCCTTGTGGAGGGGATCGGCGCCGAGGTGAACATGGTCATGCCCCTCGGGGCCCATGTCGCTGAGATGCGCGGCCTGGTGAATGCCGACGTCAACGTGTGCATGTATCGCGAGTTCGGCCGCGGCCTCTGCGAGGTGCTGGGCAAGCCCTATCTCCAGGCGCCGGTCGGCATCGATTCGACCACGCGCTTCCTGCGCTCGCTCGGCGAGCTCCTGGGCCTCGATCCCGAGCCCTTTATCGAGCGCGAGAAGCACTCGACCATCAAGCCGGTCTGGGATCTGTGGCGCTCGGTCACGCAGGATTTCTTCGCGACCGCCTCCTTCGGGATCGTCGCCTCCGAGACCTATGCGCGCGGGGTGCGCAAGTACCTGGAGGACGATCTCGGCCTGCCCTGCGCCTTCGCCGTCTCGCGCTGCCGGGGCAAGAAGACCAACAACGAGGACGTGCGCGCGCAGATCCACGCCAAGCGCCCGCTCGTGGTCCTGGGCTCGATCAACGAGAAAATCTACCTCGCCGAGACCAAGGCCGGGCACGGGCCCGCGCCTAACTTCATTCCCGCGAGCTTTCCGGGCGCCGCGATCCGGCGCGCGACCGGCACGCCCTTCATGGGCTACGCGGGCGCGACCTACCTGCTCCAGGAGGTGTGCAACGGGCTCTTCGACGCGCTCTTCCACATCCTGCCGCTGGGCAGCGAGATGGACGAAGCCTCGGCCACGCCGACCACGCTGCG
>JBCCRC010000036.1:0-32912 GCA_039208375.1 Pseudomonadota bacterium | reverse complement strand
GGCTTCGACGACATCGTCGATGTCACAACCTTCCATGTGAACATGCACGAACATTTCGACGCGTTCGCCGCTGCCAAGCAAAAGGCATTTGCAAACCCGCCGTTCCCGAATTGGACAGCGATTGGCGTTATCAGCCTCACTGATCCGGGCTTGTTTCTGGAGATTAAGGCAATAGCGAAGCTAGGATCGGGTAGGGTTACTGAGTAATGCTGACGCTTTCCTTCTGAGTGGCATCACTACTCTGCACCGCTACCCGATGGCCTCGCGTCGCATGTCTCTGGATTGATTGCAGCCGGACCCCGCACAGGCCGACAGGCCCCGCGTGATCGTTTGCGTTAGATTATGCCATATCTGCCGGATCAATTGATCCGGAGCGCTAAGCGCGGGCAATCCCGGCTCAGAATGGCCAACTCTACCCTGCTTCTACGCGCACTGAACATTCGCGAAGCTGAGCGGATAATGAAGGATTGGGCGGCCATACCGCTTCTAGCGCAATGGGACGCCCGGGTAAGTCGGTTGTCGGCGTGTCACACAAGCCAGACGGTCCGTGCGCCTTAGCTGGTGGTTTGAGTGCGCTCGCGGCAGTCCCCTCTGCGACTGGCTCGACCGTTTGCGTCGCTTGCGTGAGGCTGCCTTCGGCCCTACGCGCCTCCGAGAAGTCTATTGGTTGCCGCCCCGCTCTGCATCAAAACGGGCAATCGCCCTCTTTGTGGCTGAGTTGCGCCAACGACGTTCCAACAGGGGTTCAACGTCTTGCCTTGTCAGCGTTGCAAGCCATGCCAGGACGATATCGTAATCTCGGTAATGCTCTTCTACGAAAAAGACGCGGGGTGCCGCGACAATCAGCATCTCACGCTCCTCTGCGGGAACGTCCAACAATACAAGACTGTCGTCGTCCAGACGTGTCCGTGTGAGAAGCCTTTTGCGCACTTTGAGTGAAGGCTCACCATAAGAGGTGGACTCCACCACCTCCGGCCATCGAAGAGCGAATTCAACGATGTCCTGCCAACGCATGGATCAGGCCCGGTCTTCTTCGTGCATCGATATCTATCATACCGCGCAGTTGCCAACTCCAACCCCGCCTAGCGCGTTTGCCTGCCCCGACGCAACGTGAGCCGTCGACCTCGAACGGGGAACGGTGTTTCGGTATCCTCCGGTTGCCATAACCTCCCAGCCACTTCGATGCCGTTTCCAATGGCACGGGCTTCACGATCGGCCACTTCAGAAAAGACCGGTCGTAACTTAACTGCTCTGATCAGTGCTATGCTCCGTGCAATTGCAACACCGCTGGTTTACCCGCCTGCCGCCCGTGCAGCAGCAGCTGACAGCGCAGAGAGCCCCTGTGTGAAGGCATCAAGAAATTCCGCATCGTCCGGTGCTACAGCTAATGGTGGGAAAACGACATCCTGCACGCCCAGATCGGCGATGGCACGGCGCGCCTCTTGCGGTGGTTGCGCTTCCCAGATCAGCACGTCCACGCCATCGCTTGCAACCAACTCAACCAGTTCACCAAGCTCGCGGTCTGAGGGCGCCGTACCCGCCTCCCACTCAAGGGACAGGATCGTCAGACCGAACGCGCGTGCCAGGTATTGGTAACGCGGATGGGTAGCGACGAAGACTGTGTCGGCTAACCCCGCCAAACTGTCCTGTCCCAGTCGCTCTAACCCATCGAGTTCATCTGAAAGCGTTGCCAGACGACTGTCGATCTGATCCTCATCATCAAAGCCGCGCGCCTTCAGCGCATCGGCGATGCCTATGGCCTGCGCCCGCGCCATCCGTGGATCCAGCCACGTGTAGGAGGCGGTGCCTTCGTGGGAATGCTCGCCCCCGTCGCCGTGGCTGTGCGTGATCGTTTCTGTCGCGATCAGCCGGTCTTCCAGCCCGCGCGAGGTATCAACAAGCTTCGATCGTGGGAGCGAGACGCGCGACGTCCAGGTCGCAAATCCCGCACCGTTCAGTAGGATGAGATCGGCTGACTGGATCTCGCTGATATCTGCGACTGACGGCCGCCAGAACGATGGGTCTGTGCCATCGGGCACCGGGTAAATGACGTCCGCGGCATCGCCAAGCAGCCGTTCAGCCATGTAGTGGGTCGCGTAGTTGACGGCGATCACCCGCGGTTTGTCCTGCGCGACGGCAACCTCCGCCGCCACAAGCATCGCTGCCAAAACCGCAACGCACCGGCCAATGCGGATCAACTTCCGCAACTCCGGGCAATGTCCTCGGGCGTGACGATCCAGTAGCCATCATGGCTGCCGGTCTCGACCTCAAACACCAGCCCGCCCGAATGGTCTAGGGTCTCCAACGGCACGCGGAGTGTGCCGTCGGCGCCAAGTTCGAGGCTTGTGAGAAGCGTATTCTCCTCGTCCAGAACCCGCACCTCGCCACTCGATGCGAACTTGCCGTTCGAAAACTTCGCCTCAATGGTCACGGCCTCGCAATCCACAGAGGCAAAGACGTTCAGCTGGTGCGCCCCGGCTGCGACCGCAACCATCATGGCAAGGCCTGCCAAGGCCGCGCAGATGCGGGTCATTTGCCCGTCCATTCTTCGAAATGCACCCAGATCACGGCGCCAAGTTCCACGGCCTTGTCTTCACCGTCGTGCGGCAGCGTGTAGTCGGCTGTGTTGAGCGCGGCAAAGCCCCACCAACCGCTTGCGGGCGGTGCGTAGGTGAACACACCGTTGGCATCGGCTTTCACTATCTGCGTGATCATCAACTCGTCAGGCGCACTAGCCCCGGCGCCGTCATTGAAAAACTCAACTTCAATCTCGGCGTAGGGCACCGCGTCGCCGTCAAGCTTCACAATGCCTTGGAAGACGTTGTGCTCCCACAGCCCGAACGGCTTTGACAGCGGAACGATTTCGGTCTTAAGGCCAAGCTCTGTGTCCCAGCCCTCGTCGTCGCCATAGGCCGTCACATACGTCTTTGTATAGTGGATAACGAAGGCATCCTCGGCAGGCTCCCAATAGGGCTGCGGCTCCATCGAGAACACATAGGTGCCCGGCCGTTGGAGTGGATAGTCGAGCGTAAAGCCCTGTTCCTCCATCACCGTCGCGTCCCGCAGGCTGCCCAGAATGTTGACTGTAGCCCCGCCATGCATAACGTTGAAGGCCACCGGGCGGTCCAGCATCATCCCATCCATTTCGAACGGGTGCGAGAGTGAAAGAGTGAGCGCGACACTCCGGCCATCTTTCTGACTGATCATCGGGTCGCTCGGAATGATCATGCCATAATGCGCGGACGCGGGCGCGGCTGCGATCATAAGGGCAAGCGGCGCGGCCAAACCTGATTGTTTCAAGTTAAGTGTCCTCCCAAAGATCTAACTGCTCAGGGCAAGTAGCCATCCCACCCAAGCCTCAGCGTTGCGCGAAACGATGGCTGCGCCGGCGGCTGCGATAAGTCCTGCGATCAAGAGTAAAGTAACGGTCTCAGATGCCAAGAGGCGCAACACCATCCCGCGCCTCGCGCCAAGTTTGACCGCTGTGGCGATTTCCCCGGCCCGAAGCCGGTAGCTTAGAAAAACGGTGAGGCCGATTGCTGCGAGCGCGGCCAAGGCGATAACGGCGGTAACCACATCAAGCAGAGCCTTGATGCGAAAAATCCGTTCCACCAAACTGCCCACCACGCCCGCCGGCTCTATCAGCTGGGTTCGCGCCTCGGGATCAAGGTAGCGCCCGCGTAGAATGGTGCCTGCCCGTACGTCATTCGGTACAACGATCACTGCAGTGGCCGGAAACGTGCTTTCCGCGCCGTGAAAATGGAAGCTGTCGATATTGTCCTGCGTAATCCGCTGATATTCGACGATGCCGGCACTAGCGGTCACGTCGAGCCCGTTCTCAATGTCCGACGCCGTAACGACGTTCTCATGCCCATGTCCGATGCCCTGAATAACCCAGGCCGTCTTGATGTCTATGAATATGGCGTCGTCGTCGGCTGTGTTAGTGGGCGCCAAAACGCCAACAATCGCCATCTCCAGCGGGTAGATCCCGTCAAGGTCAAACAGGTTCTCTGGCGAGGACACCAGCGCGCCGCCAACGCCCGTTTCAAGCGCCCGGGCAACATTAGCCCCGATCACCGCCTCTCCCAACACCGCCAGCCCGCGGCCCTCGGCAATCTCCAGCGCGCGAAAATCGAAGTAGTCTAGGGTTGTTCCAACAATCCGAAAACCGCCCGAAGAAAACGCCGTGTGAAGCGGGATCGGCGTGCCCAGTCCACTGTCCCAAACCGCGTCAACTTCGGCCATGGGAAGGGGCTCGGGCTGTTCGTCCGAGAAGTAAAGCGCGGCCATCGTGAGATCGAGTTGAGAGCCCTTCGCGCCAAGGATCAGCGGAGTGGCATAGGCGCGAGCGGTCAGCGCGCGTTCGCTGGTGGATAGAAGAATTTGCGTCGCTGCCGGCACAGCTAGGATCAGAGCAGCAACAAGCACCATAACAAGGCTGCGCGCCCAGTGATATCGCAGGTAAGCAAAGGCAAGAAACAAGGCGTTCATACCGGCGCCGCCAACCGGAAATCAGCGAAATCGAGCACTCTGTCGAACCTCGGCAATAGCTCGTGATCGTGCGTGACAGCTATGACCGAGGCACCGGCCTCTCCGGCCCGGGAAAACAAAAGATCTAGGATCCGCAACTTGCTTTCGGGGTCAAGGTTCCCAGTGGCCTCATCCGAAAGCACAAGTTGTGGGCCCGTCACCAGCGCACGGCAGATCGCGACCCGCTGCTGTTCCCCTTGGCTTAGGGCAGGGGGGTGACGCTCCAGCTTATCGCCAATCGCCGAGGCTTCGGCCAGGGCTTCGGCCCGCGCCCGGGCGTTTGCGTCGAGGCGAAGACCTGGCGCAATTCGGTAGGGATATAGAATGTTTTGGCGCGCCGTTAGATAGTCAAGCAACGCGAAGTCTTGAAACACGAAGCCAATATGCCCGGCGCGAAAGCGGCGGCGCGCGGCATCCGTCATCGCGGAAATCTCGCGACCTGCAACGGTGACCGAGCCAGTATCGGGGCGGAGGATGCCAGCTATCAGGTTCAGTAAGGTCGTCTTACCACTGCCACTCGGGCCAACGATTGCAAGTCGTTCCCCATCGTTTATTTCCAGTGATGGCACCTCAAGCCGAAAGCGGCGGCCCGGATAGGAAAAGCGGAGGTCGTTTACCCTTACCATCAGTTGGTCTGCGGGGCCTGAAACACCTCGCCTGCTGCATCCCGGCTTACGTCCAGGAGTTCAAAGTCTTTGATCTTCCAGGAATCCTCTACCGGGGCAACTGTGAGATTGGCGCTGTAGGTGTTGCCGCGCACGTGCAGATGTTCGGCGTGGCCGACCGTGCCGATAACTTGCCACGATGCCGCGATCGCCAGCGCGTCGCGGCGTGCCGTCATCGAAGAGGTAAGAAGCGTGATCTCGTGGATCGTCTGATCGGCCTCCTCCAGCCCGCCCCCAGCCATCGCGCCTACTCGCTCAAGATATAACTGTTCCAACGCGTCACCCCCGGCTACGCTGGCCAACGTGTCGTATATCTCTGTTTCCTCAGTGCGTCCGAACGCATCGTAGACAACCAACAAAAGCGCCGGTGTGAGGCGGAAGAACTCCCCGCGTGCCTGCTCGAACGACATTGGCCCCAACCCCGGCGCGGAAAACACTGCGCCGTCCCGGGGGGCGTTCGAGGGACCCGTGATGAAGAACGCCACTGCAGCTGCCGCCATCACGGCGGCGGCTGTGACCCCGGCGATGATCGAGTTTCGGTTGGGCTGCATTTCGATACCTTGCAGTGAGGTATTCAGCTTTACTGCAATGGCCCGGATGCGCAATGCGGCGTCCCGGCGGGCGCGGTCCCCTTTTGCGCGGGGTGCTTGACTAACGCCGGCCAACCGGTCGATTGGAGGCTCGGCCTTCCGGGCAGTTTGAAGTGCCCAGCCATTAACAAAGCGAGAAAGGGAAAGGCACCGTGACGTTTGACCTTTTGATCCGCGGTGCAAGCCTCCCAGACGGACGGCGCGACCAGGATGTCGCCGTGCGGGGCAAACGGATTGTCGATGTGGCTCCGAACATCTCGGCAGAGGCCAGAGAAATAATCGACGCGGACGGGCACTTATTGTCGCCTCCGTTTGTCGACCCACACTTTCATATGGACGCGACGCTATCCCTTGGCCTCCCGCGTATGAATGTCTCGGGCACTTTGCTCGAAGGTATCGCTCTTTGGGGCGAACTGAGGCCAACGCTGACACGCGAGGCAGTTGTCGAACGTGCTCTGCGCTACTGCGACCTTGCCGTGACGAAGGGCCTGCTCGCCGTACGCAGCCATGTCGATACTTCCGATCCAGCGCTTGTTACCGTCGAGGGCCTTTTGGAGGTGAAAGAACGCGTTGCCCCGTATCTTGATCTTCAGCTTGTCGCGTTTCCCCAAGACGGCTTCTACCGATCTAATGGCGCAGAGGCGGCGCTGCTTCGCGCGCTCGACATGGGCGTGGATGTTGTTGGTGGCATCCCCCATTTCGAACGCACAATGGAGGACGGGCGTGCGTCCGTCGAAGCCCTGTGCCGTATCGCTGCAGACCGTGGTTTGCCCGTCGACATGCATTGCGACGAAACGGATGATCCCATGTCGCGCCACGTCGAAACGCTGGCGGCCCAAACCGTGCGCTTTGGGTTGCAGGGCCGGGTTGCGGGATCGCACCTCACCTCGATGCATTCGATGGACAACTACTATGTCTCGAAGCTGCTGCCGCTTATGGCCGAAGCGCGCATGGCGGCGATCCCCAATCCTTTGATCAACATTATGCTGCAGGGGCGCCACGACACGTATCCCAAGCGCCGGGGCCTAACCCGAATTCCCGAAATGCTAGCGGCCGGAATTCCGGTCGCCCTGGGCCAGGACTGTGTACTTGACCCGTGGTATTCGATGGGTACCGGCGATTTGTTGGATGTCGCGCATATGGCGGTGCACGCCACGCAGTTGGGGTCTGCCAGCGATAAATCAGCCCTGTTTGAGGCGGTAACAACCGTGCCCGCGCAGGTGTTGGGGCTTGATGGCTATGGGCTTGAACCTGGCTGCCGTGCCGACATGGTGCTGCTTCAGGCACGTGACCCGGCGGAGGCCATCCGGCTCCGGCCAAACAGGCTGAAGGTTATCCGCCGCGGTAAGGTCGTCGCCGAAACACCGCCGGAGCAGTCCCGGCTCGCGCTCAATGGGCGGCCACTGTCGGTCGACCCCGCCGACTACGCGCCGAAGGCGGCGCCATAGTGGGTTCCGCTGCCCGCTAAAGGTGCAGTTTGGGCTTTCGTGCGCGGAAAATGTGCAGTTAGCTTGGGAATAAGGTCGAGGCCGCTCGACTACCTGCGGAAGGACAAGCAGGTACGAGCGTCAAGACCGGCCGGTAGCGATTCGGCCACCAACAAGGAGACACTGCAATGAGCCGCTTTCACATGAACCGCCGCCAGATGCTCGCCACAGGGGCCGCGCTGGGGGCATCTAGCCTTGCCGCACCTTCGATCCTCTCTGCGCAATCGGGCCCCGTGAAGGTTGCAGGCATCCACGCCTCGCCGGTTGAGAACGCGTGGAACTCGGTGCTGCACGCCGCCATGGTTGAGGCCGATGCCGAAGGCGCAATCGAATACACTTTCTCGGAAGGCGTATCGGGAACGGACTATCCGCGCGCGATGCGTGAATTTGCCGATGCGGGCAACGTGCTTATCGTTGGCGAGTCCTACGCCGTTGAACGCGAGGCGCGCCAAGTGGCTGCTGACTACCCCGATACAGCCTTCCTCATGGGATCATCCGGTGAGGCCGAGGGCGATAACTTTGGCGTCTTCGGAACCTGGAACTGGGAAGCCGCATATCTTGCAGGAATGCTTGCCGGGCGGATGACCGAAAGCGGCATCGTGGGGTCGGTAGGCGCAATCCCGATCCCAGAAGTGAACATGCTCATCAATGGGTTTGCCGACGGGGTGAAGCGCACCAACCCCGACGCCACTCACCTTGTCAGTTTTATCGGCACCTTCTTCGATCCGCCGAAGGCCCGCGAAGCGGGGCTCGCCCAGATTGACGCGGGCGCCGACATTCTCTTTGGCGAGCGCATCGGAACAGCTGATGCGGCGCAGGAACGCGGGATCCCCGCTATCGGCTCGCTTATCGACTATACGCCGCGTTACCCCGAAACCGTTTTCGCGAATGCGCTGTGGTCCTTCCGTCCGCTGGTGGATGCCGCTCTGGCCGATGCGGTTGCAGGCAACCCGGTAGGCAAAACCTATACGCCGCTCAGCCTGATGGCCGATGGCGGGAATGACATCATCTATGTGGCGGACAAGGTGCCGGCCGACGCGGCGGCCGAGATGGAGGAGGTCCGCGCCGCGATCAAGGCGGGCGAGTTTGAAGTTCCGCGGAACTTCGATGAGCCCGCGTAATGGCCCATCTCCGGCCTGACGGGCCGGTATGCCCACGGGTGCAGGTGTGACGCGCGTTCTTGAACTCGTCGGCATCACGAAGCGCTTCGGCTCAACCCTCGCGAACGACAATGTCTCGCTCCATCTGGAGCGGGGCGAAGTTATCGCGCTTCTCGGGGAAAACGGCGCGGGCAAGACAACCCTCATGTCGATCCTCTTCGGCCACTACACGGCGGATGCCGGCGAGGTGCGGGTAGAAGGGCAGGCGCTTCCCCGCGGCAAATCCCGCGCCGCGATCCAGGCCGGCGTCGGCATGGTGCACCAGCACTTTGCGCTTGCGGCCAATCTGAGTGTTCTCGAAAACGTCGTATGCGGAACGGAACCGTTGTTTCGTCTGCGATCCAGCCGCGCGACGGCTCGCGCGCGCCTCTTGGATCTCGCCGCGCGGTTCGGTCTGCCGGTTGATCCGGATGTCCGTGTCGCAACCCTGTCGGTTGGCGAACGGCAACGCGTCGAAATCCTCAAGGCGCTGTATAACGAGGCGCGCATTCTCATCCTCGATGAGCCGACCGCCGTTCTAACAACGCAACAGGCCGAGCAGCTTTTCGCAACACTGCGCGAGATGGCGGAAAAGGGCCTTTCGATCATCTTCATCTCGCACAAGCTGCAGGAGGTCATGTCTGCATCTGATCGCGTTGTGGTGCTGCGCGGTGGGCGCGTGGTGGCCGAGCGCACAACAAAAGACACGACGAAAGAAGAGCTGGCGGAATTAATGGTGGGCCGCGCAGTCGAACGCCCGGAGCGGCCGCCTGCGCGCACGGGCGCCATCCGCCTCGAAGCAGCAAACCTTCAGGTGCGTGGAACGGGCGCTGCCCCGCTCAAGGGCGTGAGCTTCTGCCTGCATGCGGGCGAGACACTGGGCATCATCGGCGTGTCCGGTAATGGCCAGACAACGCTCGCCGAAGTCGTCTCCGGCCTTTACCCGCCGGATAAGGGCGACCTAAAGATCGATGGCACACCACTCCTCCGGCACACGGTGCCGGATGCGATCGCTGCCGGTATCGGCCGGATCCCCGAAGACCGCCACGCCGAGGGCATTTTGGGCGACATGGCGACGTGGGAGAATGTTGTCCTCGAACGTCTCTGGTCCCCCGATTTCTCGCGCCACGGCATCGTGCGACGCGGCGCTGCGCGTCAGGCGACGCGCCGTATTTTGGACGATTACGATGTGCGTGGCGCGCGGGTGGATGGCCGCGTCCGCCTGCTTTCGGGCGGCAACATGCAAAAACTCATCCTTGGCCGCGTGCTTGAGGCCGGGCCCGCGATCTTGGTTGCCGCGCAGCCCAGCCGCGGGTTGGACGAGGGCGCAATTGCTGGCGTCCACCGGCGCTTGATCGAAGCGCGTGACAGGGGCGCGGCCGTCCTTCTGATTTCCGAAGATCTCGACGAGGTCATCGCACTGTCTGATCGGATCTGTGCCATCGCTGACGGACGCCTTTCACCAGCCATCCCGGCAGAACGCGCCGATGCAAGGCTTCTAGGTTTGATGATGGCGGGTGATTGGGGCGCGGCTGGTGCAATTGCGGAAGAGGCTGGGACAGCAGATGCGCTTTGAACGCCGGGAACACGCCTCGGCCACACTCACCATCCTCGCCCCGATTGGCGCAATCTTTGCCGCACTCGTGGTCGCGGGCGTTCTTATCGCTATTGCTGGCGCCAATGCGTTCGAGGCATACGGGCTGATATTGCGTGGCGCCTTTGGCTCTCGCCTCGGGATTACCGAAACGCTCACACGGGCAACGCCCCTCATTTTGACAGGGCTCGCCGCCGCCGTCGCTTTCCGCGCGCGGCTTTGGAACATCGGCGGCGAAGGCCAGTTTTACATCGGTGCGCTTGCCATCACGGCTTTTGGCGTCCTCCCGGGATTTTCCAACGCGCCCGTTCCGGTGGCAATACTCGCCTGCCTCATCGTTGGCGCGCTGGCTGGCGCTTTGGTGCTCCTCGTTCCCGTGGCACTCAAGCTGCGTTTCGGCGTGGATGAAGTGGTGACGACGCTGCTTTTGAATTTCATAGCCATTCTGTTCGTTTCGATGATGATCGAAGGGCCGCTTAAAGATCCCCTAGCATTTGGTTGGCCGCAATCTGTGCCCGTGCCCGACGCGGCGCTTCTGCCGCAACTGATTGAACGCTCGCGCCTGCACGCAGGGCTCATAATTGCCCTCGCCCTAGCCGTCGCAATCTGGTGGATTCAGGCGCGGACGGTCTTCGGCATGCGTTCCCGCGCCACAGGGCTGAACGCGCGCGCGGCGGCCTTTGCGGGTGTACCGCTCGGGCGCACGCTGACGGTGGTGGCCTGCCTGTCAGGAGGGCTTGCCGGGCTCGCGGGCGCAATCGAAGTGATGGGAGTGAAGGGGTACGTTACAACCGATCTATCGCCAAACTACGGCTACTCGGGCATCGTCATCGCAATGTTGGCCAATCTAAACCCGATCGGGGTGATTGGCGCGGCGCTCTTCTCGGCGGTGATGTTCGTGGGCGCCGATTCCATGAGCAGGGCGTTGGGCATTCCGTCGTTCATCGCTGACGTCACCGTGGCGCTTTCGCTGCTCACGATGCTTGTTGCTCTGTTTCTAACGCAATTCCGGGTGCGGCGTTGACGGTCATTTTCGAAATCCTGAGTTCCGCGGGAATGTGGGAGGCGGTTCTGCGCATTGCAACGCCCCTCATCCTTGGCACCCTGGGTGTTCTTCTCTGCGAACGGGTGGGTGTTCTGAACCTCGGCGTTGAGGGGATCATGACCTTCGGCGCGATGATCGGCTGGCTCACCGTTTATTCAGGGGGAGATCTTTGGGCGGGGCTTGCGGCTGCGGCAGGGTGCGGCGCGGTATTTGGGTTGCTTCATGCGGCGATGACAGTGCCCCTTGGCCTCAGCCAGCATGTCACCGGGCTCGGGATTACGCTTTTTGCGTCAAGCGTCTCCTACTATATCTTCCGCCTCGCAATCCCGACCGCCACCTCACCCCCAACGATTGAGCCCTTTCGTCCGCTTCCCGTGCCGATCTTGTCGGACATCCCCTTCATAGGCCCCGTGCTATTCAACCAGACCGCGCCCACCTACCTGGCGCTCGCCCTCGTCGCCATTCTCGCCTGGGTACTTTATCGCACGCCCCTCGGCCTCGCGATCCGCATGACCGGCGAAAACCCCCATGCGGTAGAGGCACAGGGCATTGATCCTATCCGACTGCGCATCGTCACAATCATGGTTGGCTCGGCGCTCATGGGGGTGGCCGGCGCATTCCTCACCCTCGCCGCCTTCAATTCGTTTTTTCCGACCATGATCCAAGGTCGGGGCTGGATTTGCATTGCGCTCGTGGTGTTCGCGCTTTGGCGCCCGGGGCGAGCGCTTCTCGGCGCGCTGCTCTTTGCGTTTTTCGATGCTTTTCAGCTACGCCTACAAACTGTTGTGGATGGTGTGCCCTATCAGATTTTCCTGATGCTGCCCTATCTGCTTTCGATCCTCGCGCTGGTGGTGATGGCCCGCCGTGCGCGCGTGCCCCAGGCGCTGATGCAGCCCTACCGGCGGGGTGAGCGCTGACGCCGCCTGCCATTGGGTATTATCAACTGCGCCACGCCTGAAAACGCTGGCGCGCGCCGATCTGACGCCCTCCAACCATCGTGTTTTCGGCTTCCACGCCTGCCGACATGTGCGGCACATAGCGCCGCAGGTGCACAAAATTGCATCGAGTGCGGCCGCGCAAGCAAACACAGAGTGCCATCCGCGTGACTCTCGTCGCGCACTCAGGACCGTTGAGACTGCAGGCCGTCTAGGGTTCCGCCGCACCTACAATTGCGGGTCTGGTCCGAGAGACGTCGCCGGGGTGGCAAATTCCGCCCGGGTACACGGCGGGGCAAAATCCCGGGAGAACACTGCACTTGGATTGACCGATCTCTCAGGTTCCGCCGCGGTCTCCCCCTATCTCTCGTTTGGCGGAACGTCGCTAGGGGGACATCCATGCTTTCACTTCGTCATCTCGCTGTTGCGGCCACCGCACTCTCGCTCGGCTTCACGGCACCTGTGCTTGCGCAGGAGAAAACCGAATTCCGCGTCGCCTGGTCAATCTACGTGGGCTGGATGCCTTGGGGCTATCTCGAAGACTCCGGTATCATGGATAAATGGGCAGAGAAGTACGGGATCGATGTCGAGATCGTTCAGATCAACGACTATGTTGAATCGATCAATCAATACACGGCAGGTGCGTTTGACGGAGTCTCAGCCACCAATATGGACACGCTCTCGATCCCCGCTGGTGGGGGGGTGGATACCACCGCGCTGATTGTTGGCGACTTCTCGAATGGCAATGACGCAGTCATTATGAAAGGCGAGGGTGATTTGGCCAGCCTTGCCGGCAAGCCCGTGAACCTCGTCGAACTCTCGGTATCGCATTATTTGCTCGCCCGCGCGCTGGACAGCGTGGGCCTCCGCGAGGCGGACCTGGCGAGCGTTATTAACACATCCGACGCAGACATGATCGCGGCCTTTGCCACCGATGATGTGGAGGCCGTCGTCACCTGGAATCCGCTGGTTTCGACCATTCTTGAGGATCCCAACGCCACTAAGCTGTTCGACAGCTCTGACATCCCCGGCGAAATCATAGACTTGATGGTCGTCAACACCGAAACGCTTGCCGCCAACCCGGATTTTGGCAAGGCAATGGCAGGGGCGTGGTACGAGGTGATGGCTCTCATGGCGGCGGGTGACGAAGCGGTGCTCACCGCGATGGCCGAAGCGTCTGGCACAGATCTTGAAGGATACAAGGCGCAGCTCGCCTCAACCGAGATGTTCTATGACCCAGCAGATGCTGTTGCTTTCACCGAAAGCCCCGAACTACCGGCGACCATGGTAAGCGTGGCAGAGTTCCTGTTTGACAAGGGCATTCTCGGGGAAGGGGCGCCCTCGGCTGATTTCGTGGGCGTAGCCTACCCCGACGGGTCGACAACGGGGGATCCGAACAACGTTCAGTTCCGTTTCGACACGACTTACATGCAGATGGCGGCGGAAGGCGAACTGTAAGGCATAACGGTCGGAGGGCGGAGCCATGCGGCTCATCAACCGTGCGCCCGGCGTTGTGCTGAAAGCCGCGCTGATCGCTCTGCCCTTCATCTTGTGCTTTACTCTTTACAGTATCGGGTCCCAAATCCGGCTGGCCGAGAATCCTTCCGACAAGCTTCTGCCCGCGCCGTCCACGATCGTCGCAACGGCGGAGCGGCTTTTCACCGAACCCGACCGGCGGTCTGACCGTATCCTGCTTTGGCACGACACCGCCGCCAGCCTGCAGCGCCTTCTACTGGGCGTGGGCATCTCGGCAGCGCTGGCCACGATCATCGGCCTTCTTATTGGTCTTTTGCCCCATGTGCGGGCCTCACTTGCGGGGTTCGTAGCGGTTCTGTCGATGATCCCACCGCTAGCTGTGTTGCCGATCCTATTCATCGTGTTCGGGTTGGGAGAGTTGTCGAAGGTTGTGCTTATCATCGTAGGCATTCTTCCGTTCCTGATCCGCGATCTTTCGGCACGTGTCGTCGAGATCCCCCGCGAGATGATCGTAAAGGCTGAAACGCTGGGCGCCTCAAGCTTTGTGATTGGGCTGCGCGTGGCGCTTCCGCAAATCCTGCCGCGTCTGATCCAGGCCGTGCGGCTGTCGCTCGGCCCCGCCTGGCTGTTTCTAATTGCGTCAGAAGCAATCGCCTCTGAACAGGGCCTGGGCTACCGCATCTTTTTGGTCCGCCGGTTCCTCGCGATGGATGTGATCCTTACCTACGTGATCTGGATAACGCTTCTGGCCTTTTTGATGGACCTTCTCCTTCGCTGGCTCTCGCGCAAGCTTTTTCCCTGGGCAGAGGCGGGGTTATGAGTTTCGTCACGGCGCAGAACATCTTTCTCACTTACGGCATGCGTCCGATATTGGAACGCGTGAACCTCAGCGTCGACGAGGGCGAGTTCATTTCAATCGTTGGCGCGTCGGGCTGCGGCAAGTCCACCTTTCTGCGCTTGCTTCTGGCGCAAGAACGCCCCACGCGCGGCGAAATCCGCGTGGCCGGTGCAGAGCCGGCGCAGGAGCCAGGGCTGGATCGCGGAGTGGTGTTTCAGCGCTACTCGGTGTTTCCCCACATGACGGTGCGGGAGAACATCGTCGCGGGCGAAAGCTTCCGAACGGCCTGGGGCATGTTCCGTGGGGCCGAGCGGGCTGCGGCACTGGCCCGCGCGGAGGAAACGCTCGCGCGGATCGGCCTCGATCACGTTGCCAACCAATACCCTGCAACGCTCTCAGGCGGAATGCAGCAACGCCTTGCCATCGGGCAGGCGCTCACCGCTAAGCCGCGCATCCTGCTGCTCGATGAGCCGTTCGGCGCGCTTGATCCGGGCACCCGCCTGTCGATGCACGATTTTCTGCAAGAGCTTCGTGCGGAAACCGGCATGACTGTTTTCATGGTCACCCACGATCTTGAAGAGGGTTTCAAGTTGGGCGACCGCGTTCTGGTATTTGACAAGCCGCGCTGGGACCCCACCGACCCCGGCGCGTACGGGGCCACTATCACCTATGATTTCGATGCGCGCGACGGCGGCATCCCCTTTCAACGCCTGCAGGAGGAAACCAATGTTCTTCGCCCCGCCTGACCGCTCGCGGTCGCATCACCCGGCTGATCACAGGCGGCAGGACCGCCGATACCACCACCCTGATCTAAGCCGATTGCAGGGCTGGAAATCGATGCAGGCCGAGGCGGACATTCCCGAAGGCCGATGGGAGGAAGAACGCAAGTGGGCGCTGCGCATGGGCCTCACCGGCGCCGATAGCATTGACGACAAGTCGATCCCCACGTTCGCGCGGGGGGAACTGCCGCACTATGCGGGGATCAACACGTTTCTCAATGCCCCCTATGCCGAGGATGTCACCGAAGTGGGCGATTATGACGCCACCGCGCTGGGCATCCCTTTCGATGGCGGTACGACGTACCGGCCAGGCACCCGCTTCGGGCCGCAAGGCATTCGCAAGATTTCCTCCCTCTACACCCCTTACAACTACGAGATGGGGGTCGATCTGCGCGAGCAAATGACGCTTTGTGATGCCGGCGATGTCTTCACCATCCCCGCCAACATTGAAAAAAGCTTCGACCAGATCAGTCGTGCGGTAAGCCATGTTTTCTCGTCAGGCTCGTTCCCGATCATGATGGGTGGTGATCACTCCATCGGCTTTCCCTGCGTGCGTGGCATCGCGGAATGCACTTCGAAGAAAATCGGCATTGTCCATTTTGACCGGCATGCCGACATTCAAGAGAAGGATCTCGATGAACGCATGCACACCACGCCGTGGTTCCACTCCACAAACCTGCCCAATGTACCTGCAAAAAACCTCGTCCAAGTGGGGATCGGTGGCTGGCAGGTGCCGCGAGAGGCGGTGAAGGTGGCGCGCGAACGAGAGACCAATATCATCACCATGTCTGATATGGAGAAGATGGGTGTCGACAAGACCGCCGAGATGGCGCTTGAGATGGCGTGGGATGGCGTCGACATGGTTTACATGTCTTTTGACATCGACAGCATTGATTGCGGATTTGTGCCTGGCACGGGCTGGCCCGAACCTGGTGGTTTCCTGCCGCGCGAGGCGTTGGCACTCGCCTCGAAGGTGGCCGCCGAAGGCATCTGCGGAATGGAACTGGTGGAGGTTTCACCACCCTATGACCAGTCCGAGATCACAGCGCTGATGGGCACACGCGTTATCGTGGATGTGCTGGGAAGCCTGGTTGGCTCAGGCAACCTCGGGAAGCACAAGGCACATATCGACAAGCCGGTGACGATACCACCGGGCGAAAATGTTGGGCGCAGGAGGTGGTCTAATGCCACATGACATCGTGAACGGATCTATCGGGCACAACCACAGCCACGATCACCTGCATTCGCACCTTAAGCCCGAGAATGATGCCGCCGATCTGCAGCTTTTGACCCAGCAGTTCATCGAAGGATTTCTGAATGCCAGCGACAAGCCAAGTTACCTCCGGATCGCCGGCATTCCCTTCGAACAGCCGGGTGAGGGCGGTGCGGCGCCTCTGAAGTTGGTTGATGTAGAGCTTCACACGGAATGGCAGGTCGGTACGGCAAGCCCCGGCTTTGGAACGCGCGAACTTAGCTATCTTCCGTTCACCGGCGAAATGGTACGGGCGCGTACGAACATGTCGCTTATCTACGTCTCGCTTGAGCAAAAGAGGGCGGTCGACATTCGCGATCATCTGGCCAAGGGGCGTGAGGCGGCGAGATGATGGCAATACGCCCGCGCAGCATGCCGGAGCGAATACGCTCAAGTGCAGGCCGCGCCGAAAGGCCGAACAACGAGTAAGGCCGCACCATCGAACCGCATGATTTCTGGCAGGGGTTTCATCAGCCTGAGCAGGGCTGCGGGCCGCCTTTCACCGAACGCTATCCGGCTGCTTTACCCGACGGGCGGATCCTCTTTCTGCCCATCCGCCCGCTACACGGAGCCAAACATGCGATCGCCTCGCTAAACTTGCCGCAGTGCAGTTTCGAAGTAGAGGATGCCTTGGCTGCTATCCTCGCAGCCCGCCTTGCGCCAAGCGCGCCGGACATCGTGGTGGGCATTCCCACCCTCGGATTGTCGCTTGCCCGCAACGTTGCAGCGCGGCTCGGTCACACTCGCTATGTTGCCTTAGGAACGTCACCTAAGTTCTGGTACGACGATGCGCTTTCAGTGCCGTTGCGTTCGATCACCAGCCCGACCGCTGAAAAGAAGCTGTTCCTCGATCCGCGTGTGCGTCCCCTTCTTGCAGATCGGCGCGTTTGTCTTGTGGACGATGTGATCAGCAGCGGGCGATCTATCCTCGCGGCGTTGGATCTGCTGTCAAAGATCGGCGTCACGCCAGTATCCGTCGGCACGGCAATGGTGCAAACGCGTCGCTGGTCGGCGGCACTCAGTGCCAAGGACAAAGAGGGTGCATCGCGGCTTTTCTGGGCCATCGAGTCCCCGCTTTTGCTGCGGGCAAGCGGGGGCTGGGAGGTGAACGCAGGCGTTTAGCTTCCCAAAAACCGAGCCATTAGCCGCGCAAGCGCGACGGCACCATCTACCCCCATCGCAACCGAAACGTTGTGAGGTCCAGCCGAAAGCGCTCCCACATCTGGCCCTGAAGAGCAGTCGACTGCGAGCCTTCGGTCTACGCAAGAAAAAAGCTTCGGATACTCAGCGAAGAGCATCACGCAAGGGTCATGAAGTGGCCGGCTGTCGCCACCGGTCGTGCTTTGAAAATATGCATCGATCAGCTTGCCTGTCGCCTGAGCCACGTGATCGGGCGCATCAATGAGACGCGCGGTGTGGCTACGGCCCGCACGCACCTGCCGCGTTACATCAAGCGGAATGAGTGTGAGGGGCTGCCCGGATGCAAATACGATCTCAGCAGCATCCGGATCCGCCGCGATGTTGAATTCTGCGCGCTGGCTCACGTTCCCACGCTCCTCAAGCGCGCAACCCATCGCGACGATGCGGCGAACGCGTCGTACCGCTTTTGGGTGATCGCGCACAAGATGTGCAAGATTGGTCAAAGGGCCAAGCGCGAAAAGGTCAATTGTATTGGGCGCAGCTGATGACAGGGTTTTGGCAATCCACTCCGTTGCGCCGCTGCCCACTGTTGCTCGCGGCGCGGGCAGTTGCACACCGCCCAACCCGTCGTTCCCGTGCACATCGGTTGCCGAAAAACCGTTGCGGCTGATCGGCCGGGCCGCGCCTCGCACAACCGGCACATCAGCGCCAGCAAGCGCCAGGATCCGTCCGGCATTTTCCGTGGTGGTTTCAATCCCGATGTTACCAGCTACCGTAGTGATCCCGATCACGTCAAAGGCGGGAGAGCGGAGCGCGTAGAAGATCGCCACCGCATCGTCGATCCCCGGATCGGTATCGATGATCACTGGCGTTGCCAAAAGCTGTGCCTCCGCAGGGTTGCCGCGTCTGTATATCTGTTCGATCCTATGCCTGCACAACCGCAACAAAGCACGCTATGGATGAACCTCTCCCTGAAGATCTACTGCTCGATCCCGGTGCGGAAACGGTCATTCGCAGGGATCTTGTTCAAGTTGCACTGGGTCGGCGGCCTGCGGATTGCATCCTGCGCGTTGGCCGACTTTTCGATAGCGCCACAGGCACGTGGATCGAAGATGCCGAACTGGTCATCCGCGGTCGGCGCATCGCTTATACCGGGCCGTCAGGCTCCTGGCGTGGCTCGGCGCGGTCGGTGGTCGAGCGGCCGGGCCTGTTGGCGACGCCGGGCTTTGGCGAAGTGCACAAGCACATCGAAAGCTCGCACCTGACGCCGGAATACGAAGCCGCACTTGTTCTCCCCCGTGGCAATACCTGGACATGCGAGGCCTCCCACGAGCTTTCAAACGTAAACGGCGCTGGCAATCTCGCGTTCTGGTTTGCGGCGCGCTTGGCCGGATCTCCCCTAAAGATCTTTCCTCTTCCGGGCTCGGCCACACCGCCTACCGGGTTCGAACGTTCAGGCGGGCATTTTAGGCGGGCCGAGCAATCCGAGTTCATGCGCCACCCGATGGTCGCCGGTCTTGACGAAGTGATGGATTGGCCCGCGATCACGGACAGCGATAATCCGGCGCATCACCGCCTCTGGGGCATGATCGAAGCGACCTTCGCGCACCGAGGCGTGATTGAAGGCCATGCGGCCGGGCTGCGAGATACGCATGAGATCAGCGCCTTCTCCGCCGCCGGCCTCTCGTCAGATCACGAGGCGTGGACGGCAGAAGAAGCGTGGGCCAAGCTACGCACCGGGCTGTTTCTGGAACTTCGACCGCATTCGATGCCCGAGATTATCGCTGGCCTCCTCGAACGGGGGCTTTCGGATTGGGGGCAGGTGGGCTTTGCCACCGATGATCGTGGCGCCTCGGAAACCCTGCGCATCGGCGCAACGGATCACAACGTGAGGCTCGCCATCGAAAGCGGCCTGCCCGCCGAAACCGCCCTGCAATGCGTGACGATCAACCCCGCCCGCCACATGCGGCTGACGCCCTGGGTTGGAAGCTTGGCGCCGGGTCGCTTCGCGGACATTGTTCTTTTGCATGATGTGGAAGCTGTGGGGGTTGCCGAGGTGTGGGCCGACGGGTGCAAGATCTCACACGCCGAACGCTATGCTGGGCCAGTCCCGGATGTAGCATGGCCCGCGTGGGCGCGCAGCTCGGTGCGATTACCCAAGCCCTTGATGCCCGCCGACTTCGCCATTCCGGCCCGGAGCGGACGCGACACGATGATGGCCGCGGTATTGCGCCCGTTTCACTGGGAGGATGATTTTCTCACCGAGGAACTGCCGGTAGCGGCCGGCTCGGTTCAGCGTGATCCATCCCGGCAGATCAACAAGTTCGCTGTGATTGATCGGCATTCCGGCGAGGGTCGCGTCGCGACCATGTTTTGGCGCGGCTGTGGGCCGGCCACGGAAGATACCGCGGTAGGCTGTACGGTCGGCCATGACAGCCACAACCTGTGGATCACCGGCTCTTCCGATGCCGCCATGGCTCTTGTCGCCAATACGATCCGCGAACAGCAGGGCGGATGGGCGCTTGCATCGGGCGGGCAGGTTTTCGCGACCGTGCGATATGAAATTGGCGGGCTGATGACGGCGCGGCCCGCAGAAGCGCTCGATGCAGAATGGCAGGAGTTTCTGGCCAAAGCGCAAACGATCGAGTGGTTCTATGAGCCAAGCTCATCCCCGCGATGGGGCCCGGGCTTCCCTGAAAGGCTACAGTTTGCAACGCTCACCTGTTCCCCGTGGCGTTGGGTGCTGGTCGCGCCGAACGATACTGCACCGACCGGGTTTGTGAATGTTAAAACCGGCGAAAGCCATCCGGTTGTCTGGTAGCCGCGTTAATCGATCAGCCAGTGGCAAATTTGTCTAGGATGCGCACCCAGGAACGTGTGCCTTTCACGTAGCTTGAAAGATCGTATTTCTCGTTTGGGCTGTGCACGCGGTTGTCGAAGCGTGCGAACCCGACGAGCAGCGCATCCATCCCAAGCCGTTTGCGAAACTCGGCGAGGATCGGGATCGAACCGCCGGTGCCGGCAATCGCCGCGCAGCCCCACTCATCGCGCAAGCCTGCCAATGCTTGTTGAAGCATCGGGCTATCGACGGGCATCGCGGCGGGAGTTGCCGCGCCAAGCCGGGTAAACTCCACAGTGCAATCGGGTGGCAGGCGTGCCTCGACATGGGCCCGGAACGCACCGCGCACCACTTCTGGATCTTGGTCAGGCACAAGGCGGAAGCTCACCTTCGCATGGGCCTTCGCCGTGACAATGGATTTGAACCCGTCGCCAGAGTAGCCGCCCCAGACCCCGTGCACCTCAAAGCAGGGGCGGGACCAGACCTGTTCCAGAACCGAACGATCTTGCTCTCCGGCGGGATGCGAGAGGCCAACATCGCCCAGAAACGCCGCACTGTCGAAGGGGAGCGCCGTCCAACTGCGCCGAACCGCCTCTGGCAGCTCGAGCACATCGTTGTAGAAGCCTTCAATCGCAACCGATCCATCCGCCGTGCGGAGGCTGGCAAGGATATCGGCCATGACCTGCAGTGCATTGCGTGCGGCCCCACCGAAGATGCCAGCGTGCAGATCGCGGTCCGCTGCGGTGATCGTGAACTCCTCGCTGGCAAGCCCGCGCATCATCGTTGTGATCGCAGGCGTATCTCGATCCCACATATCGGTATCGCAGACGAGCAGTGTGTCACCGTTCAGCTCTTCTGCCGTTTCTTCGAGGAATGGGCCAAGCGACGGGCTGGCAATCTCCTCCTCCCCTTCAAGCACCATGGTCACCCGACAGGGCAGTGCGCCTGTTGCCGCTTTCCAGGCGCGGCACGCCTCGACAAACGTCATAAGCGCGCCTTTGTCGTCAGACGCCCCGCGCCCTGTGATCCAGGTTTCCCCATCTGGTTGGGCCACAAGGGCCGGGGCGAAGGGATCGGCATCCCAAAGCTCCAGCGGATCCACCGGCTGAACATCGTAGTGACCATAAAACACAACGTGCGGTGCGCCATCCGGCGCAGATGTGTCGTGGGCCACAACCATCGGATGCCGCGCCGTGGGGCGCACCGATGCCTCAAACCCCATCGACGCAAGATCGTCAGCCAGCCATTTGGCCGCGCGCACCACATCCCCCGCCCGCTCCGGCTCGGCAGAGATGGACGGGATCGCGATCAACTCCATTAGCCGGGCCAGCCCCGCCTCCACGCCCGCGTCCGCCGCGGCCAGAGCTTTTTCCAGGCTATCAGCCATCCGCATCCCTCCGGCGATCGATCTCGACCATTTCGGCGCGAAAGCGTGCTGCAATCTGCCCGGCATCCCGCAGCACCTTATCGCGCTCAAGCGTCAGCACCGCCCCATCCCGCATCAGCCACTGCCCGGCCACCATTACATCTGTCACATCCGTGGGCATCGCGGCGAAGACAAGCGTTGCATAGATGTCGAAAATTGGCTGCACCCGCGGCGCGGCGGTCGAGATCCGGATCAGGTCTGCCGCCTTGCCTACCTCAAGTGTGCCGATCTTACCTTCAAGGCCCAGGACGGCGGCGCCTTCGCGAGTTGCCATCGCGATCACGTCGCGCGCAGGCATTGGCTTTCGGCTGTGGCCGCGAAGCTTGGCGAACATCGACACCGGGCCGAATTGGGAAAAGAGGTCAAGTGTGTTGCCGCTCATTGGCCCGTCCGTGGCGATGCCAACGGGGATGCCTGCGGCGCGCATTGGCTCAACTGGCGCAATTCCTCGCCCGGCTTTTGCATTGGAACGGGCATTATGGGCCACACGCACGCCTGTCTCAGCCAGCCGCGCGATCTCGTCTTTTTCTAGGTAAAGGCAATGCGCCGCAATCAGCCCGGGCATTAGTAAGCCGGCGCGATCCACAACCTCAAGCGGGCGACATCCGTATGTGCGTTCGGCCCATTCCAATTCAGACGTCATTTCGGCGAGGTGGATCTGAACAGGAATCTCTGGGTGATCGGATGCCCAATGTGCCACGCGCTCCATCACCGGGATGTCCGTGGAGTAGGGGGCATGCGGCGCAATCGACGCGCTGACCCGCGGATGGCCTGCAAACTCATCGGCCAGGGCCTCGACCAACGCAAAGCCTGCATCCATATCCGCGTGGTCCGGGGGATCGAAATCGGCGAGCGTTTGACCCACCACGCCGCGCAGCCCGGCGGCATCCAGCACCCGGCCAACCTCGGCCTCGTAGTAATACATATCCGCCACGGTAGTGACGCCCGCCGCAATGCTTTCCCAAGCCGCCAGCGCGGTGCCTGTGCGCACCATCTCCGGGGAAACAAACTGCCGCTCCATCGGCAGAACATAGCGAAAGAGCCGATCGTCCACATCCTCGCCCAGGCCACGAAAGAGGGTCATCGGCAGGTGTGCGTGGGGGTTCACCATCCCTGGCATTACGATATCGCCGCCCGCATCTATCTGCGCGCAACCGGCGATTTCGTTGGGGCCATCGCCCGCGCCGACAGATGCGATCAGCCCATCCTGCACAAGCACATGCCCGGCTTGGATAACCGGCATCTCGGGCGTGCAAGGCAAAACGGTTGCGTTGCGGATCAGCGTAGTCACACGGTCTCTCGCGGCAGGATGCAGCACTGGTCAAGCTCGGGGGTAAGCCAAGCTGCCTCACCCGCCTCCAGTGGTTGTGACAGCGGGCCGGCGGCAGTAAGGGCGCCAACAGCCGTATCGACCTGATAGTGATAGGTGCGCCCCAGATAAGTACGCAGCCCCAACGTGCAGGGCAGGCCGGTTTCCTCGGTCACAACCCGCAGCCCGTCGGGCCGCGTGGCAAGCACGAACTCGTCGGGGATCTCCCCCAGACGCGATTGATCAAGCCCAAGCGTCACGCCGCCCGCCCCCTCGGCGGCGACAACCGCGCCGTTTCGCGCCCGCACGCGCAACGTGATCAGGTTTTCAAATCCCACGAACCGAGCGACAAATGCATTGGCAGGGCGTTGATAAAGCACTTCCGGCGTATCAAGCTGTCGGATCCGCCCTGCATCCATGATCGCTACCCTGTCTGAGATCGAAAATGCCTCCTCCTGATCGTGTGTCACGAAAACAGACGTGGTGCCGTTGGCACGCTGCAACTGCCGGATTTCGACCCGCATATCCACGCGCAGCTTCGCATCGAGGTTTGAGAGCGGTTCGTCGAACATCAAAAGCGGCGGCTCGATAACAAGCGCGCGCGCCAGCGCCACCCGCTGGCGCTGGCCGCCCGAAAGCGCACCAGGCAGGCGATCCCCCAGAGCGTTGAGGCCCACCCGGTCAAGCATCGCGCGCGCCTTCGCCTCTCGATCCTTCGCCGGCAAGCCACGCTGCTTTAGCCCAAACGCCACATTGTCGAGCACGCTGAGGTGCGGAAAGAGCGCATAGTTCTGGAATACCAGCCCGATATTGCGCTTTTGGGGGGGCAGTGCGGTAAGGTCTATCTCCCCCAGTCGGATCGAGCCCTGCGTTGGTTTGAGGAACCCGGCAATCAGGCGCAGCGTTGTCGTCTTCCCGCAACCCGACGCGCCCAAAAGCGAAACCAACTCGCCCGAACCCACGTCGAGCGAAAGATCGTCAAGCACCTTTGTCGCGCCGTAGTGGGCGGTAAGGTTCGAAAGGGTCAGCGGGGCGGTCGCGGTCATGTCATCATTTAGCAAGGAACGTTAGTCCGAGCGTGCGCTCGACCACCACCATGACAGCCACGGTCAGAAACATCAGGAGAACGGAAACCGATGCCACAACCGGATCGAAGAACTGCTCCACATGGGCAAGTATCTGGATGGGCAGCGTTGAAACCCCAGGCCCGGTAAGAAAAAGCGAAACCGACACGTCATTGATCGACGTTATGAACGCCAGGATGAAGGCCGCGATCACCCCCGATTGCACGTTCGGCAGCACGATCGTGAAGAATGTTTTCACCGGCGAACACCCAAGCGAAATCGCCGCCTCCTCAATTGTGAAATCGAAAGAGGCAAGGCTGGCTGAGACAACTCGCACACAATAGGGCAAAACGATCAGTGTGTGCCCCAGAAGCAGCGTCCACAGCACTGGCAGCCCAGCACCGACCTGGATTGACCTTAGGAGGGAGAAGCCCAGAACGATCTCGGGCACCAGAACCGGCAGAACGAAAAGGGTGGAAAGCCAGCCCGGCAACGTAATCCGAAACCGGTTGAGTGCATACGCGGCCGGGATCCCGATCACTAGCGCGAGGAGCGTTGAGGCGAAGGCGAGCTGCAGCGACGTGACGATCGTTCGCCTGAAGGCCGACATCTCGAAAATCTTCTCGAACCAACGCAGGGAAAGCCCCTGGGGTGGGAAAGTCAGGAACGTGGTGTCCGACAGCGCCGCGCCGATCACGATCACGAGTGGGCCCAATAGGAAAAGGTAGACGAGCACGGCAAACGCGATCAGGGCGGGGCTCAGGCGTTGCGTCATGTTACGTGGCCATAGGGTTCAGTCGGCGCGCAATGCGCGTCATCGCCAGAACGATGCTGATCGTCACCACAACCATGATCGCCGAAACCGTCGCGGCGCCATCCCAATCAAACGCCACCATCGCGCGTTGGTGCAGGAGCGTGCCCATCATCATCTGCTGGTCGCCGCCCAGAAGCTGGGGTGTGGCGTAGGATGTGAACGAACCGGTAAACACCAGCACAGCCCCCACGATGATCCCGGGCACTGCGAGTGGGAAGATGATTTGCCGGAAGATCGCCGAATCCGAGGCGCCGAGGGAGGCGGCCGCCTCGATCACATCATCGGGGATGTTTTCCAGCACGCCTACAAGCGTCAGCACCATCAGCGGCACGAAAAGGTAGATCATAGCGATCACGACCGAGCATTGTGTGTAGAGCATCGAATACGGTGCGCCCTCCCACCCGAGCCACACGAACAGGTTATTTGCGATGCCATTGCGCCCCAGCACGATCAGCCAGGCGAAGGAACGCACAACAACACCTGTGAGAAGCGGAAACACCGCCAAGATAATCAGGATCGAACGCCACCGCCCCGGAGCGCGGCTCACGACGTACGCCGTAAAGAATCCCACGATCACCGCGACAACAGTGGTGACAACGGCCACCTCCAGCGTGCGCCAAAGAACACGTCTTCGGAACCCGCTTTCAAAAAACGCCTGGTAAAGCGCAAGCGGCCCGGCATCCGATGCAAAAGTGGCAGCCATCGTCGCTGCGACCGGCACGACAAGGCAGATCACGACAAGCAAGGTGGCCGGGCTGGAAAGCGACCAACCCGCGAAGCGTTTCAGCACGATGCTTCCCCGATGGCCGGCGCGCGCGCTGTGCGCGCCCCGGCCTTTTGTTGCCAACGCCCCGCAGGCACGGTGGCGCTCTGGCGGATCACCCGCCGAACACTTCGTTCCAGCGTTCGATCCAGCCATCCTTTGCGGCATTCATTTTCACGTAATCCACGCGCTTGAGGCTGTCGATCTGCTCGGCCCCATAGGTCCACCCCGCTGCCGCTTCGGGCGTCAGCTCAACCGACGCGACGGCAGGCGCATCGACGCCGTTTTCAGCGAGCACCTTCTGTAACTCGGGGTCGAGCACGAAGTTAATGAACTCATGCGCACGCTCCACATTCTCGGCGCCGATGGGAATATTTATCGTGTTGAGGGTCGCAATATCGCCATCTTCAAGCTCGGCCCATACTACGGTTGGCACTGCATCCTGAAGCCGCCCAAGTGCGAAGTCCTGGGCGAGGCTCACGGTGATCTCACCAGTGGAAAAGAGGTTAATCATTTCTGAGCCAGTGTTGTAGTTCTTCAGAACGTTCGGTTTGATCTCTTCAATCTTCGCAAAGGCCGGATCGTCATCTTCGAACGCATCGGTCCCAGCTTCCTCGCCGGCGAGCATCACCACCATTGGGCCGGCGGTCGTTGTGATTCCGGGAAGTGAGACGGAGTTGGACAAATCCTCGCGCCATAGATCGCTCCAGGATGTGATCGGCTCCGAGACCTTGGCACTGTCATATACGATGCCGACGCGGCCCAGCGTGTAGGCCGGCCCATACTCACCCTGCGGGGCTTGGGCGATTTCGTGCAACCCGTCGATATTCGGGATCTTCGAGCGGTCGATCGGCTGGAACAGGCCCTGTTCGATGCCAAGCTGAGAGAACTGGTCAGGCAGGTAGATCAGATCGACCCCTGCTCCGTCGCGGATCTGGATCTTGCCCAAGCGGTCGGCGCTATTACCGGTTTCGAAGACGATTTCACAGCCGCATTGCTCTTGAAACGGTTGCACAATGAATTCGTCCAGCTTGTCGCCGTTAAAACCCCACCAAGAGATCGTGAGCGTTTCCGCCCCCGCAGCGATTGGAACAGCGCCAAGCGCGAATGCAGCGGCGCCGGAAAGTAGATGAATTCTCTTGATAGACATTAGGCAGCTCCCCATAAGCTCGGTGGGGCACGGGTTGCAGCGCCACACCTTCTGCCTAAAAGTCTAGCGCTGTGCTTCCGGAAAGCGCAAGCCACGCCCATTTGCCAATAATTCTCAGGGTATAGCTAGGCGCGCGTCGCTCGCCATACAGCAATAGCGGTGCCCATAACTTTCTCGAATGGCCCGTTTTTTGGGCGCTGGGCAAGGTTGCGGTTGCACACACCATTGCATTCCCGCTTCTCGATTGTTGCGGACTGCGATAAGCCCGATGGGCAATCGGCGCGCGCCTATCGAAGATCTTGCGTCGGCCCGCAATCTTGCAATGCCGGGTGTGCTATGTCCAAACCAGTTCAGCCACTGCGTTGCGGGCCCGATGTGGCGACGCCTGAAAGCGCCGAACTTGGGTGGCCCCGGCGCGTCATGATCATCGGCGGATCAGGTTCCGGAAAGTCCACGACCGCGCGGGCAGTCGGGGCAAAGCTGGGGCTGCCCGTCTATCACATGGATCGAGAGGTGCACTGGTTGCCCGGCTGGGTAGAGCGGGACCGCGAAGAAAAAATTGCCCGCGCCATAGCGATCCTCGAACGTGACGCATGGGTTTTCGAAGGTGGGCACTCTGCCACGTTCGCCGAGCGCCTGGCCCGTGCGGATATGCTGATCTGGACAGATGCCCCCTTCTGGCTGCGCATCTGGCGGGTCTCCTGGCGCTGTTTTCGCGACTGGGGCAAAACCCGCCCCGATATGGCAGACGGGTGCCCTGAGGATCCGCGCGAGTTACCAGATTTTTGGCGTTTTCTTTTGGCCAACCGGCGCAGAAACGACGCCCGGCTGAAAGAGACCTTCGGATCAGCGGAAATTCCTAAGTTTCACCTTCGTTCATTTCGCGAGATCGATGCGTTTGTCGAGGGGTTGCGCCAGGCAAACGCCTAAGGGATAGGCGGCGACCGGCCCGCCCAGGGCCCGTGTGCAGGCCAGAACGCATGGCGGTGTTGCTGCTTGCCGCATGTGGTGCAAAGCAGGCGGCATATGATCGGATCACGCCAGAGGTATGGAACAGAATGCGGATAGTCTTGGGCTCGTCCCGCCTGCGCGCAGCAAGGTCGCGCCCATGAAAGTTGCCAACCGCGTTTTCGATGATCTCAAGCCCGGCGACAGCGCAGAAATGCGACGGCTGGTTACGCTCGATGATCTCTACGTCTTTGCGTCTGCATCGGGAAACTACAACCCCATGCATCTGCCGCGCGAAGACGGCGACGGGGATGGCACGCCGGAAAGCATCGCACCCGGGCTGTTTGTCGCGTCGCTCGTTTCCGCGGTGTTAGGCACTCGGTTGCCGGGGGCCGGCACGCTCTACCGTCACCAAAGCATCGACTTTCACGATCGCGCCCATGCCGGGGATGAACTGATGTGCCGCGTCACCGTGATGGAAAAGCGCGAAGGTGGCGAAGTGGTGCTGTCCACCGAAGTGCGGCGCAGCGCTGATGATGCGCTGATCCTGTCCGGCACGGCGGTCGTTACCGCACCGATCGCCCGATACGAAGCGCATGACCTTGAACTCCCCGGTCTTGTCGTTCAGCGCCATCGCCACTTTGATGACTTGCTCGAGCGCGCCCATCGCCTGCCACCACTGGCAACCGCAGTGGTGGCTCCGGACGATGTAAACTCACTCGAAGGGATGCTGCTGGCCGAGAAAGAGGGCCTGATCGCGCCAATCCTCATTGGCCGAGAAAGCGACATCCGCGCGGCGGCAAAGTCGTGCGGGGCCGACATTTCACGCTTTGAATTAATCGATGTGCCGGGTGGCGATAAGCTTGCCTCGGCGCGTGCGTGCGGCCTCGTGCACGAAGGTCGTGCCGCCGCGGTGATGAAAGGGCACTTGCATACTGATGATCTGCTTACCCCGATGCTCGACAAGATCGACGGGCTTCGGATCGGCCGGCGCTTTACGCATGTGTTTGTGATGGATGTGCCGGGCCAGCCCTATCCGGTCATGGTGACAGATGCCGCCATCAACATCGCACCCGATCTGCAAGCGAAGGTGGATATCGCGCAAAATGCTATTGATCTGGCCAATTCACTCGGTATTGAACCGCGCGTCGGCGTTCTGTCTGCTGTAGAAACGGTGAACCCGGCTATTCAATCCTCAATCGACGCCGCCGCACTCTCCAAAATGGCCGAGCGCGGGCAAATCACCGGCGGGCTCGTCGATGGCCCGCTTGCGATGGACAATGCGGTGGATCTTGCCGCGGCCAAAACCAAGGGGTTGCAAGGCGGTGTGGCTGGGCGCGCCAACATCCTCGTTGTGCCGGGGATCGATGCGGGCAACATGCTGGCGAAGCAGCTCTCTTTCATCAGCCATGCAGAGGGCGCCGGGTTGGTGCTCGGCGCGCGCGTTCCCGTGATCCTCAACTCTCGGGCCGACAGCGCGAAATCGCGCCTCGCCTCCTGCGCCGTAGCCGCGCTGCACCATGCTCACCTTACTGTTGCGCCCTCGTGACCCAGGCGATCTTCGTCATCAATGCAGGCTCGTCGTCGCTGAAGTTCGCGATATACCGGGCCGAGGCAGGAACGGAGCCGTTAGCCACGGGGGCGGTGGAACGGATCGGGCCGGACGGCCGCTTGCACCTCAATGGCTCAGATGGTGCGGAACTGCCCACCGCCCCGGGCCCGCTGGCTACCCATGGACAGGCCCTTGAGACCGCGCTTGAAAGCATTCGGCGTGTCTATCCGGCGCTCTCGGTGGCCGCGTTTGGGCACCGCGTCGTTCATGGCGGCCTTGCGTTTGATGCGCCAGTACGCGTGACCGATGATATCCTTGCAACCTTGCGCGAATTCGTTCCCTTCGCGCCGATCCACCAATCTCACAACCTTGCTGGTATCGAAGCTGCCCGGCAGGCGTTTCCAAATGCGCCGCAAGTGGCCTGCTTTGATACCGCGTTTCATCGCAGTCATCCCTTCGTGAACGATACATTCGCCTTGCCGCGCGCCTATTACGACAAAGGCGTACGCCGCTACGGCTTTCACGGGTTGAGCTACGAATACATCTCCAGCGAACTGGCAGCCCGCGCCCCGGATTTGGCCGCCGGGCGCGTTGTGGTCGCGCATCTCGGAAACGGGGCATCGATGTGCGCGTTGCAGGGAGGCGTCTCGGTGGCCTCCACCATGGGGTTTTCTGCGCTCGATGGCTTGCCGATGGGCACCCGCTGCGGCCAGCTCGATCCCGGCGTCGTCCTCTATCTTCTCACCGAAGAGGGCCTTTCGCCCGCTGCGGCCAGCGATCTCCTCTACCGGCAATCTGGGCTCCTGGGGCTCTCGGGCCTGTCGAACGACATGCGGGAACTTGAAGCCTCCGACGCACCCGAGGCACGCGACGCGATTGACTATTTCACCTTCCGGATTCGGCGGGAGCTTGGGGCGATGTCGGCGACCTTGGGCGGGCTTGATGCGCTGGTCTTCTGCGGCGGGATTGGGGAGAACTCCGTCCGCGTGCGCGAAGAGGTGTGCGCGCCAATGGGCTGGCTCGGTGTGCACCTGGACCGGTCGGCCAACGCGGGCGGGGCGGGCGTCATCTCGCCGCCTGATGCGCCCGTCGCGGTGATGGTTATTCCCACCAATGAAGAGCTGGTCATCGCCCGTGCGGCTCACAAAGTTTGGAGCGCTGCAAGCTAGTTTCGGTACTAGAGCCGCAACCGCATATCTGAGCCGTGGGCGAGTGTTAGCGCAATCGCGTCGCGCAGGGCGCCCGATATTTGGTACACTACCGTACACCAAAAGCTGCATAGTTTCGGGAGCTTGCGTGCGTCGAGTCGCAAGTATTTACAAAATCATTTGAATTTCGTCAAACAATTTACAAAATTTTTGTTTAAATTCAATAATATGATGATTTTTTAAATTTAGAGGCGTATCCCGTTTACAAATGAGCGGGGGCCAGTCGATCCGTCGAGCAGTGGCAAACCTCGCCGATCTCACCGGAGGAGGCGACCCCATGAAAGACGACGCGACGTTCCGTGCCGCAAATACAAACCCCACCCCACACATTGATGCGGCAACATACGCATCGCTCTATGCCGCATCCATTGAAGACCCGGAGCGCTTTTGGGCGGTTCAGGGCCGGCGGCTCGATTGGATCGAGCCGTTTCAAACCGTCAAGAACGTCGATTTCACGCTCGGGCAGGTCTCCATCAAGTGGTTCGAAGACGGTGTTCTGAACGTCGCGGCCAATTGCATCGACCGCCACCTTGAGGCGCGCAGCGATCAGACGGCGATTATCTGGGAACCCGACAACCCCGCCGACGGCGCTCTTCACATCACCTACCGTGATCTCCATCGCAGCGTCTCCAAGATGGCCAACGTTCTGCGCGCCATGGGTGTGGGCAAGGGTGACCGTGTGGTGATCTACCTGCCGATGATCCCCGAGGCCGCATATGCGATGCTTGCTTGCGCACGGATCGGGGCAATCCATTCCATCGTGTTCGCTGGCTTCTCGCCCGATGCGCTCGGCGCGCGGATCAACGGTTGCGACGCGAAGGTGGTAATCACCGCCGATGGCGCGCCCCGCGGCGGCCGCGTCACGAACCTTAAAGATAACGTCAATCAAGCACTCCTTCACGATGTGGATGAGGTGAAATGCCTTGTCGTAAAGCGCACCGGCCAGCAGATCGCCTGGCGCAATGGGTTCGATTACTGGCTGCACGAGATGGAAGCCGACGTTTCGGACGAGTGCGCGCCCGAACCCATGAACGCCGAAGACCCTCTCTTCATCCTCTACACCTCCGGCTCCACCGGCCAGCCGAAAGGCGTCGTTCATACCTCTGGCGGCTATCTCACCTATGCGGCGATGACCCATGAGTTGGTCTTCGATTACCACGAGGGCGATGTCTTCTGGTGCACCGCGGATGTCGGCTGGGTCACCGGGCACAGCTACATCGTTTACGGCCCGCTCGCTAACGGCGCGACCACGGTGATGTTCGAAGGCGTGCCCACCTTTCCCGATGCGAGCCGTTTTTGGGAAGTGTGCGAGAAGTTTGGCGTAACCCAGTTCTACACCGCCCCCACCGCGATCCGCGCGCTGATGGGCAAGGGCAACGCGCCCGTTGAAAAGCACGATCTGTCGTCGCTGCGCGTGCTCGGCACGGTGGGCGAGCCGATCAACCCCGAGGCGTGGAACTGGTACAACGATGTTGTCGGCCAGGGCCGCTGCCCGATCGTGGATACCTGGTGGCAGACGGAAACCGGCGGGCACCTGCTTACGCCGCTTCCGGGCGCGACACAGCTTAAGCCCGGCTCGGCCCAGCAGCCCTTCTTTGGCGTGAAACCTGTGGTGCTTGATCCCCAAACCGGGGAAGAGATCACTACTACGGAGGCCGAAGGCGTGCTGTGCCTCGCAGATAGCTGGCCAGGCCAGATGCGCACCGTTTGGGGCGATCACGCGCGGTTCGAGAAAACCTATTTCAGCGATTACGCAGGCTACTACTTCACCGGCGATGGCTGCCGCCGCGACTCTGATGGCGATTATTGGATCACGGGCCGTGTGGATGACGTGATCAACGTCTCCGGCCATCGTATGGGCACCGCCGAGGTGGAAAGCGCCCTGGTGGCCCACGCTCAGGTGGCCGAGGCCGCCGTGGTGGGTTTTCCGCACCCGATCAAAGGGCAGGGGATCTATTGCTATGTCACGCTGATGAACGGGGTCGAGCCCACTGAAGAGCTGCGCAAGGCATTGCGTCTCTGGGTGCGGGAAGAGATCGGGCCAATCGCCTCACCTGATCACATCCAATGGGCGCCTGGCCTGCCGAAAACTCGCTCCGGCAAGATCATGCGCCGCATCCTGCGCAAAATCGCCGAGGATGATTTCGGCGCGCTGGGCGACACTTCCACACTTGCTGAACCGGCGGTGGTCGATGATCTGATCGCAAATCGCATGACCCGGGGAGCGGACTGATGGACGGCGCCACGGTTGTTCAATCTGCGCCGGTTCTGATCCTGCTCGGCCCACCTGGCGCGGGCAAGGGCACCCAGGCGCGGCGGTTGGAAGAACGCTTCGGCTTGATCCAGCTTTCCACCGGCGATCTTCTGCG
>JBCCRC010000035.1:0-33312 GCA_039208375.1 Pseudomonadota bacterium | reverse complement strand
CGTCATGATGCGCGTCTCCACAGCCGCGTTTTGGCGCACATAGGCATTCACCTCGTCCTCGACACGCGAAAGCTCGTCAAGCGTGAGCGCCTTTGAGTGGCTGAAATCGAAGCGCAACCGGTCCGACGCGTTGAGCGAGCCGCGTTGCGCCACATGATCGCCAAGCGCCTGGCGCAACGCCTCGTGCAACAGGTGCGTGGCCGAATGATTGGCGCGGATCGCGCCACGCCGCGCATGGTCTACTGTCATGTGGACGGCATCGCCGACCGCCAGCGTGCCGTTTTCAAGCGCCGTCTCATGGCCGAAGACCGCCCCGGCCGCAAAACGCTTGGTATCGCCCACGGTCCCGCACACATCACGGTCTTCCAGTTTCACCATGAACCCTGCATCTCCCACTTGGCCACCGGCCTCCCCGTAAAACGGAGTTTGATTCGTCACGATCCATGCCGTGCCGGGGCCCGTGAGCTGATCAACCGGCGCTCCATCCTGCACGATGCCGACGATCTGGGCTTCGGCCACCTCTGTGTCGTACCCAAGAAATTCGGTGGCGTCGTTTGCTTCAGCCAGATCGAACCACACCGTCGCATCGGCCGTTTCGCCAGAACCGGCCCAGGCCGCACGCGCCTTAGCGCGCTGTTCGGCCATCGCAGCCTCAAAGCCGGCCACATCCACGGCACGGCCCTTCTCGCGCAAGGCGTCTTGAGTAAGGTCGAGCGGGAAGCCGTAGGTATCATAGAGGCGAAATGCCTCGGCGCCCGGCAGTTCAGCGGTCTCGGGCAGGCCCTGAAGTGCATCGTCGAGCAGGTGAAGCCCGCGTTCCAGCGTTTGGCGGAAGCGCGACTCCTCCAAAAGCAGCGTCTCAGAGATCAGCGCCTGGGCGCGCCCGAGTTCCGGATACGCCTGGCCCATCTGTTGCACAAGCGCGGGCACCAGCCGGTGCATAAGCGGATCCTTCGTGCCTAGAAGATGCGCATGGCGCATGGCGCGCCGCATGATCCGGCGCAAAACGTAGCCGCGCCCCTCGTTCGACGGCATCACCCCATCGGCAATCAGAAACGCGGTCGAACGAAGGTGATCGGCGATCACCCGATGGTGGATGTTTTTGGGCCCGTCGGGATCAACGCTCGCGGCATGGGCCGAGGCCTCGATAAGCGCGCGCATCAGATCGGTATCGTAGTTGTCGTGCTTTCCCTGCAAAAGCGCGCCGATCCGCTCAAGCCCCATCCCGGTATCGATCGACTGGTTGGGAAGCTCCGTGCGGCTGCCATCTTCGAACTGCTCGTATTGCATGAAAACGAGGTTCCAGATTTCGATGAAGCGGTCGCCATCCTCGTCAGGGCTGCCCGGCGGGCCGCCAGGGATGTGATCCCCATGATCGTAGAAGATCTCCGATGACGGACCGCAGGGGCCGGTGGGGCCCATCATCCAGAAATTGTCATCGGTCGCGATGCGGATGATCCGCGCGTCGGGAAGGCCGGCGTATTTTTTCCAGATCTCCGCAGCATCGTCATCGGTATGGTAGACGGTAACGAGCAACCGGTCCTTCGGCACGCCCAGTTCCTTAGTCACCATGTCCCAAGCATACGGGATCGCGTCTTCTTTGAAGTAGTCACCGAAGGAGAAATTGCCGAGCATCTCGAAAAACGTGTGGTGGCGCGCAGTGTAGCCCACGTTATCGAGGTCGTTGTGCTTTCCACCCGCTCGCACGCATTTTTGGCTGGTGGTCGCACGGGTGTAATCGCGATGTTCGACGCCGGTGAAGAGGTTTTTGAACTGAACCATGCCGGAATTGACGAACATCAGCGTGGGGTCATTGCGTGGCACCAGCGGCGAACTGTCGACGACGCGGTGATCGTTCTGCTCAAAAAAGCTCAGAAAGCTGGAGCGGATATCGTTGAGGCTGGCCATGGGCGGATCGATCTCGGGCAGGATACGCAGGTTCGGGGAGATGTAGCGGCGGGCTGGGGGCGTGTCCATGCCGCCTGTGGCGCGGCGAGGGGTGAGGCGGCCAAGGGCGCGGGCGCGGACGCACCGGTGCGGCGCGCTAGCGTCACTCAGATACAAGTGCGGCCACGTGAATGAACTGTCCCTAAACCTGCCTGGTGCTGGAAACGTCCCATAGCGTTAGCCCGAACTGGGACATGGCTCACGGCACTTTATCTCAGCAAAGAGTAGTGCGTCAGCATCCCCATTGCGGCGGCGCGATGACCGGACACATGTACGATGTGCATCAAGCCTTCCGCATGCCCCCGCTGGAGCGGGAACGCTCACATCTAGTCGGGCTGCGGCGCATGGCATGCCCTGCAAACAGGCGTTCTTTCATCAGAGCCATTGCTGCCGCTCAGCCCGGCAGGCTGATGCCCAGATCAACTCCCCCATGCCTCCCGCCGCTTCGTTGCATGAATGGCTGCGTAAGAGCCAAGCGGGGCTGAGGCTCGTCGCGCACGGCACCAGCGGTGTTTCGGTGTCCAATACGCCCCTTCGGCTGCCCAACAGCCAGAGGCGCGGAAACTCCGCGTGAAACCACGGCGCCATCACAGACTACCCCACTCCACGCGTGCCCTGCCGATATCTGGCTCTCGATACGTCCCTGCAAAGGATGGCCGTGAAACACGTCCACCGTTCCAGCCGGCGGATAGCCTAGAACCAAGATGATCGGCGTTTCTCCCAGAATCCTGCGAGGGGCGCACTGTTCTGCAGCAAAAAACGGGCGCCGCCTCCGCCGCGCCCGTTGACCCGTATCCGGAGTTTCTGTGCGGGCCCACACCAGGCCCGGCGCGATCACGCCTCTAGGATATCGTCCTCACCGGCTTCCGCTTTTGCCGCCTCTTCGGGGCTCATGTCGAAATCGAGCCCGTGAGCGGCGCGGATCTTGTCTTCTATCTCATACGCAATGCGGCCGTTGTCTTTAAGGAACTGTTTGGCGTTCTCGCGGCCTTGCCCGATCCGCTCGTCGCCGTAGGAGAACCACGCGCCGGATTTCTCCACCACGCCCGCCTTTACGCCAAGGTCGAGCAATTCGCCCGTTTTGGAGATGCCCTCGCCATACATGATGTCAAACTCAACCTGCTTGAACGGGGGCGCGACCTTGTTTTTCACCACTTTCACGCGGGTGGCGTTGCCCACCACCTCGTCGCGATCTTTGATCGCGCCGATCCGGCGAATGTCTAGCCGGACGGAGGAGTAGAACTTCAGCGCGTTGCCGCCCGTCGTGGTTTCCGGAGAGCCGAACATCACGCCGATCTTCATGCGGATCTGGTTGATGAAGATCACCATGCATTTCGAACGGCTGATCGAACCGGTGAGTTTGCGCATCGCCTGACTCATGAGCCGGGCCTGGGCGCCCACAGTCGCATCGCCCATATCGCCCTCAAGCTCGGATTTCGGGGTCAGCGCGGCGACGCTATCCACCACCACAAGGCTAACAGCGCCGGAGCGCACGAGCGTGTCGGTGATCTCAAGGGCTTGTTCGCCAGTATCGGGTTGGGAAATCAGAAGCTCGTCGAGATCCACGCCAAGTTTCTTGGCATATTGCGGATCAAGTGCGTGCTCGGCATCGACAAAGGCGCAGACGCCACCCTTTTTCTGTTCCTCGGCCACGCAATGAAGCGTCAGCGTGGTTTTGCCCGAGCTTTCGGGACCGTAGATTTCCACGATCCGCCCCTTGGGCAGGCCGCCAATCCCCAGCGCGATGTCAAGGCCAAGCGAACCGGTTGACGTAGCCTCGATCTCCTGGGCGGGGCTGTCGCCGCCGAGCTTCATGATCGAGCCCTTGCCGAACTGGCGTTCGATCTGGGCCAGCGCTGAATCGAGCGCCTTCTGCTTGTCGGTGCTGCGCTTGTCGCTCATGTCGAGAATGCTTGCGGTGGCCACGTTCTATGCTCCTTATTCCATACCCATGTTGGCGCGGCAATCGCCGCTCCGGCTGCCTCAAATGTTCGCTTTGTGTTCTTGTTGGAATGCATAAGATCAAAACAAGAACATGGCAACCAGTTTGTTAACACCAGCCTTACGCACGCTTGGTTAACAGGGCGTTAGCGGAAAGCAGATTGCGTGTCGGCTCGGGCCGCGTGTGCCGGGCCCTTGTGGCTGGTGCATACCCCAGACCCTAGTGCAACTGCCGTTGCACCGTTTCTGTGAGTTGGTTCAGCGAGAACGGCTTTGCCAGAAACGTCGATTGCGGGATTCGCGCCTGGCTGTCGGCCAGATTTTCCTGTGAGTAGCCCGATACGAAGACAACACGCGTATCGGGGCGTTGTTCGAGCGCAGCGCTCACCCAACTTGGCCCGTCCATACCGGGCATCACCACGTCGGTCACAAAGACGTCAACCGCAAGGCTTTCATCGCGCAGCTGTTCCAGCGCTTCTTCGGCGCTCGCGGCCTCCAGCACGGTGAAACCCTGTAGCCGCAGAGCGCGAGAGGCGAAGGCACGCACCGGCGCTTCGTCTTCCACAAGCAGAACGACGCCGGCAGGCAGCGCCCCGGTCTCTGCCAGCACCGGTGCATCGGGCGTGGCGTCTTTCAGCGCCGATTTCACGATGCCTGCCTCATCGACCGGGAAATAAAGCGAGAAACGCGTGCCCTCGCCCGGCGTGCTATCGGCAAAAACATATCCGCCCGTCTGCTTCACGATGCCGTAAACGGTTGAAAGCCCGAGCCCCGTGCCTTCGCCAGTGCGCTTCGTTGTAAAGAACGGCTCAAAGATTTTCGGCAGGTGCGAGGGCGAGATGCCAGCGCCCTCATCCTCCACCCTCAGGATTGAATAGGTGCCGGGTGGCACCACCGCGCGGTCGCGCCGCAGCTCCTTTCGCAGAGTTTCGGTGCAAGAGCTAATGCGGATTGTACCGCCATCGGGCATCGCATCGCGCGCGTTAACGACAAGGTTGACGACCACCTGTTCAAGCTGCCGGGGATCGGCCCGAACCGGGCGCAAATCATCCGCCGGGCTCAGCTCAAGCGACACTTTCTCGCCCACCAGCCGATTCAGCAGGTGGGTAAGTTCGGTAAGCGTGTCGCGCAGATCAATCGTTCGGATCTGCAGGGTCTGCTTGCGGGAAAACGCCAGCAGTTGGCCCACCAAAGCCGCAGCGCGGTTGGCGTTTTGGTTGATTTGTTCGAGATCTGCGAAATCGGCATCGCCCGGATCGTGGCGCAATAGGAGCAAATCACAATGCCCGCCGATCGCCGTCAGAAGATTGTTGAAATCATGGGCCACACCGCCGGCAAGCTGCCCGATGGCCTGCATTTTCTGGCTTTGAACAAATTGCGCTTCGAGTGTGGTCAATTCAGTCGCGTCGCTCAGCGCAGCAATCAGTTCGGGCCCGGCGGGCCCGTCGCGCGGCTCAAGCGTGACCTGAACATAGCGATCCGGCGCCACGCGATGGGCGCGCACCCGCTCGGGCTTGCCAGAGCCATGGCCCGCCGCGACATCCGCGATCCAGTCCTCCACTGGGCGCCCAAGCTCATCAACAAGATCAGACAGCCGCGCACGCGCGCCGGGCGAATAGCCAAGAAGCGCCTGGGCGGCGCGGTTGGCCTCTCGCACCGTTCCGTCGGTTGCCAGTCGCATCAGCGGCACGGGGAGCCCCTCAAACTCCGCCGCGGGCGCAGGCGGCGCCTTGCGGGCGGGCACGAGGAACAGCTCGCGGCGTTCGGCGGCTGCGTTGACCTCAACGACCTCTGTCCGCAGCGGGCCCTCAGGCGTAGAAATCTCAGCAATCTCACCATCACGCACGGGAAGCTGCTTAAAGATCCGGTCGAGTGACTTCCGCCGCCCGCCGACGAGACGGCGTAACGCTTCATTCATGAAGAGCACTGTTCCGGTTTTGGAAACAGTCAGCATCGGAAGGCTGATACCGTCTGCTGCGCGCCCGGCGCTGCGGTCGGCGATATCTTCAAGCCGCCAGAGCATGGCGCCGGTTCCGATTCGGTGTGCCGCCACGCGCAGGTGGCCGCGCCGCGTCACCACATCTTCGCGCGCCGCACCCTTGGCATCCGCGCGGTTCTGAAGGCGGAACAACACGGCGGCGGGTGACGCGAAATGCCCACCGAGCACCGCGGTAAGCGTTGCGCCCTCCTTATCACCAAACCGCTCCCGCGCGGCAGCATTCTGATAGCCGATCACACCGTCAACATCAGTGGTGAAACTCGGTGAGGCGTCAAACTCCACAAAATGCGAAACGGCCTTAAACAAGGCCTCTTCGGCTCGGCTACGGCGGCGATGAACAAACTGGGCCAGGGCGGCAAGGGCCAATAACGCAACGCCACCGACGAAGACACCCGCAGCAACCGTTGGATCACGCAATAGGTGCGATGCGATGAGGCAGGCAACGCCAATGCCCAGCAGCTGCCCGGAGCAGGCCGCAAGGCTGTGCTTGAGCTTTGCAGGACGCTCTTTTGCCCCCGCGGCCATCGTCACCAAAAGACACCCCCGTTCGATCGCGATTCTCTGTCGGGCCATTTCGGGTGGAATTCGTTAATCCGCCCTTAAGCACCTCTGAAAATGCTACCTTAGGTTGTGTAACCGCCCGCTGTTGCGCGCGTCAACTGCGCGAGGAAGAATCCGTCGCCCCCGTCGACTGGCGTGAGCTGCAGATCTTCAGCGGCGCGCACCCAGCCGGGACTGCGCCCCAGAAACGCTTCGATCTGCACGCTGTTCTCGGAAAGAAGCATCGAACATGTCGCATAGGCCAGCCGGCCCGTCGGCGCCACATGGGCGGCTGCGGCATCAAGAATTTGCGACTGCATGGCCTGCAACATGTCCAACCGTTCAGGCGTGAGGCGCCACTTCGCGTCCGGCTGACGCCGCCAGGCGCCGCTGCCCGAACAGGGAGCATCCACCAGCACCAGATCAAAATCGCACGGCGCCCCTCCGGGCGCGACCGTCGAAACGCGAGCGCCCGCCCGCGCTGCCCGCACGGGAAGATCGCGCATCCGGCCGGCGTCCACATCATGGGCCACCACTTGATCGGCACCACGTGCCGCAAGCGCGAGCGCCTTGCCGCCCCCGCCCGCACAGTAATCGAGCACGCGCGCGCCGCTAACCCCTTGCCCAAGCGCTTCGACAACCGCTTGACTCGCTGCATCCTGTAGCTCAACACGCCCATCGCGATAAGCGCGCGCGCCGTTCACGCGCCTTGCGCCTTCGATCACTTCAAGCGCGGTTTCGGCCAAGGGGTGATGGCGCGCCACGATCCCGTCTTCGGCCAAAGCCGCGATTGCGCCCGCACGATCTGTCTTCAAGAGGTTGGCCCGCAGGAATACCGGCGCCCGCTGTCGCAGGGCGTTAGCGACCGGGGCAAGATCGTCCCCAAGGCTGTCGCGAAACGGGGCCAGAAGCCAGTCGGGCAAATCCAGCGCGTCCCCCTCGGATTCCGGGGCGGGCGCGTAGGCACGCTCGGCTGCCGTCAGCGGATCAGGTGCGAACCGATCTCCGCTGAACACATTCTCAACCGCGTAGCCCCCCGCGCGCACAGAACCCAGCATCAGCGCCCGGCCGGTTTCCCCGCCCCCCAATCGCGCAAGGGTGCGCCGGCGGCGAAGAGCATCGAACACATGATCACGGATTGCCGCACGATCGCCCGAACCGGCAAAGCGATGGTTGCGGGCCCAACGCGTCAACACGCGCTCGGCGGGGGTGCCGGCCCTGATTTCATCAAGGATCTCAATTGCCGCAGCGACTCGGGCGGCGGGCGTCATCGGCGCACGGCGCTCAGTTGCCCGCAGGCACCGCCGAACGTGCCGTTCCAAACATCCGGTCAGCGAGTGTGGGCGGCAGGGCTGCGGGGGTGGGAGGCGCCTGCGGGGTTGGCGCTGGAGGCGAGGCTTCCGGCAACGCGCGCCCGGCAAGCCACACTTCCAGTGTGCCTGCGGCGGGCTTCGGCGAAAACCCAGTAAAGTCGCGCACAGCGCCCCCGAAGCTGGCCGCAACAGCGGTCGCCGCGGCGCGATCGGAGGTATGATAATACCGCACATGATCTGCGGAAATCGCAAAGCTCACAGCCCCTGCAGCGAAAGCCTCAAACCCTGCCGCGTTCAGCGCATCAATTACACCCGACATCTCCCAAGGCGCGCGCCCGGTCGGCGCGCTCACCGAAACGCGGGCGGGCGGCAAGGCAACTGGCGCGCCTATGACGGGCAGTGTAGCGGCCGGGCTGGCCGCCGCGAGGCGGGGCGCCGCTGTGCCAACGGATACGCTTGGGAGCACCGCCGGAGCGGGCGGCACATCCCCCGCGGGCGGTGACGGCGCGCGCGGGGCAGTCGTCTCACCCGAACCGAGCGCAGGGGCTGCAAGCGACGGCACCCCCAGACCCGGCGCAGCGAGCGCGGTAACCTCGATCGTCGTCGAGGCGCGCGATAACAGCGGCACTGCGTCTGTTGTAGCACCCGGAAGCGTCCCGGTGAGCGCCCACCACATCGCCACAAACGCGGCACCGGCTGCAGCGACGCTCCTGGCGAACAGGGCGCCAAACCCGACGCGGCGCTCTGGCGCCGGCTTGAACCGCGGCGTTGCGGCCAACCGGAGTGTCTGGCGAAGCGCTCGCGGCCGGGCGGGCTCGGCGCGCGGGGGCGCAGGCGTCTCGGGCACGATACGCGCCGTGTGATCGAGCATTAAAGGGGACGGCAGCGCCGACCCAGGCGCGGCGGGCGCCGCGTCTGTAAGGTTGGCAGCAACCATCTCTGCCAGGCAGGCGTCAGATAGCGGACCGGGAGCCGTGTTTGCGTCTGAAGTAACCGGCGCACTGTCTGTTGCCGCCGTGTGCTCCGACGCCGGCGGCGCAGCTTGGCGCGAAGTTGCCGCAAGTGTTTCGGGCGGATCGCTCGTGGCAGCAGCAGGGGCGTTTAGCGAGGGCGGCGCGAGCGGCTCTTCCGGTGACACAGGTTCCACCGCCTCGAAGAGCTCTGCCACCAATATGCTTTGAAGCGACGGAGGTTGGCGCGATCCATCATTTTCCGCGGGCGGTAAGGTCAGGGGTTCCTCTGAAGCCCGCGACACATCCGGCCCCCGAGGCACCACGCCTGCCGCACAATCAGAAGGGGCCGCTATAACCGGTCCGGAGGAAGAGGGTGGCCGTGACGCCGCCACACCGCCATGGTGCGTAGGTTCAGTATTTCTCCACTCTGTCTCGTCGCGCCTCGCTACCTGCATCTCAGGCGCGACTTCCGGGGTTTGGCTTTGCGCTGTTTCTGGCGACGGCACGTCACCTGCCCCTTGTGCGGTCGGGGTCTGCAACGCCAGCTTCTCACACGTGGGCTCAGCTTTCCGGTCAGCGGTTACCGCCTTTGATTGTCCGCCCCGCGTCAAGCTTTCATTACCGGCCGCAGGCTTTCCTGCCGGCGGCGTCGGCGCCGGCGAGGACACCGTATCCAGCGGTCGTGTCGCTGCTGCCGCGGGCGGCGGCGGGCCGTGTCGGCGCGCGACTTCTGCTTCATCGATGAGGTCGGGAACAACGGGAGCACGCGCCCGCAAATCAAACGGAAGCTCGTCATCCGACGCGCCCGCCTGTCGCGCATCGCCAAGAAGCAGCATCCGGCGGCGCCGCGCCTCTTCCAGCCGCTTCGTGAAGCTGGCGTGTTGTCTCAGCGTTTGCGTGCGGTCGGCGCCGGGGTTCGGCCCGGCTGTTTTCCCAGCGCGCGGCGCGCCATCGCCCCTTATATGCATCCCGTGCCCCCCGGCAGCCTCGTGCGGCGCCAGATCCAGCAGTGGCGCCTCACAATCCTCGCAGTGATAACAAACTGTTTCGCGTTAGGCGATAGCAGCCACCGCCCGTGGCCCTGCTGTTGCCGCGCCGCTATAGGCCGCGGTAGTTCGGGCTTTCGCGGGTGATCTGAACATCATGCACGTGGCTTTCCTTCAACCCCGCACCGGTTATTTTCACAAACCGGCAGTTCTGGCGCATCTCAGCGACTGTGCCGCAGCCAGTATAGCCCATTGCGGCGCGGAGGCCCCCCACCAGTTGGTGGATCACCGCAGTAGCCGCGCCCTTGTAAGGCACTTGGCCCTCGATCCCTTCCGGAACCAATTTGTCGGTTGCCGCATCGGATTGAAAGTACCGGTCAGCTGAGCCGCGCGCCATTGCGCCGAGACTGCCCATGCCTCTGTAGCTTTTGAAACTCCGGCCTTGGTAGAGGATCACTTCGCCGGGGCTTTCATCGGTGCCCGCAATCATCGAGCCCACCATGGCGCAGGAGGCCCCTGCCGCGATCGCCTTTGCGAAATCGCCCGAAAACTTGATACCGCCGTCGGCGATTACCGGCACATCGCCCGCCGCAGCCGCGGCATCCATGATTGCCGTCAGCTGCGGCACGCCCACGCCGGCCACAACGCGCGTCGTGCAAATCGACCCTGGCCCGATCCCCACCTTGACGGCATCCGCGCCTGCATCGATGAGTGCGCGCGCAGCCTCGCCGGTGGCCACATTGCCCGCGATGATCTGCACTTCGTTGGAGAGTTGCTTGGCGCGTTCCACGGCCTTGGCCACGCCCGCGGAATGGCCATGCGCCGTATCGATCACAACGATATCGCACCCCGCATCTACCAGCGCCTCGGAGCGTGCGTACCCCGCATCGCCCACAGTGGTGGCCGCCGCCACGCGCAGGCGCCCAAGCTGGTCCTTGCAGGCCTGCGGGTTCAGCACCGCCTGTTCGGTATCCTTTAGCGTCAGAAGCCCCGTCAGCTTGCCCTGCCCGTCTGTCACCAGCAACTTCTCGATCCGCCGGGCCTTCATCAGGCTTTTGGCCTCATCAAGATCGGCGGGCTCGGTGAGCATGGCGAGGTCGTTCGACGTCATCATCACGCGAACCGGCGTGTCGTCGGACGTGGCAAAGCGCATGTCACGGTTGGTGACGATGCCCACAACGCGCCCGCCGGCATCCACCACAGGGAAGCCGGTGATCTTGTAGCGCTCTTGCAGCGCCTTCGCGTCCGCCAGTGTCTGATCAGGGGTAAGCGTGATCGGGTTATAGACGATCCCGCTTTCAAACCTTTTTACCCGGCGCACCTCGCGCGCCTGAGCCTCAATATCAAGGTTGCGATGAATCACCCCGATCCCGCCAGCCTGCGCCATGGCAATGGCCATCCGGCTTTCGGTCACCGTGTCCATCGCGGAGCTCAGAAGCGGGATGTTCATCGCAATGTCGCGGGTCGCCCTGGTGCGGGTGTCTGCGGTAGATGGCAGAACGGTCGAGGCGCCGGGCACCAAGAGCACATCATCAAAGGTAAGCGCCTCGCGAATCTCCATCCGGGTTCTCCTTGGGGAGCGATCGTTTGGCGCCCCCCTATTGCATGGGCGCCGTGGATCGGAAACCCCTATTCGGGGGCAGACGCGCCGGCAATCACAAGATTTTGCGGCTACCCGCCCGTGGCGTCGCGCGCATCAAGGGCCAGCTCCCGCATCGCGCGGGAGAGCAGGATCGCATCACCGCCCACCCCAAGAAACGTCACCCCCTGCGCCGCCAGCCGGCCGATGGCGGATTTGTCGAACGTCACAAGCCCCACCGCCTTGCCTGCGGCGCGGATCCGCCCGATGGCGCGCTTGATGGCGTGGGCCACCTCTGGCGCATCGGGGTTTCCGGGGTGGCCCATATCGGCGGCCAGATCGGCGGGGCCGATAAAAACGCAATCCACACCCTCGGTGCCCGCAATCGCATCGATGTTGCGCAGCGCTTCCGCGGTTTCAGCCTGCACGATCACGCACAGCGCTGCGTCCGCTTTCGATGTGTAGTTGCCGTTCGCCCCATAGCCACTGGCGCGTGTAAGCGATCCGCCCACCCCGCGCCGCCCCTTGGGCGGGTAGCGGGTGGCCGCTACAGCCGCCGCGGCCTCCACCCCCGTATTCACCATTGGCACGAGAACGCTCTGCACCCCCAGATCAAGCACGCGCTTCAACCACGTCTCATCGTTTTCGGGCACGCGCACCACTGCGCTCACACCGCCCCCTCCCATCGCCCGAAGTTGGCCCAGCATCGCGGCGAGATCGTTGGCGCCGTGCTCCGCGTCAATCAGCGCCCAATCAAATCCGGATTGTGCGGCGATCTCGGCCGATGCCGGGCTGGACAGCGCAAGCCAGATGCCAATCTGTGCCTGCCCCTCGGCAAGCGCCGCCTTCAATGGATTGCTCGGACCGTCCATCACACCCCTCTAGCCGCGATCCGCCGATGTAGGATTTAGGCTGGCATTCGTTCTCCGAGTAGGTAGGTTCGATGCAGCAAAACACCAGAGTTTGCGATTGGGAGGTTGATATGAACAAATTTTTGGGCCGGGCGGCCACAGCTGCCCTGTGCATCGCCTTCGCGGGCGAGGCGCTTGCAACGGAATGGAACGTCTCGCTTTGGGGCCAGCGCCGCGCCTTCACCGAACACGTCGAAAAGCTGGCCGAGCTTGTCAGCGAAAAAACAGGCGGCGAGTTCACCCTGGCCATCAGCTATGGCGGGCTGTCGAACAACCGCGAAAACCTCGATGGGATTTCTATCGGGGCCTTCGAGATGGCGCAGTTCTGCGCGGGCTATCACCGAGACAAAAACCGCGCGATCACGGTGCTTGAATTGCCGTTCCTGGGCGTGGCGAACCTTGAGGAAGAGGTCGCAGTGAGCCACGCAGTCTACGATCACCCCGCGGTGGCCGAGGAGATGGCACAGTGGAACGCCAAGCTGCTGATGACGTCACCCATGCCGCAATACAACATCGTTGGCACCGGCGAGCCGCGCGACGCAGTGGAAGAGTTCGAAGGCATGCGGGTGCGCGCGACTGGTGGGATCGGACAGGCCTTTGAGGCTGTCGGCGCCGTCCCAACGTCAGTAACGGCGACGGAAGCCTATAACTCGATGGAATCCGGCGTTGTCGATACCGTGGCCTTCGCTCAGCACGCGCATCTGTCGTTCCGTACGATCGACATTGCCACGTGGTGGACGGAAAACCTCAACCCGGGCACGGTGAACTGCCCCGTCGTAGTGAACACAGACGCCTACGAAGCGCTTTCGGAAGAACATCGCGCAGCACTTGATGAAAGCGTGGATGAGGCGATCGAGCATTACCTGACCAACTATGCCGAACTGATCGAGCGTTGGGAGGGCATCCTCTCTGAGAAGAACGTGACGAAAGTCACGGTTCCAGAAGAAGAAATTGCGAAGTTTCGCGATGTGGCGGCGCCAATCCACGCCGAGTGGATTGAAACGATGAGCGCCCAGGGCCTGCCCGCACAGGAACTGTACGATCTCGTTAACGCCACGCTTGAAGAAAAGCGTATGGCGAACTAGGCGCATTAGGCGCCCCGGAGCGAAATTGCCCCGGGGCGTTCCTAAATAAAAGCAATAGACTGCGCCAATGTCCTCAAGTTCTGTCTTAACGGATGATAGCCGCCTTTCGCGCGCGGATCAGGCGTGGCTTCGGATCGAGGCGTTCTTAAACTTGATCTCGGGCATCGTGATCTTCGCGCTCGTCATGCTCGCCTGCTACAATGTGGTCGCGCGGAAGCTCTTCAACGCCCCCGTGCCGGGCTATGTGGACTGGACGGAACAGTTCATGGCGACCTTCGCCTTTCTTGGGCTCGCCTACTGCCAGCGCGAGGGCGGGCATATCCGGATGGACATCGTCGTAGGGCAGCTGCGCCGCCGCGCGCTATGGCTGGCCGAATGGCTCTCGATCCTCTTCATGCTTTTTCTGACTACGGCGCTTATCTATGGCGCCTGGTTCCATTTCGATCGCTCTTTCGATTGGAACGCTCCGCTTTTTTCCACTGACAGTTCCATTGACATCGCCCTGCCGCTCTGGCCCGCGAAACTGCTGGTGCCCTTCTCGCTCGCGATCCTCTGGGTGCGGCTGGTGCTACAGCTCTGGGGGTTTGGGCGTGCGCTGCGTTTTGACCCCGAGCGCCCGGTGGCCGTGCCGTTGATCGAAGACGCCGCGGCGTTGGCCAATAAGGAAGCCAAGACGGTCGAAGGCGCCGATGGATAATCTCATCGACATGCGCGCCCTTCTCGATGGCGTCGATATCTTCGAGCTGTCGCTGTGGCTTTCGGGCGCGCTCGTCATCCTTGTGCTGATCGGTGTGCGCGTGGCCTTCGCCACCGCCTTTATCGGCTTTCTGGGGCTCTGCCTCTTCTTTATGCAACGGCAGGGCTTCGATCAGGGCCTTGTGACGGCAATGAAGCTCGCGGGCCAGATCCCACATTCGAAATCAACGACATACGCGCTGAGCCTCATCCCCACTTTCATCCTGATCGGCTATCTTGCCTACTATGCCGAGCTCACACGCTATCTCTTTGAGGCCGCGAAGCGCTGGGTGGGTTGGCTGCCCGGCGGGCTGGGCGTGGCCACCGTCTTCGCCACCGCCGGGTTCGCGGCCGTCTCCGGCGCCTCAGTCGCGACCTCGGCGGTATTTGCCCGCATCGCAATCCCCGAAATGCTTCGGCTAAATTACGACAAGCGCTTTGCTGCGGGCGTGGTGGCCGCAGGCGGCACGCTGGCCTCGCTGATCCCGCCGTCGGCGATCCTCGTGATCTACGCGATCATCGTGGAACAATCGGTGGGCAAACTGCTGCTTGCTGGCTTCATCCCCGGCATCGTTTCTGCGCTCATCTATGGCGGGCTTGTCGTCGGTCTCGCACGGCTCCGCCCCAATCTCGGCCCACCTGTAAGCGGCTTTACATGGGGCGAACGCTTCGCGGCGCTGCCCGGCGCGCTGCCGATCCTGCTGGTTGTCTTCATAATCGTTTACTCGATCTATTTCGGCTGGGCCACGCCCACCGAAGCCGGTGCGCTCGGTGCCTTCGTCGTGCTCGCGATGGCGCTCTGGCAGGGCCTCAAATGGGGCCAGTTGCGAGGGGCCTTGATGGAGGCCGCCAAGCTCACCGTCATGATCTTTACGATGATCTGGGGCGTGCTGATCTACGTGCGGTTTCTGGGCTTTGCACGCCTGCCGGATGTGTTTGCGGGCTGGATCGGCGGGCTGGAATTCTCACCATACGTGATCCTGCTTTGCATCCTGCTCGTCTACGTTATCCTCGGCATGTTTATGGATGCGATCGGGATGCTGATCCTTACTCTGCCCGTGACCTTCCCCGCGATCATCGCCCTAAACGGCGGACCGGATGTGACGCGCGCCGACAGCGCTTTTGGTATGACAAGCGAAGAATGTGCGATCTGGTTCGGGATCATCGTTGTGAAAATGGCCGAGCTCTGTTTGATCACGCCACCCATCGGGCTGAACTGCTTCGTGGTCGCTGGTGTAGCGCAGGATTCCAAGATCCCGATTTCGGTACAGGATGTGTTCCGGGGGGCCACGCCGTTTTTTGGGGCGGACGTGGCAACAGTGGCCGTGCTGATCGCATTTCCGGGGATCGTACTCTGGCTGCCGGGGTTGCTTTAGCGCCGGCAGGCACCACCACGCTCAACCGAAAGAACGCGTTTCACGATCAGATGCTCCCACACCGGCCCCTCCATGGGCGGGCGAGCTTCATAACGGCCACTTACTTCTATGTGAATTGGTTCTGCCGGGCTGTGCACGGTTGCGAGATAGGCCTGTTCAAGAGCGAGATACGCACCCTCCATCGCAATCGGCACCGGCGCACCGCCGCCGCATGGCGCAAACAGCGCCGCATCCGCCACGTAGCGCATCTGCCCCGCAATTGGCGCAGGACCAGAGTTCTGTTCCGCGCAACCTGATAGCAGTAAGCAAATTGTCAGCCAGCGCGACATGGCGGGTTCTCCCTGCGACAGGCGCACCCTTGCACGCAGCGCACGTGCTTGCATAGTCAACCCTCGGGAGGACACGAACATGCGGCACCTGCTGGCCAGCCTGATCGCGCTTGCCGCCACGGCGGCGGCGGCAGACCTGCCCTCGCCCGTGGATCCCACCACCTACGCCCAGCACCCTGAAGAAGAAGTGCGCCTGGGCTGGCACCTCTTTTATGACCCTATCCTTTCGGGCAATCGCAACATCGCCTGCGCCACATGCCACCACCCGCGCTTTGCCACATCTGATGGCCTCTCGCTTGGCCTCGGCGAAGGCGGCGTGGGGCTCGGCCCCGAACGGCAGGCGGACCCCGCCAACCTTCCCGAACAGCGTATCCCGCGCAACGCGCCGGCGCTCTTCAACCTTGGAGCGTCCGAATTTACTGTGATGTTCCATGATGGGAGGATCGAAACCGATCCGACCCGCCCCTCTGGCCTGCGCACGCCGCTAGAAGATGAGATGGTGGCAGGCTTTGCAAGCCTTCTCTCGGCGCAGACCATGTTCCCCGTGCTCTCACCTGATGAAATGGCAGGCCACTACCAGGAAAACGAAATCTCCCAGGCCGTGCGCCAGGGCCGCCTCACGGGCCCAGGCGGCGCGTGGGATCTGATCTCGGCGCGCGTGGCTTCGGTGCCGAACTATGCCGAACGCTTCGCGGCAGTTTACCCCGAAATCGACGCCGGCCGCCCGATCGCTTTCACCGATATCTCGAATGCGATCGCCGCATTCATGGCCGTCGAATGGCGCTCCGATACCAGCCCCTTCGATGCATGGCTCCGGGGTGAGGCGCCTCTGACGCCCGATGCGTCCGAAGGTGCAGAGCTCTTCTATGGCGCGGCCGGCTGCGGCACCTGCCATGCGGGGCCGTTTCAAACCGATCATGGCTTTCACGCCCGAGGCCAGCCGCAGCTTGGCCCTGGCAAAGCCGAACGGTTCGAGACCCATCAACGCGATATTGGGCGCATGCGGGTGACGGGCCAGGCGGAAGATGCCTATGCTTTCCGCACCCCAAGCCTCCGCAACGTGGTTGAGACCGGGCCCTGGGGCCATGCAGGCGCTTTCACCGATCTCGCCGCCTTCTTGCGCCACCACGCCGATCCCACCGCCGGGCTTTCGGCCTACACGCCTGCGGCGGAGCTGCCGGATCTACCGGGCGCCAAGACCGATTACGCCATCCTGCAGGATGCTTCAGAACGGGCCGCGATCGCCGATGCGGTCGCCGAGACGCCAGGCGCGCTCACTGAAGACGACATCGCGCTGCTGATCGCGTTTCTTGGCAGCCTCAGCGATCCAACGGCGCTTGAGGGCCGCCTTGGCGTTCCTCACAGCGTGCCAAGCGGGTTGCCGGTTGATCGTTAATAGCCCGCACCAAGCTACGGATCAGGCTGCCTCTGCGAGGTTACTCCAAAACAAAACCGCCGCCCGCGCGAACAAGCCGAACGCGCCGGTTTGCCTCGAGCCGAACCCAGTCGGACGTCGAACCATCCGGCCAGATCACGCGAAGCTCCGCCGCCTCCGCCGCGCCCAGCCCAAAATGCACAGGCCCCGCCTGCCCGCCCGCATGGCCGCCGCCCACGGTGATCTCGCGCGCCTGAGCGCCGGCGCCCCGCAACTCAACCCAAGCGCCCACGGCGCGGGTATTCGCGCCCGGCTGGCGTAGAGAGACCTGAAGCCAGTTGCCCGCAGCACTCTCATTCTGCCAGATCTCAAGTGGTGCGCGGCGGTTCACCACCACTAGATCGAGTCGCCCATCCCCATCCAGATCGCTGAGCGCCGCGCCCCGCGCGCGCTCCCCCGTCGCCAGCCCGGCCTCCACCGAGCGCTCCACGAACGTGCCGTCTTCCCCCTGCATCAGCAGGTTGTTGGGATCGCGCATGGCGTTTGAGGGCATCTGATCCACATTGCCCTTGGCGATGAACAGATCGAGCCGCCCGTCATTATCCACATCGCCAAACTCCGCGTGCCAGCCCGTTGAGGGTCGCCCGTCATCACCGGTGTGCGGCCGCTGAGCATAGGTGCCAATGGCAAAGGGCGCGTTCTCAAAACCCGCGCCGGTATTGATCTGCAACAGCTGATCACCCATTGAGGTGAGCATTACTTCAGGTCGTCCGTCGCCCGTCAGATCGCCGCTGGCCACCCCCATCCCCCAGATCGAAATCTGCGGCCAACCATCGGCAGCAGTGCGCGGTGCCAGCGGATCAAGGCGCCACATCTCTTCAAACCCGCCGCGAACATAATAGTGCCTGTCATTGGAAATACGCAGTTCCGGGGTGCCAGCCCGGCGCCAATCGGAAATCAGCATCGACAGAGCGCAATAACCGGGCGAAAGCGCAATCGGCGGCGCAAAGGCGCGGCCTTCAGCCTTGATCAGCGCATTGTCATCGCAAGCTTCGAACGGGCCCTCGGGATCGGCGCGATCCACGTAATTTCCGATGGCGAGCGTGGGCCATGCCGCGCCCGCCTCCCACGTCGCCGAAAAGGCCGTGCTCCAGGCATCGCCCGCAGGAAAGTTCCAGGCTTCGGGCGCCGGCTCAAATCCGCAATCGCCGCTGCCGCGCAGGGCCACGTTCGGGCCAACGCGTAGGATCACGAGGTCAAGCGGCCCATCGCCATCGATATCAAGCGCATAAGCGCCAGTTGCACCCGTAATTTCGGGAAAGTCCCCGTCTTCAAAAGCAATTGGCGCGCCCGGCCCGGCCGTAACGTTTCGAAGAAACCGCATGGGGCTTTCGCCCCCGGCCACTAGAAGCTCCGGCCGCGTATCGGTGTCGCAATCGAAAACTGCGACACCGCCACCCACGAAATGCTCCCAACCGCCGGTATAAGTCGGAGGATCGGCGAACACGCTTGCGCGATCGACAAACCGAACATCCGCGTCCCCCTGGCCAGACACCAAAACAGCGGCGAGCGCGCCAAAGACGCACGCAGCTCTCATGCCGCGTCCGCCGTATCAGCCGTTAGCCGTTCGGTCTCGGCCTCTAGCGCCAGCGTCGCGGCGCCCCGCGCCCAAACGTGCCCATCCCACGCATTGGCCTCAACCCGACGGGGCGCGCCAAGGGCGTGCAGCACATGGGCGGGCAGCTCCGCCAGAACCTCTTCGTTGTAAAGATAGTCATAGCCCATGCGGGCGCCCGACAGGATCACGCGCGAGGGATCGAACAGGTTCATCACATTGGCAATGCCCAGCGCCAGGTATCGCCCGGCCCGGCGAAAGATCGTACGCGCGGCCTCGTTGCCGCCGCGGGCCTGTTCGTAAAGACGTTCCAGAAGAACCGGCACGGGTTCGCTTTGATCTCGCTCCAGCTCCAGCGCAATGCCCGCCTCGCGCACCAGTGCGTAGTCGGCCACATAGGCCTCAAGGCACCCGCGCTGACCACATCGGCACAGCGCGCCATCGAGCTGCACCTTGGTATGCCCCAGTTCAAGCCCGATGCCGTTGGCACCACGGAATAGCCGGTTGCCGATGACCAGCCCCATGCCCACGCCATGCTCAATCGTCACCACGGCGAAATCGGAAAGATCACGGCCAGCGCCGTACCAAAGCTCTGCCAGGGTCACCACATTTGCATCGTTATCCACTTCCACCGGCAGCCCAAGCCGCGCGCGGGCAAGCTCGCGCACCGGAACATCAACGTCATCAACGATGGGCGACCACAGCAATTGCCCGGTTTCAAATTGGATCGCTCCGGGCAGGCCGATGCCGACGCCTGCGAGATCGGCCCGCGCCACCTTCGCCACCACAACAAGGCGATTGAGCAGCCCATGCGCCTCATCCAGAAGGGTTTCGACGGACGTCTTGCGACGGGCGCGCGGCACGGTAACCGCAGCTATCTGGGTTCCGGCGAAGTTCACGATGACGCCAGAGTGTTCATCGGCCCCTAGTTTCAGCCCAGCCACAAGCGCCGCATCGGGCCTTACCTGAAGAGCCACCGGCGGGCGACCCCGTACGCGATCTGATGATGCGGCATCGCGCTCTACCAGCAACCCTTGACGAATGAGATCGGAAACGGTGACGGTGACGGTGGCGGGACTGACAGAAAGTGCTTTGGCCAGATCAACCCGAGGGGCCACGCCTGCGCCGCGCACGGCCTCGAACACGCGCCGGCGCAGTGGCAGAGCGGGCTCGGGGGCCTGACCACCAATCGGGCCGCAGCCGGACACGGGCAAGATCGACGCGTCACCAGGCATGTCGCGGCCGAAATTTATTTTTTGAAACGAACAAAATGTTTGACTTAATGCGCATATGAACCCTCCCCAGCCCGATATGCAGCGGCTTGGCGCCGAGCTTAGCGAGGTTTTCCCTCGTTTACAGCAAAATTAATTTTGACAATCGAAATAAACTGAGCAATCGTCATCAAAGATCCAAAGGATCGGGCCGCCGCTGAACAGCGGCGGGTTATTTGGGAGGAAGACATGAAAAACCTGTTCCTGGCGGCCACGGCCGCCACCTTTGCCGTTGCCACTGGAGCCGCGGCGCAAACTGTCGGCGTCAGCTGGTCGAACTTCCAGGAAGAGCGCTGGAAAACCGATGAAGCCGCCATGGTCGGCGCGCTAGAAGCCGCCGGCGCGACATACATCTCGGCAGATGCGCAATCCTCCTCGGCCAAGCAGCTTTCCGATATCGAAAGCCTGATCGCCCAGGGCGCGGAAGTGCTGATCGTTCTGGCGCAAGACACACAGGCCATCATCCCGGCCGTGCAAGCCGCGGCCGATGAAGGCATCCCTGTGATCGCCTATGACCGTCTGATCGAAGACCCGCGCGCCTTCTACCTGACCTTCGACAACATCGAAGTTGGCCGTATGCAGGCCCGCGCAGTGTTCGACGCCCAGCCCAGCGGCAATTACGTTATGATTAAGGGCTCGCCGACCGACCCAAACGCAGACTTCCTTCGCGGCGGCCAGCAGGAGATCCTTCAAGCGGCGATTGACGCAGGCGATATCACGATCGTGGGCGAGGCCTATACCGATGGCTGGCTGCCCGCGAATGCGCAGCGCAACATGGAGCAGATCCTGACGGCGGCCGACAACAACGTTGATGCCGTTGTGGCCTCAAACGACGGCACCGCCGGTGGCGTTGTCGCCGCCCTCACCGCCCAAGGCATGGAAGGCATTCCGGTATCGGGTCAGGATGGCGACCATGCCGCGCTGAACCGCGTGGCCCTTGGCACCCAAACAGTGAGCGTCTGGAAAGACGCCCGTGATCTGGGCGCGGCAGCTGGCGAGATCGCCGTCGCGCTGGCAGGCGGCACAGCAATGGCAGATATCGAGGGCGCGCAGGAGTGGACATCGCCATCCGACACCACGATGACCGCGCGGTTCCTGGAGCCTGTTCCGATCACGGCGGACAACCTTAGCACCGTCACGGATGCGGGTTGGATCACGGTAGATGCGCTCTGCCAGGGCGTGACGGGCGGGCCCGCCCCCTGCAACTAAGATAGGGTACGGCGCGCCGATCGCGCCGCCCCGCCCCTGCCCACCAGGCAGGGGCACCCCTTCCTGACCGCCCTCTGCCGGAGACGGGCCATGGCCGATACCACCGAACCCCACGCGCCGCCCGCCCGGGCCTCACGCGGCTTCTTTCAAGCGCTTGAGATCGATACCCGCCTTCTGGGCATGATCGGCGCGTTCATCGTTCTCTGCCTCGTTTTTCACTTCTGGACAGAGGGGCGCTTTCTCACCCCACGCAACATCTTCAACCTGACGATTCAAACCGTGTCGGTAGCGATCATGGCCACGGGGATGGTGTTCATCATCGTCACCCGCCACATCGATCTGTCGGTCGGCTCGCTCCTCGCCACATGCTCGGCCATGATGGCGATGACGCAGACAGTGATTACGCCCGAATGGCTTGGCCTTGGCCTCGGCCACCCAATGACGGCACCCATTGCAATCATTGTCGGCATTATCACCGGTGTGGTGATCGGCGCGTTCCACGGCTACCTCGTGGGCTATCTTATGATCCCAGCTTTCATTGTTACGCTCGGCGGCCTGCTCGTGTGGCGCAACGTGGCCTGGCACCTAACCAACGGACAAACGATCGGCCCGCTGGACGGCACATTCCAAACGCTGGGTGGTATCAATGGAACCATGGGTGAAACGGCAAGCTGGATCTTCGGCCTGATCGCAACCGGGGCTGCGATCCTGCTCCTGCTCTCGGCCCGCCGCAACAAGATCCGCCACAGCTTCCCGGTCAAACCCGTCTGGGCGGAGGCGGTGCTGGCGGGCATCGTGGCCGCGGCGATCCTGGGCTTCGTGGCGATCCTCAATGCCTACGAGATCCCCTCCCGCCGACTGGAACGCATGTTTGCCGATCGCGGCGAGGTCATGCCCGAAGGCTTCACCGCCGGCTACGGTGTACCCTACTCCGTGCTGATCCTCATCGTGATTGCGACTGTCATGACGGTGGTAGCGCAGCGCACGCGGCTTGGCCGCTACATCTTCGCCACGGGTGGTAACCCAGACGCGGCGATGCTGTCGGGCATCAACACGCGGATGCTCACTGTGAAGGTTTTCGCCATCATGGGCGCCCTCTGCGCGGTCTCGGCGGTCGTAGCCTCGGCGCGCCTGACCTTTCACTCCAACGATATCGGCACGCTTGATGAGCTGCGCGTGATCGCGGCGGCGGTGATCGGCGGCACGGCGCTTGCGGGCGGGATGGGCACGATCTACGGCGCCATCCTCGGCGCGCTCATCATGCAATCGCTGCAATCGGGAATGGCGATGGTGGGCGTCGAAGCGCCCTATCAGAACATCGTCGTGGGCATCGTACTCGTGCTCGCGGTGTTTATCGACATCGTCTATCGCCGCAAAACGGGGGACGGATAGATGCCTTTGGATAGCCAAGCCCGCGGCACGCCTCTGGTGGAGATGCGCGATATCTCGATCAGCTTCGGCGGCATCAAGGCAGTCGATCGCGTGACCGTCGACCTATACCCCGGTGAAGTGGTTGGCTTACTGGGTCACAACGGCGCGGGGAAATCGACGCTGATCAAATGCCTATCGGGCGCCTACCACGCCGACGCAGGCGAGATCCTGATCAACGGCGAACGCGCCACGATCAACTCCCCCAGAGACGCGCGGCGCTACAATATCGAGACGATCTACCAGCAGCTTGCGCTGGCCGATAACCTCGATGCGGCAGCCAACCTCTTTCTAGGGCGCGAACTCGTCACGCCCTTGGGCCTTGTCGATGAGGCGAAGATGGAGGCGGAGACGCGCAAGATCATGGGGCGGCTCAACCCCAACTTTCAGCGCTTTTCCTCCCCCGTCTCCGCGCTTTCGGGCGGGCAGCGGCAATCGGTGGCGATCAGCCGTGCGGTGTATTTCAACGCCAAGATCCTGATCATGGATGAGCCCACCGCGGCGCTTGGCGTGGAAGAAACCCGCATGGTGGCCGAGCTGATCGATGAGCTGAAGAAGCAAGGCATCGGCATCTTCCTGATCGATCATGACATCCACCAGGTGAAAGAGCTGTGTGACCGCGCCTCGGTTATGAAAAACGGCCGGCTTGTGGGCACGGTCAACGTGCATGAGGTAACCGAAGACGATCTTCTCGGCATGATCATCCTGGGAAAGAACCCCGTGCAGGCCGCCTGATGTATCTCGGCCTCGATCTCGGAACCTCCGGCCTCAAGGGCATCCTGATCCGCGAGGATCAATCTATCGCGGGCGAAGCCACAGCCCCGCTGACCGTCGCGCGCCCCGCCGATGGCTGGTCGGAACAGGCGCCCGCCGATTGGATCACCGCCGCAGAGGCCGTCTTCGATGCGCTCGCCGCCGATCCCGGGCTGGGCGATTTGCGCGCCATCGGGCTTTCGGGCCAGATGCACGGCGCCACCGTGCTCGATGCCGCCGACACGCCCTTGCGCCCCGCGATCCTTTGGAACGATACCCGCGCGGCGGTGGAAGCTGCGGAGATGGATGCCGATCCAGACTTTCGGCGGATCACCGGCAACATCGTCTTCCCCGGGTTCACCGCCCCGAAACTCGCATGGATGGCGCGGCACGAACCCACCCTGTTTGAGCAAGCGCGCAAGGTGCTTTTGCCGAAGGACTATTTACGCCTCTGGCTCACCGGTGAGCACGTGGGCGAGATGTCGGATGCCGCGGGCACGAGCTGGCTAGATACCGGCGCGCGCGCGTGGTCGGACACGCTGCTGGAAAAAACTGGCCTCTCTTGCGATCAAATGCCCCGCCTTGTCGAGGGTTCCGCGCCGTCAGGCAACGTACGCGCCGTGCTGGCCGAGCGCTGGGGCATGAGCCATGCGGTGATCGTCGCGGGAGGCGGCGGCGACAACGCCGCCTCGGCCGTGGGCGTGGGCGTTGTCTCCGCTGGCCAGGCCTTTGTCTCGCTCGGCACCTCTGGTGTGCTCTTCGCCGCAAACGAGGGCTATGCACCCGATGCCGAAACCGCCGTGCACACCTTCTGCCACGCGCTTCCGGGAAAGTGGCACCAGATGGGCGTGATCCTTGCCGCCACTGATGCGCTGAACTGGTATGCCAGGCTGGTCGGGGAAAGTGCCGAAGCGCTGACCGGCGAACTCGATGCCCTCGAAGCACCGGGCAAGGCGCTCTTTCTCCCCTATCTCGGCGGCGAACGCACGCCGCTTAACGATGCCGCCATTCGCGGCGCCTTCCTCGGGCTCGAACATGCAACAGACCGAAAGGCCGCCACCCGCGCCGTGCTTGAAGGCGTGACTTTTGCGATCCGCGATTGCCAGGAAGCGCTCGCGGCCACCGGCACGCAAATCGAAAACCTGCTTGCCGTTGGCGGGGGCAGCCGGTCGGACTACTGGCTAAGCGCCATCGCCACAGCCCTTGGCACCGAAATCCATGTGCCCGTCGCGGGCGATTTCGGTGGCGCGTTTGGGGCGGCGCGCCTCGCGATGATGGCCGAGACTGGCGGCGGCGCAGAGCTTGCTGCGCCGCCGCCCACCGAGCGCACCATCGCCCCCGATCCTGCGCTGGCGGATGCCTTCGCCGCAGGCCACGCCCGCTACAAAGCCGCACGCACCGCCATTGGAGCCCTCACATGACCGATTTCTTCGCCGACGTTCCGAAATGCACCTACGAGGGGCCGGAGACGGAGAACGAATTTGCCTTCCGCCACTACAACCCCGACGAGGTGGTGCTCGGCACACGGCTGGAAGATCACCTGCGCTTCGCCATCGCCTATTGGCACAGCTTCGCTTGGCAGGGGCAGGATCCCTTCGGCGGTCAGACGTTCGACCGGCCCTGGTTCGGTGATACGATGGCACAGGCGAAGCTGAAGGCCGATGTGGCCTTCGAGATGTTCGATCGCGTGGGCGCGCCCTTCTTCTGCTTCCACGATGCCGATGTGCGCCCCGAAGGCGGTAGCTTCGCCGAAAGCACCCGCAACCTCGAAGAGATCACCGATTACTTCGGCGAAAAGATGGAAGGGAGCGGGATGCGCCTGCTCTGGGGCACCGCAAACCTCTTCACCCATCGCCGCTTCATGGCGGGCGCGGCCACGAACCCCGATCCGGAAGTGTTCGCCTATGCTGCGGCCACGGTGAAAACCTGCATGGATGCCACGCAAAAGCTTGGCGGCGAAAACTACGTGCTCTGGGGCGGGCGCGAGGGCTACGAGACGCTTCTGAACACCGATCTGGGCCGCGAGGCCGAACAGATGGGCGCGTTTCTCTCAAAGGTCGTCGAGTACAAGCACAAGATCGGCTTCACCGGCACGATCCTGATCGAGCCCAAGCCGCAGGAACCCTCGAAGCACCAGTACGATTACGATGTGGCCACCGTATATGGCTTCCTCAAACGCTTCGGGCTGGAAGATGAGGTGCGCGTGAACATCGAACAGGGCCACGCGATCCTGGCGGGCCACAGTTTTGAACACGAAATCGCGCTGGCCGCAGCGCTGGGCATCTTCGGGTCGATCGACATGAACCGCAACGATTACCAATCGGGCTGGGATACCGATCAGTTCCCCAACAACGTGCCCGAGGTGGCGCTGGCCTATTACGAAATCCTGAAAGCCGGGGGGTTTTCCACGGGCGGTACGAATTTTGATGCCAAGCTCCGCCGCCAGTCGCTCGATCCCGCCGATCTAGTGCTGTCCCATGTGGGCGCGATGGATGTCTGCGCGCGGGCACTCAAGGCCGCGGCGGCGATGCTGGAAGACGGCGGGCTCGAAGCGGCGCGCGCAGCGCGCTATTCTGGCTGGGACACACCAACGGCTCGCGAGATGCTGGCCAGCGAAGGGCTCGACGCCATCGCCGCGCGGGTTGCCGAGGCCGGGATCGCGCCAGAGCCTCGCTCGGGCCGCCAGGAACGGTTGGAAAACCTCGTTAACCGCTTCGTTTAGTCCCCTGCCCTTAACGCGGTGGGCGTGCACTCTGCCGGGGTAATTCCTGCTGCGGAGGCCGCTGTCCATGTCCGCCGATCCACACAACGCGCCAGACGCCCATCCCCGCGCAACGGCGGGGCACCGGATGGTCACCGCCCTGCCCCGCGTGCATCCCGATACGCCGGTCTCCGATGTGCTGGCCGATCTTCACGGCACCCGGTTCGAGACCGCCGAGATGATCTTCGTTACCTCCCATGACGGGCGGTTGGAGGGCGTGGTGAGCCTGCGTGATCTGCTGGCCGACGGGCCCGCACTTGTAGGGGAGATCATGCAGGAGGAACATGAAGCGGTGAGCGCGGGCGATGATCAAGAGGATATCGCGGGCTTGGCTATTCGGCTGAACATGATCGCCGTGCCCGTTGTGGATGATGCAGGCCGCCTGATTGGCGCCGTGCCGCCCGAAGCGCTTTTCTCGATCCTCCGCGAAGAGCACATGGAGGATCTGCAAAAGCTCGCCGGGATCCAAGCGGGCCGCGAGGGCCCTCATGCAGCGCTTGATGCAACGATTGCAAACCGTATTGCGCGGCGCCTGCCTTGGCTCATCTTTGGCCTCGCCGCATCGGCGCTCGTCACGCTGGTGATGGTGGAGTTCGAGCATGCGCTCGCCGCGAACGTGGCCGTCGCCTTCTTCGTGCCAGCGCTTGTCTACATTGCAGGCGCGATCGGCACACAGGCCGTGTCTGTATCCGTACGCGGCCTTGCCACACATAACGTAGTGATTGGGCGGCTCTTACGCGACGAGTTGATAATCGGTCTTGCGATTGGCGCTGCACTCGGGGCGCTGGCGGGGCTTGGGGTGTTCGCGCTCTTCGGTGATGTCGCGCTGTCGCTGGCTGTGGCCTGTGCCGTTTTGGGGGGCGGGGTTGTCTCAGCCGTCGTTGGGTTCGCACTGCCCTGGGCATTTGACAGGCTCGGCGCCGATCCCGCGTTGGGCAGCGGCCCGGTTTGCACGGTGATCCAAGATGCCGCGAGCCTTGTGATCTACTTCGTCGCGGTCAGCCTGCTGGTTTTATAGTGGGGCAAGAGCCTTGCCCCACGTCGTCTTAAGCTAAAATCGGGCGAACAACCCGGTCTCGGCGCTTAGGCCCCGCCCGATGACCGGCGCGCACGCATTGAGGCGGCAAGATCCGCCATCGCACGGGCCATGTCGTCGCAATCAAGGTCGGCCATGAGCGCCACAAGGCGACGACCGGACGACGATGCGAGGAAGCGCAGCTCTTTTTCGTCTGCGCCGCGGCCCGACGAATTTGCCCACCCAACCGAATTCTGAAGCTGTTGCATAAGCTCCGCCGGTTCCTGCCCTAGCGCATCAGCCAAGCCAAACAGGCGATGCACCGAAACCCGGTTTTGCCCGGCTTCATACTTCTGGATCTGCTGAAAGGAAATTCCCGCGGATCGGCCCAGGTCGGCTTGGGACATGCCCGCCGCCTTCCGATGCAGGCGAATGATCTCCCCCATAGCCGCATCCGTCTTATTGGATAACGTCGTCGTCAAACCGGCTCTCCCTTCCGCGTAATCACGTAGTCTTCCGGTGCCATCTCCCGAATACCGGATATTCGTTCACACCAGGTTTTCAAAACCATTGTTGTTTGTAGCGAGGCCACGTCTGGGTGCCGCGCGAGCCTGTCGCGCAAATCCTCGATGATTGTCTGATCGGCCGCCTCGAGGAGGATCTTCATGTCCACCGATCCCGAGGTTGACCAACACGAGACAAGCTCGCTCCAATGCGAGACCGATTGGAAAACGATCCCACACACATTCCGCCGCAACCGCACCTCGAACATCGCCCGTACACCGGACGGCCGACCCTCATCGATTCGGCCAATTTCCACCGTGAAGCGGCGGATCACCCCATTTTCGACAAGTTTCTCGATATGATGGCGCACGGTCGGGCGCGACAAACCAACGATTGCAGCGATTTCCGTATGCGATCGCCTGCTGTTCTCCCGAAGGAGTTGCAGGATCATCTTGTCGGTCCCGGTCAGCTTCACAGCTTTTTCCTCGCGCTCAACCAGAGGTTTATCCGTTCTTTATACAAAACGGAGAAGAATTTTCAATTTGAAAGGTGAGACGCCCGTTTGAGTTTGTCAATCTTTACAAAACGTCAACGGAGGGTGGGCCTTGACCGAAATTCTTTCCAAAACGGAAGTGTCTAAGTTGTACTCGGATCCCTGCTGGCAACGGGTCGTATTTTCAGAGTTTGAAGCGACGCTCGACAGCCGTTCGCGCCCGTTCCCATGCGTGTTCGGGGTCGCCGGGTTTCGCAAAGACGAGGTGCGCTTTGCCTTTGTTGACAAGCTTACGGCAGACAGCCTTTCAGGCGTGTTGAAGGATTACCTGGCACAGGCGCGCAGCTTCGGAACATACACTTCTCTCGTCGTGTTCAGCCGCCCCGGTCCGGTGAAGAACCTCGAAAGCTATCGCCGTGATTTCTGGGGTTTGCTCGACGATCTTGAAGCTATCGACGACACGCCACGGCCCGCGGACATCCCTGAAGCGCTCGATACCGATCACTGGGAATTCTGCTTCGCGGGCGAGCCGATTTTCGTGGTGTGCAACACGCCTGCGAACATCCTGCGCCAAAGCCGGCGTTCCACCTCGTTCATGGTGACGTTCCAGCCGCGCTGGGTCTTTGACGGCATCCTCGGCACCGACGACCCCGCAATGCATCGCGCGCTCGCCACTGTGCGTGAACGGCTGGCCGATTTCGACGCGATCGAGCCGGCGCCATACCTGGGCGAATACGGAAAACCCGGAAACAGAGAATACCAACAGTACTTCATTGATGACACGAACGCCGCGCCGCAGTGCCCCTACCATGCGCTTGGGCAGCGGTCGGTCGAAGAAAAAACCAAGAAAGGGAAGGTTGCATGACTGTGATGGCGAAAGACGATGCCGTGGAACGCGATTTCCGGCTTTTTTCAATGGATATCGACGCCACAAACCTCGGCGATCTGATTATCAAGATGCTGCCCGACCAGGGTGCAATCGAAGTGCAGCGCGATGTGCCGGGCAAGGAACATGCCTGGCACCGCCACCAAACCGATGAAACGCTCGTCATTATTGACGGAAGCGTGCGCTTTTACTGGGATCAGGGCGAAAAGATTTGCGGCAAGGGCACTGTCATTTCCCTCCCCGCCGGTATGCTTCACGGTTCCGTCGCTCTTGACGACGGTGCCACGTATCTAATTGCATTCCACCAGGCAAACCTAACACACCATGGCTGAACTCACGAAAACGCTTAACGTCTGGCGCGGCACGGCCATGATGCTCAACATTGTGTTGGGCGCAGGGCTTCTCACGCTGCCCGGGCTTGCAGTGGCCGCTGCGGGCGGCGCTGCGCTGACGGTATGGGCGGCTTGTGCCCTTGCGTCGATCCCGCTCCTGATCGTCTTCGGGCTTCTTGGCAAACGCCTGCCCAATGCAGGCGGCCTTGCCCATACGCTGAACAGCGCGTTCGGGCCCAAGGCCTATGGGGCGGCCACTTTCCTGTTTCTCGGCGCCGTTGTGCTGGGCCTGCCTGCGATTGCGCTCACCGGCGGCTTTTATGCGGCAGCAACATTGGGGGGCTCGCCCTATCTCTACGCGGTTCTTTTGGTGGGCCTGGCCGCGATTTCGAATCTCGCATCCGCCAAGGTGACGGGGCGGATAAACGAGGTCATTGCCTCGCTCCTGATCTTCGTCATTGCTGGTATCGCGGCCGTCGGCCTCTACGGAAGCGGTACAGCAGAAAGTGCACCGGCCCTGCCGGTAGAGATGCCAACGCTTACGGTATTCAGCGCCACGTTCATGATGATCTTTTTTGCCTTCACAGGCTGGGAAGTGAGCGCCAACCTGAGCGGCGAGTTCCGCGATGCCAAACGCGCCTTCCCACTTGCGATGGCTCTGTCGTTCCTGCTGGCGGTTCTGCTTTACGGCGCCCTGGCCATCACAGTACAGATGAACCCGCCCACCAGCGGGTTCGAAGCTCCCTTCGTGGCGCTGTTCGCGCAGCAGTTCGGGCCTGTGGGCGGCATCGTGATTTCTGTCGTCTCGGTCATCTTGATCTTTGCCAATCTCTCGGCAGCTATCTGGGCGGTCTCGCGCATGGTCTATTCGGCTGCAAGCGAAGGCCTGATCTCGCCGCGGCTGGCACAGCTTCACAACGGCACGCCGATCACCGCGGTGCTTGTCACGCTTGCAGTGCTCTTGTGCGTGATCGTGTCGGCCGCGTCGGGCTCGTTTGACCTTGGCACGCTTCTTGCGGCGGCTGGGCTAAACTTTCTCCTGCTCTATGCCGGAAGTGCCGCAGCGCTTTTGCGTGTCACCGATACGGGCTGGCATCGGGCCATAGCAATCCTGTCGATCTTCATGGTGATCGGGCTCATGGCAGCACGCGGCGCCAACAATCTGATTTACCCTGCGGCCCTGATCGCCCTAGGCGCTGCACTTGCGCAGTTCCGGGCAATGCGAGCCCAAGTGCAGAGCGAGGCCTCGTAACATGCCGTCAGATCTGCCGAAGTTCGGGAACATCGATGCAGCGCAGGCGGCGCATGACAACGCGCGGCGTCGATTGTTTGACCTCATTACTGCGCTCGACACGCGGGAACTGGAGTCGGTCGCTGCCTATGTGGAGGGCGTCGTGAACGGGCACGAGAACCCCGCCATTGCCGCGTGGCTGTCCGGCGTTGCCGATCCGCGGGTGCAATCGATTGCCGAAATCGCGGCAACCCTGCCAGATGAGCAGGTGGATCAATTGCTCTTCGCCGCGGAAGACGCCTACGATGGTGCGCGCAGGGCGTAGACCCAGTGCTTGGAGACAAAGTAAACGGCAAGCGCAACCGCCGCCGTTACGCAGACTTGCGCACCAATAAGGGGCAGGTTCAGCCCGTCGACGAGGCCAAACATCGCCAGCGAATTGGTTAAGAGCGCCCCAACCTGCATTAACGTGTACCGAAGCGCGCTGCGCCCCGTCAGGCGCACGGCGCGAAAGGTGAAAAGCCCTTGCGCCGCAAAGTTAAACACCATGCTCAGCGCATAGCAGACCGCGGTCAACACGAATGTGCCACCGATCACGCCGCGCAGCCCGAGCAGCAGGCCGAAGTAAAGCGCGGTCGAGGCGAGCCCGATCAGGGCAAAGCGCAGGGGCTGGCCAAGGCGGCTCACGGCACCGCCTCGAACAAGATGATCGCATCTGTTTCGAACGCCACGCGGTGGCCCTCGGCCACATGGGCGAGCAGCGCGCCCAGGATCGGGGCATCGGGATCCAGCGGCGTAAGCCCATCCGCAGGGCCCTGCGCCCACCGACGGTCAAGCACAACAAAATCTGGCGTCCGCTCGCGTAGGCCCGTCTGGACTTCGGCCATCCACGCGGCATACATCGGAAAGTCTGGCCGGATCTGGTCTGCCGCCGGGGTGAAGTAACGATAACTGTGCCGCCGCTCCGCCCGATACAACAGCGCGTAGCGCGTACCGTATTGCGCAACATAGGCCTCAGGGCCACTGCCCGCGCGGATCATCTCAACGACCTGCTGCCGGTCGGCCTCGGTCATCCCCCAGCCCGCCACGGGCGAGATCTCGCCCTGCGCCAGCACGGCAAGCCCGTCGCGGTGGTTTTCAATCTTCGCCACCGTTCCTACCACCACCAGCAGCACCGCGGCGGCAAAAAGGCCGGTCGCCAGAGGGCGGCGCGCGGAAAAGGCACGGGCCCCCAGCCAATCAAGCGCCACCGCAGTGCAGGCGACCAAAAGCGGGATAAACCCAGCAAGGTGATAGCCGAAGCCCTTATTCTGCACGAGAAAGGACACCACAAAAGTGGCCCCCATCCCGATCGCGAGGATTACCGCGTGGCTGGCCCGATCCCGCCACAGCCACAGCGCCAGGCCTAAGGCTCCCAGCCCGCTGAACCAGTGCCAGGAGCGCAGGAACAGCCTCTCTACCGTTGCAAGCAAATCCTGCGGCGCCTCACCAACGTAGATCGACAGGCTGAACACGAAGGATTGCGCCCAGAAATCATCGAAATTGCCGCGCCAAAGCCCGGAAAGCGCCATTGCGCCCAGCACAAGCCCTGCACCGACCGGGTAAAGAATGGCCCGTGCCACACGCGGCAGGCGGCGTTCCAGCGGTGTGGCGAGCGGCAATGCCTCAAGCAACATTAGGCCCACGAGATATGTCAAATAGGTGGGCCGGATCAGCACCGCATATCCCACGCAGGCTCCGGCCAGAAGCACCCGCCAGCCCTCGCCCCGCCCGCCGGGCATCGCCGCCCCTGCCGCGGCGAACAAAAAACCTGCCGCCACGATATCGCGCTGGCCCGCTGTCCAAAACCCAGCCGTGACGTAGATGGCGGGGTAAAGCGCAAGGAAGATGAAGGGCGCCATTCGCCAGCCGGCGCGCCAAAGAAACCAAGCCGCGGCTGCTGCGAGCGCCTGCATTAGCAAAAAATCCGTCAGCCGCCACGTCCAGGCCTCCACCCCGAAGAGGCGGATACCAAGGGCATGGAGCGCCATCTTGCCCGGCCAGTTCATATCGAATGAGCCCACGTAAAAGGGCCCGCCGTTGAGTGCGAGCCAGCCCATGTAATCGAACTGGGATTGATCGGGCGACGGCGGGGCGGTCAGGTACAGCAGGCAAAGAAAGGGCGCGCTGACGAGCCAGAGGGCGATCAGAAGCGCGCGCTGCCGCTCGGCCCCATGCGTTGCGGGCAGATCGGCGGCGCCCGCGCTCATGCGGCCCGCGTACCGCCAGAGATCATGTCGGCCCGTACCCGCGCGTGAACTCTCGCAATGCCCACCGTCAGATCGGTTGCCCGCCAGCCCGCGGGCGCGGCGGAGGGCAGAAAGCTGATATCGTGCGCATTTGCTGGGCGGTGGTTAACGCGCAAATTTAGCGGGCGGCCCACCGCCTGTTCAATCATCCCCACAATCTCGAAAATCGAGGCCGGGCGAAACTGCGCCAAAAGATGGGTGGCGGCGCCGCCCGGCCCTGGTGCACGCATACGTGCCGCGATGAACCGCGCTACGTCGTCAACCAGCACATAGTCCCGAAGCGTGGTGAGTGCGCCTTCGATGTGTGAGGGCGTCTCTGACAGTGCATTGCGGATGAGCGTGGGCACAAGCCCGGCGCGCCCGCCAGGCGTGTAACCATAAACGCTCGTCGCGCGATAGATGCGGTGATGCGGCAGGTCCGCAAGCGCTGCTTCCTGCGCCAGCTTGCCGGTGCCGT
>JBCCRC010000034.1:0-35950 GCA_039208375.1 Pseudomonadota bacterium | reverse complement strand
TGATGGCCGCCGCGCAAAGCTTCATCTCGGGTGCCATCTCGAAAACGATCAACATGCCCAACGATGCCACGATCGAGGATTGCCAGCGCGCCTATGAGCTGTCGTGGTCCCTCGGCGTGAAGGCCAACGCGCTCTACCGCGATGGCTCAAAGCTCTCGCAGCCCCTCGCCGCCGCGCTGGTGGAGGATGATGAAGACGCGCTCGAAGTGCTGGAAACCGGCTCGCCGCAGGAAAAGGCGGCGGTGCTGGCCGAAAAAATCGTCGAGAAGGTCGTCGTCAAGGAACTGGTGCGCAGCCACCGCGAAAAGATGCCCGAACGCCGGAAGGGCTACACCCAAAAGGCCATCGTGGGCGGCCACAAGGTATACCTCCGCACCGGGGAATACAGCGATGGCTCGCTGGGCGAGATCTTCATCGACATGCACAAGGAAGGCGCTGGCTTCCGTGCGATGATGAACAACTTCGCCATCGCGGTCTCGGTCGGCCTGCAATACGGCGTGCCGCTCGAGGAGTTCGTGGATGCCTTCACCTTCACCAAGTTCGAACCCGCCGGGATGGTGCAGGGCAACGACTCGATCAAGAACGCGACCTCGATCCTCGACTATATCTTCCGTGAACTGGCGGTCAGCTACCTCGACCGCACCGATCTCGCCCATGTGAAACCCGAAGGTGCTGCCTTCGACGAACTGGGCCGCGGTGAGGAAGAGGGCGTGCGGAATTTCGAGAATGTCTCGGAAACCGCGGCAACCAAATCACTAGAGGTGCTGAAGCAGATCTCCTCCACCGGCTACCTCCGCAAGCGCGTGCCGCAGGAACTCGTGGTGCTGCAGGGCGGCGGCGGCGCGGTGGCATTCGATGGCTCTGTCGATGCCGCGGGCGCCATGAGCGCGGTGATTTCCGAAAGCACCGCCACGGTCTCTCGCGGCAGCGTGGCGCTTGACCCTGTGGCGAAGGCCAAGATGCAAGGCTACGAGGGCGAGGCCTGCGGTGAGTGCGGCAACTACACGCTGGTGCGCAACGGGACATGCATGAAGTGCAATACGTGCGGGGCGACGAGCGGGTGCAGCTGAAAGGAATGAGCGAAATGAGGTCGGTTATTAAAGACTGCTATGTCGCGGGAAATGGTGGCCATGGTGTCTTTGTGGGTGGCGGCGCCGAGGTTGAGATTGAGGGTCTCGTTGCTGTAGACAATGGTGGTGACGGGATCCACCTAGAGACGCTGCGCGCTGCGTTGGCTCGGGAATTTCCAATTCTGGCATCGGCGCCACCAGAACTGCTCGATGAAGCGATAAGGCAAGTCCACGCCGCCTCGTCTAGACCCAACGAAAACGCACTGAAGAATTCCAGACTCGGTAAATGGCTGAAAAGTCAATCATTTGTCGGCTGGGCTTCCCTGCTCGTGGCGATAGCTGCGGCACGGGGGTAACCAAACAGGGTGGGGCGGCACGTAAGCCCACCCACTCTCACAGACGGGGGCGGCAGCGCCCCTGTCAGGAGCGCGGGACTCCGCAGATTGCTTCGCAATCCGCTCTATCCCGCTCCGCAGGGCCCTTCGGGGCCCCACGGAACACGGGGCGGGTGCGCTCGCCCCTGACGCGGATCAGGCCGCAGGCAGAAACCGGGCGGTACAGACAAGAGCCTGATCAGCGAAACTCAGGGCCCCTTCGGGGGCCCTTTTTTCTTCCGAAGCCAAAGACGGTGCCAAACATTCTGATCCTATGCCAGAGCACCGCGCGTTTGGGCATGCGTGCGCCGCTCTCGCGCACCTGCGAGAAGCGCCACGCGATCTGATCCACCACCCAGATCAGGGCCAGCGCGGCAAAAACGAACGGCGCTGCCGCCAGTGTGGCGACAATGCTGCGCGGTGTATCACTCGGCAAGCCGCATCCGGTCGGATAAATGCTCCGCCACGGCCGATCCTGGCTGTCGTTCATTGAGATACTGCCCGGCCTAAGCCAGATTGAAATTTGATCTTTTTTTGAGCGGTTTGGCTCGTAATGCTTCTACTTTAGATAGAAGTTGAGCGCCGTGTAAACACGTTTATCGATGTAAGCGTATTCAATTTTTGCGTGTAGGCGCCGGCCTGCGTTAAGTGCTGCTTTTAGCACAACACCGCCGCTACTGACCACTGCCGAGCAGTTCCGCCACGGGCGCGCCCTCGGGCAGATCGAGCCGCGCGCGTAGCCGGGCCCGCCCGCGCGCCACACGGCTCATCACCGTGCCGATGGGCAGGCGGTGACGGCGTGCAAGCTCGGCATAGCTCGCGCCATCGACGGCATGTTCCAGGATCAGCGTGGCCTGCGCATCGGGCAAATGCGCCAAGGCCTGCATCACATCGCCTGCCGCCAGGCGCGATCCCGCTTCGGGCGCGCAGGCCGGAATCAGGTCTTCGGTCAGCTCTTCCGGCGGCGGCGCGCGCCGCCGCGACAGGTTTTTCAAGGCCGTAAACAGATAGGCCTCCACATCATCAATGGGGGGCTCTTCAGCGAGGCGCTTCCACACTCGCAAGAGCGCTTCCTGCGTGAGATCTTCTGCGGCTTCGAGGCTCGGGCTGTAGCGGCGTGCGCGGCGCATCAGGCGCGGTAGCATGTCGGCAACGGCCGTCGACCGGTCGGAAGGTTCCACCATACCTGACCTCTCCAGTCTCGTCGTGTATCCGCGGAAGGTGGGGAGCCGGGGCGCAAATGTCGCCCTCAGCGGGGGCAAGCCAGCGTTTTCGGCGGCAGCCCGCGCGTCTTAATGCCTGCAATCGGCAAGGCACCGCGCGCAGAAACGTTCATTTCGGGGGGTAGGGATGGAAGCAGCCCGCCCTGCGTCTTTGTCTATGGGGGCCAAGAATGCCCCCGCACGTAACCAACACTTGAGAGGAACATATGCAACGTATCGCACTGACAACGTGTGTCGCCGCGCTTATCGCAGGGGCTGCTATCGCGGCCGACTATGATGCCGACGGTGACGGCCAGGTCACGTTCGACGAGATTCTTGCGCTCGTCCCAACCATGACCGAGGAAACGTTCAGCACGGTCGATACCGACGGTGACGGCATGCTCAACGCTGATGAGCTTGCCGCTGCCCAGGAAAGCGGCCTGATCCCGGCCGCCGGGTAAACCACCGAGACGCCCCCAACCGGGTCGTGGCCTCGCCACGGCCCGGTACCATTTCTCGCGTCCGGGTCGCGGCATGCCGCGGCCCGGTTCGCGTTTTCAGGCCAAATTCTTACGGGCGCGGCTTACTCAGATCCCCGCGAAAGCGCCACAACGCCCGTGCGCGCCATTTCCTGAAGCCCGAGTGGGCGCATCAGATCGGCGAACGCATCGATTTTTTCCGGCGTGCCGGTAACCTCGAACACAAAGCTATCAAGCGTTGAATCCACCGCATGAGCGCGAAAGATATCGGCCAGCCGCAAGGCTTCGACCCGCTTCTCGCCCTGGCCCGAGACCTTGAAGAGCGCCAGTTCACGCTCCACCGCCGGGCCCTCGACGGTGAGATCGTGTACCTCGTGCACGGGCACGATCCGCCCGAGCTGTGCTTTGATCTGTTCGATCACCGAAGGGGTTCCAACGGTGACGATGGTGATCCGCGAGGTATGGCCCTGGTGATCCACCTCCGCGACGGTGAGGCTTTCAATGTTGTACCCGCGGCCTGAAAAGAGGCCAATCACCCGCGCCAGAACGCCGGCTTCGTTATCCACGATGACGGCAAGCGTGTGCCGTTCCATCGCTTCGGCATGGGGATCGCGCAAATCGTAAGCAGAATGCTTCGATGCGCCTTTCTTGAGCTTCAGGCTGGCCATATCAGGCAGTCTCCTCGGGTTCGGGGCCCTTGTTGGGCGCTGTGCTTGCCCCGCGGGCGCCCGCGGCGCAAGGGGCAAATTCCTGTGATCGTGGGCAGGCTGCCGCACAAATGCCCCATTTCGCGCTATGGTCCGCATCACGGCGCGTGCGGCGGTCTGCACGGGCCCTGGGAATGTGGAAATGGGTGTGTACATGAACCGATTTGGATCGATCGCCGCGATTGCTTTGGCCTTTGGTGCGGGGCCCGCCCTGGCCAGCGACGTGGATCTCGAAAGCGATTTTGCGCGGGACATCTTCCGCATGGCCGCGTCGGGCCAGGGGCTTGACGAGATCAAGGGTGCGTTGCGCGAGGTCTTCGCGCGGCAAGACATTGACGGAACCCCGGGCCTGTCCGCCGCCGATGCTGCGGCGCTCGCGGCGCGGTACTCGAGCGAACTGCACGCGCAGATTATCTCTGACTGGATGCGCTACGACACAGATGGCGATTTCACGGTCACCGTGGATGAGTTGCGCCCCGCGGCTTTGGCGGAAGCCGATCGCCCGCTGATCAGCGGCACGGTTGAGGTTGAGCCGACCGCAGATCAGATCGCCTTCGTGGCCGAGGCGCTGATTTCCGAGCGTATGGCGCGCGATCTTGATGGCGACGGGGCCGTTACTTTCGAGGAACTCACCCGCTATGCCGAAGCCGCCGCCGCGAGCCGCCTTGCTGTGTCGCAAGCCGAGCGCCTTCTGCCGCCGCCGGAGCTGGATGCCGATGCCGATGGCACGATCTCCGCGGCCGAGTATATTGCGGGTGCCGAGGAAATCTTTGCTGCGCTCGATGCCGATGGCGATGGCGCGGTCTCGCGCCAAGATCGAGCGCTTCTGCGCAGCCAACAGCGCCGTGAGGCCCTGCGAAGTTCGAAAGAGGCCGAAACGCGCGATGATACCGATCGCCGGGCTGCCGCGCTGGAACGCGCGCTTCAGCGGCGCGGCCTGCAATCCTGCAGCCTTCCAGATTTGCCAACATTCGCAGACACTTACGTATTGGCCGGGCTGAAAGGCGCGGGTCTGTCGAGCTTGCATCTCGACAATCCTGCGGAGGCCGCAGAGGTGATCGACGTCACCGTTCCGCCGGGTGACACACCCGTGACACTGATTGCAAGCTTTGCCGGCGACACGATCCTGCGCTTGGACGGTGCGGGCAACCGTGTCGAGACTGTCGTGGCAACCGGAGGCCAGATCGGCGTTGCCGGGGCAGGAGTCGTCACTTTCGTCACGGCGGATCCCGATTGTCATATCGATTTGGCCGCGCCAACGCCCGCCGATCCGCGACGGCTTTATGACACGCCGCTGGCCGGGACCGTGATCGGCGCCACGCTCGGCACTGTCGATCTTGGGGTCGGGTCGAACCAGGATCTTACCCAGCTTGCGGGCGCCGTCGGCTTTGCCGGCGATGGCGCGGCGCAGGCGGCGTGGGATCGGTTTGCCGGTACAAACCCGGGCGGGCTGATCCTGCTCAGCGCGGATGATGTGGTGGCCGCTGGGCCCGTGGGCAAACTTCCCGTGGCCCCGCAATCGGCAGGGATCGCGCAGCTTGTGGCCGAGGGCGTTCTTCTGCCGGTGGAAAGCCAGATGTCGCCGCAGACGGTTCTCGAAGGTGAAAATGGCGCCATCGTTGTTGGCGGGCAGGTCTACACGCCCCGCCCGGGCACCGAGGCGATCCTCGCCGAGGGGCTGATCTTCACCGAGGAGCGCGAGCGTATCTGGGTGGGCCGCCCGCCCGCGGAATATCGCGTAACGGCGCCCTTCGCGTTCCCCGCCGAACTCACGGGCGCGCATACGGTAACGTTCCTTCTGCCAGGCGATATGGCGGCCCCGACGGGCGATCCCGGCGATAGCCAGGTTCGCCGCATCGGGGGGTAGAGCCCTACACGAGGACGGAGCCCTTGGCGTCAATCACGCCCTGGGTTTCGGCCTCGCCCAGAAGCATCTCATTGTGCGCCTTGCCCGAGGGGATCATCGGGAAGCAGTTTTCGTGCTTCTCGACGAGGCAATCGAAGATCACCGGCCCGTCATGGTTCAGCATTTCCATGATCGCCTCGTCCAGATCGGCGGGATCCTTGCAAAGAATGCCTTTCGCACCAAAGGCTTCGGCGAGCTTCACGAAATCGGGCAACGCCTCGCTCCACGAATGCGAGTAACGCTCGCCATGGAGCAATTCCTGCCACTGGCGCACCATGCCGAGCCGTTCGTTGTTGAGGATGAACTGCTTTACGGGGAGGCGGTACTGCACCGCCGTGCCCATCTCTTGCATGTTCATCAGCCATGACGCTTCGCCGGCCACATTGATCACCAGCGCGTCGGGATGGGCCATCTGCACGCCGATTGAGGCGGGAAAACCGTAACCCATCGTGCCGAGGCCCCCGGATGTCATCCATAGATTCGGATCCTCAAAGCCCAGATACTGCGCCGCCCACATCTGGTGCTGGCCTACCTCGGTACAGATATAGCGATCCTTGCGGTGCTTGGTCAGCTCTTCCAGGCGCTTGAGCGCATGCTGCGGCTTGATCGTCTTTTCCGAATTGGCGAACGCCAGGCAATCGACCTTGCGCCATTCCTTGATCTGGTGCCACCAGTCCAGCACGGCCGGCGCGTTCGTCTTCCGCCCGCGGGATTTCCAGACCTTCAGAACATCCTCCAGAACATGGCCCACGTCGCCCACGATGGGCACATCGACGTGGATTACCTTATTGATCGAAGATGGATCAATATCGATATGCACCTTCTTGGAATCCGGTGAGAAATCGGCGATACGCCCCGTGATCCTGTCATCGAAGCGCGCACCGACATTGATCATTAGATCGCAGCCATGCATCGCCAGATTGGCCTCATAAAGCCCGTGCATGCCCAGCATCCCAAGCCAGTTCTTGCCCGACGCTGGGTAAGAGCCGAGCCCCATCAGCGTTGACGTGATGGGAAATCCCGTTGCATCGACGAGTTCGCGCAAGAGTTGGCTGGCACCGGGGCCTGAATTGATCACACCCCCGCCGGTGTAGAAGACAGGCTTTGTCGCCGTTTCCATCAACTCCACCAGCCGGGTAATCTGAGCGAGATCGCCTTTTACCTTGGGCTGATAGTGCTGTGTGCGGGCCTTGGCCGGCGGCACATAGGTGCCGGAGGCGAATTGCACGTCTTTCGGGATATCCACCAGAACCGGGCCGGGCCGCCCGTTCGTGGCCACGTGGAACGCCTGGTGGATCACGTCAGACAGGTCATCCGTCTCCTTCACCAGCCAATTATGCTTGGTGCAGGGCCGGGTGATGCCCACCGTATCGGCTTCCTGAAACGCATCCGTGCCCACCATGAATGTGGGCACCTGACCGGTCAGAACAACGATCGGGATCGAATCCATCAGCGCATCGGTCAGCCCTGTAACGGCATTCGTGGCGCCGGGGCCGGAGGTCACGAGACACACGCCGGGCTTGCCCGTTGAACGCGCATAACCTTCGGCGGCATGCACCGCGCCCTGTTCGTGGCGCACGAGGACGTGGCGGATGTCGTTTTGCTGGAAGATTTCGTCATAGATCGGAAGCACTGCGCCGCCGGGATAGCCGAAGACAACTTCAACCCCCTGCTCCTTCAGCGCCGTCACGACCATCTTCGCGCCCGTCATCTGTGCCATCGCGTATCTCTCTTTTCGCCTTCATGCCCTGTTCGCGTTGCGCATAAAAAAGCCCCCGGTCTTACTCGGGGGCGCATGGGAAACCATTATGGTGCTCGTTACCGGCCCATGCGCCATGTTCCTACAATAAGTACGACCTGTGCCATCACTGGCGGCTCCTTCCTCGCGTGGGCGAGACAGTAGGGCGGGGTTCATAGGTCGTCAACAGGGGATTGCGCGAAAAAGATGTCGCGCGCGAGCGCAAATCTTTGCGGATGTTTCAGTAGCTGTGCGTTCTAGGGTTGTTTTCGTGCGTTGGGCGCGTGCGGTGTGCGGCTATCCGTCCGATCTATGGCCGCCCATTTCCGCGCCGGCCCGACGCGCCAACACCACGCCTCAAAGCCGCCCGGCGACGGAAATCTGAAATCAGTTCCGCCCCAACACCCACAAAAGAAACATATTTGTGCACATACCCCGCGCATTAGCAGTTCCATCCTGCGAAACCTGTGTATAAGTTCCGCGCACCTTAACGATCCGTCCGCTTGGGACTGGCGGACACCGAAAACGATATGGGAGGTTTTTTGCATGGATCGTCGTTCTTTCCTTAGAAACAGCGCGCTTGGCGGCACCGCCGCTGCGGCCACAAGCCTCGCGACGCCTGCGATCTCGCAGGGCCGCGAAGTGCTGACCATGGTCACGACCTGGCCGCGCGGTCTCGCCGGTGTGTGGGATTCGGTCGAACGCGTTGTGAACAACGTGGCCGACATGAGCGATGGCACGCTGACCATCGATGCCAAGGCGGCGGGCGAACTTGTGGGGGCCTTCGAAAGCTTCGATGCCACCACATCTGGCCAGGCCGATGCCTATCACGGTGCGGACTACTACTGGGTGGGCCAGCATCCGGCTTGGGCGTTCTTCACCGCGGTGCCCTTCGGCATGACGGTGCCCGAACTGATGACGTGGTACTACGGTGGCGAGGGCCAGGCGCTTCACGTGGAAGTGGGCGAAATCTTCGGCGTGCGTTCGTTCATCGCCGGCCAGACCGGCGCCCAGGGCGGCGGCTGGTTCCGTGAGCCGATCACCTCTGCCGGCGATCTGCAGGGCCTAAAATTCCGTATGCCCGGCCTTGGCGGCCAGGCGCTTTCCACGCTGGGCGTGTCTGTCCAGAATATTCCCGGCGGCGAAATCTATCAGGCGCTCTCCACCGGCGCGATCGACGGCACCGAATGGATCGGCCCGTGGTCGGACGAACGCCTGGGCCTACAGGAAATTGCGCAGAACTACTACCCTGCCGGTTTCCACGAGCCCGGCGCGGCGCTATCGGTGGGCTTCAACCTCGAGCGGTTCAACGGCCTCTCCCCGGCGCATCAGCGCATCCTTGAAGTGGCCTGTGCCGATGCCCATCAGCACAACTATGCGCTCTTCACCGCCAATAACGGCCCCGCGCTGCAGCGCCTGCTGTCGTCGGGCGTCTCCACCAACACCTTCCCCGATGATGTGTGGGATGCGTTTGGCCAGGGCGCCACGGAAGTGCTGGGCAGCTATATGGAAGATCCGATCTTCAAGAAGGTGTCCGATAGCGCGATGGCATCGATGCGCGATACCTCGGCATGGCTCTCGCTGGCTGACTCTCCGTACACGGCGCAGCGTGACCGCGTTCTGAGCGCGCTCTGATCGCCTCGTCATGATAGGCCGGGCCGCGTGCACCCAGCACGCGGCCCGGTTTGCATAATACAATAAGGGGGAGGGCGATGGCCGACGCACTTGTGTGGCTGCTTTCGGGCATGTGGTCCGGCGTGGCCGGGCTATTCTACGTGATCACGCATCTGGGCCAGGTGCTCAATTTTTCTGACCCTGAGAACATCCTGCGCCTCGTCTTCTATGGCGCTTCGGTTGAATTCTTTTTCATTTTTTTCAATACCTTCATCATTGTCTTTGCCATCGGCATCTTCTCTCACGCCTTCCTGTGGCGGGTGGTGATCGGCCTTGAGAGCTTTGCGAACATCGTGGGCCGCGCGGCCGCCTGGGCCGGGCTTCTGATGGTCCTGCAACAGGTGATGGTCGTCTTCCTGCAATCGATCTTCCGGGTGGCTGAAATCTCCGTGGGCCCATTCGGGCTGGAGTTTACGCAAACCGTCGGTTGGTATTCTGACGGGCTGAAACTCTACAACGCCATCGTCGTCTGCATGTGCTGTGCGTGGACGTTCACGCAAGGTGGGCATGTGCGCGTTGATCTCGTCTATTCCGGCGTCGGCCACCGCACCAAGCGGGCGATCGATATGTTTGGCTCGCTTTGCTTCATGCTGCCAGCGATGCTTCTGACCTGGTTCTACGCCTGGTTCTTTCTCTGGCGCCACCTCATCAACCCGCCCGTCAACGCCTCCGATCCGCTGGAGCGGACGCTGGCCAAGGCCGTGGCCTTCCGCTGGAATGTCGAGACGATCAGCTTCAGCCCCTCGGGCTTCAATGCCTACTTCCTCTTCAAGGTGCTGATCCTGATCTTCTGCTTCATGATGATCCTGCAAGCGGTGGCCTTCTTCTTCCGCAGCTACCTCGAATTTCGCGAAGGCGAGGAAAGCGCCGGCAAAGGCCAGGACAAAGATAGCCTTGGCGATCCGGACGCCGAGCGCGCCGCAGAAATACACTAGGGGACAGACGACAGATGCCATTCGGATTGGACGGGATCGAGGTTGGCCTCATCATCGTGTTCCTCTTCCTCTTCGGGGGGATCATGACGGGCTTTCCGGTGGCCTTTGCCATCGGCGGATCGGCGGTGATTTCCTTTGCGGTAATCGCCGCACTCGATAGCGCGGGGCTGCTGATCCACCAGGCGATTGATACCGGATCGGCGGAATATGCCGCCCTTCTGGCCGAAGGCGTGGCGCGCGAGGCGATCTCAGTCTTCCGATACCCCGAATTGCCGCGCGTGGAAGAGGCGCTCTTCCCCGGCGGCTGGGAACAGGCGCTGAACCGCAACATAAGCTTCATCGTGAACCGGATGAACGAGCGGGTGATCGCGGGTCAATCCATCGAAACCCTACTTGCCGTGCTGATGTTCGTGATGATGGGCATCACGCTAGAACGCTCCAAAATTGCCAACGACCTGCTTACTACTATGGCGCGGGTTTTCGGGCCGCTGCCGGGGGGGCTTGCGGTGTCAATCGTCGTGGTGGGCGCGTTTCTTGCGGCCTCCACCGGTATCGTGGGCGCAACCGTTGTTACCATGGGCCTTCTGGCGCTGCCGACGATGCTCAGAAACGGCTACTCGCCGGAGCTTTCTACCGGCGTGATCGCGGCCTCGGGCACTTTGGGCCAGATCATACCGCCGTCGATCGTTATTGTGCTTCTGGGCACGCTTGCTGGCGATCTCTATTCCACTGCGCAGGAAAGCCGCGCCAAGCTGGTGGGCTGCACCGATGCGCTCACCTATCTGGGCGAGCCCGCAGTTGTATCGGTGGGCACGCTGTTTCAGGCCGCGTTGGTGCCGGGGCTGATGCTTGCCGGGCTTTATGCGGCCTATGCCTTCACCTTCGCCCTACTTAACCCAGCGAAAGCCCCGCCCGTTACTGGCGGTGATGCGGAAGCGGGCACCGTCATCACCCGGGGCGAAGCGCTCACCTGGTTCCTCTTCGCGCCCGTCGGGATCATTCTCGCCGTGATGATCGGCTCGGCGGCGGGGGTCGTCGGCAGCCAAAGCCTGGCCGTCGGCACCACCGTGCAGGATGCCCAGGCCCCCGAACTGCGCACCAACGTCTCTGCCAACTGTCAGGAGGCGATGATCGAACTTCACGGGCAGGACAAATGGGATCGCTCCGTTGCCATGGCCGAAGAACAGGCTGCGAACGGCACGGCGACGGGCATGCGCGAGCTGACGGAAGAAGAGCTTGTGGAGGCGCGCGCCGCTGCTCTCGCCAACGCCGCGCCGATCGGGTCGGGCGTGGCCACGCTGATGGTACTTGCTGGCCTGGGGCTCGCGCTCGCGCGCGGCGTGGCCCCGAGCGCCAACCCCCTGCCGCTTCTGGTTGGCGCGGGCGGGATCGTGCTTGCACTCTTTATCGATGCGTCCGCGATCAGCCCGATGGCCTCACCAGGGGCAACCTTTGCGATCCTCGCGATCCCCGTTCTGCTTGTGCTCTATGGCCTGCGACACGCCGCCGCCCGGCTGGCGGGGAACGAACTTGTGCGCGTGGTCTTCCCGCCGCTCATTCTGATTATCGCCGTTCTGGGCTCAATCCTTGGCGGCATCACAAACCCCACGCCTGCCGCCGCGCTCGGCGCAGCCGGGGCGATCATGCTCGCCGCCTACCGCAAGCTGCAGGATGAAAACCGCGCGGGCCGCATCGTGATCTGGGCCAGCTTTGCGATTATCATCATGATCCTGCTCGGCATCAATTTCGATTTGCGCGCCGAACGCGTGGGCGTCACCTTTGCCGACTGGATCGCGATCATCGTCGCCAACGGCGCCTATCACGTGGCCTTCTTCGGGCTGCTCTATTCCTGCTGGGTGCTGTGGCGCACCTCTGTCCTGCCGCCGGTGGTGCGGGAGACGGCGAAAGTCACCTCGATGGTGTTCACCATCCTGATCGGTTCGCAGCTGCTGAACCTCGTCGTGATCTCTTTCGGTGGGGAGCACTACATTCAGGAATTCCTGCGCGCCTTCGACAATGAGATGGTCGTCTTTCTGATCGTGATGCTCGTGCTCTTCATACTGGGCTTCATGCTCGATTTTCTGGAGATCATCTACATCGTGATCCCGATCGTGGGCCCGGTCATCTATGGCGGGACGATGGACCCGAAATGGGTCACGATCATGATCGCAGTCAATTTGCAGACCTCCTTCCTTACGCCGCCCTTCGGTTTTGCGCTCTTCTATCTTAGGGGGGTGGCGCCGCCGGGCATCACCACGGGCCATATCTATCGCGGCGTGGTGCCCTTCGTTCTGATCCAGGTGGTGGCGCTGGCGCTCTTCTGGGCCTTCCCGGGGATCGTGACCTTCGTGCCAGATCTGATCCCGAACTAGCGCGCTCTAGCCCGGGGCAAGGCGGAAACATCGAGGAGCCGCGCTTACGACGGGCCCCGCACCGTCGATGGCGCGGCGGGCCTTGCGGCCCGTTTTGCGCGCCCGGCGCGCCGTCAATCTGTTGTGGCGCTACCGCTCCGCATCGCCCGCCAGAAGCCACCCAAACACCGCCACCGCAATCAGGCTCCCCGCAATCTGTGCGGCGATGAAGGCGGGCACATCCCCTGGCGCGATGCCCGAAAACGTATCCGAAATCCCCCGCGCGATGGCTACAGCGGGGTTGGCGAAGCTCGTCGAGGCGGTGAACCAGTAGGCGGCGGTGATGTACAGGCCGACGACCCAGGCCACCGCCTCTACCCGAAAGCGCAGGCAAGCCAGGATTGCGCCCACAAGGCCAAAGGTCGCCACACCTTCGGCCAGCCACTGCCCGGGGCCGCTCCGCGGCGTTTGCGAGATCTGCACGAGCGCTTGCTCGAACATGCCATGCGCCAGCATCGCGCCCAGAAGCCCACCCACGATCTGCACCGCCACATAAGCCAGTGCAGGGGTCGGCCCGATCTCGCGTCGCACCAGAAAGGCAAGCGTTACGGCGGGGTTGAAATGCGCGCCCGAGATCGGCCCGAAGATCGTGATCAGCACAACGAGGATCGCACCCGTGGGGATCGTATTCCCCAGAAGCGCAAGCGCCACGTCATCCGTCAGTGTCTCTGCCATGATGCCGGAGCCCACAACGGTTGCAACAAGCAAGCCCGTGCCAAGCGCCTCTGCGGCTAACCTGCGCGGCAGATCAGGCATGGTCGAATATCCTTGCGGGTGGGATCAGCCCTTGGTGGGGCGGCTGTCAGGCAGTGAGATCTGGGCCACTTGTTCGGCAATCGGATCGGTCGAAAGGGGATGCGTGCTTGACGAGTAGGCATCAGGATCGCCCAACTCCACCCAACTGCCCCCTTTGTAGACCTCTACCGCCGAGAACCGCGCCTTGTAGCCCATCTTCGGGCTGCCGGGCACCCAGTAGCCAAGATAGACATAGGGCAATCCCGCTTCCTTCGCGATCCTGATGTGATCGAGGATCACGTAGGTGCCAAGGCTGCTGTTCGAAAGGGCGGGATCGTAGAAGGAATACACCATCGACAACCCGTCATCGAGAACGTCGGTTAGGCATACCGCCGCCAGTTCTCGTTCGTCGCCCCCATCGGCGGTATACTCGATGACGCGACTGCGGATCGGCGTCTCTTCGATCATCGCCGCAAATTCGAAGATATCCATGTCGGCCATGCCGCCATCGGCATGGCGGCTGTCTAGATAGGCGCGGAACAGGCGATACTGATCTTCCGTTGCCCAGGGCGACGTTGCTTCGCGCACGAGATGGTTGTTGCGGCGTTCGGCCCGGCGCTGGCTTTTCGACGGCGTGAAGTCGGCCACTCGGATCCGGGCTGACAGGCATGCCGAGCATTCGGCGCAAGATGGGCGGTAGAGCACGTTCTGCGATCGCCGGAAGCCCTGCTTAGACAGCGCGTCATTCAGCTTTTCGGCATACTCGCCTTGCAGGGAAGTGAACAACTTCCGCTCCATCCGGCCCGGCAGATACGGGCAGGGTTGGGGGGCCGTCACGTAGAACTGCGGCGCGATCGGAAGGGTGTGACGCATGAAGGCTCACTGGCATAGACGCGTGAACGTTATCAACCCGTTGCAGTGCCGCCAACCCCCCGAAACGCACGGTCAAGCGCGATTAAGTGCCGCCGTTCCCAGAACGTGGTCAGTCAGGCCCTGCCGCCGCGATGAGATCAGCATCAGAACAATCGAAACAAGCTGCGCCGGCGCCATCGCAACCGAGATGTAATAGCCCAGCGTGTGCAGACCGGCGAGCCCGGTATCGAGCCGCTCGCCCATCCTGTTACGGATCTCCAGCGACGCAAAGCGCATGCCCAGAGTGGCCGATCCGCGCGCCAGCGAAACCCAGCGGTAGATGAAGCCGATTGTGGCGTAGAGAAATGGCAGAACGAAAAGGCCCAGAAACGCGGTGAACGGCACCGCAATCGCGGTCAGGATGCTGATCAGGATCACGTCGATCACCCAGGCGATAAAGCGCTTGGTGGGAACACCGTCGTAAAACTCCGGTGCGGTTTCGGGATCGGGCAGGCCCCAGTAGGTATCTTGCATGGTCGTCGTCATCTAAGTGCTCTTTGGCAAAAGAGCAGCCCCCGAGGGGGCTGCGTGAGTTGGGGGATCGGATCAGGCTTCAGTTGGTTCGGGATCCTGCTTCGACCGCTTTTCGCGTTCATCCATGAACTGGTCGAACTCGGCCTTGTCCTTGGCTTCGCGAAGGCGGGCAAGGAACTCCTCGAACGCGCTCTGCTCTTCTTCCAGGCGGCGCAGGGTTTCTGCCTTGTAGGCATCGAAGGCCGTGTTGCCGGAGGTTTTGAAAGCGTGGCGGGCGTGACGGGTGCGCTTGGCGCAGGAACCGCTAAACATGTTTTTGCTCCAGATCATGTAGAAGAGAAGGGCGAGGCCCACCGGCCAGAAGAAGACAAAGCCCAGCACCATGGCAGCGATCCAAGCGCCCGTGCCGCGGGCGTCGAGCCAGGCCTCTGTGCGGCCAAGCCAGTTCTGCCGGGGCGGCAGGGCGGCGGGCGCAGGGGTGGCGGCAGTGACGGTGGTCATTTCAATACTCCATGTTGCGGGCCGCGGGGCGCGGCTAAGGTGGCGTTTTGTGTGATCGGCGGGATGTAAATCGCTTTCACATCTCCGATATCGGGTGCCGCAACGTGAAGTTCAAGGAAGAATGTGAAATAGTTTTACATTTTCTGGTATTATGACGTGAAATCAGATGCTTGTGTTCCGGAAATCCGCAACAGATCATCGGGAGAAATCGGGAAGATGTGCCGTGGTGTACCCGCAGCAGCCCATACACGATCAAATTCCAGAAGCCGCGGATCGAAAAAGCCGCGTGTTGGTGTGATGTGCCCGATAGGGGCCACGCCGCCAATGGCAAAGCCGGTTTCGCGGCGAATGAGGTCTGCATCGGCCTTGCCCAGGGGCTCGCCTGCCACCGCGCTGGCTTTCGCCGCATCCACCTGGTTGCCGCCCGCCGTAACAAAAAGGATCACATGGCCCCCGGTTTCGCCGCGAAAGATGATCGATTTCGCGATCTGATCGATCTCGCAGCCCGCCGCAGCGGCGGCCTGCGCGGCCGTGCGGGTCTCCGACGGCATCTCGAGCACGTCATCGGCAATCCCCGCCGCCTCGAGGGCGGCGCGCACGCGTCTTAGGCTTTTGCTCATCGGGTGCTCCTATTGGCTCCTGTTCGTGGCGGGTCTGACGGAATTGGCGGCGGGGCACAATCGCCCGTAGCGCTGGTGCCGGCGCGCCTCGGGGTTGGCCGGGGTTCAGTCACACGCAGTTCGGTGGAATCGCGAGCGCGGGTGGTGCCGCACCGTTTTAATCCGATCCGGTTTTGCACTAGCCTCCCCCCCAACCTCAAAGACGGAGATTTTTTCGTGACGCCCGCCCCAGATGCCCTGCACGATGCCCTTCTCGCCGCCGAAACCGCGGTGTGGGAGGCGCTTCTGCGCGGCGATGGTGCCGCTGATGCCGCAGCGCTTGATGACGGCTTCATCGGCGTCTACCCCGATGGCGTCTTTGGCAAATCGGCCCATGTGGCCCAACTTGCAGCAGGCCCCACGGTGGCGGCCTACCAGCTAAGCGATGTGCGCGCGCGGCCCGTCGGGGATGATCATGGGCTTTTGATTTATCACGCTGCCTACACCCGGCCCGGGCATACAACGCAAGAAGCAATGTATGTCTCTTCGCTCTGGGAACGGCGCGGGGCGGGGTGGATCAACATTTTCAGCCAGGACACGCCCGACGATCCGGCGCAGGCGGTGGTGTGACCGGGGCGTTCGCCAGCAGGATCACCCGCGCGCCCGATCCGTTCGAGCCCGAACGCGGGCGCGAGGCCGCCGATCTCTACCCCGGCCTGCCCACTGAATTGCGCGAGGTGATCGCTGGGGCAGGGGGGTGCAGCCCCTATCTGAAAGCGCTCTTGGAGCGGGAGCGGGGCTGGGCCGAAGCTGCACTTACCGGTGCGCCCGAAGCCGCGCTTGAGGGCGCGCTGGCTGAGGCAGCTGCACTGCCGCCCACCGATCTCGCGCCGGGCCTGCGCCGCGCCAAGCGCCGGATCGCGCTTCTCACCGCGCTTGCCGATCTTGCGGGCGTGTGGCCGCTCGAAGAGGTAACCGGCGCGCTCACTCGCTTTGCCGATCTTGCCACTCACCGCGCGCTCACCGCCGCCGTCGGGCACGAGATCATGCGCAACAAGCTGCCGGGCGATGACGACGCGCAGGATGGCGCGGGCCTCGTTGCGCTTGCCATGGGCAAGATGGGCGCGAATGAGCTGAACTATTCCTCCGATATCGATCTGATCTGCCTTTTCGATGAAAGCCGCTTTGCGCGCGACGATTTTCTCGAGGCACGTGCTGCCTTCGTGCGCGCCACCCGCAAGATGGCGGCCACGCTTTCGGACATCACAGCTGAGGGCTATGTCTTCCGAACCGATCTGCGCCTGCGTCCTGACCCTGCCGTAACCCCTGTCGCCCTCGCCATGGAGGCGGCCGAACGCTACTACGAAAGCCTCGGGCGCACCTGGGAGCGGGCGGCCTATATTAAGGCCCGGGCGGCGGCGGGCGATGTAGCTGCGGGCGAGGCGTTCCTTGAGCGCCTCACACCTTTTGTCTGGCGCAAGCATCTCGACTACGCCGCGATCCAGGATGCCCACGGGATGCGCCAGAAGATCCGGGAACACAAAGCGCTGCATTCCCGCAAGCTCGAAGGCTTTCACCTAAAGCTGGGCTCCGGCGGCATTCGCGAGATCGAGTTTTTTACCCAGACCCGCCAGATCATCGCCGGTGGGCGCGATCCGAACCTTCGGGTGCGCGGCACGGTTGAGGGCTTGCGCGCTTTGGCAAAGGCCGGTTGGGCGGACGAGGCCGAGGATCTGATCGAAGACTACCGCGCCCATCGCGAGCTGGAACACCGCGTGCAGATGATCGCCGATCAGCAAACCCATTCCTTACCGAATTCGGAAGAGGGCTTCGCCCGCCTCGCCGCCTTCACCGGCCAAAGCGTGGCGGATTTGCGCAAGGGTGTCGAAGCTCGCATCGCGCGTGTCGCCGCGATCACCGAAGACTTCTTCGCACCCGCCGCGGCCCGAAGCGCGCCCGATCTGAGCGATCAGTCGGCCGAAATCGTGGCGCGCTGGCCCAGCTACCCGGCCCTGCGCTCGGCCCGCGCGGTAGAGATCTTCGGGCGCGTGCAGCCCGAACTGCTTGCCCGACTGGCCCGCGCTGCGCGCCCCGATGAGGCGCTTACCCATATTGACGGCTTCCTGCGGGGCCTTCCAGCGGGCGTGCAACTCTTCTCGATGTTCGAGGCAAACCCGCAATTGATTGACCTGATCGTTGATATTGCTGCCACGGCGCCCGAACTGGCGAGTTATTTGTCGCGCCACGCCGATGTGTTTGATGCGGTGATCGGCGGCGGGTTTTTCGCCCCTTGGCCGGGCCGTGCCGCGCTCGAGGCAGAATTTTCCGCCCGCCTGGCGAGCGCCCCGGATTACGAAGCCAAGCTCAGCGCTGCCCGGCGCTGGAAAAACGAATGGCACTTCCGCGTCGGCGTCCACCACCTGCGCGGGCTGATCGAGGGGGTGGTGGCAGGTCAGCAGTACAGCGATCTGGCAAGCGCCGTGCTCGCCGCGCTCTGGCCCGAGGTGTGTGCTGAGTTTGCGGGCAAGCATGGCGAACCGCCGGGGCGCGGTGCGGCGATCCTGGGCATGGGCTCACTTGGGGCCGAACGGCTCACCGCGCGCTCCGACCTCGATCTCATCGTGATCTATGATCCGGCCGGGGCAGAGATGTCGGCTGGGCGCCGCCCGCTTGCCGCCCGCGCCTATTACGCGCGCCTCACACAAGCTTTCGTAACCGCGGTCACCGCGCCCCTCGGAGAAGGTCGGCTCTACGAGGCTGACATGCGCCTGCGCCCCTCGGGCCGGCAAGGGCCTGTGGCGACCTCGCTGGCCGCATTTACGAGTTATCAGACGACCGAGGCCTGGACGTGGGAGCATCTCGCGCTCACCCGCGCACGGCCCGTTGCCGGATCGCTGGAGTTGGGAGAGGAGATCGAACACTTTCGCCGTGCGCTTCTGGCCCGGCCGCGTGATCGGGCCGAAACGCTCGCCGATGTGGCCGCGATGCGGGCACGGCTTGCAGCAGCTAAACCCGGCGGGCGCGTGTTTGACGTGAAAGACGGCGCGGGTCGGCTACAAGACATTGCGCTTGTCGCGCAAGCAGCAGCGCTTCTTGCTGGGTCTTCGGCCCGCGGCGTTCCCCAGCAATTGGCGGCAAGTGGCAAGGCGCTGGGGCTAACCGGGTCGGAAAGCGAGGCGCTCGCGGCTGCATGGGCGCTCTTTTGGTCGGGCCAGGCGGCTCTCAGGGCCATTACGGGGGGTGCGTTCGATCCTGAAGCCGCAGGGGCCGGCGGGCGCGCCTTCATCTTGCGTGAAACCGGCGCGGTAGATATCCCGGCGCTTGAACGCATTCTGGCCGAAACCGCAGGAGCGGCCGCCGCGATCATCGAGGCGCATCTTCCCGCGCCGGAGGAGGCAAAGGATGAGCGACAAAGCCGAGACAGCCGACGCTCTTGATCCCAAGGGCGTAATTGCCGACAGCTACCGGATCGCGGGGATTAGCGAGCCCGAATGCCGCTCGATCTTCCTCGATTGGGCAATGTCGGTGCCCCAGGGCGCGGAGGCTCGCGATCTGGTGCGCGCCCTTCTCGACATCTACGCCCCGGACGCGCCCGATCACCCGATGACAACAGTTCTGCGCGCCGCACTCGAACCTGCAGCGCAGACGGGGCGCCGCGGCGGGCGCGCGGCGCGGGTCCAGGGATAGGCGCAGGCCACGGTGCGGCGGGCGAAGATCCTCGCCTTTCCTGATCTGCCGAGGCGGAGTTAAGGCGCCGCTGCCTCGACGACGGCGCCCACGCATCCGATGGGATGCTCATGCCGCCGCTCTACATCGGATATCAACAGAGGTAGGTTTGCCGCGGCTATTGACGCGCCTCGCTGGCCAAAAGGCCCCAGATTTCAGGGCAATCGTTCCGTACCATCAAAATCCTTTGACGGGCCGGGCCCACCCCTGCATGGTGCGCCGCGAAACGCGATAGCGCGCAGGGCAGCGACGGCGGGCGGCATGATGGATGGCTCTGATCGGACGGCGGCAGAGAAAGCCGACGGGCCTCAGCCCGAACATTGGGGGCCCTTCGGTCGCCCGCTTTTTGCGGACCCCGCCGCGAAGGCGCTGGCCCGTGTGGGCGTGGTCGACGTGGGCTCGAACTCCGTGCGTCTTGTGGTGTTCGATGGCGCGGCGCGAAGCCCCTCGTATTTCTACAACGAGAAGGTCATGTGCGGCCTCGGGCAGGGTTTTACCGAAACCAGGCGACTGCACGAAGACGGCAAGCGTCGGGCGCTTGCAGCGCTGAAGCGTTTCCAGCTTCTTGCCGAGAATATGGGCTGCGCGCCCCTCACGGCCGTGGCCACAGCGGCAATGCGCGAAGCCGAAGACGGGCCCGCCTTCCGCCGTGAGGTGCGCGAGACGACCGGCATCAAGCTGTGGGTCATCGATGGCGATGAAGAAGCGCGGCTCTCGGCCCAGGGCGTGCTTTTGGGCTGGCCGGGCGCTTATGGCCTTGTCTGCGATATCGGTGGCTCGTCGATGGAACTGGCGGAGCTGCGCGAGGGCCGCGTGGGCAAGCGCGCCACCGCGCCCCTTGGCCCCTTCCGGCTGGCGGGCGTGCCCGGCGGGCGCAAGGGGCTGACGGTGCATATCCGGGCCGAGATCGAAAAGCTCATGGCGGCCATGGGGCCCCAACGCGACCGGCTGTTTCTTGTGGGCGGGTCATGGCGGGCGATTGCGAGGATCGATATGGCGCGGCGGGGCTATCCGCTTGCGGTATTGCACGAATACCGGATGAGCTGTGATGCGGTGATGGAAACGCTCGCCTACATCTCAAGAAAAGATGCAGATACGCTCCGCGCGATGACGGGTATTGGCGAAGCGCGCATGGCGCTTGTGCCGATGGCCGCGGCAGTGCTGGCCGAGATCGTGCGCCAGATCGCGCCGCATGACATTGCTGTTTCAAGCTACGGTATTCGGGAAGGGATGCTTTACGAGCAGATGCCAGAAGAGTTGCGCGCCCGTGACCCGCTGATCGAGGCTTGCCGGTTTTCAGAGGCGAAGGATGCGCGCCTGCCAGGCTTCGGCACACTGCTTTATGATTTTATCGCGCCGCTTTTTCAGGATGGCCCGGCGGAGCGCCAGCGTATCATTCAGGCCGCCTGCCTGCTGCATGATGTGAGCTGGCGCGCCCACCCCGATTACCGCCACGAGGTGGGCTTCGATTATGTCACGCGCGGCGAACTGGGGGGGTTGCGCCACGAAGAGCGGGTGTTTTTGGGCCTTGCGCTGCTACACCGCTACAAGAACAGCCGCAGCGGCACCCGCCTTGAATCGATCCTGGGGCTTTTGGCGGAGGATGAGGTGCGGGTGGCCGAGATTCTCGGCAAAGCCATGCGCTTTGGCGCGATGCTCTCGGTCGCGGCCCCGGACCGGATGGGCACGCTTGACTGGAGCCCAGGCAAGGCGCGGCTCACGCTGCGGCTGGCCGAAGGAACCGAGGCGCTGTTCGGCGAAGTGGCCGCCGCCCGCTTTCAGTCGCTGGCCCAGGCGATGGGGGCAGAGACGAAAGTCGTCCAACCGGGCGCATAGGTTGGAAAACTGCAAGGATTGGGGCGGTCTGGGCACCAAAACTCAAGTTGCGTGTTCGATTTTTGCGGACCGGTTTCGCCATGGTTGGGTGCAAAACAGGCGCTGCAGGCCTGCCGCGCCCGCCCGCGGCCCGGCGATTGGCGAGGGTCATCGCGCGGAACGAACCAAGCGCGGTACCGCTCCCATAAATCGCGCCGCACAAATGGTTGGATCACCGAACCGGGCCCGGCAACGACGCAGCTCAGAGTTCCCAGCTATCCGAAGTGAGGCCATGACCCGCTTTGGCGACATGCCGCCGTCTCACCCCGCAAGTGCCTTGCCCAGCCGCGGCAACCGTGCGCGTTTCAAGAGCGTCCGTTGCACGATCGGCGCGCCCGCCAAACGCTCTGCCGTCCCATGCACCTTGGCCACAACACTGCGCACGCCCTCTGGATCTTCTCCAAATGCATTCATCAAAAACGGATCAGGCGCGGACAGGCCGATCCCCTCCGCCGCGAGCACTCGCAAGGGAAAGTCGCGCAGGTTCTGCGTCAGGATCACATCTGCTTGCCCCGCAACGGCAGCCGCCAGCACATGCACATCGCCTGGGTCCGGCAGCCACAGCCGCGCCTCAATCTTTGGCGCCTGTGCCACCTCCGCCGCGGGCCAGGCCGCGCGGAGAAGGGCAATCTCGCCCCGCGCCACCGCCTCGTCCTCAGGCGCGCGCTTTGCCGCCGCGAGCGCCCATTCCTCCAGGATCCGGGCAGACCAGAGCGGCGTGAACCCGCCCGCCGCCGCCACGCCCAGAACGATCTCGCGCAATACGGTGGGGTAGAGCACGTTCGCGTCGATCAAAACCCTCAAGGCACCAGCCGGAATACCAATGCCTTGAGATAGGCGGTTTCCGCCAAATATGGGTGCTGCGGGTGGTCGGGCCCCGCAAACCCGGTGTAGATCAGCTGGCTTGCCCGGCCGGCCCGGCCGATCCCCCGCAGGCTAGCGCGGCGGAAGGCGGCTAGATCGGCAGCATGGCTGCATGAACAGAGCACCAGCGCACCGCCTGGGGCCACCAGCGGCGCGGCCAGCCGCGCCAGCCGCTCATAGGCGCGCAGGCCCTTGTCGAGTGCAGGTTTCGAAGGCGCAAAAGCCGGCGGATCGCAAATCAGGAGTTCAAACGCCGCCCCGTCGTCACCCAGAGCCGCCAGCACGTCGAAGGCATCGCCTTGCCGCGTCTCGAACCGATCCGCCATACCCGACGCCTCCGCGCCCTGGCGCGCCAACGAAAGCGCGGGGGCCGAGGCATCGACGGCCAGCGCCTCTGCCGCGCCGCCGGCCAAGGCGGCAAGAGCAAACCCACCCACATGCGTGAACACATCCAACACACGCGCCCCATCGGCGAGCCCGGCCACAAAGGCGTGGTTGGGGCGCTGATCGTAGAAAATCCCCGTTTTCTGCCCGCCCGTCAGATCGGCCATATACGTGGCGCCGTTCATCAGAACGGGCAGGGGGCCGGCCACCGCGCCCGATAGGACGGCGCTTTTGTCATCCAACCCCTCAAGCGCCCGTGCGCGCCCCGCGGCGTTCTTGATTACCGTGCCAACCCCGGCCACATCGCGCAAGGCGCCCGCCAGATCGTCAAGTAAGACGTCTGCCCAGGCGGCGTTGGGCTGGATCACCGCCGCGTCGCCAAACCGGTCGATCACCACGCCCGGCAGGCCATCGGCTTCTGCATGCACCAGCCGGTAATAGGGCGCTTCGAACAGCCGCTCTCGCAGCGCCAGCGCGTGGGTGAGCCGCGCCGCAAACCAGTCGCGCGAGATCTCTGCCAGCGGATCCCGATCCAGCACCCGCGCGGCGATCTTCGATCCGGGCGTCACCGCCACCGTGGCAAGATCGCGCCGCTCGCCATCCTGCAGCACGGCAAGGGTTCCGGGCGCCAGCGCTTTGGCGCGACGGTCCATCGCCAGTTGGTTGGCATAGATCCAGGGCGCCCCGCGCCGGATCGGGCGTGGATCGGTCTTGGCGAGAAGCTTCAGGCGGGGGCGGTCAGGCGGGGCCATGGCCCGCCTTACCCTGATTCACATAAGGCCGGAAGGCGGCGGGCTGGCAGGGGGAAGAAGCGCCTCTTGCAGAACGCCCGCGAGGTGGCGGTGCAGGCGCACTTTCGGCGGGTTGCCCGCATGAGTAGCCTCAACCGCCTTGGCCCCGCCATAGGCGCGCAGAGAGGCATCGATGGGGCGCGGGCCTTCGAGAAGTGCGCCCGTTTGCGCATCGTAGACGGCCATCAGCAGATGCACCGAATGCATACCGCCCAAGGTGTAGCGCGCCTTCTCAGTCAGGGAATGAAACCTGGTCACTTCGATCGCCAGGGTAACATCCCGCGCGCCTCGCAGGCCGCTCGTGGCATGGAGGGCTGCATTGCGCACCACATTGCGCACTTGCAGGTGCCGGTCGCCCGGCGGATCCTCACGCCAAACGATATCGGCCTCTGGATAATAGGCGTTGGCCTCAGACACTTCGAGGGTATATGGCACGTAGACCTCAAGCCCCGTCACGCGGTAGCTGCGGTAGATCTCCAACTCAGGGGACAGCTGAACATCGGCCATATTGCGCGACGAAAGCGTCGTCGTCGCGCATCCCGCCGCGGCCAAGACCGTGGCAAGCAGGCAGAGCATCCGAATGGGTGTCATGGCGCAGCCCTCGTCCAACGTGGTAAATCAAGGCTGGGGTGGCGCCGCTTCGTGGCAAAAACGAGAAAATCCCGGAGCATTTCCGGGATTTTCCTAAACTTCGATCGGGTTTTGCACGCTCACACGGTGTGGCGGCGGCCTCCCGGAAGGTGGCCAACAATCCAATCACGCGCCGATGCCATACCGGCGGCAAAGGCTTGTGCGCGCAGGCGGCGGGCATTGGCTTCGATTGCGTTGACGTCGATCACGTCGGTTTCCAGTGAATGTTTCATATCGCGTTTCCTTAAGCTCGATTTTGGCAGACCGAACCTCCTCTTGGCGCAAAACCTAGGCCCGGTGCCCCGCGCTGGGTAGTGACGCTTCTGCAAAGCGGGTATGCAGGAATTCGAAAGCGAGAATTGCACCAGCCTCTGGATTTGTTAGCGCTAACACGATAAGCAGCACGTATCGAAGCCCGACCCCTGGCACAGGATCGCACCATGGCTCTAAACCCCGCCCTCGAAGACGTGACCGCCCGGATAATCGCCCGCAGCCGCGATGCGCGGGGTGCCTATCTCGAACGGATGGCGCGCGCCGCCGAGGAGGGGCCGCGCCGCGCGCATCTGTCCTGCGGCAACCAGGCCCACGCCTACGCGGCGATGGGGGAAGACAAGGATCAGCTTTCGAGCCACCGCGCGCCAAACATCGGCATCGTGACGGCGTATAACGATATGCTGTCGGCCCATCAGCCGTTCGAAACCTTTCCCGCGCGGATAAAGGCCGCGGCGCGTGCCGCGGGGGGGACCGCGCAGGTGGCCGGCGGCGTTCCGGCCATGTGCGACGGTGTCACCCAGGGCCAGACGGGAATGGAATTGTCGCTCTTCTCGCGCGACGTAATCGCGCTCGCCTCTGGCGTCGCGCTCTCGCACAACACTTTCGATGCCGCGCTTTACCTCGGTGTGTGCGACAAAATCGTGCCGGGCCTCATCATCGCCGCAGCCACCTTCGGCTATATCCCGGGCCTCTTCGTGCCGGCTGGGCCAATGGTAAGCGGCTTGCCGAATGACGAAAAAGCCAAGGTCCGCCAACAGTTTGCCGCCGGTGAGGTGGGGCGTGAGCGTCTGATGGAGGCCGAAATGGCCTCCTATCACGGCCCCGGCACCTGCACCTTTTACGGCACCGCCAACACCAACCAGATGTTGATGGAGTTCATGGGGCTGCACCTGCCAGGCGCCAGTTTCGTCAACCCCGGCACGCCGCTGCGCGATGCCCTGACCGAGGCAGCAACCGAGCGCGCGCTCGCAATCACGGCGCTTGGCAATGATTACCTGCCGGTGAGCCAGATCCTCGATGAACGCGCCTTCGTAAACGGGATCGTAGGTTTGATGGCCACCGGAGGCTCGACGAACCTTGTTATCCACCTGCCGGCCATGGCGCGGGCGGCGGGGGTGATCCTTGATATTGAGGATTTCAACGACCTCTCCGCCGCCGTGCCGCTAATGGCCAAGGTCTATCCCAACGGGCTGGCGGACGTGAACCATTTCCATGCCGCCGGGGGCCTCGCCTATATGATCGGTGAGTTGCTTGGCGCCGGCCTGCTCCACCCCGATACCAAAACGGTGACGGGCGAAGGTCTTCAGCGGTACACCGAAGAGCCGAAGCTCAAGGAAGGCACCATCGCGTGGGAGCCTGCGGGCGGGGTGACGCTGAACGACAAGATCCTACGCCCCGCAGGCGATCCGTTCCAGCGCACGGGCGGGCTGCGTGAACTCAAGGGCAATCTGGGGCGCAGCGTGATGAAGGTTTCTGCAGTGAGGCCTGAACATCATGTGATCGAGGCGCCCGCGCGCATCTTCCACGATCAGGCGGACGTAAAGAAAGCCTTTCAATCCGATGAAATAAAAGAAGATACTGTGGTTGTCGTACGATTTCAGGGCCCAGCGGCGAATGGGATGCCGGAATTGCATTCGCTGACCCCGATCCTTGCCGTTCTTCTGGACCGAGGGCTGAAAGTGGCGTTGGTGACCGATGGTCGGATGTCCGGCGCGTCGGGCAAGGTGCCCGCGGCGATCCATGTGAGCCCCGAGGCCGCCAAGGGCGGGCCGATCGCTAAGCTGCGCGATGGCGATGTGGTGCGGGTGGACGCCACGGCGGGCACGCTGGAGGTGCTGGTCGAAGGGTTCGAAGCCCGCGCGCCCGTGGAGGTTGATCTCACCGCCAACCGCTTTGGCACAGGGCGCGAAATGTTTGAGATTTTCCGCCAGTCCTGCGGCCTTGCCGAGGCGGGCGCCGGCGTAGCCGTGTGAGGAGCGTACCTGCATGATGATGCCTGAGACGGCCAGCGAACGCACCGCAGAGGTGTGCCGCCTGGCCCCTGTTATTCCGGTACTCGTGATCGAAGATGTCGCCACGGCGCGCCCGCTGGCCGAAGCATTGGTGGCTGGGGGCCTGCCTGCGCTGGAAGTCACCCTGCGCACACACGCGGCGCTGGACGCAATCGCGGCAATGGCCGAGGTGCCGGGCGGTTTCGTGGGCGCCGGCACGTTGCTCACACCGGTCGATGTGGCGGCGGCGAAAGACGCCGGCGCGCTCTTTGGTGTGTCTCCAGGGGCGACAACGCCGCTTCTGGATGCCTGCGAGGAAGCCGAACTACCGCTGCTGCCAGGCGCGGCGACGGCAACCGAGGCGATGGGGCTTTTGGAGCGCGGCTACAGCACCCAAAAGTTTTTTCCGGCCGAGGCGGCGGGCGGTGCCCCGGCGCTCAAGGCCATTGGCGCGCCACTGCCGCAGATTTCCTTCTGTCCAACGGGCGGGATCGATCTGGGGAAGGCCGCGAGCTATCTTGCGCTGCCCAACGCGCTCTGCGTCGGCGGCTCCTGGGTGGCGCCACAGGATCTGGTCACGTCTGGCGACTGGGCGGGGATCGAGGCGCTCGCGCGCGAAGCCGCCGCGCTTGGCCGGGCATAAGCCAGCCGATCCCCGTGTGTGATCAGATCGTGTTGCGCATTGCGGCGCGGTGGTAGGGGAGTGGGCCGCCGTGCCCCTCACCGCACCGCTTCTTCGCGAGGGCGTGCCAGCACCGGGGCATCCGCCGCCCCCGCCGAGCCACGCCCGGATAGCGACGGCGTCTCCATGAAGAACCGGTGACAGTTGAAGGGCTGATCGCCCTGATCCTCGGGCCGCGTATAGCCGCCATCGGGCGCCAGCATCCAGCTTTGCGCCACATCGGCGAGGTTGGCGGACATGATCTGCCCAACGATCTGGGTCTTCACTGTTTCATTGGTGATTTCCACCAGCGTTTCCACCCGTCGGTTGAGGTTGCGCCCCATCCAATCGGCCGAGGAGATATAGACCCGCGCGGTTTTCGAAGGCAGTCGCTTACCGCCGCCGAAACACACGATGCGGGAATGCTCGAGGAACCGTCCAACGATGGATTTTACACGAATATTATCTGATAAACCCTTGATACCAGGCCGCAATCCGCAGATTCCGCGAATGACGAGATTGATCTTCACGCCTGCCTGACTGGCCAGGTAGAGTGCGTCGATCACATCCTCTTCGATCAGCGAATTCATCTTCGCCCAGATCTCCGCCGGTTTGCCCGCAAGTGCGTATTCCGCTTCCTCCGCAATCCGCTCCAGGAGCGTGTCCTTCAACGTGAGCGGCGAGATGGCGAGGTTTTCAAGCTTCTCGGGCTGCGCATAGCCCGACAGGTAGTTGAAGACGCGCGTCGCATCGCGCCCAAGCGCCGGATCGCAGGTGAACAGCGAGAGGTCGGTGTAAATCTTCGCGGTGATCGGGTGGTAGTTCCCGGTGCCGTAGTGGGTGTACGTTACAAGCTCGCCGCCCTCGCGCCGTACCACCGTGCTGATTTTGGCATGCGTCTTGTAGTCGATAAAACCATAAACCACATGCGCGCCCGCCCGCTCCAACCGGCGCGACTGGCGGATGTTGGCGGCCTCGTCGAACCGCGCTTTCAGTTCCACCAGCGCGGTGACGGATTTACCGTCTTCGGCGGCCTCGCAGAGCGCTTCCACAATCGGGCTGTCGCGCGAGGTGCGGTAGAGCGTCTGCTTGATCGCCACCACATTGGGGTCGCGCGCGGCCTGCTGTAGGAACCGCACCACCATATCAAAGGTCTCGTAAGGGTGGTGGAGCAACATGTCCTTCTGCCGGATCGCGCCGAACATATCGCCATCATAATCCTGAACGCGCTCCGGCACCCGGGGGATAAAGATGGGCCAAAGCAGGTCGGGCCGCTCGTCGAGCACAAGCTCCTTAAGCGCGTCCATCCCGATCAGCCCGTCGACCTCGACGATCTCGTGATCCTCCACCATCAACTCGCGCTGCACCACGCGGCGCAGGTCACCCGGCGCGCCCGCAGAGATCTTCATGCGCACCACTTCCCCCCGCCGCCGCCGCTTCAGCGCCACTTCAAATTCGCGCACGAGGTCTTCGGCCTCTTCCTCAAGTTCCAGATCGCTGTCACGCAGAACCCGGAAGGTGCAATGCCCTTCCATTGCATAGCCGGGAAAGAGCACGTCGAGATGCAGCAGGAGCAATTCTTCAAGCGGCAGGAAGCGCCGCGTGCCCCCGATGTCGGGCAGGCGCACGAAGCGGTCAATCTGGTGGGGGATCGGCAGAAGCGCCTGCAATTCGCGCCCGTCGGATTTGCGCGTCAGCTGCAGCGCCAGCGAAAACCCGGCATTGGGGATGAAGGGGAAGGGGTGTGCAGGGTCGATGGCCAAGGGCGACAGGATCGGGAAAACCATGCGCACGAAGATGTCTTCCAGCAGCGTTTTGTCAGCTTTGGTAAGCGTTTGGCGGGTGAGTAGGGCGATGCCCGCCTCTTCCATCTCGGCCCGCACTTGCGCCCAGGCATCCTGTTGGGCCTGCATCAGCCGCCGCGCTTCGGCATCGATCAGTTTGAGCTGCTCCGCCGGCGTCAGCCCATCGGCGGCGGGCGTTGTATTGCCCGCATGGGCCAACTCACGCAGGCCCGCCACGCGCACGGTGTAGAACTCATCGAGGTTTGCCGCCGATATCGAGATAAAGCGCAACCGCTCCAGAAGCGGCACGCGCGGGTTCGACGCCTCCTCAAGCACCCGCCAGTTGAACGCCACCCAGCTCAATTCCCGATTGAAGAAGCGCGCGGGCCCCGAAAGGTCGGCATCGTCCAGGTCAACAGCAGGCGGAATCGGAGCATCTAGAAAATCGGTAATCGTCATGGGCGGGTATATCCGGCGGCGGTGTAACGGGAAGATGACAGTTATGCGTCAGCCTCGCCCAACTTGTCCAGCACCTGCGCCGCAAGCGGGCGGGTGATCGCACGCCCTTCGGCCAATGCTGCTGCATCGAGTGCCACGACAAGCGCGCGCGCGGCGGCAAAGCTGCGATCCATCCGCGCCGTGAGAAAGGGCAGAAGCGCAGGCGGCACGGCGATTTGGCGATCCTCGAAGAGCTTCACGAGCACCGCCTGGAGAAGCGCGTCGTCGGGCGGCGCAAGCTCGGCCCGGCCCGCGGCTTCGATCCGGCTTGCCAGATCGGGCAGGGCAAGGCCCCAGTCCCGCGGGGCGCGCTGCGCCGTCAGAAGGAGCGGGCGCTTGGCCTCCGCAAGGAGGTTGTGCAGATGAAAGAGGGCGCGCTCGTCAAGCGCTCCGCCATCGGCATCCTCGATGGCCAGCGCGGGCGCCTCGGCAAGAGTGGGTACGCTTGCTTCGGTGACGTCCGATGCTGGCACGATCCGCGCATCTGTCTCTGCGGCCCAGACATGGGCCAGATGCGTCTTCCCCGCGCCCGCCGGGCCCACTAGGACAAGCTTGCCGAGCGGCCAGTCACGCCAGCCATCCAGCAGGGCCAGAGCCGTGGCATTGGCGGGGGACACAAAAAACGCCTCCCGCCCCAGTGCGGGCCGCACCGGAAGGTCAAAGGTAAGCTGTTCGGCCATCAGGCGGCGCCGTCCGCGCCGCTTTCCTCACCGTCTTCGCCTTCATCATCGTCGTCCCGGTGCAAGCCGCGATAAAGCCGCCCCTGCTTGTACTGCCCGATGAAAAACCGCGCGACAACGCCGATCATCGCTGCAAGAGGCACGGCAACCAGCATGCCAACAAAACCGAACAGCGTGCCGAACACCGATAGCGCGAAGATCAGCCAGACCGGGTGAAGGCCCACGGAAGACCCCACGAGGTTGGGCGTGAGGATATTGCCTTCCACGAACTGGCCGAAGACGAAGATCGCAGCCACCGCCGCGATCCACCCCCATTCCCCCCAGAACTGGAACAGCGCCAGCCCGATCGCGAGAGCCCCGCCGAAGATGGCACCGATATAGGGGATGAACGTGATCAGCCCGGCGACGAAACCCACGACGAGCCCGAATTGCAGGCCCACGAGCATCAGCGCCACGGCATAGTAGGTGCCCAGGATCACGCAGACGGTGCCTTGCCCGCGAATGAAAGAGGCCAGCGTCTTATCGATATCGCGCGCGATGTCGCGGATCGTGGGGGCGTGATCGCGGGGCAGAAGCGCATCGACGCGGGCGACCATACGATCCCAGTCAAGAAGCAGGTAGAAGGTGACAACGGGCACCAGCACGATCAGCACGATCACGTTGAGAAAGCTCAGCGCCGAAGCCAGCACCTGCTCGATCAATTCGCCGCCCCGGGCGCGCAGGGTCTCCACGATATCGTCCATTGACTGGCGCACCGTCGACTCTGTGTCGTTGAGCGAGGGGAAGCGCTCCGTCAGAAACGTCGTCAGGTTCTGCAAAAGCACCGGCGCAGTGCGCACCAGGTCGATCGCCTGTTCAATCAGGGTCGGGATCACCGCAAGCGTGAGTACGATGAAGAGCAGGATCGCCCCTGCTGTGATAACGATGGTGGCCGCGATGCGCGAGAGGCCGAGCCGTTCAAGCGCGTCCGCGATCGGGTCAAGGCAGTAGGCGATCGCACCGCCCAGTACGAACGGCAGCAGCACTGGCCCCAGAAACCAAAGCACGGCAACAAGCGCTGCCCCCGCAATGCTCCAATACGTCACCTGATCCCGGACCGGGAGCGCCATGATCTGCCCTCGTTTGCCTCACCCCGTCATCGCCCATCGGGGCTGAGAGGGCAAGTTGCTAGGAAAACCGCTCCCACGCCGCCTGCCGGGTGATGCCAAGGGCGGCGCCGATCTTTTGCCAGCTCGTGCCGCGGCGGCGCAATTCTTCGATCATCGCCTGCAGCACCGAACGGGTCGCCTCGACGGTGGCTTCTGCGGTGGCAAGTCCGTCCAGCAAGGCCTGGTCTTCCATCTCTGCCCACCCGGTGTGCCCGGGCGGGGTTGCCTTAAGGATTTCAGTGCAGGTGCCGATACAGGCATCGCAGATATACCCATTTGCGCCTGCGATCAGGCGGGCCACTTCGCGTTCCGTCTTGCCGCAGAACGAGCAGGTGAGCAGTTTCGGCTTGGTGAGCCTCGCGAGCATCTTCACCTCCATTTGTCAGGGTGTGCTTGACAAATGGGGTTTGCCCGGCGAGCCGTCAAGGTTCTCTTGACAATTCCCAAGGATCGCTGGGCCCGCTTGCCCGCCCCGTGCCCTTACACTAAGCGGTGTCGGACCCGCCACTAGCCAAGCCGAGCCTGCCCATGCGTCTATCCCGCTACTTCTTGCCCGTTCTGAAGGAAACGCCCGCCGAGGCGCAGATCGTGAGCCACCGCCTTATGCTCCGTGCCGGCATGATCAAGCAGGCCAGCGCCGGGATCTATTCCTGGCTGCCGCTTGGCTACAAGGTGCTGCGTAACATTGAACAGATCGTGCATGAAGAGCAGGTGCGCGCGGGCCATATCCCGATGCTGATGCCCACCTTGCAATCGGCCGATCTGTGGCGCGAGTCGGGGCGGTACGATGACTACGGGGAAGAGATGCTTCGGGTGTCTGACCGGCATGGCCGCGATATGCTCTACGGCCCCACCAACGAAGAACTGATCACGGATATCTTCCGTGCGCATGTGACAAGCTACAAGGATCTGCCGCTCACGCTCTACCACATCCAGTGGAAGTTCCGCGATGAGATCCGCCCCCGCTTCGGCGTGATGCGGGGCCGCGAGTTTCTGATGAAGGATGGCTACAACTTCGATCTGTCGAAAGAGGCCGCGCTGCATTCCTACAACCGCCACCTGGTAAGCTATCTCAAAATATATGAGCGGATGGGGCTTCAGGCGATCCCGATGCGCGCCGATAGCGGGCCTATCGGCGGAGACGACACGCATGAGTTCCTCGTGCTGGCCGACACCGGCGAGTCGGAAGTCTTCTATGACAGCGCCGTGACAGACCTCACCTTCGGCGACCGTGTGGTGGACTATGACAGTGTGGAGGAATGCCAGGCGATCCTTGAAGAATTCACCTCTCGCTATGCCCGCACAGACGAAACCCATGACGCCGCCGCGTTCGAGGCGCAGGTGCCCGAAGCGCGCCGCCGCAATGCGCGGGGCATCGAAGTAGGGCAGATTTTCTATTTCGGAACAAAGTATTCTGAGGCCATGGGCGCTTTGGTCGATGACGGGCAGGGCGCGAAAGTGCCCGTTCACATGGGATCCCACGGCATTGGCGTGTCCCGCCTCCTGGGCGCGATCATCGAGGCGAGCCATGACGACAACGGCATCATCTGGCCCGAGGGCGTGACGCCCTTCCATTGCGGGATCGTCAATCTGCGCCAGGGCGATGCGGGCACCGATGGCGCCTGCGAGGCGCTCGAGGCGGCGCTCACCGCCCGCGGGCTAGAGCCGCTTTACGACGACACCGAAGAACGCGCGGGCGCGAAGTTCGCCACAATGGATTTGATTGGCCTGCCCTGGCGCATCACCGTGGGCCCGCGGGGCGTGGACAAGGGGCTTGTGGAGCTGACCTCGCGCCGCACCGGCGAGAGTGAAAAGTTGTCGCCCGAAGCCGCCGTGGCGCGGGTGGCCGAGATCTATGGGGTATGAACGGGACGCTAGCGGTCAATTGGTCAACAATCCCGGCCCCTGAAGATGACGGGGCCGCGGCGCATTTGCCGGGCCGGCCGCTCCCGGCGCTTGCCCTCGCGGCCACCGATGGCAGCGCGGTCGATCTCTCCGCGCTTTCCGGCCTCACGGTGCTTTACATCTACCCGATGACGGGGCGGCCCGATGTGGCGTTGCCGGATGGGTGGGATGCGATCCCCGGCGCGCGCGGCTGCACGCCGCAATCCTGCGCCTTCCGCGATCATTTCGCGGAGTTGCGCGCGGTCGGGGTGGATCACCTCTTCGGGCTCTCAACGCAAGACAGTGCGTGGCAGCGCGAGGCGGCGGAACGCCTGCATCTGCCCTTCGCGCTGCTCTCGGATGCTGATCTGCGTTTTGCCGATGCGCTGGGCCTGCCCCGGTTTGAGGTGGAGGGGCGGGTGCTTTTGAAGCGTATGTCGCTGATCCTTCGCGATGGTAGGATCGCCGATACGATCTACCCCGTATTCCCGCCCGATCGAAACGCGGAGATGGTGCTGGGCCGGTTGCGCGCTTAGCGGCGACGCGGCGCCCGCGACCCAAGCGCGGAACAAGCCACCGGCGCCGGGCAAGCACTGGCCCGGCTCGGGGTGGGCAGCGCTATGGCTGATGTAAGGCGTGGCGGGTGAATGTGAGGCGAACGTGCGGGGAAAGGCACACGGTACTGCCGGCAAAGTGCTGCTCCGGGGTCGGCACCCGCCCGGCTCCCGTTACGATCAACTTATATCGCCACTGCACCGCGGCGTGCCCGAAGCGCCGCCAGCGCCCAAACGCCTGCAAGCCCGAAGCTCACCACCGCATTCCAGCTGGCCATGGAAAGCCCTAGCATCTCCCACGCCACCTGATCGCACTGCACAAGGGGCGCGGCCATGATCTGATCCATGAGTTCTGCCGCCGAAAGCCCCTCTACGGGGCCCGAGGTGCAGGAGGCCGGCCCTTCCCACCACGCACGCTCTACCCCCGTGTGATAGATCCCGATTGCGCCGCTAGCCGCCGCCGCCACAGCGCCCGCGACAGGCACGAACGCGCCGCCGACGACGAAGGCCACCGGCCCAAGCGCGGCGGCCACCACGTGGGGCCAGCGCTGCCAGATGCACATCGGGCACGGTGCCAGGCCGCCCAGAAACTGAAAGCCCCAGGCCGCCAGCAACAGCGCCGCCGATCCCCCGGCCGCGGTCCAGATCAGCCAGCGCCAATCCAAGCTCACAAAAACCTCACCACGTAGAAGCCTCCGATCAGAAGCACGCAGAACAGGATGAACATAAGGCCGAGGCGCTTCTCAATGAAGTCCCGGATCGGTTCACCGAACTTCCACAGAAGCGTGGCCACCACAAAGAAGCGCAGGCCCCGCGCGATCACGCTGGCGATCAGAAAGACCGCAAGGTTGAGCCCTGTCGCGCCCGACATGATAGTGATCACCTTGTAGGGGAAGGGGGTCACCCCGGCGATCAGTACCGCCCAGGCGCCCCATTCGTTGTAGCGCACCGCAAACTCGTCAAAGTATGAATCCTTGCCGTAGAACTCCAGCACCGGGCGCCCCACGGTATCAAAAAGCCCCATCCCGATCCAATAGCCCGCCAGCCCGCCCAGCACTGACGAGACGGTGCAGAGCGCGGCGATCTGAAACGCCTTCCGCGGCTGGGCGATGATCATCGGGATCATCAGAACATCCGGCGGGATCGGGAACACGGAGCTTTCTACAAACGCCACGATGGCCAGCGCCCAAAGCGCGTAGCGCGTCGAGGCAAGCGAAATCGTCCAATCATAGAGGCTGCGGATCATGGACTTGCCCGATCGTCTCTTCCGGTGGATGTGCGGCGCAAAACGCATGCACGTGCGGGAAGGTCAACCGCGTGCGTATGGCGCGGGCAGGGCAGTTTCGTGGAATGGCCGGGGCGACACGCTAAAGGCGCCATTGTTGCGCATTTCTGGCTCGCCCGCCCGCCGATGTCTCATCGCGTGCAACACCCGGTACGAGAAACGCTCTGATGGCATCAACAAAGCTGACCGCTTGGTTGAAAAAACGTCACCCCGCACGGTCATTTCACTTGCAATGGTCTCGGCGCTCTGCATCATCGTGCCCAGAGATCAGTGGCCGAAAACAATTGGCCAAACAGTTGGGAGGAACACCATGAAACACACGCTGATCGCGGCGCTTGGCTGCGCCGTGGCGCTGGGCATCTCCGCCACCGCGGCCTCTGCGCAAGAGGTTACGCTCCGATGCCAGCATTTTCTGAGCCCCCAGGGCTCGGTGCCGAAATTCTTTATCGAGCCATGGGCCCGCAAGGTTGAAGAGGACAGCGATGGCCGTATCAAGGTGGAAATCTACCCGGCGATGCAACTCGGGGGCAGCCCGCCGGCGCTGTATGACCAAATCCGCGACGGGGTGATCGATTGCGGCTGGGCGCTGCCCGCCTACACGCCGGGCCGGTTCCCTGAATCCGAGGCGTTTGAGCTGCCGTTTATGACATCGATGAGCGCCGAGGCCTCGTCCCGCGCTGCGTGGGAGTTCACACAGAAGCACGCGATGGAGCGGTTCAACGATATCAAGGTACTTGCCGTGCACGTGCATGGCCCGGGCGTGATCCACAAGAAGGGCGAACCGATCACGTCGGCGGCCGATTTCGATGGGCTGAAGCTGCGCGGGCCGTCCCGCCAGGCCAACGCGCTTCTCGAAAACCTGGGCGCCACCCCTGTGGGCATGCCCGTGCCGGCCTTCCCCGAGGCGCTCTCAAAGGGCGTTGTCGATGGCGGGGTTATCCCTTGGGAAATTGTGCCTCCGCTCAAAGTGCATGAACTGGCCGACAGCCATACCCAAATCGGGGGCGATCGGGCGCTATACAACACGTTTTTCATCTGGGGAATGAACCCAAATACATACAATAGTTTGCCCGACGATCTTAAAGCCGTCATCGATGCCAATTCCGGTATCGAAACCTCGGCCTGGGCAGGCAGCGCAATGGACCAGGGCGATGATCTGGGCGAAGGCGTCGTGGCTGATGCGGGCAATACTATTCACACTCTGG
>JBCCRC010000033.1:0-36972 GCA_039208375.1 Pseudomonadota bacterium | reverse complement strand
TTGACCTTCTCAAGGCCGTAGTGGTCGGTATCGAGAACCTTCTCGGCGTTCTCCAGGTCGTTCTTGATGCGGCTCGGCTTGCGCCAAGGAATGGTGAGCATCCAGTCCAGATAGTTGCGCACGACCGTCGCCTCGGCCGACATAGGGCTCATATTCTTTAGCTTTTTGATCTCGGCCTCAGCCTTTTCACGCGCCTCCTTGGAGAACTTGGTTTCAGCGACCCTAGCCTCAAGCTCGGCGATTTCGTTTGAGCCGTCTTCGCCGTCGCCCAGTTCCTTCTGAATGGCCTTCATCTGCTCATTCAGGTAGTACTCGCGCTGCGTGCGCTCCATCTGGCTTTTGACGCGCGTCTTAATCTTCTTTTCCACCTGCAGAACGCTCATTTCGCCCTGCATCAGGCCAAACACCTTCTCCAGCCGTTCGGCAACAGAGAGGGTTTCGAGAAGATCCTGCTTCTGCTCAACATCGACGCCCAGGTGGCCGGCGACCAGATCGGCCAGCTTTTCAGGCGAGCGCGATTCCGCCACAGCGGCCAGCGCCTCTTCCGGGATGTTCTTTTTCACCTTGGCGTAGCGCTGAAATTCTTCGCCAACCGAGCGCGTGAGCGCTTCAACGGTGGCGGTATCGCCCGGCTCTTCGTCGAGCACCTCGGCAAACGCCTCGAAATATGCCTCATTGGGCAGGTAATCGAGGATCCGCACCCGATGCTTGCCTTCGACCAGCACCTTCACCGTGCCGTCAGGCAATTTGAGCAGTTGCAGCACATTGGCCAGCACGCCAGCGCGGTAAATGCCCTCGGCGGTTGGGTCATCAATGCTAGGGTCAATCTGGCTCGACAGCAGGATTTGCTTGTCATCCTGCATCACCTCTTCCAGCGCGCGCACAGATTTCTCGCGGCCCACGAAAAGTGGAACGATCATATGCGGGAACACGACAATGTCGCGCAGCGGCAGCACTGGGTAGGAGTGGGAGAGTTGCTCTGACATGAGAGCTCCTTGTTGTTGGCAAGAAGGCGCCCGTCCCGCTTCGCGGCAACGTCGGCCTCCTCCGGTCATGGCTTACCTATGTGGGGTGCACCTTGCTGCGTTCAAGCAAAGGGCCACGCCCGGCCTGTGGCGCTAAACTGCGGGTTTGGGCCCTGGGACGCAAGCAGACAGATCGGATTGCCCACAGAAAACCCGCCGTATGGCGCATTGGTGGGCGTTGTTTCGCCACGGCGAACACCTGTGCGAATACGAGCGAAGCTAGAGCGGCGGGATATCGCCCTCTGCGCGAGCCTCGTGAAACGATGCTTCCCATGCTGCGAAACAACCTTGGGCAATGGCTGCGCGCATTTCGGCCATCAAATCCTGATAGTATTGAAGGTTGTGCCAGGTCAAAAGCATCGAGGCGATGATTTCATTGCTGCGGAACACATGGTGCAGATAGGCGCGCGAATAATTGCGGCAGGCTGGGCAGGTGCAGGCCTCGTCAAGCGGGCGCGGATCATCCTGGTGACGCGCGTTCTTGATGTTAAGAACACCGCGGCGCGTAAACACCTGCCCCGTGCGGCCCGATCGCGAGGGTAGAACGCAATCCATCTTGTCGATCCCACGTTTTACAGCGCCAACGATATCGTCGGGTTTGCCAACCCCCATTAGGTAGCGCGGCTTGTCTACGGGCAGTTGGCCCGGCGCATAATCGAGCACGCCGAACATCGCCTCTTGCCCCTCGCCCACCGCGAGCCCGCCGACCGCGTAGCCCTCAAACCCGATATCGCGCAGGGCCTCGGCGCTTTCAGCGCGCAGATCCTCTTCAAGCCCGCCCTGCTGAATGCCGAAGAGCGCGTGCCCTGGCCTATTGCCCAACGCCGCGCGCGACCGGGCCGCCCAGCGCATCGAAAGGCCCATGCTTTCGGCAATCCGGTCGCGCTCCGCCGGAAGCGCAGGGCATTCATCGAAGCACATCACGATGTCAGAGCCGAGAAGCGCCTGGATTTCCATCGACCGTTCGGGCGACAGCATATGCTCGGACCCGTCGATGTGGCTCTTGAAGCGCACGCCCTCTTCGGTGAGTCTTCGAAGCCCCGCCAGGCTCATCACCTGAAAGCCGCCGCTATCGGTCAGGATCGGCTTTTGCCAGTTCATGAACCGGTGCAGTCCGCCGAGCCGCGCCACCCGCTCTGCCCCCGGCCGCAGCATCAAATGATAGGTATTGCCAAGTAAGATATCGGCGCCTGTTGAGGCCACGCTTTCAGGCAGCATCGCTTTTACGGTGGCTGCGGTGCCCACGGGCATGAAGGCCGGTGTAGGGATCTCACCCCGTGGCGTTGTGATCCGTCCAGTGCGCGCAGTATTATCGGTGGCAGTGAGGGTGAAATCGAATTGACCTGACATGCCGCCCCGATAAGTGGCTTGTCGGAAAAATGCAAAGCGCCTTCGGGCCTTGCTAAACGAAGGGATACCTCAGCCTTGGCCAAAACGCCGGAACTGGAGAGCCTGACCTTTGGGTGGGAGGAGTGGGTTGCGCTGCCCGATCTGGGCCTGCCCGCGATCAGCGCGAAGGTGGATACCGGCGCGCGTACCTCTGCGCTTCATGCCGATGATATCGAAGTGTTCGGGCCTGCTGACAAACCCAAGTTGCGCTTCACCGTACACCCGATCCCCGGCCGCGATGACGTGGGCATCGCCTGTTCTGCCGATATTGCCGATCGTCGGGAAGTCACCTCCTCCAACGGCGAAACAGAGATGCGCTATGTGATCGGCACCAGCCTTTCGGTGGCCGGGCACAGCTGGCCGATAGAAGTGACGCTGACCAACCGGAACTCCATGGCCTCGCGTATGCTTTTGGGCCGCCAAGCATTGCTCGATCACATCTCGATCCAGCCCACGGAACGTCACTTGCAGCCCGAACTGAGCTTTGAGGTGTATTCCACAGCCCGTGTGCGCCAGAGCGCGCCGCGCCGCGCGCTCAGGATCGCGATCCTGAGCCGGGAGGACAACTATTCCACCCGCAGGCTGGTCGAGACGGGATCCGAGCGGGGCCACGGCATTGAGGTGATCGACACAACACGCTGCTACATGGCGATCAACGCCACCGCGCCGGAGGTATACTACGATGGCAAGCGCCTGCCCCGCTACGATGCGGTGATCCCACGGATCGGCGCCTCGATCACCGCTTATGGTGCCGCGGTGATCCGGCAATTCGAAACCATCGGCACACATTGCGTGAACGGCTCCGAAGGCATCACTGCAAGCCGAGACAAGCTGCAGGCGCACCAGATCCTGGCCCGGCATCGTATCGGGATGCCCACAACGGCCTTCGCGGCCAGCCCCAAGGATACCGATAATCTGATCGAAATCGTCGGCACCGCACCGCTGATTGTGAAACTGCTTGAATCCACTCAAGGCAAAGGGGTGGTACTGGCGGAAACCAAGAAGGCCGCGCAATCGGTGATTTCGGCCTTTCGCGGCTTGCGGGCGAGCTTTCTTGTGCAGGATTTCGTGAAGGAAGCGGCAGGCGAAGACATTCGCTGCCTTGTGATCGGCGGCAAGGTGGTGGCCGCGATGCGGCGCAAGGCGCCTGCGGGCGAGTTCCGATCGAACCTCCACCAGGGCGGCGTGGCCGAACGAGTGCGCATCACCCGCGATGAGCGCGCCGTGGCCATCGCGGCTGCGCGGGCCTTTCGGCTCGGGATCGCAGGCGTGGATCTCCTGCGGTCAGAGAGCGGGCCGAAGGTGCTGGAGGTGAACAGTTCGCCCGGGCTCGAAGGCATCGAGAAGGCAAGCCAGAAAGACCTCGCGGGGGTGCTTTATGAGGAGATCGAGAAGCACGTACGCCCCCAACCGGCGCGCCGGGCCAGAGTGGCGAAACGGTAGCGGCGGGCCCGCGCGACGCCCGCCTCTCTTTACCCGGCGGGCGTATTTCTTATATCAGTTGTGATGTATTCGCGAACGGGCCAGTCATGACTGACACCACATCTCAAATGGAAGGGGCGCCGCTGATCCGGCCATCTTCAACCGACCATCCGCTATATGACGGTGTTGTTGAGGCGTGCCGCACTGTATTTGACCCCGAGATTCCAGTGAACATCTACGATCTTGGCTTGGTTTATACGATCGAGATCTCTGATGCGGGCGATGTGGGCGTTGTTATGACGCTTACCGCACCAGGTTGCCCGGTGGCAGGCGAAATGCCCGGGTGGCTGGCCGACGCAATCGAGCCGCTTCCAGGGGTCAAAACGGTGAACGTCGAGATCACTTGGGATCCGCCCTGGGGCATGGATATGATGAGCGATGAGGCGCGGCTCGAACTGGGCTTCATGTAGCGCCACTGCCCGAAGACGGCGAAGGGCGGCCGTTACCGACCGCCCCCGAACGCAACCCACCGTTACCCTGTCACTCTACCCCTGCGCCGCATCCCGGCGATAGGCGCACAGCGACACGACGTTTTCTTCGTCATCGCCCTCTTCCGGCAGCACAACCTCCCATTCCGGCGCATCCGTCCACTCACGCCGCGTGACGGCGTTGTGAACGATATGCAAACCGATGAGGTATGCCACGGCCGCGGCCAGCCCCCAGGTGGGAAGCGCCGCAAGCACCCCCGGCAGAAGCTGAGCCGCGTAGAAGAGGCCGACAAATCCGGCCATCATAAGCGCCGGCGGCATGAATGCAGCCACCTTCCAGCGGCCGGTCATGTTCCGCAGCGCTTCGAGCTGCAAGGCCGCGAAGACAAGCGGCAAAGCGAAAGATATGATGGAGAGGTCCACGGGGCACTCCCTAAACTCGTTACCGACGCATCGGCCTCATCCGCCCCAGAACGCCGCCGATGCCCATGAGCTAAGCCGATTCCCGCCGACAGGAAAGCGGAAATCCGCTTATTGTTTCAATCAACATGATCTCGTGGCGCGTCGGGCACGGAATTAAGCCCGCATTTACAAAGCGCTCACGCCGTGCGTGCAGGTTAACCACAGGTTTCAGATTCTTGTGGATAGGTGATCAGCCGTGTTTTCGAAGGCTCAACAGTCCTGCACCTACGGCCTGCAATGTCGCTGGCCAGGGGCCGAAACATGGCATTAAAGGTCAATCTCCACCGTCCCACCCGCCGTGGCAGCACGTGATTGGCATAGGATGATCTCGCGCTGGCGCGCCGATGCGGACAGTACGAAATCCCGATGCTCCACCTCCCCTGCAAGAAGCCCACACTTGCACACGCCGCAAAGCCCGTCCGAACACTTCACATCCACCGCGATTCCGGCTTCGGCCAGCACATCAGCGGCTGATTTCTCAGTGGGCACGAGAAGGGTACGCCCGCTGCGTGCAAGCTTGAGCTTGAAGGGGTGATTTTCGTACTCCGGCAATTCCGGCACCGAGAAGTATTCAAGGTGGCGCGCGTCTTCGGGGTAGCCCTGCCGCACCGCGGCCTCGATCACGGCCTGCATGTAGCGATCGGGCCCGCAGGTGTAGAGATGCCTGCCGGGCGCATAAGTGCCGATAGCGCGATCAAGTTCGGCCCGCGTGCCTTCGTCGGTAACATGCAGCGTGGCCCGCGCCGCCCACGGGGCTGCAGCAAGATCGTCGAGGAAACCGGCACGGGCGCGGGATGAGATGGAATAGTGCATCTCGAATGAGGCGCCGATGGCGTTCAGCCGATGCGCCATGGCGATCATCGGGGTGATCCCGATGCCACCGCCCATAAGAACTGTGTGGGTGGCACTTTCATGAAGGGGAAAATGGTTAATTGGGTGCGAGAGGAAAACGTGCCGCCCCTCGGTGAATATCCGGTGCAGCAGGGCAGATCCGCCGCGTCCGTCAGCTTCCCGCAATACCCCAATCTGGTAGACGGATCTGTCCGCCGGATCGCCTGACATCGAGTATTGGCGCAAAAACTCCGGCGCCACGACGATATCGAGATGCGCGCCCGCCTCCCACGCCGGTAACTCCCCGCCATCCGCCGGGCGAAACTCGTACTTCGTGATCCCGTCTGCCATCGGCTCCGCTTTCGAGACAACCATGGACAGGACCGGGCTTACCCCTGCCTCACCGTAGTGATGCACGACGCTCTGATCGCCTTTGGCCAGTCGCGCACGGTACTCATCCGCCGAGATCAGCGCCGCATGGGCTTTGATCCCGGCCTCGCGATCCATCGGGAACGGATAGGGCCATGGGTGCGGGGCAAGCGGCGCTGGGTAGACGGCAAGCGTTTGATCCTCGAAGCGCAGATCGAGCCCGCGTTGCAAATCACGCGCATTTACAGGATGGCGCGTGGGCCGGTAGCCGCCATCCTCAAAAAGCTCGAGATCCCACCACCACTTCTTCACCGGATTCAGCCCGCCCCGCCCGGCCGCATCATCAAGTCGCGCCAGAAGCCGCGCCGCCTTTGGCAGGTTCATAGCCGCCCAGCGGAACGGCTTTTCGGCGAAGAGGCCCTCCAGGTTCCATGGGCAGGTTTTCATGCAGCGCCCGCACATTGCACCGCCCTTGGTGGTGATCCGGTAGGTCGCACATTTCTGGCTATCGGATTTCCAGATCTCATAGCCGTTGAACATTCGCTTCGGGCCCGCCGTGATTGCACCGGAGGGGCATTCGCGGGCGCATTTGTTGCACGCCTCACAGAACGCCTGCATCCCGAAATCGATGGGCTTGTCGTGGGCGAGTGGCATATTGGTTGTAACAACACCCGACTTCAGCCGAGGCCCCAGGAACGGGTTCAGGATCACCTCACCGATGCGGGACACCTCGCCCAGCCCAGACAGTAGAAGAAGCGGCGGCTGCAAGACTTCACCATCCAGAACGCTGTGCGCCTTCGCCGCATAGCCCAGACGCCGGATCTGTTTCGCGATCACACCGCCTAGCAGCGAGAACCGGAGATAGGCGCGCATGGATTGGGCAACCGAGATCCAATCATCCCCTGAGGCGCCCTCCATCGTCTCATAGCCCTGATCGACGATCATCGATATCGCCTGATCGTGCGGCGGCTCGATCGGCGCGCCGGTAGCATCGTGGGAATACCACGTCCAATCCGGGCAGCGGGAAATCCCCACAGCATCCACACCCAGGAAGTAGCTGGCCGCCTTGATGTTCAGCGCATTCTGCGCGGCATCCGTGGGCCGGTCTCTGCCCTCTGGCGGGCCATCCTGCAGCAGCACGAATGCCCCCAGCATCCGCCGCTGGGCCATCGAGGGCGCGGCTTTCCGGGCGTAGTGCCCGCCTTTGGCGCCCTCCTGCACTGCCTTTCCCATATCGCCAAACTGCGCGCGGGCGAACATATCAGTGCGTTTTGGCACCCGGGCGACGCGCGCTTCGTCAATATAGGTCGTAGGCGCTTCAACGCGCTTGAGCGTCTCAAACGGATGCGGGCCATCGGCAAATTCGCGCGTCTCGAAGGGATCGCCGTTCAGCACCGAACGCCGGAAGCCCGCTCCGAGCCACCAGCTGGGGCCCTTCGTGCGCAGCCAGCCCTGTTCAGCCATTGGCGCAAGGGGCGCATCCTCGGCGAGCGCGAAATCCGTGGTCACTACCGCAACGCCGAACCGGTCACCCACATAGGGGTTCACCAGCCGCCCGCCCTCCGGCATCGCGAGCCCCGCCGCAACCGTTGCGACGTTGAGGTCGATGTCAGTGCTCGTAGCCGTATGCGCCTTGGCATCCCACCCCAGAAGGCGGATGTAGTTGGCGATCACCACCGCCGTTTCCGAGGCGCGTAGACACGCACGGTGTGCTTGCGCATCTTCCAGCCACGCACACCCACGCTCGCCCACCCTCGGGTCGCGCGGATAGTCGTAGAGAAAGACGATCGCGTGAGCATGGCCCGCGATCGTGGTGGGCGGCGCCTCCATCGACTCTTTCAGATCCGCCATGATCATGTCGATTCCAGAGGCGAGCGTCTTCGTCTGCCGCGTTTTCAGATCATGGGCGAGCCGGTCGATATCGGGATTGCGGCGCGGGGTGCTGAGGCGCGCGGCCCCGGGAAGCGGGCCGATCCCCACCATCGCGGCATCGGAGAAATAGCCGAACGCTTTGAGATGGTTGGCGCGCTCCTGCAGATCAGCCGGGCAGTCGGCCCGCGCCTTGTTCACCAGCCCGTCTCGGATCGCATCCATCATAGCCTGGTATTCGCCCATCGCGTTGACGATGGAGGCGGGCGTTTCGGGGCGCTGGAAGGTCAGAGCTTGGTCGGGCGGGATCTGTGTAGGATCGGGCATCGGCCCGCGGACGAGACGTTCAAGCGGGAACGGCCCCAGATGCACGGGCCGCCGCCGATCAGAAAAGAACCTCACTCCCATACCCACAGAGTGGCGTGGGCGGCCGTGGGGGGCAAGCGGGTTGCGGGGCGCGTCACAGGTGCGGAAAAAGGCTGATGGGGCGCCCCGCCACCTCAGGGCCTGCTCCGGTGCTTGGCGCGCGCGGCTGTGCTACAAACATGCCTCGAACAGCGCGCGCGTGTTTTCCGCGGTCATCTTCACCGGGTTACCGCCGACGCTTGGATCGGTCAGCGCCGAGGCAGTCAACACGTCGAGATCAGGCTCGCGCACTCCAAGCGCAGTCAGCGTACGGGGGACTTTGAGTTGCGCGTTAAGGCCATCAACGAAGGCCGCAAATCCGGCGAACCCACCACTGATGCCCAGATAGGCCGCCGCGCGTTGGAGGCGCTTCTCGATGGCCGGGCGGTTGAATTGCAAAACCGCGGGCATAACCACCGCATTCGTCGTGCCATGATGAGTGTGGTGATGCGCACCGATGGGGTGGCTCAGCGCGTGGATCGCCCCCAGGCCCTTTTGGAACGCCACAGCCCCCATCGCCGCAGCACTCATCATCTGCGCACGTGCCTCGATATCGCCGCCATCGGCATAGGCGCGCGGCAGGTAGTTCTTCACGAGCCGCATACCCTCAAGCGCGATACCGTGGCTCATCGGATGATAATGCGGGGAGCAATAGGCTTCGAGGCAATGAGCAAACGCATCCATCCCTGTGCCCGCGGTAATATGGGGTGGCATGCCAACTGTCAGTTCCGGATCGGCAATCACCACCGAAGGCAGGATTTTCGGGTGGAAGATAATCTTCTTTTCGTTGGTCTGCGTGTTCGTGATGACCGAGGCGCGCCCAACCTCCGAACCCGTGCCGGCTGTCGTAGGCACCGCTACGATCGGCAGGATCCTGTCGGCATCCGCCCGCGTCCACCAATCGCCAATATCCTCAAAATCCCAAACGGGCCGTGTCTGGCCAGCCATGAAGGCCAGCGCCTTGCCAAGGTCGAGGCCAGAGCCTCCACCGAAGGCAACCACTCCGTCAAAGCCGCCCTCGCGCAGAGCACGCAACCCCTCCGCGAGGTTCGCCTCGCTTGGGTTCGGATCAACCTCTGAGAAAATCCCCCGGCCCAGCCCTGCGGCCTGCATCAGATCCAGTGTCCGGGCGGTGATCTCCATGCCCGCGAGGCCCCGATCCGTGACGAGAAGCGGCTTTACCATGCCCGCGGCACGCGCGGCATCGCCAATCTCGGCAATCCGCCCAGCACCGAAGCGGACGGCTGTGGGATACGACCAGTTTGCGTTCAACGTCATCGGCCTAGGCCTTCTTCTTCAGGTGGTAGGATTTTGGGCGCGTCAGCGCATGGAAGCCAAGAACCGAAAGCCCCGCCCCCCGACCGGTATCTTTGCACCCCGTCCAACAGAGGCCGGGATCAAGATAATCGCAGCGGTTCATGAACACCGTTCCGGTTTCCAGCCGCGCGCCGATCGCCTCGGCAACCTCAGCATCCGCCGTCCAGATCGAAGCGGTCAAGCCGTAGGCACTGTCATTCATCAATCGGATGGCCGCGTCATCGCCAGACACAGGCATGATGCCCACGACGGGGCCGAAGCTCTCTTCGTGCATCACGCGCATATCGTGAGTGACATCGGTCAGGATCTGGGGTGTAAGATAGGCACCGCCGTCATCCTCCGCGAAAGGCTCAATATGGGCGGTGGCACCGGCCGCCACGGCCTCGGCAATCTGCTCTCGGACAAGCATCGCAAAACGGGGCTGCGCCATGGGGCCAAGGGTTGTCTCGGGGTCGAGAGGGTTCCCGAGCTTATAGGTTTTCACCAACGCCACAGCCTTTTCCACGAAAGCCCCGTAAAGGCTTTCGTGCACATAGATCCGCTCAATCCCGCAGCAGCACTGGCCCGAATTGAACATCGCACCGTCGATCAAAGTCTCAACCGCTGCACTGAGATCGGCATCGGCGCGCACATAGCCCGGGTCTTTGCCGCCCAATTCCGTAGCAACGGTGGTGAAGGTGCCCGCCGCCGCGCGTTCCATCGCCTGCCCGCCCGACACGGACCCGGTGAAGTTCACGAGATCGAAGGCACGCGCGGCGATGAGGGCGGCGGTCGTTTCGTGGTCAAGCGCTAGGTTCTGGAACACATCGCCCGGCACACCCGCTGCCGCGAAAGCTTCGGCCAGATGCTCGCCCACAAGGAGCGTTTGGGCGGCGTGTTTCAGCACCACAGTGTTCCCGGCGATCAGCGCGGGCGCGACCGTGTTGATCGCGGTCATATAAGGGTAGTTCCAGGGAGCCACAACAAAAACCACGCCTTGCGGCTCGCGCTTGATCTTACGAATGAACGCGTCGCTGTGCTCAACGATAAGATCTTCCAGGGCCTCTTCGGCTATCGCCGCCATGTGGCTTGCACGCTCTTCAAAGCCGCCAAACTCTCCGCCATAGCGGATGGGGCGGCCCATCTGGTGGGCCAGCTCGGTGACCATGCGGTCGGTCGTGCGCCCGATCTCGGCAACGGCGGCGTTGACCAGCGCGATGCGTTCGCCAAGCGGTCGCGCGGCCCAGGCGGATTGCGCGGCACGGGCCCGCGTAGCAGCGGCTTGAGCGGCAGAGAGGCTCAGGGCTTCGCGCTCGGCATAGAGCGACCCATCGATGGGCGAGATGCAGCGGATCATACCCATCACGCGCGCTCAAAACCGCGCGCGACTTCCCAATCGGTTACGACGGCATCGAATTCCTCCTGCTCGATCTCTGCGCAGCGGGTGTAGTGGTCGACGACATCATCGCCCATGGCGGCGCGCAGCATCTGCGAATTCCGGAAAGTCTCCGTCGCCGCGCGCAGGGTGACCGGGATCTCGCGGGCCCTTTCATCCTCATAGACATCGCCCTTGGTGGGCGCTGCAAGCTGAAGCCCCTCTTCGATGCCCTTCAACCCCGCAGCGACCAGCGCGGCCTGGGCAAGGTAGGGGTTCATGTCAGACCCGCCGATGCGGCATTCGATGCGCACCGATTTCGTACCGTCTCCCACAAGGCGAAAGCCCGCGGTGCGATTGTCCACCGACCAGACGGTTTTGGTGGGCGCGAAGCTGCCCTTCTGGAAACGTTTGTAACTGTTCACATAGGGCGCGAGCAGCACGGTATAGTCGGGCGCATAGGCGATCATGCCCGCCACGGCCTGCTGCATCAGGGGCGACATGGCGAGGTCGGCACCTTCGGCGTAGAAGGCATTCTCGCCGTCTTTCCAGAGCGAGAGGTGCACGTGGCTCGCGCTGCCGACCTTCGCGTGATGCCATTTGGCGAGAAAGCTCGCAGCGTGGCCGCTCGCCCACGCGATTTCCTTGGTGGCGTGCTTGGCGATGGTGTGGTGATCGGCGCAATCGAGCGCGTCGGCATAGCGGATGTTGAGCTCTTCCTGCCCCGTCTCGGCCTCGCCCTTGGTGTTCTCAACCGGCACGCCTGCGGCATAGAGGTGATTGCGCAGTGCGCGCATCACCCCCTCTTCCTTGGTGGTCTGCAGGATGTGGTAATCCTCGTTATAGGCACTGATCGGGGTCAGTTCGCGATAGCCCGATTGAGCGATGTCGCGGTAGCTTTTCTCGAAGAGGAAGAACTCAATCTCGGTGGCCATCATTGGCGTGAGGCCCATTGCCTCGGCCCGCTCCACCTGGCGCTTGAGGATCGCGCGGGGCGAATGGGGAACCGGCGCGTGCGTGTGGTGATCGAGCACATCGCAGAGCACCATCGCCGTGCCTTCGAGCCAGGGGGTAAGCCGCAGGGTGCCGAGATCCGGCTTCATCACGTAATCGCCGTAGCCCGCGCGCCAGCTTGTGGCGGCGTAGCCGTCGGGCGTGCCCATCTCAAGGTCGGTGGCGAGGAGGTAGTTACAGCAATGGGTTTCTTCCCAGGCCCGGTCCACGAACTCCTGCGCGTGGAAGCGTTTGCCCATCAGGCGGCCCTGCATATCCACCAGGCAAACAAGCACCGTGTCGATCGTGCCGACCGCGACATGTTCGATCAGCGCCTCGAATGTCAGGTTTCCCGGCATCGGCCATCCCTCCCGTTATCGTTTTTGGGGTGGCAGGGGCACGTGGCGCGCCCCTGCCCCTTTGCTCAGGTGTAGCGGTAGGGCCGCCCCGCCTTTTCCATATCGGCGTTGTACTGCTTGAAGATGTCCACGACCTGCGCCTTAATCTCGCTTTCCGCCGCGATCTCATCCCAGAACTCGCGCGCCGCGGCTTCTACCGTGGCCCATTCCTCATCGGGGATCGAGGTCAGTTCCAGCTTGGTGCCGTTCACGCGCAGCGCCGCTTCGCCGCCCCAATACCACCACTGGCGGTAGTAGTGTGATTGCTCGCAGCACACGTTGAAGAGGGTCTGCAGATCTTCGGGCAGTTCATTCCAGCGCTCCACATTGGCGAAGAACGAGCCGATCCAGGCGCCGGAGATGTTGTTGGTGAGGAAGTAGTTCGTCACATCCGCCCAGCCCACGGTGTAATCCTCGGTGATGCCCGACCAGGCGATGCCGTCAAGCTCTCCCGTCTGCACCGCCACCTCGATATCTTCCCAGGGCAGCGTCACAGGCACCACGCCGAACTGGCTGAGGAAGCGCCCGGCGGTGGGGAAGGTGAAGACCCGCTTGCCCTGCATATCGGCAAGGGAGCGGATGGGATCCTTCGTGGCGAAATGGCAGGGATCCCAGGCGCCGGCGGAGACGTGCTTCACGCCCACCTTTTCGTATTCCGCCGCCCAGATCTCTTTCAGCCCGTACTGGTTGAACAGCACCGGCACGTCGAGCGAGTAGCGCGACCCGAAGGGAAAGTAGCCGCCGAACACGGTCACTTCGGTAGGCGAGGCCATCGAGTCATCATCCGATTGCACCGCATCGATCGTTCCGCGCTGAAGTGCCTGGAACAGCTCGCCCGTGGGCACCAGCTGATCGGCATAGAACAGCTCGATCTGCATCCTGTCGCCCGCGATCTTGTTGAACATCTCGATGGCGGGGTCGATCACATGTTCGGCCAGTGCCGGACCTGCGTAGGTTTGCATCCGCCAGCGGATCGTCGATTGCGCAATCGCAGGGGCCGCGAGCGCGGCCGCCGGCGTGGCCGCCGCAGCGGTAAGGAACTTGCGTCTGGTGGTCATATCACTCTCTCCATGTTGGACGGGGGGTTCATCTCGCCCCGGTTTCCCCGGGTCTATTCATTCAATCCGTAAACGTAATCGGGCAGCCAGGTCGCGATCTCTGGCACCGCCATCACGACGGCGAGCGCGCAGACCATCACCAGCACGAATGGGATGATCGAGCGGTAGATATCGCTGAGCGCGATCTCGGGCGGGGCCATCGCGCGCATCAGGAACAGGTTGTAGCCGAAGGGCGGTGTCATGTAGGCGATCTGCGTGGTGATCGTGTAGAGTACGCCGTACCAGATCAGATCGAAGCCAAGCTCGGCCACAAGCGGCACGTAGAGCGGGGCCACGATCACCAGCATCGCGGTATCATCCAGAAACGTGCCCATCACGATGAAGCTCAGCTGCATCAGGATCAGGATCACCCAGGGGTTCAGATCCAGCCGTTCGGTGAAAAGCGCCTCAATCGCGCGCACCGCGCCGAGGCCATCAAACACCGCACCGAAGGCAAGCGCGGCGAGGATAATCCACATGAACATGCAGGTGATCCCAAGCGTGCTGCGCACTGAGGTCTCAAACACTTCCCATGTCATCCGGCCCTTGAAGACGGCGGCGAGAAAGGCCGCGAGGGCACCGATGGCCGAGCTTTCGACAAGCGAGGTCCACCCATTCACAAAGGGCACCATCATCACCGCGAAGATGCCAAGCGGTAGAAGCCCGGCACGGAGCAGGCGCAGCTTTTCGGCGCGGGGCACATCGCGCGCTTCGGGGGCGAGCGCAGGCCCAAGCTCCGGCTGCCAGCGGCAGCGGATCACGATGTAAATCACGAACATCGCCGCCATCATCAGCCCCGGAACGATGCCCGCGAGCCAGAGCTGGCCCACCGGCTGGCGCGCGATCATGGCGTAGAGCACCAACACCACCGAGGGCGGCACGAGGATGCCGAGCGATGAGCCCGCCTGCACCACGCCGGTGACCATGCGCTTGTCATACCCGCGTTTGAGAAGCTCGGGCAGCGCGATGGTGGCCCCGATGGCCATGCCCGCCACCGAAAGCCCGTTCATCGCGGAGATCAGCACCATCAGAAGGATCGTGCCGATCGCGAGCCCGCCCTTCAGCCCGCCCATCCACACATGGAACATGCGGTAAAGATCATCTGCGATACGGCTTTCCGACAGCACGTAGCCCATGAAGATGAACATTGGCAGGGTGAGCAGCGGGTACCATTTCATCAGCTTCATCGCCGCCGAGAAGCCCAGATCGTACCCGCCGCGATCGCCCCAAAGGAGCAGTGCGGCCACCACGGCAACAAATCCGATGGCGCCGAACACGCGCTGCCCGGTTAGCAGCATCAGCATCATCGTGGAAAACATCAGGATGGCGATCAGCTCATAGGGCATCAGATCTCTTCGCCCCGGACGCGCAGGATATCCTTGAAGAGCTCCGATATCGCCTGCAGCAGCATCAGCGTGATGCCGGTGATCATGATCACCTTGATCGGCCACAGGTAGGGGCGCCAGGCGGTCGGGCTGCGCTCCCCGCCGTATTGGAACGAATAAATCGTGCTGTCGATCCCGCCGCGCAACAGCACGGCGAGGTAGAAGATCAAGAACAGCACAGTGATCGCGTCGGTCCAGGCTTTCCGCCTGTCCGACCAGTTGCCGTAAAGCAGATCCATCCGCACATTCGATCCAAGCTGGATAGAATAGGGCCCGCCGAGGATGTAATAGGCCACCATCGCGAACTGGGCCATCTCCAACGTCCAGAGCGAGGGCAGGAAGAAGGTTTTCGAGATCGAGGACCAGAGCAGGATGCCCATCATCACGAAGATGCCGTACATCACGATGCGCCCGATCCAGCGGTTGACCCCATCCACGGCATGGATGTACCGGCGCATCGCGATCACGGGGCCACCTCCGCCAGCGCGGTTCTCAAAAGACCACTCAGATAATTCGCGGCGCCGGCAGCGGTTTTAGGTGTGTTGATCAGATCGCTTCTGAGCTCGATCATTACGTTGATCAGCCCCCGGGGCAGCGCATGTTCGCGCAGCGTATGCGTCACGCCATCGCCCGCGTCATAGGGCTCGTTGAGCCGGGTGTCGTAGCGCGGCGCCTCCCCCGCCGCGGCCAGCATGGCCAGCGCCAGGCGCGGATCATCATCGTGAAGGAACCCCAGCTCAACCTCGCGCCGCACGCCGAAATTGACGGGCGTGAAACTGTGAACCGTTACCAGCGCCGCGCCGGGATTGGCATCGAGCGTGCGCGAAAGTTCGGCCCGGAAAGGCGCGTAAACCTCGCTCACGCGCTGCCCGCGCTGCTCCGCCGAGAGCCCGCGATTGCCGGGCACAGGATCGTATTCTGCGGTTTCCACGATGGCGGTGGGCGAGCTTGGCGGGCGGTTGCAATCGTAGGCGAGGCGCGAGATCCGCCCTGCCACGAGCGGCGCATCAAATGCCGCGCTCATCCCGCGGGCCACATCGAACGCACCGATATCCCAGGCCCAGTGCCCCGCCCTCACCGCATCGCTGAGGCCCAGATCGCCGAGGCTTTCCGGCAGAATGCGGCTGGCATGTTCGCATACAAACACGATACCGCCGGTGCCGCCGGGGTTCAGAACCTCCACCGACGGGCGTTCGTTTTCGCTGAGAAGAGGGGCATGCGCCGTATCCACCATTCCCGCCAGCGAACACGAGCGCCCCACCCCAGTCAACGCATTTTTGTAGACTTTGCTACATAGCAATCCTAGGCTGTCATAATCCCATCAAAGGCCCGTCAGAAGGGTGCCGCCATGCCCAATGAACCGGCAATCGTGAAAGACAGGCTGCGCGCAAAGATGGCAGAGCTTACGCCATCGGAGCAAACGCTCGCCACTGTGCTACTGGATGACTATCCCGTCGCGGGCCTGCAATCGATCACGCGGCTGGCGGAGGCTGGGGGCGTTTCCACCCCAACTGTGATCCGGATGGCGCGGAAGCTCGGCTTCGGGGGGTTTCCCGCAATGCAGGAGGCGCTTCGCTCCGAAGCCTCCGAACAAATACGCAGGCCGCTCGCCAAGGGCGGTGCCCGAGGGAAGGGCAGCGGCCCGGCCCATGCGCTTGACCGGTTTGCCGAGGCCGTGGGCGCCAATATCACCGGCACGCTGGCGGGTATCGATCCGAAAACCTTCGAGGCTGTGGCGCGTCTTTTTGCCGATACCGCGCGCCCGCTCTTCCTTGCCGGGGGCCGCATCACGCGCTCAAATGCCGATTACCTCTTCAACCACCTCCAGATCATTCGCCCCGCTGTTACGCTGATGAGTCAGACGCCCAATGTCTGGCCCCAATACCTTCTTGATATGGGCGATGAGGCCGCGCTCGTGATCTTCGACATCCGCCGCTATGAGCGCGATCTCTTGCGGCTTGCGGAGCTTGCCCGCGCCCGCGGCGCGGCGATCGTACTTTTCACCGATCAATGGGGCTCTCCCATCGCCAAGCACGCGGCGCATGTATTCCACGCCCGGGTCGAAGCGCCGTCTAGCTGGGACTCCACCATCGCGATCATGCTGATCGTCGAGGCGCTCATCGCGCGCGCCCAGGCCGCACGCGAAGGCGAAAGCCGCACCCGGCTCGAAGAGCTGGAATCGATGTTTTCCACCACCCGGCTTTTTCGGGATTTCGGCTAGGCCCGCCCGGTCACGCGCCGCACGTCAATCGGTCGACTGATCTCTCCGCCCCCCAGCGGCGCAGCCACTCCGGTCGTGCCCGGCGCCGAGGTGGGCAGACCATTGAGCACCCGTACCGCAAGATAGGCAAAGGCCTGCGCCTCAAGCATATCACCGTCAAGCCCGACCGCATCCACCGGGTCGACCGGGCAGCCCAGCCTCGCCCGCAACATCTCCATCAATACCGGGTTCTTACGCCCGCCGCCGGTAGCAAGCACGCGCGCAGGCGGCGCCGGGCAATGCGCCAGGCCCGCGGCCACGGCCGCTGCAGCGCAGGCGGTCAGCGTGGCAGCCGCATCTTCGGGCGAAAGGCCGGCCACATCCTCCGCCAGCCCTGCGAAATCGTTTCGATCCAGCGATTTCGGCGGCATCTTCATGAAAAACGGCGCATCAAGCATTCGTGCGACCACGTCTTCAGCCACCGTTCCGGCCCGCGCCCGTTTGCCATCGGCATCGAAGGGCTCGCCCCAGCTGCGCGCCACAAGATCGTCAATGGGTGCATTGGCCGGCCCGGTATCGAAGGCAAGGCAAGCGCCTGACGCTTCTGGCAACTCCAGCCGTGGATCAACCCAGGTAAGGTTGCCCACGCCCCCAAGGTTCAGAAACGCCACTGGCGCCTCAGCCCCAATCCAGCGCGCGCAGGTGTGGTGATAGAACGGCGCGAGCGGCGCGCCTTGCCCACCAAGCGTCATATCCGCCGTTCGGAAATCCCATACCACCGGAACGCCCAGCGCCTCTGCCAGAAGCGCGCCATCGCCCGCCTGATGGGTGCGCCCCGCGCCCGGGTCATGCACCAGCGTCTGGCCATGAAACCCCACAACGTCCACCGCGCCGAACTGTGCCAGCAACTCGGCATGAGCTAGTTCTACAATCTCTGTCGCGTCCGCGACATCCGGCCCGTCCGGCCATTGCCCCAAGGCGCGGCGCAACACAGTGCGCTCGCGCTCCGAATAAGGCCGATACATGCTTTCCGCAAAACCCAGAATTGCGCTGCCGTCAGTCTCGATCACTGCGGCATCCACACCGTCAAGCGAGGTGCCCGACATCGCGCCCAGCGCCCGCATCCGACCTATGTTTGATTCCGCGTCCGATCCCTGCCCTACCATGGCTTTTCCTCGCCGCCCCACGCCGCTATAGACGGCGCGCCCGACAATACGGAAGTTCCCATGGCCTACCACCCGAAATCGGATTTCCTGCATGAGATCGCCCAACGCGGCTTTCTGGCCGATTGCACCGATCTCGAAGGGCTGGACGACGCGTTTCGCACAGGCCCGGTGGCGGGATACATCGGTTTCGACCTTACTGCCACAAGCCTGCATATCGGCAACCTCGTGCAGATAATGCTGCTCAGATGGATGCAGAAGACGGGCCACAAACCGATCACGCTCATGGGTGGGGGCACCACCAAGGTGGGCGATCCGTCGGGCAAGGACGAGATGCGCAAGATGCTCTCGGTCGATCAGATCAACGCCCATGCTGACGGCATACGCGCCGTCTTCTCGCGCTACATCACCTACGGCGATGGGCCGACGGATAGCCCGCTTGTTAACAACGCCGATTGGCTCGATGAGCTCCGCTACATCGAATTTCTGCGCGATATCGGCAAGCACTTCACGATCAACCGAATGCTCGCCTTCGAAAGCGTGAAATCCCGGCTCGATCGCGAACAGGCCCTGTCCTTCATCGAGTTCAACTACATGCTCCTGCAATCCTACGATTTTCTGGAGCTTCATCGCCGCCACGGGGTGATCCTGCAGATGGGCGGCTCTGATCAGTGGGGCAACATTATATCTGGCGCCGATCTGATCCGCCGGGTTGAAGGCGCGGCGGCCTACGGGCTGACCACCCCGCTTGTGACCCGCGCCGATGGCAAGAAGATGGGCAAATCCGCAGAGGGCGCAATCTGGCTCAATGACGATATGATGTCGTCCTATGACTTCTGGCAATGGTGGCGGAACGTCGATGATGCTGATGTGGGCAAGTTCCTGAAGATGTTCACCGAACTGCCAGTGGATGAGTGCGATCGCCTCGGCGCGCTGGAAGGGGCGGAGATCAACGAGGCCAAGATCCGGCTCGCCAATGAGGTTACCTCGCTCTGCCGGGGCGCCGAGGCCGCTGCTACCGCGGAGGCGACTGCGCGCGATGTGTTCGAGGCAGGCGGGCTGGGCGAGGATTTGCCCACACTGGAACTGGCCGATGGCGAGCTTTCAAACGGCATTTCGATTGCGCAGCTTTTCGTGCGTGCCGGACTGGCAAAGTCGGGCAAAGAGGCCAAGCGCCTCATCGCCGAAGGCGGCGCCCGGCTGAACGACGATACGATCACCGATGCGGGCCGTATGATCGCCGCAGCTGATCTGGGCGAAACACTCAAGCTGTCTGCCGGGCGCAAACGCCACGCCCTCGTCCGCCGCGCGCCCTAAGGTGCCTAACGCAGAGCGCGGCAATTCTCTTCTGGAAGGCTCCGGGGGACGAACGCCAGCGCCGCCTACCTACCCGCACCCCCTTGCCAACGCAGAACAATCGCGCCTAGGCTCCCAACCGCAACGACCGCCGGCAGAGCGGCGGCCAATTGGGAGGATTTCCATGACCACATATTCCGTGACCCGCCGGGTCATGCTCGCGGCTGCGGCCGCAACCCTCAGCTTCGGGGCGCCAGCGCTGGCCGATGGCCATCAGGTGCTTGACGAGGTGCACTTCCTCATTCCCGGCGGCGCCGGCGGCGGCTGGGATGGCACAGCGCGCGGCACAGGCGAGGCGCTCACAAACGCCGGCCTCGTAGGCAGCGCAACTTACGAGAACATGTCGGGCGGCGGCGGTGGCAAGGCCATTGCCTACCTGATCGAAAACGCCGAGAGCCTCGAAAACACGCTGATGGTGAATTCCACCCCCATCGTAATCCGCTCGCTCACCGGGGTGTTCCCGCAAAGCTTCCGCGATCTTACGCTCGTGGCCGGCACGATCGGTGACTATGCGGCCGTAGTGGTCGGCAAGGATAGCGAGATCAACACGATGGATGATCTGCTGACGGCCTATCGCGCAGATCCCGCCAACGTGGCTGTCGGCGGCGGTTCGGTGCCGGGCGGTATGGACCATCTCGTGGCCGCGCTGGCCATGGAAGCGGCAGGGGAAGACCCGACGGCAGTGAAATACGTTGCCTATGATGCCGGCGGCAAGGCGATGGCCGGGCTCTTGTCGGGAGAGATCGCGGCCCTTTCCACCGGTTTTTCCGAGGCTGTCGAGCTTGCGAAGGCGGGTGAAGTTAAGATCATCGGCATCACCGCGCCCGAGCGCGTTGACGCGTTCCCCGACGCGCCGACGATGAAGGAACAGGGTATCGATACCGAATTTGTCAATTGGCGGGGCTTTTTCGCGGCGCCCGGCATCTCTGACGAACAGGTCACGGCGTACCAAGACGCGATTGCGAAGATGTACGACACGCCCGAATGGGAAGAAGTGCGGGCCCGGAACGGCTGGGTGAACATCCATAATCCGGGCGATGAGTTCCGCGCATTCCTTGAAGCGCAGGAAACCGCGTTAGGCGACCTGATGAAGAAGCTCGGCTTCCTCTGACGCTTCGTTTCTTGGCTCAATGGCCCCGGGCAGCACGTCTGCCCGGGGCCCTTCACGGGGAGGCCGCGCCATGGCCCTGGATCGCTGGATTGCGTTGATCTTCTTTCTGACCTGCGGCCTTTATGGCTACACCGCCTATTTTGTGATGGATGTCGGGCTGCCGCCCTTCATGCGCAACAATCCGATCTGGCCCTCGACCTTCCCCAAGGTGCTCGCCATTCTCGGCATGATCTGTTCGCTGGTGATCCTCTTCGGGTTTGAGAAGGATGAACGCAAACCCGAGGCGATGGATATCAACTACCACCGCCTGACCGAATACAACCTTGGCCAGGCGATCCTGCTCATCACGCTGATGGTCCTATATGCCTTCTCGCTGAGGCCTATCGGCTTCGTGGCCTCCACGATGCTATTCCTGATCCTCGCCGCCGCCACGCTGGGCGAGCGGAGGTTTCTCGTTCTGATCCCTGTGGCGGCAATCGCGGCAGGTGGGGTCTGGTATCTTGTGCAAGAAGTGCTCGGGATCTTCCTTCGGCCGTGGCCCATGGCGCTGGGGGGCTGAGCAATGATTGAAGGGCTTCTCGTCGGCCTCTCAACGGCCTTTTCCATTTCCAACATTCTGATGGTGATCGGCGGCTGCCTAATCGGCACCTTCATCGGCATGCTGCCGGGGCTCGGCCCGATGTCGATCATCGCGATCATGATCCCGGTGGCAATCGGGATCGGCGATCCGTCTGCTGCGCTGATCCTGCTTGCGGGCGTGTACTACGGCGCGATTTTTGGGGGCTCGACGTCGTCGATCCTGATCAATGCCCCGGGTGTGGCCTCCACCGTGGCAACATCTTTTGATGGCTATCCGCTGGCACGTCGGGGCAAGGCCGGCAAGGCGCTCACTGTGGCCGCAATCTCCTCGTTCTCTGGCGGGACGATCGGGGCGATCCTCCTTCTGATTTTCGCACCGATGCTGGCGTCGGTAGCGCTTCTTTTCCACTCGGCGGAATACTTTGCGCTCATGGTCGTGGGGCTCTCGGCCATTGCGGCCTTCGCCGGCTCGGGCCAAGTATTCAAGGCGCTATTGATGACGATCCTCGGCCTGATGATGGCCACTGTGGGCGAAGGCGCACTCTTCCCCATGGCGCGGTTCACCGGCGGGATTATGGATCTGCAGTCGGGGTTCGGCTTCATTACCCTCGCGATGGCGATGTTTGCGCTGCCCGAGGCGATCTACCTCGTGCTCGATCCCAAGCGTTCGCAGCAGGAAGATGGCAGCAGCACAGGCGAGATCAAGGAACTCCGCATCACCCGCCAAGAGGCGCGCGCGATCATCCCCGTGATCGGGCGGCAATCGGTGCAGGGCTTCCTGATCGGAGTGCTGCCCGGTGCCGGTGCCACGATCGCGTCGTTCCTCGGCTATGCGGTGGAGCGCAACATCGCCCCGAAGGCGGAGCAGGAGCAATTCGGCAAGGGCTCCGTAAAGGGGCTCGCCGCGCCGGAGACGGCCAACAACGCCGCCTGCACCGGTTCGTTCGTGCCGCTTTTAACGCTGGGCATCCCAGGTTCGGGCACCACGGCGATCCTGCTCGGCGCCCTCATTGCGCTAAATGTCAGCCCGGGCCCGCGGCTGATGATCGATAATCCCGATATCTTCTGGGCCGTCATCATCTCAATGTACCTCGGCAACGTGGTGCTGCTAATCCTGAACCTGCCGCTCATCCCCTATATTGCGAAGATCCTCGCGGTGCCGCGGAACTACCTGATACCCTTCATCCTCTTCTTCACGCTGATGGGGGCCTATATCGGGCAGAACAACGCCACCGAGCTCTTAATCCTCGTTGGCTTCGGTGTTATTGCCACGATCCTTCGCTTTGCAGACTATCCGCTCGCGCCGTTGCTGATAGGGTTCATCCTCGGGCGGATGCTGGAAGACAATTTTGCCCGCGCGATGCAGCTCTATGACGGCCCAGCCTTTCTGTGGGAACGGCCGATGACGGCGGCGCTTCTCGTCCTGGCATCTCTATTGATCTTCTTGCCCGCCTACCGCGCCCGCCGCGCGCAGTTGCGCGCCGAAGGGGTTGCCGACGCAGATTGAGCGCGGCGGATCAGCGCCAGAACGCCAAGCCCGGCAGCAAGAAAGCCCAGCGGCGCGGGGATCGGCATCACGGCTAGGCCGTCGCCATCGGGCCCCTCGCCGCGTGGCACCCCAGCCTCGCCATCTACGGGATAGAACAGCAGCGCCGCAGCGCGCTTGCCCCGAACGTCAAACGAAAGCTCCTTCGTGCGCCAGGGTTTCAGTGCCGCATCCCAGGCCCGCCAACGCGCCCATCCAACACCTGGCGGACCGGCCGCGGCGCTGGTCTGCCACGGGCCGCCGCCAGTGGCCGCCCAGCCAGGCTCTTGGCCCGGGTACCAGTAGTAGCCGAACACGGGCGGCACATCGGCGCGGCGCGGCGCCTCGCTCAAGGCCCAATCCCAAGGATCGCCGTCGCCCCGAAGACTTGCACCCCACGCCGAAGAGACACCGGCCAAAACGAGCGTCAAAACCACTGCAAAGACACGCATGCCAACCCTCCACGCAGCCTATGCGCGGAAGCTTCGGCCAACATGCTTAATTGATGGTTAAGGGCACCGAGCCCGCGCTCCTACGCCGCGCGCAGGCCCTTCAGGTCACCGATGAGGCGCGGAATCTTCTCTTTGAATTTGAAGAATCCCGCCGTAGCGAAGGGCCAGCACATCGCATCATAGGGCCGCATTACCCGGCGCACGGGAATATCGCCCACCAACGCACGCGTGAGCGCCGAAACAGCTTCTGAAGCCGGGCCTACGGGTGCATAGGGTACGACGATTTGCTCAAAGCCACCCTTGCGCGCCCAGGCTTCCGCCTCGGCAAAATCGGTGCTTGGCCCCGCGACATCGCCAAGGCGGCCGCCAAACCGCGCAAGGCAATCCGCAATTGCGCCTTCCGTAAAAGCGCTCACGGCATCCGACACCATCAACGGCGAGCGTCCCGGTGTACCAGTGAGAACGAAGGTGGCCTCCGGCGCAATCGCGTCCAGCAAAAAGCCCGGAGAGAGATCCTCTTCCGTCAGCAACAGCCCCGTCTTCCGCCCCGGCTCCATCCAGTCCCCCGTCGGCGGATCCATTCGCGGCGGGTGCGGCGGGCCGTCCAGCGGCGCGGGCGACGTGTCGAGCGCATAGCCCACCTGCCGCGCGCCGTCGGTGTATTTTGAGATGTTCGAGGCGCGGGCGACATAGTTCTTGCCACGCGTCTGAAGCCCGGCCACCCATCGCCACGAAAGAGTGTTCGACGCCGGATCGCCATCAAGAAGGTGGCGCAGAAAGAAATCCGCACCCAGTTCCCAAGGCAGCCTCAGAGTAAAAATCCAGATTGAGGCGAACCACATCCGCGCATGATTGTGCATGTAGCCCGTTTCAACGAGTTCACGGGCCCAGTGATCGAACGCTTCGATTCCTGTCTCGCCCTGGCACGCAGCCTCCCAATCACCCCGTAACCCCGCCTCGGTCTGCACCCTGTCCACTGCGCCGCTGACCCCGCGCTGGTAGTCTGGCCAAACCGAAGGGCGCATCTCCAACCAACCCTTCCAATAGGTGCGCCAGAACACTTCCTGCACGAATTTTTCGGCGGATGAGAGCGCGAAGCGCCCAAGAACCGCCTGAAGAACCTCCTCTTCCGTCACCAACCGGTGGCGGATGTAGGGCGACAGCACCGATACATGCGGGTGACCAGGCAAATCGTGGTTGCGCTTGCCGGCGTAGTCGCGGCCTGCGCGGGGCACGAAATCGGAAAGCCGGGCCAACGCCTCGGCGCGAGTAGGCGGATGGGTTGAACGTGTCATGGACCGCGAGCTAGGCCCCGCGGTTTCGCGATCAACCGTCCGAGCCCGGTTTGCGCGAAGCTCATAGCGCAGGCGGGCGGGTGCCTGGCCAGTCCGTTGCTCGGTGATAGGCCTGGCCCAGTTGCAGGACACCCCAGCCGCCCCGAGGTGGCCCAATGATCTGCAGCCCCATCGGCAGGCCCGATTGTGAAAAGCCCGCAGGCGCGCCAAGCGCCGGCAGCCCAAGTAGCGAGGCGGGCACCATCACCTCCATCCAGCGGTGATAGGTGTCCATCGTCACCCCCGCGATCTCTGCAGGCCACATCTGATCAAGCGAAAACGGAAACACCTGCGCGGCGGGCAACACGATCGCATCGTAGCTCTCAAAAAGTGCCAAAGCGGACTTCAGCCACGCATAGCGGCCCGCCGACGCACGGTGAACATCCATCGCCGAAAGAGACATCCCGCGCTCGATTTCCCAGATTCCGTCTTCCTTGATCCGCGCGCGCTTCTCAGGATCGGCATAAACCGGCCCGAGGCCGGCCGCGATGGCAAAGCTGCGCAGCACCGTCCACGCCTCCCAAAGCTCTTCCCGGGGGTGTGGCGGGGCAATGGGCTCAACCACGACGCCGATCTGCTCGAACACCGTCAGTGCGGTCTCCACCAAAGATAAAACGCCCTCTTCCATCGGGAACGCCCCACCCCAATCGCCAAGCCAGGCAATGCGGCGGCCAGATACATCGGTATCGAGATCTTCGGGAAGCTCGGGCCACGGCGCACCCGGCCAACGCGGATCGTCAGCGGCCATCGCGCGTAGAAGGGCCACGACATCCTGCACATTCCGGGCCATGGGCCCGGCGGTGGAAATGCGATGGAGGTAGGTTTCATCGCCGGGTTCCCCCGGCACCCGGCCCCAGGTGGGCCGGTAGCCGTAGACATTGTTCCACGCCGCCGGGTTTCGGAGCGATCCCATCATATCGCTCCCGTCGGCCAAGCTCACCATCCGTGTGGCAAGCGCTGCGCCTGCGCCGCCCGAAGAGCCGCCCGCGGTGATTCCGGGCGCATAAGGGTTCACCGTTGCGCCGAAGACCGGGTTCACCGTGTGGCTGCCCAAGGCAAACTCTGGCACATTGGTTTTTCCGATCACGATGCCGCCGGCTGCCTTTAGCCGCCGCACAAACCCGCTGTCGGAGGCAGGCACGTGATTTCGGAAGAGTGGCGAGCCCTGTGTAGTTGGCAGCCCCGCCGCATCCGCCATGTCCTTGATCGCAAGGGGAATGCCGTGCAGCCAGCCCGTCCGCTCCTCCGTATCCGCTTTCTTCGCGGCCTCCATCAGATGCGCGGGATCACGCAAGGAAACGATTGCATTCACCGCGCCATTCGCGGCTTCGATCCGCGCAAGCGTCGCCGCCATGAGCGCCTCAGCGGTGATGTCGCCCGCCTCCATGGCCCTTGAGAGCGCCACCGCGCCCAGATCCGTGATGTCGCCCATCGCGCCCTCCCATCCCGCTCGGCCGCATACCTAACCGCGCGCGCTCGCGCCGCCAAGCCACGGCACGGGTTTACATCCGCGCGCCCCGCGGCCAGTTTCCGGCCCATGGCGCCACGCAAGATCATCATCGATACCGACCCCGGACAGGACGATGCCGTGGCGCTCCTGCTTGCCCTGGCAAGCCCCGAAGATATGGAGGTTTTGGGTATTACGGCGGTGGCGGGCAACGTGCCGCTCGCGCTAACCCAGAAAAATGCCCGTATCATTTGCGAACTGGCGGGCAAGGTGGAGGTGCCGGTCTTCGCCGGCGCCGCCGCGCCGCTTGAACGTACCCTGGTTACGGCAGAGCATGTGCACGGCAAAACTGGGCTTGACGGGCCGGTGCTGGCGGACCCCACGATGCCGCTTCAGCCACAGCACGGGGTTGATTTTATCGTTGACACCCTTCGGGCTGAGCCGCCCGGTACTGTAACTCTTTGCCCCATCGGCCCGCTGACCAACATCGCGCTTGCGTTCCAAAAGGCGCCCGAGATCGTGGGCCGGGTGGCTGAGATCGTTCTTATGGGCGGGGCCTATTTTGAAGTGGGCAACATCACGCCAGCGGCAGAATTCAACATTTATGTCGATCCGGAAGCAGCTGATATTGTGTTTAAATCCGGAGCTCCAATAACGGTTATGCCGCTCGATGTGACCCATAAGGCGCTCACTACGGCGCCGCACGTGGCCGGTTTCCGCGCTATGGGCACTGAGGTGGGGCGCATCGTAGCGGAGTGGACGGACTTCTTCGAACGTTTCGACAAGGAAAAGTATGGCTCCGCGGGCGCGCCGCTTCATGACCCTTGCGTGATTGCTTATCTGATACGGCCCGAGATCTTCACTGGCCGCAGTATCAATGTGGAGATCGAGACCTCGTCGGAGCTAACGCTGGGCATGACGGTTGCCGATTGGTGGCGGGTTACCGACCGTGCCGCGAACGCCATGTTCATGGGCGATATTGATGCAGACGCCTATTTTGCCTTGCTTACCGAGCGGCTGGCGCGGCTGTGAGCGCAGCGCTTCACCTGGCAAGGCCTGAAGACATGGCCGCCCTGACCCCCATGGTGGCGGCCTTCCACGCAGATCAGGGGCTGGACACTGACGAGACCCACCGCGCTGCCGCCCTCGCGCCCCTGTTGGAGGGAAGCCCGCATGGCTGCGCCTACTTGATCGGGCCGCGCAAGGCGCCGGTCGGTTATCTTATCGTGTCATTCGGCTGGTCGGTGGAGTTTGGCGGGCTTGACGGTTTCATTGATGAACTTTTTATCCGCCCAAGCGTCCGCGGGCGCGGGGTCGCAACAGAAACTCTAGCGGCGGTTCTGGGCGAACTTGAGCGGGCAGGCCTGCGCGCGCTGCATTTGGAAGCCGCGGCAGATCGGCCGCGGCTGGAACGCCTCTACGCGCGGGCTGGGTTCAAGATGCGCAAAGGCTACCATCTGATGACCCGGCGGGCGCGCTCCGGGCGCTGAGAGCCCAGCCGGAGACCAGCTTGAAACAGCATCGCCGGGTGGCAAAACGGGCCGGGCGCAATTAGGTGGCGTAGATGGGCGTGAACTTTTCCTTTGATAACAGCTACGCGGCGCTGCCAGCGCGGTTTTACACCAAGATGGCACCGGCACCGGTTGCGCGCCCGAAACTCATCAAGGTGAACCATACCCTTGCGCGGGAACTTGGGCTGGATCCGGTCGCACTGGAAGGCGACGCGGGCGTGGCGGTTTTGGCGGGCAATGAAGTTCCCGACGGAGCCGACCCTTTGGCCCAGGCCTATGCCGGGCATCAGTTCGGCGGCTGGTCGCCGCAATTGGGCGACGGGCGGGCAATCTTGCTGGGCGAGGTCATCGACAACACGGGTCGGCGTCGAGATATCCAGCTCAAGGGCTCGGGCCCAACACCTTATTCGCGCATGGGCGACGGGCGCGCTTGGCTGGGGCCGGTCTTGCGTGAATACATCGTCTCAGAAGCCATGCATGCGCTTGGCGTCCCCACCACCCGTGCGCTGGCAGCAGTGACGACGGGCGAGACGGTGCTGCGGGAGCGCCCCTATCCCGGCGCCGTCTTCACCCGGGTGGCGGCGAGCCATATCCGCGTCGGCACTTTTCAGTTCTTCGCCGCACGCGGGGATGTTGAGGCGCTTGAGGCGCTGGCCGATCACGCCATTGCCCGCCATCACCCGCAGGCCGACGGGGCACTTGCCCTTCTTGATGCGGTGATCGCGGCGCAGGCGCGCCTCGTGGCGGCTTGGATGGGCGTTGGCTTCATCCACGGCGTGATGAATACCGACAACACCACTATTTCGGGCGAAACTATCGATTACGGGCCATGCGCGTTCATGGACGCATACCATCCCGAAACGGTATATTCCTCGATCGACCAGTTCGGCCGCTACGCCTACAATCGCCAGCCCGATATCCTGATGTGGAACCTCGCGCAGCTTGCCACAGCGCTCCTGCCGCTGATGGGCGAGGATCGGGATGCTGCAATCGAAGCCGCGACCGCCTCTGTGCACCGGTTTCCCGAGCTGTTTCAGGCGGAATGGCTTGCCGTCTTCCGCCGCAAACTGGGGCTGATCACCGACGGTCCAGAAGATGCCGCACTTGCGCAAGATCTGCTTGCCCGAATGGCAGCGGGTCAAGCCGATTTCACCAACACTTTCCGCGCGCTCCTCGACGGTGCGGCGCGCGACCAGTTCCTCGAGCCCGAAGCCTTCGATGCCTGGGCGGAAGGGTGGGAGGCGCGTCGGTCGCTCGAAGAGCCAGACGCCGCGAAGGCCGCGATGGCGGCGGCAAATCCCGCCGTGATCCCCCGAAATCACAGAGTAGAAGAAACAATCACTGCCGCGCTTGGGGGCGATTTCGCGCCCTTCGAGCGGCTTGTGGCCGCGCTCGCGGCACCCTTCACGCTGTCCGGCGAAAACCACGATCTCACACGCCCGCCAACGGACAGCGAAGTCGTCCGCGAGACGTTCTGCGGCACGTGACGTTCAGTCCGGCCGTGGCGGGGGACGGTTGATAAGAATGAGCCCAAGCACCACCAGCGCAAGCGCGCCGAGGATTGACGGGCCGATCGTTTCACCCAGAAGAAGCCAGCCCAGCCCAACTCCGAAGATCGGGCCGAGAAAGCCGTAGGCAGCGACGCTGGCGGGCGGGTAGATCGACAATAGCCAGAGCCAGAAGACGAAACCAGCCGACACAACCACGACAATCTGAAACGCAAGGCTCCATAGGTGGATCGGCTGCAGATCACGCACGAGCGGCCCCAGGACTGGCATCAGAAGCGGCCCTGCGATCAGCAGGATTGGCGTTGACACCGTCACCTGCCAGAAGAGCTGCATCGTTGGGTTCACGTCTTTCAGGGCCGAGCCGCGCGCGATCAGTGCAATCGCCGCCCAACAGATCGCCGCAGCCAGAGCACAGAGATCGCCGGCAAGCGAAGCGGCCCCGCCACCTGCGGGCCGGTCAAGAATCGCCCAGGCCACACCGGCGAAGGCAAGCGCGAGCCCGGCCGCCTTCACCCGCGTAATCCTCTGCCCGGGGATCAAAAAATGGGCGCCAATCGCCGTCCAGAACGGCATCGAGTAGAACACCACGCTGGTGCGGGCGACGGTCGTGAGGTCAAGCGCGTTGAAGAGAAAGATAAACTCGCCAGCGAACACAGAGCCGATCAAAAGCCCGGCGCGCCAGGTGCCGGGCGCGGGGCGCAGAGACAGGCCGCGAAAGAGCATCCAGGCCCCAACACAAAGCGCAGCCCCCGCCGAACGCAGGCCCGCAAACCAGACTGGCTGCAGCCCTTCATTGACCACCTTGATCGCAACCTGATTGAGCCCCAGGAGCGCCGAAAACAGCACCAGAGAGATGATGCCGAAGGTATCAAGCCTGTCTTTGCGCATCGCCGCCTCCCGTCCCGCCCCTATCGCGTGTGGCGTCACGCACAGCAAGCCCTTTCAATGGCGGGGCTTTTCAGCTACTCGGCACCGCGGGTGCATGGGGATGCATCGCATATGGCCTGCCTTGGATTGCGGTAGTATACCAAGGCATACGGGCCGAGGGCACCGCAAGCTTGCGGGGCCTCGATTGCTGGGGGACATATGGCCGAGCCGCCGATTTCAGACGATCTGGTGGCCGCGCACGGGCTGACAGACGCCGAATATGCGCGGCTGAAAGAGATAATCGGGCGTGTGCCGAGCTTTACCGAGCTCGGTATCTTCTCCGCGATGTGGAATGAGCATTGCTCTTACAAATCTTCGAAGAAATGGCTGCGCACCCTGCCAACCGAGGGGCCGCAGGTGATCTGCGGGCCGGGGGAAAATGCCGGCGTTGTGGATATCGGCGATGGGCAGGCCGTCGTCTTCAAGATGGAGAGCCACAACCACCCCAGTTACATCGAACCCTATCAGGGCGCGGCCACAGGCGTTGGGGGCATCCTGCGCGATGTTTTCACTATGGGCGCGCGCCCCATCGCAGCGATGAATGCGCTGAGCTTCGGCGCGCCCGATCACCCCAAAACGGCGCATCTTGTGAAGGGCGTGGTGGAAGGTATTGGCGGCTACGGCAACGCCTTCGGCGTGCCTACGGTGGGCGGCGAAGTACGCTTTCATGCCGCCTATAACGGCAACTGCCTCGTGAACGCCTTCGCCGCGGGGCTCGCCGACGCCGACAAGATCTTTTACTCCGCCGCTTCGGGCGTGGGGATGCCTGTTGTCTATCTTGGCGCCAAGACGGGGCGCGATGGCGTGGGCGGGGCTACCATGGCCTCGGCAGAGTTCGACGACACGATCGAGGAAAAGCGCCCGACCGTTCAGGTAGGCGATCCCTTCACCGAAAAGCGGCTTCTCGAGGCCTGCCTTGAACTTATGGCGTCGGGCGCCGTGATATCGATCCAGGACATGGGCGCGGCGGGGCTTACCTGCTCGGCCGTCGAGATGGGTGACAAGGGCAACCTTGGCATTCGGCTTGATCTGGATCGCGTGCCTGCGCGCGAGGCGGGGATGACGGCCTATGAGATGATGCTGTCTGAGAGCCAGGAGCGGATGCTCATGGTGCTACGGCCGGAGAAAGAGGCAACTGCGCGGGCGATCTTCGAAAAGTGGGATCTCGATTTCGCAGTCGTGGGCGAGACCATCGAAGACGACCGCTTTATCGTGGAGCATGGCGGGGTTGTGATGGCGGACCTGCCGCTCAAGGCACTGTCAGGCAACGCGCCGGAATATGATCGTCCGTGGGAAGCGCCCGTGCCCCCCACCCCGCTTGAGGACGCGCCCGAGATCGGCGCGATCGAGGGCCTGCGAGCGCTTCTCGCCTCGCCCAATTATGCGGCCAAACAGTGGGTCTATGAGCAATACGATAGCACCGTTGGCGCAGACACCGTGCGCGGGCCCGGCCTTGGCGCAGGGCTCGTGCGTGTACACGGCACAGAAAAGCTTCTGGCCTTCACAGCTGATGTGACCCCCCGCTACGTGCGCGCGAACCCGCGGGCCGGTGGCGCGCAGGCGGTCGCCGAAGCCTATCGCAACCTTACCGCGGTGGGGGCAACGCCACTTGCAACCACCGACAACCTCAATTTCGGCAACCCCGAGCGGCCGGAGATCATGGGCCAGTTCGTGGCAGCCATCGAAGGGATCGGCGAAGCCTGTGCAACGCTCGAGATGCCCATCGTGTCTGGCAACGTTTCGCTTTACAACGAAACCGATGGCGCGGCGATCCTGCCGACGCCCACGATTGGAGCGGTTGGCCTGATCAAAAATGCCGATGCGTTGATCGCAGGCACTGCGCGGGCGGGGCATCTGGCGCTTCTTCTCGGCCTACCGGGCAGCCACCTGGGCCAGTCAGCGCTTCTCGCCGAAGCCTTTGGACGAGAAGACGGAGATGCGCCGGAGGTGGATCTTGCAGCCGAGCGCGCCCATGGCGATTTCATCCGCGCTCATGCGGAGTGGATCGACGCCTGCACCGATCTCTCGGACGGCGGTCTCGCACTGGCCGCATTTGAGATGGCGGAAGCTGCAGGCGTCGGCGTGACCCTGGACATCGCAGCGTCAGAAGAACTTTTCGGCGAAGACCAGGCGCGCTACCTCATCGCATGTTCGTTCGACAAAGCCGAAGCGCTGATGGCGGCCGCGGGGCGCGCGGGCGTGCCGCTTACCACTGTTGGCCGTTTTGGGGGAAATCAGGTTCGGTTTGGGGGGGACGCTTCCCCGCTTGAGGAACTGGCCGCGCTCTACCGTGCCGCGTTTGCGCAGAAAGTGGCCTGAGATGACCGGCATGATCTTCCGCGCGGCGCTTTTTATCGCCCTGCAGCTTGGCTCTGGCCTTTTGATCCTGGGCGCGCTGATCGTGGCAGGCTTTGGGCTGCGCGACGGATTCTGCTATCCTGGCTATATCGGCAATCTGACAGCATCGGTGCTTGCGGTGCTCTTCGTCGCCGCAATCGTGCTAACCCCGGGCGCCGTGATCGCCGGTTGGACGTTGGGGGAAATGCGGCGGCGCTGGTCGTTCGTCATGGTGCCCCATTGGCTGACCTTCGCCTCACTTGGCATGCTCTACTGCGCCGATCTTTTGATGCGTCTGGCGAACGAGGCCCACTGCTCCGAAGGCCATCCGGAGGTGCAAGACAATACCGCCGCAGGCACCATCGCCTCGGACATCCTGACGTATCTGTCCGCCGGTGCGGCCTTCGGCGCTTTACTTGCCTCGGGCGTGATCGTCTTACGAATGCTGGCAGTTGCGAAGGCCCCAGATGCGACCTAGATTCCCTATCAAGGGAAAAAGACCTACGTGAAGGACAGCAGACCATGCCGATATCGGCCCAGGAGATCGAGGACCTGATCCGCGGCGGGTTTCCCCAGGCGCAGATCACGATCACCGATCTGGCAGGTGACGGAAATCACTATGCCGCCGAGGTGATCGACGAAAGCTTTCGCGGCAAGAACCGGGTGCAGCAACAGCGCGCCGTCTATGCTGCGCTCAAGGGCAAGATGGATGGGCCGAACGGAGCACTACACGCACTAGCACTAACGACAAAGGCCCCGGAATGACGAGCTGGCTTCCCATCGTTCTGATCAGCGGTGCGATCCTCGTGATCCTCGCGGTGCGGGCCATTATCGTTGTGCGTAAGGAAACCAATGCCCCGCGGGGCGCGCTGCCCGGCACCGGCCATCACGTAATCGAGGCCAATTATCATTCCGGCGGCGGCGGTGGCGGCCAATCCGGCCAGTTCACAGTGCCAAAGGACCCACAGGAATATGCGCGGGCCTTCGTGCCCCGGGAAAGGAAACGTAAGACATGACCGTGACGGCAGAAACCCAGATCAAAGAAACAGTCGACGCGACCGACGTCGTACTTTTCATGAAGGGCACGAAAGACATGCCCCAATGCGGGTTTTCGAACCGCGTGGCCGGCGTACTGAACTACATGGGGGTCGACTACGCCGATGTGAACGTGCTCACCGACGATGCGATCCGCCAGGGCATCAAGGATTATTCCGACTGGCCGACGATCCCGCAGCTTTACGTGAAGGGCGAATTCATCGGCGGCTGCGATATCGTTACGGAGATGACACTCTCAGGCGAGCTCGATCAGCTTTTCGCCGAAAAAGGCGTGGGGTTTGACAAGGATGCGGCGGACAAGATCCGAGAAGCCAACGGTTGAGCGCACCCCAGCGGTGCTGGCCCGGACCTTAGAAAAGTTGTGAAAAAAGACGAAGGCGCGCGCCTCGTCAGGCGGCCTGACCGCCCGCGCGTTCTTCAACCGCGTCAGCAAGCGCCTCGGCCCTTGCGGCGAGCTCAGCCAACCCATCCGATACCTCGGTCGGAATAACCGGCACTTCGACTGTGTCGCGCGTCATCGCCGCCTCGCGACTTTCTTCGAGTTCTGCGGTCAGCGCTCCGACCCGCGCCTCAAGCGCGCGCATCTTGTCTTCCGTGCCAGCGGCCTTGTCGGCCAGCAAAAGCCCGGCCATCAGCAACATCCGGCCCTCGGGCATGCGCCCGATCTGATTGAGCAATGTGGTCGCCTCGGCATCGAGCATACCAGCAGCGGCGCGCAGGAAGTGTTCTTCGCCCTCCTGGCAAGCAACGTCGAAATCGCGCCCACCGATAGTGATCGTAACTTCAGGCATGGGCCGTCTCCTGCGCAGCGAGCATCGGTTCAAGAAGCGCCAGTACGCGGTCAATCTCTTCCCGGTCGCCCGCCTGTGCGGCGCGCAAGGCCGCAAGCTCTGCCTGTAGGGCGCCGTTGACGAGATCGGGATCAGCCAACCCCTGCGCGTTCGCCTCGCGCAGCGCTGTGTTCGAGGCCCGAAGTTCGGCATTCACCAAACGCGCCTGACGCAGAGCCGCGTCGCCGCTCTCCACCGCCGCGCGAAGCGAGGCCACTTCCGCCTCCAACCCCGCAACCGTTGTCTCCTGCGTGTCTTTAATTGCGCGCACGCGCTCTTCGAGCTGGGCATTGGCCACCCGCTCAGCTTCCAGCGCCTCCGCCAGCGCGGGATCCTCACCGCGCGGCATACGCTCTACACCCGCGCCGATCCGATCGAGCGCGGCAGTGATGCGCCGTTGAAGTTCGGAAATCTCGGTCATGCGCCCCTCCCGGTTCCGTGTTGCAGCCTCGTGCATCAGTCAATGCAGCACTGCAATAGCGAATCGTATCGCCCTGTGAGGGATAGATTTTACCCTTTCGGCTCCTGAATGCACCCCCGGCGGGCGAAACCTCGCTGACGCGGCCCGCTTGAACTCGCCCGCCGGGCTGGTATCACCGCCGCGCAGGCCGCTTGCGAGGAAGGACGAACGCGCCGTGAATATCGCCACCCTGAAGGAACTCCACCCCGATCATTGGAACAAGGCCGCCGCAATCCGCGTGCTGGCGATGGATGCGGTGGAGGCCGCGAATTCGGGCCATCCCGGCATGCCCATGGGAATGGCGGATGTGGCCACGGTGCTTTTTGAGAAGCATCTGAAATTCGATGCCAGCGCGCCCCATTGGCCGGACCGGGACCGGTTCATTCTCTCTGCCGGCCACGGCTCGATGCTGCTCTACGCGCTCCTGCATCTCACCGGCTACGAAGACATGACGATTGAGCAAATCCGCAACTTCCGCCAGCAGGGGTCCATCACCGCGGGGCACCCCGAATTTGGGCACGCCACCGGGATCGAAACTACGACCGGCCCCCTCGGCCAGGGCCTCGCGAATGCGGTGGGGTTTGCGATGGCGGAAGAAGCGCTCCGCGCGCGTTTCGGCAAGAAGGTGGTGGATCACGACACATATGTGATCGCCGGCGATGGCTGCCTGATGGAAGGCATCAGCCACGAAGCGATCGGGCTAGCGGGCATGCAGAAACTCGGGCGGCTGATCGTGCTTTGGGATGATAACTCTATCTCCATCGATGGCGATGTGGCGAAATCAGACATCACCGATCAACCCAAGCGCTTCGCGGCAGCGGGCTGGCAAGTGCTGTCCTGCAATGGACACGATCCCGAAGATATCGATGCCGCGCTGACGAAGGCCAAAACGTCGAAGAAACCTACGATGATCGCCTGCAAAACGCATATCGGCTTCGGGGCGCCAACCCGACAAGGCACGGCAAAAGCCCATGGTTCGCCCTTAGGTCCAGACGAAATCAAGGCAACGCGCGCTGCTTACGGCTGGCACCACGCGCCCTTCGACATTCCCGCCGACATCAAATCGGTGTGGGACGCAATTGGCCGCCGCGGGGCCGAGGAGCACGCCGCCTGGGCCACGCGGTTCGGGCAGTTGAGTGATCGCAAGCGCGCCGAGTTCAACCGTGTGATGGCTGGGGAGATGCCCAAGAGATTCTTCGGCACAATCCGGGCCCTGAAAAAACAGGTTTCTGAAAGCCAACCCAAGGTCGCCACGCGCAAATCCTCGGAAATGGTGCTTGAGGTGATCAACCCGGTGCTGCCCGAAACCATCGGCGGCTCGGCGGATCTAACGGGATCGAACAACACGCTCACCCCCGATCTTGGCATCTTTGAGCCCACAAACCGCAAAGGCCGCTACGTGCATTACGGGATCCGTGAGCATGGCATGGCCGCCGCGATGAACGGCATGGTGCTGCACGGCGGGATCAAGCCCTATGGCGGCACGTTCCTCTGCTTCACCGATTACGCGCGCGGCGCGATGCGGCTTTCGGCGCTGATGGGCATCGCACCCGTCTATGTGATGACGCACGATTCCATCGGCCTCGGCGAAGACGGGCCGACCCACCAACCGGTGGAGCATCTCGCTATGCTTCGCGCCACGCCCAATATCAACGTCTTCCGCCCTGCCGATACGGTGGAAACGGCGGAGGCCTGGGAACTCGCGTTGTCGGAAACGAAAACGCCCGCCGTGCTATCGCTCACCCGTCAGGGCCTGCCTACTGTGCGGACCGAGCACAAGATGAAGAACCTCACCGCGCAGGGCGCCTATGTGCTGGCCGAAGCCGAGGGCAAGCGCCAGGCGATCCTGATGGCCACCGGATCTGAGGTGTCGATCGCGCTGGCCGCGCGCGAGCTGCTGCAGGCCCAAGGCATTGGCACGCGCGTTGTCTCAATGCCGTGTTGGGAGCTGTTTGAGGCGCAGGACGAAGCCTATCGCCGCAAGGTGCTCCCTGCCGGCCCTGTGCGCGTGGCCATTGAGGCCGCGATCCGGTTCGGATGGGACCGCTGGCTGTTCGGCGAACGCGGCAAACGCGAAAAGTCGGGCTTCATCGGGATGCACGGTTTCGGGGCTTCGGCACCTGCGAGCGATCTCTATCGCGACTTTGGGATTACGGCGGAAGCCGCGGCGGAGAAAGCGAAAGATCTGATCGAGGGCCGCTGGGCGCCTGATCCGCAGACCTGAGCGGCACTCAAAAGAAAGGGGCCCGATTTGGGCCCCTTTCCGCCGGAGGGATAACTCGTCTCTCCGAACCACCAGAGCGCGAGGTTTCGGCTCTCCGGCTGTTCGGTCGGCCCGGTCCGCAGACGGCGGGGGCGACGTGATCGCGTGC
>JBCCRC010000032.1:0-37618 GCA_039208375.1 Pseudomonadota bacterium | reverse complement strand
GGCCAGGATCACAAGCCCCACGCCCACGATCTTCTCTGCGCCATAGCGGGCGATCAGATGGCCGGTGAAAAACGACGGTGCGAACATCGCCAGCACGTGTAGCGACACCACGTTCGAGGCATCGGCCACCGCAAAGCCGCAGCCCACCACCGCCAGCGGCGTCGACGTCATCACAAGGTTCATCAGCGCGTAAGAGACCATCGCGCAAATCACTGCCACTGCGATCACCGGATCGCGCAGCAGTTCCCCCCGCGTGCGGCCCCGCGGCGCGTCCACCGTCTGTGGCGGCGGTTTTGGGATATCGAGCGCGAAAAAGATCGCCATGCCCAGCACATTGATCGCGATCGCGGCGTAATAGACTGGCAGGAATCGATCTACCGTGGCCACGGGCGTGTTCCCCGACAGCAGCGCTACAAGCTGCGGGCCGATCAGGGCCGATAGAAGCCCGCCCGCCATCACGTATGAAATTGCTTTGGGACGAAACGCCTCGGAGGCGGTATCGGCGGCGGCGAACCGGTAAAACCCTTGCGCCGACATATACGTGCCGGTGAGGTAGCTCGCGGCCAGAAACACCCAGAAGCTTTCGATCATGATCGCATAGACGGCAAGGATCGAGCCAAGAAGCCCGCCGCCCGCGCCCATCATAAATCCCGTGCGACGGCCCAGATTTTGCATCACATTCGAAAGCCAAGGCGCGGTTGTCATTGAACCGAAGACGATCATCGATATCGGCAAGGTGGCGAGGCAGGGGTGCGGCGCCAGTTGCTGCCCGGCCAGCCCGCCGATCACGAAGATCATTGTAATCTGGCTGCCGAGGATCGCCTGTGCTGCCACCAGAACCATCACGTTGCGCCAGGCGCGGCGGTCATCAACGATCACGCCGGGCGCGGCTCGCGTGGTCTGGTGTGACAGATCGGTCATGCCGCCTCACTAGGCCCGTCGCACCACCTCCTGCAAGGGGCTTTGGGCGCGCAGTGCGACGGATCGTCCGTCTTCACCTTGGCGTGAACCGCTGTCAGGCTACGTGTGCGTAACCGGTTTGTATGCGGTGGAATACGAAGGCCGGGCCCCGCACCCCGGAGGAGGTCGGGGCACAGGCCCGGAAGGTGCACGCCAAGCCGTGCAGGGAGTTTTTGATGCGCATGCTGCTCCTGGCTGGAACGCCGGAGGCTGTTCAGATTGCCCGAGCGCTGGCACGGGAGGAGCGGGTCATCGCCACCGCTTCGCTGGCGCGCGCCACCCGCCGGCCGGCGCTTCTGGGCATTCCAACACGCATCGGCGGCTGGGGCAGCACAGCGGCCTTCGCTGAATGGATCAGCCGCGAAGGTATTGAGGCCGTGCTGGACGCAACCCACCCCTTCGCCAACCGGATCAGCCTTCGCTCTGCAACGGTGTGCCGCGATCTGGGCGTGGGGTACATTCAGTTCCTGCGGCCGCAGGCCAAGCCCGGGCCCGATGATACGTGGTACTTTCTCAACAACGAAGAAGAGACGGCCGGGCATATCCCAACTCCGTCGCGCATCTACCTTGCCACCGGCCAACGCGCGATCGAACGGTTCGGCCCTCTGCCAAGCGCCACGGTGCATGTGCGCATCACCGAAGAGCCGACGCATGCGTTTCCCTTCGAGGCTGGAAACTTCATTCTGCGCCCCGAGCATGCGACGCTGGGATCGGAAGAGGCGCTGCTTTTTTCCCTAGGCACCGATTGGGTGGTTGCCCGGAATACCGGCGGGATGGCCACCCAAAGTGTGCTCGAGGCGGCGCGGCGGCTTGGCCTGCCCGTTGCCATGATCCGCCGCCCGCCGCAGCCCGAAGCGCATAGGATCCAAACCGTGGCCGCGGCGCTGGCCTGGGTCAGGCGGCGGCTGTGAGCGTGGGGCGCATCATAGAGGGCCCCGATTGCGTGGCCGAGGGGGCAGACCATCTCTCGCGGGTCGAACCGCGATTTGCAGCCGCCTACGCGCTGACGGGCCCGTTGCCGCTGCGCCTCCGCAAGGACGGGTTTGCCGCGCTTCTCGACGCGATCGTCAGCCAGCAGGTTTCGGTGGCTGCCGCAGATGCAATCTGGGGCCGCCTGAAGGCTGCCGGTCTCACCGGCCCGCGAAAAATCGCCTGGGCCAGTGATGCCGATTTGCGCGCCTGTGGGCTGTCGCGGCAGAAGATCCGCTACGCGCGCGAACTGGCCGCCGCCAACATCCGCTACCCCGCGCTGCGCGAGACGCCGACGGATGAGGTGATCGACACCCTTATCGCGGTGCCCGGCATCGGGCGCTGGACCGCTGAGATCTACGCGATGTTTTCCCTCGCCCGCGCCGATGTGTTCGCGCCGGGGGATCTGGCGTTGCAAGAGGCGGCGCGGATGCTTTTCGAGCTTGAAGCGCGGCCGAGCGAAAAGGCCCTGCGTGAGCAATCCGCAGCCTGGGCGCCTTGGCGTGGTGTTGCGGCGCGTTTGCTCTGGGCCTACTACCGGGTGGCGAAGGAACGGGAAGGCATCAGATGACGTCAGAACTTACCGTGCACCGCCGTGCTCCGATGTCCGGCACGGCGGCGTCAGTTGTGGTGTTTCTGCACGGCTACGGCGCCGATGGGCAGGATTTGCTTGGGCTGGCTGATCCGCTTGCGCCTCACATGCCCGACACGCTTTTCCTGGCGCCCGACGCGCCGACGCGATCGCCGCTGAACCCCATGGGTTATCAATGGGCGCCGATCCCCCATATGGACGGCTCGACGATGGAACAGGCCCGCACCGCAATGCTGGCCTCAGTGGACGCCGTGAATGCGATGCTCGACGGCCTGATTGCGGAAACCGGGCTTGGGCCCGAAAAGTTTCTGCTCTTCGGATTTTCCCAAGGCACGATGCTGAGCCTTCACCTCGCGCCGCGCCGGGCGGTCGCGCTTGCGGGGGTCGTGGGCTTTTCGGGGATGCTCCTGGTGCCAGAAGTGCTGTCGGCCGAAAAGGTGGTTACGTTGCCGATCCTGCTCGTTCACGGAGATGCAGACGAGGTCGTGCCGTTTGCAGCGCGCGACGCGGCGGCGCAGGCGCTGCTGAAGGAAGGCTTTTCCGTCTACGCCCACACGATGCCGGGCACAGGCCATGGCATCGCCCCGGACGGGCTGTCCGTTGCCCTGGCATTCATGCGCGCGCAGTTCGGGATCAGCTAGTCAGACCGCGCCCTTCTTCTGCGCGCCTGTGGATAACTGTCACATCCCCGTAACGAAACCGCTGTAGCGAACCTGCGACACTCACACATGTTGTGGGGGTTGAACGCGGGTAACCGCGAGATATAGTCCACGTCATGGCGAGGGGCGGGTTCCCCGCTCCGGTGCCGCGATCCGAGGCAACCAGAGCGGGAACGGAGTCACGATCACAATGGATGGCGAGTTCAGGACAAGTTTTGTGCGCGAGCCCAACAACCTGCGCCACAATCCGGCGCTGGTGTTGAACGCGGATTATCGCCCGCTTTCGTACTACCCTCTGTCGCTCTGGCCGTGGCAAGAGGCTGTTAAGGCCGCGTGGCTCGACCGCGTGACGATCCTCGCCGAATACGACGAAGTGGTGCGCAGCCCGTCTACCGAGATCCGCATCCCGTCGGTTGTGGTTCTTAAAGACTATGTGAAGCCGCAAAAGCGCGTGGCCTTCACCCGCTTCAACCTGTTTTTGCGCGATGAGTTTTCCTGCCAGTATTGCGGCGCCAAAGGGGATCTCACCTTTGATCACGTCGTCCCCCGGGCCCGTGGCGGTGTCACGAGCTGGGAAAACGTTGTAGCGGCGTGCGCCAAGTGCAACCTGCGAAAGGGCTCGAAAAGCCTTGGTCAAGCCGGCCTGTCGCTTCGCCGCGCACCGCGGCAGCCCGGCGCCGAAGAGCTGCGCAACCAGGGCCGCAAGTTCCCGCCCAATCACCTGCACGAAACCTGGCTCGATTTCCTGTACTGGGATGCGGAGTTGCAGGCGTAAGGCGGTTCGACCTTCTCGGCCATTGCGGGCGCTCGCTGGTCGATCCGAAGCATAGGGGGCAAAGCGGCATGGCTTTTCTGCGCGAACCGCCCGCAGTAGCCGTATTCTTCACGGTCGATAGCATCCAAAGTGAAGCGCAATCGGTGCTGCTGGCCACAACGCTGCGCGCGCGAAACGGCCGCGATCTTTCGCTCACTGCCTATGTCACGCCGGATCATGCGCCGGAGATGCGGCGGATCACCCGGAGGAGCTTACGCCATTTGGACGTAGGGCTGGCCGAGATCGATCCGAGTGTGATCCTACCCGGGGCAGAGGCGGCGCCCCGGCCCCCGAGCAACATACTTGCAGCCTGCATGCCGCGCGCGGCCGCTGTTCATTTTCTCGTCAGCACAGATATTGTGGCGCTTGCGCCGGTGAGCTTCGAGGAGCTTGCCGGGCCGGGCGACGTGAGCGCCTGCCGCTTCGGGCACGGCCCGCCACCGGGCGGCGCGCGGCGCTGGGCGGAGGGCTACGAACGCTTCGGACTGGTGCCGCCGGAAGATCGTGTGGCTGAAGATCCGGGCGGCGGGTTCCCGGGCTTCGACACCGGGCTTGTGGGCTGGCATGACGGCGCAAGCGGCGCAGCGGGGCTGCCGGAACTTTGGCTCGATACTGCCCGGGTGCTTCAAGCCGAGGCCCTCGCGGATAAGGCCGCTCCGCAGGCCAGCATCACGCAGATCGCCCTTCCCATTGCTGCGATGCGCGCCGGGCGGCGGATGCGCGCGCTGAGCCCTGCGCACTGCGTCAGCCTCGGGGCGTATGAGGCAAGCGCGGAGGGGGGCGCCCGTTTCGTCCGGTATCGGTCCCTGGGCGATCTGTGGGGATCTCCCCTCGGCGCTGAGGTGCTTGATATCTGCGCAGAGCTGCTCCCGCCCCCGCTTTGGCCCCGCTTTTTTGCGCAATTCGCCGAGGTGCTGGAACTGCCCGGGCCGCGGGAGGCGCTTGCGGGGTAACCCACGCGCCGATGCGAGGCGCCCATCAAGGCCGGGCGCCGCCGCGCCTTGCGACGCCCTTCACATACGCCCCGGCGGCACCCGCTCGGGCGTCAGCGCTGCGGGCCATCCCCAGACCGCTTCGATCGCCCAGAGCGCCGCGCAGACCGCGATCACGCCGAGAACCAGCAGCACCCGACGCGTAGAGGGCGGGTTGCGCGCCCAAAGCGCCATCCGCAGCCACCAGCCGCCCATCACGGCGCTGCCCTCCGATGTGCGCGCGTTCTCACGTAAACCGGACCTTGCCGATGAAGGGCAGGTTTCGGTTGCGTTGGGCGTAATCAATCCCGTAGCCCACCACGAACTCATCGGGTATCTCAAAGCCTGTCCATGTGGCCTTGATCTCCACTTCCCGGCGCGATGGTTTGTCGAGAAGCGCGATGGTTTCCAGCCGCTTGGGGCTGCGGCCTTTGAGGTACTTTACCACTTGGAACAGCGTGTGCCCGGTATCGACGATATCTTCGACGAGCAGCACATTGCGCCCGGAGATTTCGCCACGCAGATCGCTGAGGATGCGCACCTCGCGCGAGCTTTCCATCCTGTCGCCGTAGGAGGAGGCTTCGATAAAATCGACTTCCACGTTGATATCCTGAAGCTCGCGCACGAGATCGGCGATGAAAACGAAAGAGCCGCGCAAAAGGCCCACCACTACGAGTTTCTCTTCGGTGCCAAAGGTGGCGCGGATCTCGCGCGCGAGCTCCTCGATCCGCGCGTCAATCGCCTTCGCGGAGATCATCTTGTCGATCACATACGGTTGGCTCACCGTCGCACCCCCTTGATTTTGCGCCCGCACTCTACGAAATCCCCGCCACGGAAGACCAGAGCCTGAGGCGATGCCAACCCACTCGGAAACCAAGAAACTGCCATATACGGCTGATCAGATGTACGCGCTTGTTGCCGATGTGGCGCGTTACCCCGAATTCCTGCCCTGGTGCGCGGCTGCGCGGGTGCGCTCGGAACGGCCCAAGGGCGATGCGGTGGTCATGGAGGCCGATCTGGTTGTCTCCTTCAAGGTGTTCCGCGAGCGGTTCGGCAGCCGGGTCACGCTTTGGCCCGGCGAGAAGGCCATCGATACGACGTATATCGACGGGCCCTTCAGCTACATGGAATCGCGCTGGGGGTTCGAGGATGTCGAGGGCGGGTGCAACGTGTCCTTCTTCGTCGATTTCGAGTTTCGCAATGCCATCCTGCAAGGCGTGATCGGGATCGTGTTCAACGATGCGATGCAGCGGATCGTGCGCGCGTTCGAACGGCGCGCGGCGGCGCTTTACGGGTAAAGAGCGCGGCTCTGCCCGTCCACTCTTCGCCCGTCCCCTCTTCGCCCGGCCTATGGTGCCCCCTGAAGCGCCTCCAGCATCAGCCCAAGCGCATGATCCCGCGCCGCCACGCGCACCGCGCCGCGTCCGCGGGGCCCGAATTCCACCGTCTTCACGACCGTCTCCGCGCCCACGAGCGACAGCCCGAAGCACACCCGCCCCTCGGGTTTGAATTCCGATCCGCCGGGCCCTGCGATGCCGGTAACCGAAACGGCCAGATCGGCACCCGATTGCGCCAAGGCACCCTCTGCCATCTCCCGCGCCACCTCCTCGGAAACGGCGCCAACCGCGTCAAGCGTCGCTGCGCGCACCCCCAACATCTCCACCTTGGCCGCGTTTGAGTAGGTCACGAACCCGCGCTCGACCACATCTGACGATCCCGGAATATCGGTGAGCGCCGCCGCAATCATGCCGCCAGTGCAGCTTTCCGCCAGCGCCACGCGCACTCCTTGCGCCCGTGCCGCATCGAGCACCGCCTCCGCGCTCACACGCCCATCACCCCGTGGGCCAGCGCCGCCCCGAGCGCCACACAGATCCCGGCGTAAAACCCCGCCACCACGTCATCGAGCATCACGCCCAGGGCGTCGTGGCGCTGATCGGCCCATTTGGCGGGGCCCATCTTGAAGATATCGAAGAAGCGGAAAAGGAAGAAGGCCGCCACCCAGCCGGGCCACGGGAACACCCACGGGTGCACCCCCGCCTGGCCAAGGCCGATGGACAGGGGCCAAAGCGCCACCCACATGCCCACCACCTCGTCCACGACCACTTCCGACGGGTCATCGCCGCCCGTAGCCTCCATATGCTGCATGGTGGCCCAGGTGCCGAGGGCGAAAAGGAGGATCGTGCCGAAGGCCAGAAGCTGAAACCCGCCAAGCCCGTGAAGCAGAAATCCCACCGGAAGGGCGGCCAGCGAGCCCCAAGTGCCCGAGGCGGGGCGCAGATAACCCACGTAGAAAAACGTCGCGATAACCCGGCTCACGGTATTGGCCTCATGGCGCCGCAAGCGTTACCGTGGCGAGCGCCGCGATGCCTTCGCCGCGCCCGGTGAAGCCCAACCGTTCCGACGTGGTTGCCTTGATCGAAATCCGCCCGGGCTCCACACCCGTGATCTCGGCCACCGCCGCCGTCATCGCGCCCGCATGGGGGCCGATTTTGGGGTGCTCGCAGATCATCGTGCAATCAAGATGGGTGATCCGGTAGCCGCGCGATCCCGCAAGCGCCACAGCATGTTCGAGGAAGATGCGGCTATCAGCCCCTTTCCACTGCGGGTCGCTCGGCGGGAAGTGTCGCCCGATATCGCCTTCGGCCAGCGCCCCATAGATCGCGTCGGTGATCGTGTGGAGGCCCACATCGGCATCGGAATGGCCTACCAGCCCCTTTTCATGCGGGATCGCCACGCCGCACAGCATCACGTGATCGCCTGGCCCGAAGGCATGGACGTCAAAGCCGTTGCCGGTGCGGATGTCGGGCAGGGCAGGGGGCATCCGGCCTCTCAGGATACGGTCGGCCCGCGCGAAATCGCCGGGCGTTGTGATCTTCAGATTGTCCTCTGCGCCTGGGACGATGGCAACATCTAGCCCGGCCCACCGGGCGACTTCCACGTCATCCGCCGCACCACCGGGGTGGCGGCGATGGGCGTCTAGGATCGGTGTGAAGTGAAAGCCTTGAGGTGTTTGCGCGCGAAACAGCGCGCCGCGTGCCTGGGTGCCGGTCACTTGCCCGTCGCGGGCGATCCAAAGCGCATCCGTCACACCGAGGCCGGGCGCCGCGGCAGGCGCGGTATCAAGTGCGGTCGCCACCGCGGCAATGGTCATACCATCGATGCAGGCGCGCGCAGCATCGTGGATCAAAACCCGGTCGGGGCCCGCCGGTGCCAATGCCTCGAGCCCGGCGCGCACTGAGTCCGCGCGTGTCGTCCCGCCCGGCACAAGTGTAAGGCCCGCATGATCGTCCAGAAGCTCCATGTCATCGGGATGCAGCACCACCGTGATGTCGTCCACAAAAGGGCTCGCCGCAAAACTCTCGAGCGTAAAGTCAATCACCCGGCGGTTCCCAAGCGTTTGCCATTGCTTTGGAATTTCCCCGCCGGCCCGCAACCCACGCCCGGCTGCAACAATCACCGCAGCCGTGTGCGGGCCTGCTGGAGCGGCTGTGTCAGCGCGGGGCGGATCGGTCGGGGCCATAGGTGGCGGTCTCCTCGCCCTCTCTGTAGTTCGCGGGGGGTGCGGTGACAATCAGTTCCAATTTCAAGGCACCTCCGCCTAAAAATAGGGCAGGCCGCAAATGTTGCGACGTCGCCCCCAGGGCCTGATTTGCCTTCCGCACATGTACCCGCTACCTCGGGAGAGTGTGCACAAGGATTGAGCATTTGTCTAACGACAGGGCATCTGCACTGCCAAATCTTCCCGTATTCCTCGCGCCAATGGCGGGGATCACCGATCTGCCCTTTCGCCGGCTGGTCGCCCGCTTTGGTGCCGGGCGGGTGGTGAGCGAGATGGTTGCGAGCCAAGAGATGGTGCAGGCCAAGCCCGGCGTACGCGAACGCGCCGAACTGGGCTATGGCGCGTCGGATACGGCCGTGCAGCTTGCCGGCCGTGACCCCTACTGGATGGGAGAGGCCGCGCGGATGGTTGCGGCCAATGGGGCCCGGGTGATCGATATCAACATGGGCTGCCCGGCCAAGAAGGTCACAGGCGGCCTTTCGGGTTCGGCGCTTATGCGCGACCCGGATCACGCGCTGCGGCTGATCGAGGCGGTGGTGGCCGCCGTCGATGTGCCGGTGACGCTGAAAACCCGGCTTGGCTGGGATAACGATTGCCTCAACGCGCCTGAGCTGGCGCGCCGGGCTGAGGGCGCGGGCGTGCAGCTCATCACCATTCACGGCCGCACCCGCTGCCAGTTTTACAAGGGCACGTCCGATTGGGCGGCGATCGGGGCGGTGAAACGCGCGGTCTCGGTCCCCGTCATCGCCAATGGCGATATCGTCGATGCCGCCACGGCCCGCACCGCACTGCGCCTTTCGGGCGCCGACGGTGTGATGATCGGGCGGGGCGCGCAGGGGCGGCCCTGGGCGGTGGCCGAAATTGCCGCCACGCTCTACGGCACACCCGCCCCCGAGGTGCCGCGTGGCGCGCGCCTTGCCGCTCTGGTGGCCGAACACTACGAAGCAACGCTGGTCTTCTATGGCACGCATCTTGGCGCCCGAGTGATCCGCAAGCATCTGGGCTGGTACATGGATCAGGCCGGTACGCCGCCCGCGCCGCGCCGCGAGGTGCTGACGGCCGAAACCCCGCGCGCGGTGCTGGCCCGCCTGCCCGATGCGCTGAGCCCGATGGCGGCGGCCGCATGAGCCCCAGCGCGTTTGGAGATGCGATTTGGGTGTCGCTGCCGGTTCCGGCCTTTCTGCTTGATCCCGGCGATGTTATTTCTGAAGTGAACCCGGCAGCAGAGCAATTTCTAAACACCTCCGCCCGCGGCCTTCGGGGCGCGCCGGTGTTTGACAAGTTGATGATAGACGCGCCGCTTGACGATGCCTTTCGCCGGGTGCGGGCCGACCAGAGCTCTCTCTCGATGAGCAATGTCGATGTCAGTTCCGGCCAATCGAAACCGGCACAATGCAATGTTCAGATCGCCCCGGTGAGCGCGATGCCGGGCTTCGTGATGATCCTGCTCGAACCCCGCTCGCTCGCCGATCGGCTGGGGCGGGCGCATTCGGTGAAATCGGCGGCAAAATCAGCGATTGGAATGTCGGAAATGCTGGCCCATGAGATCAAGAACCCGCTCGCGGGCATCACCGGGGCCGCGCAGCTTCTTAGCATGAACCTCTCCGGCGAAGATCAGGAGATGACCGATCTGATCGTGAACGAAGCGCGCCGGATCCTGGCCCTGCTCGATCAAGTAGAGCAGTTCGGCAACCTGCGCCCGCCTGAAAAGAAGGCGATCAATATCCACGATCTGCTGGATCGGGCGCGCAAGTCGGCGCAGCTTGGCTTTGCTGCGAACATGAAGATCGTTGAGGATTACGACCCCTCCCTGCCGCCCACATACGTGGATGGCGATCAGATGCTACAGGTGTTCCAGAACCTGCTGAAAAACGCCTCCGAAGCCGCGGGCGAGGGCGGCGGCACGATCCGCATCCACACCTTCTACGATATGTCCCTGCGCCTGCGCCGGAAGGACGGCACGGCAGCGCTGCCTCTGCAGGTGGAAATAATCGATGATGGTCCGGGCCTGCCGCCCGAGATCGCGAGTGACGTGTTCGAGCCCTTCGTTTCGGGCCGCGAGAACGGCACCGGGCTGGGCCTCGCCCTCGTTTCAAAAATCATCTCGGATCATGACGGTTGGATTTCCGTCGATAGCGCGCCGGAGCGCACGATATTCCGCATCTCGCTCCCCGTCGCCCCGAAAGAAAGTGGAGAGTAGCCATGGACGGAACAGTCCTTGTCGCCGACGACGATCGTACCATTCGCACGGTGCTGACTCAGGCACTTACGCGCGCCGGGTGTAAAGTGCACGCCACCTCAAGCCTCGTCACGCTCATGCGGTGGGTTGAGGAAGGGAAGGGTGATCTGGTGATCTCTGACGTCATCATGCCCGATGGCAACGGGCTTGATCAGTTGCCCAAGATCGCCGGCGAACGCCCGGGCCTGCCGGTGATCGTGATCTCGGCGCAAAACACGATCATGACGGCGATTCAGGCGGCCGAGGCCGATGCGTTCGATTATCTGCCCAAGCCCTTCGATCTGCCCGATCTGATGAAGCGCGCCGCGCGGGCGTTGGAGGTCAAGCGCCGGATCCCGCCAAAGCCTACTGCCGAGGTGCAGAGCGCGCCCGATGAGCTTCCGCTTGTGGGCAGAACGCCCGCGATGCAGGCGCTTTACCGGTTGGTGGCTCGGGTGATGAATACCGATCTGCCGGTTTTGATTACCGGCGAAAGCGGCACGGGCAAATCGCTGATCGCCCGTGCGATCCACGATTTGAGCGACCGGCGCACGTTGCCCTTCGTCGTGGCCAGCGCCGCGGACCTCAGCACGATGGACGGGCCTGCAATGGTGCTCAGCCGCGCCAAGGGCGGCTCGATCCTTTTTGACGAGGTGGGCGATCTGGAAGACGAGGCGCAGGCTCGGATCGTGCGGATGCTGGACAGCTTCACCGATCACGGGCCCCGCGTGATGGCAACGAGCCAGGCGGACCTGTCACAAAAGATGGAAAGCGGCGCGTTCCGGCAGGATCTGTTCTATCGTCTGAGCGGGGTAACGGTCAGCGTGCCGGCGTTGCGCGAGCGGGTCGACGATATCGCGCTCCTCGCCGATCACTTCCTGGCGCGGGCCGAGCGCGAGGGGCTGCCAAGCCGGCGGTTTGACAACAACGCCTTGGAACTGATCCGCGCCTATAGTTGGCCCGGCAACGTGCGTCAGTTGGAGAACACTATTCGCCGGCTCGTTGTGACCGGCGGGGAAGATGAGATCGGGCGCGCAGAGACCGAGCTTGTGCTGGGCAACCAGCCCGCGATGGAGCCGCTCACGGGCGGCGGCGATGGTGAACGGCTCTCTGTCTCCGTCGGCAAACATTTGCGCCGATACTTCGATTTGCACGGCGGAGTTTTGCCACCCCCCGGGCTCTACCAGCGGATTTTGCGCGAAGTGGAGGCCCCGCTGATCGAGATTGCCCTCGATGCAACCGGTGGAAATCAAGCGAAATGCGCGGATCTTCTTGGAATCAATCGCAATACGCTGCGCAAGAAGATCACCGATCTCGATATTCGCGTGACACGCCGCCGTAAGTTGATGTAAAAGCGCAACATGAGAGTTGCCGAACAGCCGGAGAGCTGAAACGGCACCGAGATGTGGCAGGTGTCGCGCAGCGTGACACGAAAGGTGGGGTGTTTGCCGTGGCGGGAGCCGCTCGCGGAGCAACACTGCAATGGCTAGCGGGGCTCGGGCGGGCCCGGCGCTTCAAGAATGCCGCCACGCTGGGGCTGGTCATTCTGGGGCCGATCCTGGCATTTGCGACCTTCCTGGTGCTTGGGCCCCTCGACGAGGGCAATCCCACGGTTCAGCTTCGGCTGATCCTGATGGCCGACCTCGTTTATGTGCTCGTCGTCGCCACGCTTGTTTTGGGCCAGATCGCGCGAATGATAGCGGCGCGGCGCGCACGCTCCGCAGGTTCACGTCTGCACCTGCGGCTGACCGGCGTCTTCGCACTGATCGCGCTAATCCCCACAGTTACCGTGGCCGTTTTTGCGGGCATTACTTTCAATGTAGGTCTGGAAGGCTGGTTTTCGGATCGCGTACGCCAAGTCGTGGGCGCCTCGATTGCCGCGGCAGAGGCCTATCAAGACACTCAGCGGCGTGATCTTCTGGCTGATACCGAAGCGCTGGCGGAGTTTCTCGAAACCGCGCGCGAGGCCGACTTTTTCATCACCGATGGCGAGTTGCGGCAGATGCTGAGCCAGGGGCAGGCGCTGATCCAGCGGGGCCTGCGCGAGGCCTATGTTATCGACAGTGCGGGAGATATCCGCGCGCGGGGCGAACGCTCTTACCTCTTTGATTACGAGCGCGCGCCGCAGGAGGCGTTCGATCTTGCCGTGAGCGGCGAGCCCGCACTGATCGAAGATCTTTCCCAGAACGAATACCGCGCGATGATCCAGCTTGACGGCTTCACTGACCGGTTTCTTTACGTGAGCCGCGAGGTGGATGGCGGGATCCTTGCCCTTCTCGATGACGCGCAGGAAACGGCGCAGTTTTACAACGAGCTTGAAAGTCAGCGTGGGCGGCTCGTATTCGAATTCGGCCTGCTCTACCTTGGTTTTGCGGTGATCCTGATCCTTGCAGCGATCTGGCTGGGCCTGTGGTTCGCCGAACGGCTGTCTCGCCCTGTGGGCCGGCTCACGGGCGCGGCCCAGCGGGTGGGCGCGGGCGATCTGGATGTGCAGGTGCGCGAAGAACAGGGCGATGACGAGATCGCCATGCTGGGCCGCATCTTCAACCAGATGACCCAGCAGCTGAAGGGTCAACGCGATGCGCTTTTGGAGACAAACCGCAAGATCGAGCGCCGCCGCCGGCTGTTCGACAGTGTGCTGTCTTCCGTCACCGCCGGTGTAATCGGGCTTGATGAGGACGGGCGCGTAACCTTTGCCAACCGCGCGGCGGGGCGGGTTCTGGCCGGCGACGTGGCGGAAGGGCAGGCCGAACACCTCTCGATGGCCGTGCCAGAATTTGCGGGGCTCTTTGAGCGCCTGCAATCGGTGAAGGGCGAGGTGGCGCAGGAAGAGATCCGCCTCACTCGCAAGGGGAAGCTGGAAAACCTGTTGGTGCGCATTGCCACGCGACGGGGCGACGATGGCGGGCTTGAAGGCTATGTGATTGCATTTGATGATGTGACCGATCTTGTCGCCGCCCAGCGGATGGCGGCATGGGGCGACGTGGCGCGTCGTATCGCCCATGAAATCAAAAACCCTCTCACCCCGATCCAGCTTTCAGCCGAACGCATCCGTCGCAAGTTTGCCCATCTGGCTGAAGGGGAGGAGGCACAGGCGGTTCAGCAATACACCGATGTGATCGTTCGGCAGACGAACGATCTGCGCCGGATCGTCGATGAGTTCTCGAAATTCGCCCGCATGCCTGAACCTGAGCGCCGCTTAATCGATCTGGCCCCACTTTTGCGCGATGCAGCCCTTCTGCAGGATGCCGGGTTTGGCGATATCGAGGTGACAGCAGAGTTCCCCGAAGGCGAACTTCTGGCCGATGTCGATGGCACAATGATAAGCCAGGCCCTCACCAATCTCATGAAGAACGGCTGCGAAGCCATTGAAACATTGCGTGAAATAGGTGTTCCAGACGGCCATGAGGGCCGCGTACGCGCCACGCTTTCCGATCACGGCGATTGGGCCGAGATCACAATCTCCGACAATGGGATCGGCCTGCCGGAAGACAGCGCCAAACTCTTTGAGCCCTATGTCACCACCCGCGAAAAGGGAACGGGGCTCGGGCTGCCAATCGTGAAGAAGATCATCGAAGAACATGGGGGGCGGCTGGACCTGCGCGATGCCGCGCCGCTGGATGCCAGCGGCCAGCGTGGCGCGGAAGCTGTGATCCGCCTACCCCTCACCAGCCAGGGACGTCCAACGCCATGACCAACGACACAAACGCAAACAACAAAAGCACCAACGAGGGCACGAGCATGAGTGATATTCTGATAGTCGATGATGAGCGCGATATTCGCGAACTGATCGGCGATATTCTGAAAGACGAGGGGTTCAACCCCCGTCTTGCGGCAAATTCCGAAGAGTGTATGGCGGAAATCAACGGGGAGCCGCCTGCGCTGATCGTTCTCGATATCTGGCTGAAAGACAGCAAGATGGACGGGATCGACATCCTGAAAACGGTAAAGCGTGACAATCCCGATATCCCGGTGGTGATCATCTCGGGCCACGGCAACATCGAAATCGCGGTGGCGGCGATCAAGCAGGGCGCCTACGACTTCATCGAGAAGCCATTTAATATCGATCAACTGATGGTCGTGATCTCCCGCGCCATGGAAACCTCGCGCCTGCGGCGCGAGAATTCGGCCCTCCGGCGGCAAGACGCCGGGATGGCGGCCATGGTGGGCTCATCGGCGGCCTTCAAGGGGCTAAAGGCCCAGCTTGATAAGGTCACGGGATCGAACGCGCGGGTGATGTTTACCGGGCCTGCCGGCAGCGGCAAGGAAATCGCCGCGCGCTATATCCATGCCCATTCGCCGCGCTCGGGCGCGCCGTTTGTAACGGTATCGTCCGCGTCGATCGAGCCCGACCGCATGGAAGAGGTGCTTTTCGGGCGCGAAACCTCGGAACGCGGCGTTGAGCCAGGTTTGCTGGAGCAGGCCCATGGCGGTTTCATTTACTTCGACGAGGTCGGCGACATGCCCTTGGGCACGCAATCGAAGATCTTGCGTGTGCTGACCGAGCAGCAGTTTACCCGGGTGGGTGGCGCATCAACCGTCCGTGTCGATATTCGCGTTATATCAAGTACGAACAAAACCTTGGGGGATGAAGTTGAACAAGGGCGCTTTCGGCAGGAGCTATATCACCGCCTGAACGTTGTGCCGATTGCAGTGCCTTCGTTGGAGGAACGGCGCGAAGATATCCCCGAGCTTGCCGATTACTTCGTGGAGGTACTGAACCGCGATCAGGGCCTGCCCTTGCGGCGGCTCAGTGAAGATGCGGCCGCCCTGTTGCAGACGATGCCGTGGCCCGGCAACGTGCGCCAGTTGCGTAACATGATCGAACGGGTGCTGATCCTGGGCGGCGAAGCGCCCGAGATCGAGGCGCAGGAACTGCCCCAGCCCGAAGACCGCGCCGCGGAAGATGGCCGCGTCGTGCTGTCGGCCGGCCTTGCCACCCTGCCGTTGCGCGAGGCGCGCGAGCTGTTCGAACGCGAGTATTTGCTCACCCAGATCAACCGGTTCGGCGGCAACATCTCACGCACGGCCACGTTTGTGGGGATGGAGCGCTCGGCCCTGCACCGCAAGCTGAAATCGCTCAATGTGGTGACCTCTAACAAGGCTGGCGCGCGCGTGGCGCATCTCAACGGCGAAGACGCCTGAGCGCGAGCGCCCGGATTGACGGCTTGGCAGGCTTCTGCCAAGCCTGACCGGACGAGTTAAGCGGGTGTGTCCATGAAGCTCATCATCTGCGGCGCCGGCCAGGTCGGCTGGCAGATCGCGCGTCACCTCTCCGGCGAAAACAACGATGTCACGGTGGTGGATAATAATCCTGATCTCGTGGCGCGGGCCACCGATACGCTGGATGTGCAAGGCATCGCCGGATTTGCGAGCTATCCCCATATTCTCGAGCGGGCCGGGGCACGCGATGCCGATATGGTGATCGCGGCGACGTATTCCGACGAGGTGAACATGGTCACCTGCCAGGTGGCGCACTCGGTGTTTGGCGTTCCCCGGAAGATCGCGCGGTTGCGCTCCCAAAGCTATCTTACCGCGATTTACTCCGATCTCTTCCGCCGCGATCACATGCCGATCGACGTGGTTATCTCGCCAGAGCGTGAGGTTGCCGATGCCGCCCTGCGCCGCCTCGCCGCGCCCGCAGCATTCGACACGCAGAGCTTTCTCGACGGCAATGTTCAACTCCTCGGCCTGTCGCTCGACGAAGATTGCCCAGTGCTCGATACGCCTCTGCGGCAGTTGACCGACCTGTTTTCCACCCTCCGCGCGATCGTCGTCGGCGTGCGGCGGGGCGTGCGGCTTTTCGCGCCAGAGCCCGGCGACCAGCTCTTCGCCCATGACCAGATCTATGTCTTCGCTCATATCGAGGATGTCGACCGCACCGTCGAGATCTTCGGTAAGACCGTGAAGAAACAAGAGCGGGTGGTGATCGTGGGCGGGGGTAATGTGGGCCTGTCGGTGGCGCAGGAGCTTGAGGCGCGGCGCGAGCGGGTGCGGGTGAAGGTGATCGAGCGCAACCGACAGTGCGCAGAGCGCGCCGCAGACGCGCTTGAACGCACGATTGTGCTGAACGGCGACGGGCTGTCGCGGGAGCTTCTGGCAGAGGCGGGGATTGACCGCGCCAATGCAGTGCTCGCGGTGACAGACGACGACAAGACGAACCTTCTGACGGCCGTGCGCGCGAAATCAGCAGGCTGCCCATTTACGATCTGCCTTGTGAACGATCCCACGTTGATCCCCCTCATGGGGCCGCTCAACATAGATGCTTATATCGATCCGCGTGCCACCACGGTGTCCTCGATCCTGCGCCATATCCGGCACGGGCGGGTGCGCGGCGTCTATTCCATAGGTGATGCCGAGGCCGAGGTGATCGAGGCGCAGGTGCTCTCCACGTCGCCGATAGCAGGCCAACTGATCCGCGACATTGATTTCCCCGAGGGCGTGCTTGTGGGCGCGATCATGAAGGGCGGCGAGGTGATCCGCCCCGTGGGCGGCACGCGCATCGACGAAGGCGATATCATCACGATCTTCGCCATGTCCGATGACGTGCCTGAAGTGGAACGGCTCTTCCAAGTTTCGATAGACTTTTTCTGATGGGGGCGCGGCTTCTCAAGCTGCCGCTCATCGTCCTGGTGATGGGGGTTGGGGCGGCTGCAATGATGGTGCCCGCTGCCCATGCGTTGGCAATCAACGATCACCATGTGGCGCGGGCGTTTTTCTATTTCTCGATCCTGTTCCTGATCCTCTTCGTTCTGATCGGGATCGCGACGTCGAACTACCGCATTCGCCGCCGCTCGCGCAGCCATCTGATTGCGCTTGTCGTCACCTTCACGGTGCTGCCCGCGATGCTGGCGGTGCCATTCTATGAGGCGGTGCGCACGACGAGTTACCTTAACTCCTATGTCGAAATGGTCTCATCCCTCACCACCACTGGCGCCACGCTCTTCGGGCCCGAACGGCTGCCGCCAAGCGTGCACCTCTGGCGCGCGCTGGTGGGTTGGATGGGGGGCTTTTTCATCTGGCTTACCGCTGTGGCCATTCTGGCGCCACTGAACCTGGGGGGGTTCGAAGTGCGCATGGGCGCCACGATCGGGCGCGGCACCGCGCCGGGGCTTCAGGCGGCTAGCACAGCGGCCTTTGGTGAAGGAGCCGACCGGCTGGTGCGTTTTGCGGCGAAGTTCTTCCCCGTTTATCTGAGCCTCACGGTGCTGCTTTGGGGCGCGCTCATCATCATCGGAGAGACGCCACTGGCCGCCCTCTGCCACGCGATGTCAACGCTTGCCACATCGGGCATCTCGCCCTCGGGCGGGCTGACGGAGAGCGATGCGGGCTTTGCAGGCGAAGCGGTGATCTTCATCTTCCTGATCTTTGCGCTCTCGCGATTGACCTTCGCGGTGGATGAGCGTCCCGAAGGCTGGCGCTCGCTTTGGCGCGACCCCGAATTACGGCTGGGCTTGCTTCTTGTGTGCACACTGCCCGTGCTTCTGGTGCTGCGTCACTGGCTTGCGGCCTTCGACGTGGCGACGGAACGGAATGTGGCCGCTGTGATGCAGGCGTTTTGGGGCGGGGCGTTTACGGTGATGTCATTTCTCACCACCACCGGCTTTGAAAGTGCAAGCTGGGAGGGTGCGCGCACCTGGTCGGGGCTGCAAAGCCCCGGGCTGATCCTGATGGGGCTTGCGGTGTTCGGCGGCGGGGTGGCCACGACGGCGGGCGGTGTGAAGCTTCTGCGCGTCTATGCGCTCTACAAACACGGGATGCGCGAGATGGAGAAGCTCGTGCACCCCTCCTCAATCGGCGGGGCGGGGCAGATCGCACGGCGGATCCGGCGCGAGGGCGCACTGGTGGCCTGGGTGTTCTTCATGCTCTTCGCGATTTCGATTGCGGTTATCATGGCCGTCTTCGCGCTAACGGGGATCGATTTCGAGAATGCACTGGTGCTCACCATCGCCGCGCTCACCACGACCGGGCCGCTCATAGAGGTGGCCGGAGAGGAACCGATCCGCCTGGTGCAACTCAGCGAGACTGCGCGGCTCATTTTCGCCGCCGCGATGGTTGTGGGGCGGCTTGAGACCTTGGCGATCATCGCGCTTCTCAATCCTGATCTCTGGCGCAACTGACCGCCTGCGTCACCCTGCCGGATAACAAGCTGTTATTAGGGCTGGAATCTGGGAACATCCCACCCCATAGTGGCCGCGCGACGCATGCCCATCCCGGCGGCGCCAAGAAAAAAGGCTTAATTCCTCATGGCTTCGGACAGACAAAATTTGCAAGACGCGTTCTTGAATCACGTCCGGAAGACGAAAGTTCCGGTTACGATCTTCCTCATCAATGGCGTGAAGCTCCAAGGCGTGATCACCTGGTTTGACAACTTCTGCGTTCTTTTGCGCCGCGATGGCCAATCGCAGCTTGTGTACAAGCACGCGATTTCGACGATCATGCCGTCGCAGCCAATCAACCTTTACGAAGGTGAAGAATAGGCCCCATGGATGCTGGCGACACGGGGGCGATGCGCGCCTTCGTGCTGCACCCCGACATTCAGACCGAGCCGCAGCGCCGCGATCCTGACGCCGCGCTGGCCGAGGCCGTGGCACTGGCGAAGGCTTTGCCTGACCTTACGATTGCGGGCAATGCCGTGGTGCGCCTGCCGCGGGCCCAGCCGGGCCTCTTGTTCGGTCGCGGCAAGATTGCGGAGCTTGGTGCGGCCTTTGAAGCGGCCGACGTCGGTCTTGTGTTGGTCGACGGCCCGGTCACGCCCGTGCAGCAGCGCAATCTGGAAAAGGAGTGGGGCGTCAAGCTGCTTGACCGGACCGGGCTGATCCTGGAGATCTTCGCGGATCGCGCTCGCACGCGGGAGGGTGTGCTGCAGGTGGAACTGGCCGCGCTCAGTTATCAGCGTACCAGGCTGGTGCGGGCCTGGACCCACCTCGAACGTCAGCGTGGCGGCCTGGGCTTTGTGGGCGGGCCGGGCGAGACGCAGATCGAGGCCGACCGGCGCGCCATCGACGAGGCGATCACGCGGCTGAAACGCCAGCTTGCGAAAGTGGTGAAAACCCGGGCGCTTCACCGCGCGGCACGCGCCAAGGTGCCTTATCCGATTGTTGCCCTGGTGGGCTACACCAATGCCGGAAAGTCGACGCTGTTCAACCGGGCCACCGGCGCGGCGGTTTTGGCCAAGGACATGCTCTTTGCCACGCTCGATCCCACCATGCGCGGCGTCACGCTGCCCACGGGGCGCGAGGTGATCCTCAGCGATACGGTGGGGTTTATCTCGGACCTGCCCACCCAGCTTGTGGCGGCCTTCCGGGCCACGCTGGAAGAGGTTCTGGCCGCTGATCTCATCTGCCACGTCCGCGATATCTCGCATCCCGAGACGGAAGAGCAGGCGGCCGATGTGCGCGCGATCCTCGAAGAACTAGGGGTGGATAAGGGCGTGCCGACGCTGGAGCTTTGGAACAAGATCGACGCGGTGGCGGGCGAGGCGCGCGAGGCTCTTGAAAACCGGGCTGCGCGGGAGCCCGATGTGCTGACGCTGTCGGCGCTTTCAGGCGAAGGTGTGGAGGCAGCGCTTGCCGAGATTTCGGCCCGGATCGACGGCGCGCGGATGCGCGAAGAGATTACGCTGCCCTACAGTGCGGGGCGCGCCCGGGCCTGGCTTTTCGAGGAGGGCGTGGTCGAAGCAGAAGCTGATCGCGACGGCGCGCTTCGCTTTGCGGTACACTGGACGGCGCGGCAGAAGGCACGGTTTGCGGAGGTAGTGGGGTAGGGGATAACGCGTTGCCGAACGGCCCCGAGTGAGCGGCGAAACAGCTGCCAGTGCCGGCGCTTGCCAGGCACCCACGGTTTTTTCCGGGCGGGGAGGTTGAGCGAACCGGCGCGCCCAACGCCCTGCGCCCGGCACTGCCAAGGGCAGCCCGGGGGCAGGAACGTCACAGCCTGGATAGGCGGGCCCGCCTCGGAAGCGGCGTGACCGTCGGGAAACCCCCGCATGTCCTACATGTACTCTTACGGTACGGTGGCCTTCGGACAGCCCCTCTCGGGGCCGGAAACCACTTGGATCAAGCGCGTGACCGGAGCTTACGCCCGAACCCGCGCAGGGATGCATCGGGGGCGGGTTCTATCCCGGCGCAGTTAATGCTTCAGAAACCAGCCGTGCGGCGCGCTCAGCGACCCAGACCGCCGAACTCGCGCCGCGGATCGGGGCCCACACCCAGCCAGCCGCGCGTCACCTGTTCCAGGTGCTGGGTGATCCGCACCTTTTCGGTGTTCCCCTCGACAGCGTTCACCACTGCCGCTGCGCCCACGTAGGCGTCAAGATCGGCGACGATCTGCTGCGGCGGGGTGATCGGCGTCAGGGTATCGGCGTTGAACACCTGGGTTGTGTACGAAATCTGATGCACGGCCGAAGGTGCGATTGACGTCGCCGAGGGCGTGACTGCGTGGAACCGCTCCAACGTGACGCCGATGACAACCGGCGTGTCGCCTGTGAGACCCGCCGTTCCGCGGGTGATGCCGTCGTCCATGATCGCGGCTACTTGGGTGCGGCGATCGCCGTCGGGATCCCCGTACCAAACGATATCATCGGCCGGCGCCAAAACGTTGGGATTGGTGGAAACTGAAAGCGTGTTCGGCACGCTCACCTGAACATCTTGCACCACCCATCCGCGGCTGACCGCCGGGTTGATTGGTGCGTCATAGGCCACTTCCCAGTTTCCGGCACAGCCTGCCAGCACTGCAACGGCGCCCGCGCCCGCAATCATGTATTTCATAAGTCCCACTCGCCTTGGTTCGAGGTCGCGCCCCCGACTTCTCGAACCCGAGATTACATAAAAGTAACATAAAATCCGAGTGGGAAAGTGTAGGGCCGCTTCCCCTACCTGGGGTTGAGCACTGTGATGCCGACTGCGGCGGCGCGCGCCAGTTCGGGGTCGAGCGACATCGGGATGTACTCGCCCCGACGCCACATCTCCCCCAAGTCATCGTAATGGCGCGAAAGCGGGTGACCCGATTGGCCCGTGGCGGTGATGAACACCGAACTGTCGGGATCGGCGAAGTCATATACGCCGCGATAGCCTGCCCCGTGGACGTTGAGGAACGGTTCCGGATCGCGGCCCGACGTCAGGCCGCGCATCAGCGTGTTGTCCCCGCCAGAGGTGGATTGCCGGATGTTGACGAACCATTCCAGGATCGGCTGATCGCCCAAAACCGCGTGATCGTGGCGCGCCTCATGGGCATCTCCCCAACGCAGCGCGGCCAGGTTCGTGCCATAGGTTTCGCCGATCCAGAGCAACGCGTCGTCCAGCGCGAGCCGCGCAATCTCGGGGCAGGTTTCCACCGGCGAGGTCCGTAGGATATCGCACCAGGCCGAGGCCCCTTCGACATCGCGGAAGACGCGCTCGATGAAAATCGGGTCTGGATGGGTGAATTCCTGCGCGAGTGGCCCACCCAGCTCATCGCGGATCAGCCTGTCTTTCAGCGCCCGCATCCACGCGGCATAGATCAGCGGTTCGGGCAAATGCTCGTTCATTTCGCCGTTCCAGTTGGCCAGCAATTCCAGCGCATCCTGACGTTTGCGCTCCACTGTGCCCTCCGGCGCCGGTTCGCCCGTAAACCACAGCTCTGCGCCAACAAGGGGCAAGAGAGCGCGGGCGGTGAAGGAAACCGTATCGAGTTGCGCTTCGATGAAGCTTTCACGTGTATGAACCTCGCGGTTCTGCATCAATCGCCGCCAGCGCTGGACCCGCTGGGTATCGCCCCAATCGTAGGTGACGTGGAAGGGGAAAGGCTTGTCGACGATCTTGTTGTTGGTGTTGCCGAGAATGCCGCCCTCGGGATCAAGGAATTCCGGGTTTGCAGTATAGGCGAGCGCGCCCTGCCAGCGGTTCTCGGGCCGCCAACCGGGGGCCGGCAGCCGGCCCCGGCTTTGATGGCGGGCGGCGCGGCGGGGCAGGGCGCCGATCACTTTCATCGCGATCCGCTCGCGATCGGCCACGGTGAGGTTGAAGACGGGGGCGATATGGGCTTCGCCCGCGGCGACGGCCTCATCGACAGAACCCGCCCGCATCAGTGCCAAGCCGGCGCTGACGGAAGTGTCGCGCGGAGTGAGCGCCGTCCATGCCAGCGCGGCCACATGTCCGGGCGGCGTGACCTCGGAAAGCGCGAACTGGCCAGGCGGCAGGATGGGGCCGTTTTGCGACCAGCGCAGCGTCACCGTTTGGGGCGCCTCGCCCTCGATCCGGATGATCGAACTGCGGGTGCGCATCTCTGCAAACCCTTCAGGTGTCTCCACCTCTTCGGGGTTTCGCGGGTTCAGACGTTCCATCAGAATGTCTTGCGTATCGGCGTATGTCGCGGTCACCGCCCAGCCCAGCCGGGCGCTGCGCCCCACGGCCACTACGGGCACGCCAGGCACCGTTCCGCCAATCACACCGCCCGTTTCCAACTCCAGCCGCGCGAGATACCAGATCCCTGGCGCGGTGAAGGCCAGATGCGGATCATTGGCTAGTAGCGTGCCCCCTGCGGCCGCCCGCGCGGGCGCGGCTGCCCAAGCGTTGGATGCGCCGCCAAGGCCGCGGCGCGCCACGGGAAAGAACGGATCGGGCGCTGGGCGCGCCGAAGCCAGACGGCGGGGCACAGTGGGGAAGAGCGAGGCGAAATCTGGGAGCGCCGCCACCCCTTCGCCCGGCGCATCGGGCAAAAGATCGGCCAGCCGTTCGTCAGACAACACGAGCGCGGCGCGGGCGCGCAGCACCTCCGCCGCGATCCCCGTGGACACCTGAAGTGCCATGAGCTTGGCGATCGCAAGGCTGTCGGCAGGCTGCCATGGGGCGATCTGGGGGGCGAATAGCCAGTATTCGGGTGCACCCCGGCCACGCGCGCCCGCGTTGATCTCCGCAAGCCAGGCATTCACGCCCTCGGCATACGCCCGAAGCGCCTCTTGCGCATAGGGCGTTTGCGCCGAAACGGAACTTACGGCCAGCGGATACAGATCGAGCCTGCGCATCAGATCGTCGGTGGCAAAGGTGCGGCGGCCAAACAGCTCGGACAGCCGCCCCTGCGCCGTGCGCCTCAGAAGCATCATCTGCCAGAGCCGGTCCTGTGCGTGGGCAAGGCCAAGGCCGAAGAATACGTCCGCGTCGGACTGGCCGAAGATATGGGGCACATTGGCGTTGTCGCGCACAATCTCCACAGGTGCGGAGATATCGCTCACCGTCAATGTGGCGCCGTATTCGGGGATCGAACGTGTGGCGAACCAATACACAAGCACCAGCGCCAAAAGGGCAAGCATCACCGCACCAGTGACGAGCCTCACAAGCCAGCGAAAGAGTGTGACCATGCGCGCGCCCGTTGTTTTCTGCTCGCCCGTTTATTTCTGCTGAGTTGACGGTACGGGGGGTTTGGTTAGGTAGGGGCAGACTTAGGCGATTTAGGCGCGGGAGGGAAGCCATGGCGAAGGTTGCATTTCTGGGGCTTGGGGTCATGGGCGGGCCGATGGCGGGCCACCTCGCGACTGCGGGCCATGACGTTACAGTGTATAACCGTACCACGGCCAAGGCCGAGGCTTGGGCAGCGGCCCATGGCGGCGCCTTTGCGGAGACCCCGCGTGCGGCGGCCGAAGGCGCCGCCTTCGTGATGGCCTGTGTGGGCAATGACGACGATCTGCGCGCCGTGTGCTCTGGCGCGGACGGCGCTTTTGCCGGCATGGGTGCGAACACGATTTTCGTTGATCATACAACGGTTTCCGCGGCGGTAACCCAGGAATTGTCGGAGGCTGCGGGCGCTGGCGGCATCGCGTTTGTGGATGCCCCCGTCTCGGGCGGTCAGGCAGGCGCCGAGAATGGCCAGCTTGTGATCATGTGCGGCGGCGAGCAAGGCGCCTATGATGCCGCCGCGCCTGTGATGGCGGCCTATGCCAAGCTCTGCAAGCGCATGGGCGACAGCGGCGCCGGACAATTGACCAAGATGGTTAACCAGATCTGTATCGCGGGGCTGCTGCAGGGGCTTTCAGAGGGCCTTCACTTCGCCGAGAAGGCGGGGCTCGACGGGCGCGCGGTGATCGACGTTATACAGGGCGGCGCGGCGGGCAGCTGGCAGATGGTGAACCGGCACGAAACGATGCTCGACGACCACTTCGACCATGGCTTTGCCGTGGACTGGATGCGCAAGGATCTCGGGATCTGCCTGTCCACAGGCAACGATTTGGGCGCGAGCCTGCCTGTGACGGCGCTGATCGATCAGTTCTACAAGGATGTGCAAAAGATGGGCGGCGGGCGCTGGGATACGTCGAGCCTAGTCAAACGCCTGCGCGCGGCAGGCTAGGGCCTCTCGCGCCACGGGCGCTTTACAAGGTCGCGCCAGACTGGTCACTCTCCTTGCTATTCAGCGCAGCCTGACGGCGGCGCAAAGCGAAATATGAGGGAGAGAGTTTTATGACGCGACTTGCATGGGCCGCCGTGGCCGGGCTTGCCTTTATGGGAACCGCAGAGGCGCAATCGGAGGATAACTGCGCGGCGTTGCGCGGGGCGGTGTTCTCGGGGGGCTATGTTACTTCGGCCCGGGTGATCCCGGGAGCCGATACGCTGCCAGCCTATTGCGAAGTGCGCGCGACCGCATTGCCGGCGATCTCGATCGAGGTGCGCCTTCCGCTTGAGGGGTGGAACGGGCGGCTTTACCAAGCCGGCTGCGGTGGTTTTTGCGGTATCCTGGGGAGGGCGGACGCCGCGGACGGCTGGATCAACGCAATGCGTCCCGGTCTGGAGCGGGGCTATGCAACGGCTACGTCTGACGGCGGCCATCACGGGCTGTCGGTGGTTGATGCAGCCTGGGCGGCGGACAATCCGCATGGGGAGCGGGATTGGGGCTGGCGCTCAATCGGCGAAACCAACCGCGTGGCCCAGGTGATGATCGAGGCGTTTTACGGAAGTGCCTCGGAACAGGCGATCTTCCAGGGTTGCTCTACTGGAGGGCGGATGGCCCACGTGGCCGCGCTACGCTACCCCGAGATGTTTCAGGGTATTATTTCTGGCGCCCCGGCGATGGATTATCCTGGCCTCGTAGCCACCAAGATGAGTTGGCTGATGCAGGCCAATCTCGACGATGAGGGCAATTGGATCCTGCAGCCAGGCAAGGAAGCTCTGATTGGCGACGCCGTGATGGCCCAGTGCGATGGGGCGGATGGGGCCGAAGACGGGCTGATTTCTGATCCCCGCCAATGCACTGTGGACTTGTCTTCACTCGCTTGCCCCGCGGGCGCAAGCGGTGCCGATTGCCTGAGCGCGGCAGAGACAGAGGTGCTGGCCAAGTGGCGGCAGGGGCCTGTGAATGCGAGCGGGGAGCAGCTTTACCCCGGCGGTGTGCCCTACGGGTCTGAGCCCTTCTGGTGGCTCTGGCTCACCGGAAACGCCGATGGCGGCGGGCGCCTTGTGAACGCGTTCACCACGAATTTCGGGGCCTATATGGCCTTTCCCGAGGATCCAGGCGCAAGCTGGTCCCCCGCCGATTTCGATTTCGAGACGGATCCGCCCCGACTTTCCGAGAAGGCTGCGCTTTACAACGGCGACGATCCCGATATCAGCGCATTTCGTGCCGCAGGCGGTAAGATGATCGTATGGCATGGTTGGGCCGATGCGATCGTGACGCCGTTTAAGACTGTGGAGTGGTATAAGGCCGCGGCAGAGGCGGCAGGTGGGGCGGATGCCCTGGAAGAGAGCGTGGCGCTCTTCATGGTGCCGGGGCTGGATCATTGCGGGATCCTGCCCGGGCCGGGCGGCATCTCTCAGGCCAGCCTAGACCCGCTCACGCCGCTGGAGGCGTGGATTGAAACAGGTGAGCGGCCGGCCTCGATCCTGGTGGCGGAGTAGTGCCAGTTTGGGCGGTTTTGCCCCGCCCCCGGCAGCTTTGACACAAAAGGTGATCCACCAAACAAAAAAGGGCCCCGATGGACCCTTTTTCGCTGATTTTCTCCCTGCCGGACGGGCCGACTTAATCATTGGGGCGGACGCTAGAGGCTTTGCCGGAAGCCGTCAAGCGAGGAATGTAACAGGCGCGTGAGGTCGCGGAATAGAGTGGATTCCCAATGATCGCCCGATGTGTGCGGCCGTTCCGCGCTACAACACGCTCGGTGCGCCATAGACGGAGACAGCGGTGGGGCCGGTGCGGCACAGCAGCGGTTGGCGAGCCACATGCGCAAAGGACGACTGTCAGACGGGCTCGCCGGGACAAGTCATCTTGATGAAAGGGTTTTGAGCCGCACCGCGGGCCCCATCACCCTGGGGTGCTGCTTGCGGGAAGTAGTTTTCAACGGTCATTCGCACGAAAAAAAGCCGCGCCACCAGGGCGCGGCCAGTCCAACAGGGAGGAAAACCGCCGCGGGCAGGTCTGCCACAGGCCCGCGACCCCCGCACTCTTTCACAATCAGGTTAACAAGTTATGGTGCGCCCAACACGCGGGACATGAGGGAGCGGGCGGTTGAACAACGAAAGCATCTTTATTGGTGGCGGCGGTGAAGCCTATGGCGCGCCGCAAGAGCTTCTTCTGAAATACGCCAACCGTCACGGGTTGATTGCTGGTGCCACCGGCACGGGTAAGACTGTCACCCTTCAGATCCTTGCGGAGAGCTTTTCGGCCAACGGAGTGCCGGTATTTTTGGCGGACGTGAAGGGCGATCTCTCGGGCCTCGCGCGCGCGGGGAGCGAGGATTTCAAGCTTCACGGCGCCTTTACCGAGCGGGCCGAAAAGATCGGTTTCGCCGACTACGCCTACGATGCCTTCCCTGTTACCTTCTGGGATCTCTTTGGCGATCAGGGACATCCCGTGCGCACCACGGTGGCCGAGATGGGGCCCTTGCTTCTGGCCCGGCTTCTGGAACTGACCGAGGCGCAGGAAGGTGTGCTAAACATCGCCTTCCGCGTGGCAGATGAGCAGGGCCTGCCGCTTCTGGATCTCAAGGATCTGCAGGCGCTTCTGCTCTGGGTGGGCCAGATCGGCAAAGAGCTTTCTCTGCGCTATGGTAACGTCTCGTCGTCGTCGGTTGGTGCGATTCAGCGCGCGCTTCTGGTTCTGGAAAATCAGGGCGGCTCTGATTTCTTCGGCGAGCCGGCGTTGGAGCTGGGCGATATCATGGCCACCGAGGCCGATGGGCGCGGGCGGATCAACATTCTTGCAGCCGACAAGCTGATGGCCTCGCCTCGGCTGTACGCCACCTCGCTTCTATGGCTGCTGTCCGAGCTTTTCGAAGAACTGCCGGAGGTGGGCGATCCCGATAAACCCCGCCTCGTCTTCTTCTTTGACGAGGCGCATCTGCTTTTTGAAGATGCGCCCAAGGCGCTGGTGGACAAGGTGGAGCAGGTGGCGCGCCTGATCCGGTCAAAGGGCGTGGGCGTCTATTTTGTCACGCAAAACCCCGATGACATCCCCGAAGACATCCTCGGCCAGCTTGGCAATCGGGTGCAGCACGCGCTGAGGGCTTTCACGGCGCGTGACAGGAAAGCGCTGAAGATGGCGGCGGAGACTTATCGCGAAAACCCGCGGTTTTCGACGGAGGAGGCGATCCGCGAAGTGGGGGTGGGCGAAGCCGTTACCTCGATGCTGATCAAGAAGGGCGCGCCGGGGATCGTGGAACGCACGCTGATCCGCCCGCCGTCCTCTCAACTCGGGCCGATCACGAAGGCGGAACGGCGCGAGGTGCTGTCTGTGTCGCCCCTTGGCGTGAAATACGACACTCCGAAGGATCGCGAGAGCGCCTATGAGGTGCTCTCGGCCCGCGCAGAGGCCGCCGCGAAGGACGCGGAGGAGGCCGAGCGTCTGGAAGAAGAGGCCGATGCGGCGATGCGGGAATACAAGGCCGGACGGCGCTATTCGGGCACCCGCGTGGGGCGCTCCACCTCACGCAAAACGCGCAGCGGCGGCGGGCTGACCGAGGCGGTCACCAGCGTGGTTATCAAGGAACTGAAGGGAACAACGGGGCGCCGGATTGTGCGCGGTATTCTGGGTGGGCTCTTCAAGGGGCGCTAGGGGCGGCGCGGGGCCAGGACCCCGTCGCCGGAACGCCCGCTGTCAGACGCTCATGCAGATATACTTCATCTCCAGAAACTCTTCGATCCCGTGGCGGGAGCCTTCGCGGCCAAGCCCGGATTGCTTCACCCCGCCGAAGGGCGCAACTTCGGTTGAGATGATGCCGGTATTTACCCCAACGATCCCATATTCGAGCGCCTCCGCCACCTTCGTCACCCGCGAGAGATCCTTGGCATAGAAATAGGAGGCGAGGCCGAAGATCGTGTCATTGGCGCGTTCGATCACGTCATCGACGTCGGTAAAGCGGAAAAGCGGTGCGAGGGGGCCGAAGGTTTCTTCGGTTGCCACGGCCATCTCACGTGTCACGCCCGTGACTACGGTGGGCTCATAGAAGAGGCCGCCAAGCGCATGGCGCTTGCCCCCGCGGAGCACCGCGCCGCCCTTGGAGAGCGCATCAGTGAGGTGTTCCTCCACCTTATCCACCGCCGCCGGTTCGATTAGCGGGCCCAGATCGGCGCCGTCGAGCCCGTCGCCCACACGCATCTGATCAAGCCGTGCGGCGAGCTTTTCGGCAAAGGCCTCGTAGACGGCATCCTGAACATAGATGCGGTTGGCGCAGACGCAGGTTTGCCCGTTGTTGCGAAATTTGCAGGCGATCGCGCCTTCCACCGCGGCATCGAGATCGGCGTCATCGAACACGATGAACGGCGCATTGCCACCGAGCTCCATGGAGCATTTCATTACTTGATCGGCGGCTTGGCGCAGCAGGATACGGCCCACTTCGGTGGAACCCGTGAAGGTGAGTTTGCGTACTTTAGGATTCTCGCAGAACTCTTTGCCAATGGAGGAAGAATCCGTTGAAGGCAGGATCGTCAGAAGGCCTTTCGGGATCCCCGCCTGATCGGCCAGTTCGCCAAGGGCGAGCGCCGAGAGCGGCGTCAGCGTTGCGGGCCGTACAATCATCGCGCAACCCGCCGCCAGGGCCGGGCCAGCCTTTCGGGTGATCATTGCGTTCGGGAAGTTCCAGGGTGTGATCGCGGCCGTCACGCCGATGGGCTGGTGGATAACTGTGATGCGCTTGTCGGGCTGGTGGCCGGGGATCGTTTCACCGTAAAGGCGCTTGGCTTCTTCGGCGAACCACTCGATGAACGACGCGCCGTAGAGAACTTCACCCTTTGCTTCGGCCAGCGGCTTGCCCTGTTCGGCAGTGAGAATGGTGGCCAGATCGTCGGCATGGGCCACCATGGCATCGAACCAGGCGCGCAGGGTGTTCGAGCGCTCCTTGGCGGTGCGTTCCGCCCATTCCTTTTGCGCGACATAGGCTGCGTCGATGGCGGCGGCGGCCTCGGCCCGGCCCATATCTGCAACCTCGGCGATCACATCGCGGCGGGCGGGGTTGGTAACGGAGAAGCTCTTTGCACCAGCCGTCCATTCGCCCGCAAGATAGGCCTCGCTCCGTAGAAGCCCGGGGTGTTTCAGAAGCGAGCGCAGGTCTGTCGCGGCGTCGAGCATCACTTGTCCTCCCAAGGGTGATCCGGCATGCAGGTCCGGCATTGGGGTGATGTATCCTGCGCGGCCCATTGTCCAGCCGGGAGGGGCGATGAAGAACGACGAGGCGTATAATAACCGCGATCATATTCCCGATGCCGATGGCTTCATCTCTGGGTGGGAGACCGCAGCGCAGGAGTTTCGACAGAGCGAGGCCGCCATCGGGCGCGCCCGGCTGAATACGGCCTATGGGGCGCATGAGCGTGAGAAGTTTGACCTATTCTACCCCGCAGGACTCGCACAAGGCCTCGTGGTGTTCATCCACGGCGGCTATTGGCGGCTCTTCGATCGCGGGTATTGGTCCCATTTCGCGCAGGGGGCGACGGCGCGGGACTGGGCGGTCGCTATGCCATCTTATCCGCTATGTCCGGAGGTGCGGATCGCCGATATCACCCGCAGTGCGGCTGCCGCCATCCAAGCCGCGGCGGCGCGCGTGGCAGGGCCGATCACGCTTGCCGGGCATTCCGCCGGCGGGCATCTGGTCGCGCGGATGGCCAATGGCGACACCGCGCTGTCGTCGGAAACCCTTGCACGGGTCAAGAAAATCCTCCCGATCTCGCCTGTCACCGATCTGAGGCCGCTGATCGAGACGGAGATGAACGCCGATTTTCGGCTCGATGCCGCGAGCGCCCTGGCCGAAAGCCCGGCGCTGCGGCCAAAGGCGCGGGGCATTCCGGTTTCGGTGTTCGTAGGCGGCGATGAGCGCCCCGCCTTCCTTGATCAAGCGCGCTGGTTGGAACAGGCGTGGGCGGACACTCAGCTGACGATCGTGCAGGGGCGGCATCATTTCGATGTGATCGATGCGCTGAAAGATCCCGAAAGCGGGATGATCGAAGCGCTTCTGGGGTGAGTTGTGGGGCGTTGCCCGCTGCGCTAAAGCCTGCATGACGCAGGAGACCGCGATGTTCCAGCCTGAGATCTTTCACGAAACCCGCGTGCCTGTGTTGCATGGCCTCATGGCGGCGCACCCGTTCGCAACGCTTGTAACGGCTGCCGGCGCGCTCGCCGCCGATCATCTGCCTTTTGTCCTGCATCCCGAGGCGGGCACCTTTGGAACGCTGCGGGGCCACATCGCGGCAAACAACCCGCTTTCGCGGGCCGAGGGGCCGATTGAGGCACTGGCGATATTTCAGGGGCCGCAGGCCTACGTGACACCCTCGTGGTACGCCTCAAAAGCAGAGCACGGCAAGGTTGTGCCGACGTGGAACTACGTGGTCGTGCATGCCCGCGGCGTGATCAGCCTTGTGCGCGAGCCCGGCTGGCTTCTCGCCCATCTCAAGGCGCTGACCGATGCGCACGAAGGCGGTCGCCCCGCTCCCTGGGCCGTGTCGGATGCGCCGGACGCCTTCGTTGCACGGCAGTTGCGGGGGATCGTCGGGATCGAAATCGAGATCACGTCGCTCGATGGCACATGGAAGGTGAGCCAAAACAAGGCGCCGAGTGATCGTGCGGGTGTGGTAGAGGGGTTTGCGGGCGCTGGAGGGGCCGAAATGGCCGGGCTTGTCGCCGACTACAGCGCGGCGCGAGGCACCTGACGGGCCCTGCCGCGCGCCCGCGAGGCGCTTGCGATCACTGCCCGAAGTCTTCGAGCGCGTTGAAATCCATCGTTTCAAGATGTGCGATGATAGCCTCCACATCGTCGCCCGACGCCTGCACCAGCACCCGACCGCCGATGAGCCCCGTCACCTCTTCGTCCTGCTGCATGAACTTCTCGCGGCCCACGCGCACCATCTTGCCGCCTGAGGCGGTGATCATCGCAGCGTTACCGAGCATGCCACCGAGCGCGGCCACCATCGGGCTGTCGGCCATGATGGTGATCGAGAAGTAGCTGCCGCCGTTTTCATATTCCGCGCCGGCGCCGATCCCGCCGCCCATCATCGACATCCCTGCAGCGATTGAATCGTCCATTTGCCGCTCCCAGCCCTCCATCGGATCGGGCAAAAAGCCCGAAAGCCCGTCGGCCTTCATCTCGTTTAGAAGCTGCAGCGCGAAGGTCAGCTCTTCGGCGGCATAGGCGGTATCGCCCTCATTATAGGCCTCGAGCGCGTTGTTGATCGCCTCTGTCACGTCATCGGCCGCGGCGGGGGCCGCGGTGAGGGCGAGCGCGGCGGCAACGGCGAGGGCCGAGGCGAGGGGGGCACGGGTGAACATGGCGCGGTACTCCTTAACTGTCTGGCCCCAAGCCTAGCGGCTATTGCCCTGTCGGACAATCAGCCCTCCCCCTCACTCTGGCCCGAAGCGCGCGGCCCATGTGGGTAGCAGATCCCCTGGCGCGGGCGTGGCGGCATAGACACCGCGGGCAATTGCACGAGCAAGGCAAAGGGCAGCGGCGTGCCCAATCTGAGCCACGGCGGTGATCCGGTCTTCGATCTCGCGGGTGCCGGTGGCGGTGGAAAAGACAAGGTCACCATCCATCGGCGTGTGGGCGGGCACAACGGCGCGAGCGATCCCATCATGGGCCGCAACGGCTACGCGCTTGGCCTCGGCGGGGGTAAGATCGGCATCGGTGGCCACAATGGCGATGGTGGTGGGGGTGCCGGGCCGCGGCCTTTGGGGCACCGCGCCGGTGAGGCCGCTGTTTTGCGCGGGCCCAAGCCCCCCGAACTCATCCCCCTGCTCGAACGGTGCGGCCCAGAAATGCGCGCTATCGCCCACGGTCACCCCACCGAGGGCGTTGACTCCCACAAGCGCGCCGACCGTGACGCCGCTTTCCAGCACGCATGACGCCGATCCCAACCCGCCCTTCAGCCCGGCCACTTGCGCGCCTGTCCCGGCGCCTGCCGTGCCAAGGGCGAAGTGATCGGAAGCCGCATCGAAGGCTGCGGCGCCCAGCGCCGGATAGGGGCTTTCGTCCCAGTCCTTTGCCCCGCCATTGGCCAGATCGAAAAGGATCGCCGCGGGCACGATGGGCACCCTGTGCCCAGCAACAGGGTAGCCGCGCCCCGCCGCCCGGCACCGCGCGACAACGCCCGTCGCGGCATCGAGCCCGAAGCCCGACCCGCCCGAAAGCACCAGCGCATCAACTTCGCTCACCATATTCTCGGGCGCGAGCAGATCGGTCTCCCGCGTGCCGGGTGCCCCGCCCATCACATGGACCGCTGCGGTGAGCGGCGCGTCTGCCGTCAGCACTGTAGTTCCAGATTTCAGCGCATGGTCCTCTGCATTGCCCACGATAAGGCCGGGGACATCGGTGATGAGGTTTTTTGCGCCGGGGGTCATGCGCCGGGCGCCGTCGAAGTCAGATGCACCGCCCACCATCCACTTCCATCGCCACGCCGGTGACCATGCTGGCCTCGTCAGAGCAGAGGTAGAGCGCAGCACCCGCGATATCGTCGGGGGTGGAAAAACGACCGAGCGGGATCGTGGAAATGAACTTTGCGCGCACCTCGGGCGTGTCTTCACCCATGAAAGACTTTAGAAGCGGCGTTTCCCCCGCCACTGGATTGATCGCGTTGACGCGGACGCCGTGGGGCGCAAGCTCCACCGCCATTGCCTTTGTGGCAGTGATCATCCAGCCCTTCGACGCGTTGTACCAGTTCAGCCGGGGGCGGGGCGAAATGCCCGCCGTGGAGGCGACGTTCAGGATCGCGCCATGCCCAGCCGCCTTCATTGCGGGTACGAGATGGCGCGCAGTCAGGAACACTGATTTCGCGTTGACCGCCAGCACGCGGTCAAACTCCTCCTCGCCGATCTCTTCCATGGGCGCTGGCAAATGCGTGATGCCTGCGTTGTTGACGAGGATATCCACGCGCCCCAGCCGGTCGAGCGCGGTTTCGGCGAGCGCTGCGACACTGGCGTTCGAAGCGACGTCAACGCCCTGGGCCACGCCGCCGATCTCATCGGCCACGGCCTTGGCGGCGGGCTCGTCGATATCGGCGACGACGACAAGGGCGCCTTCTGCGGCAAAGCGGCGGGCGATTCCGGCCCCGAAGCCAGAGGCGGCGCCGGTAACGATGGCGGTTTTGTCGGCAAGTCTCATGAGCCCATCATGTGGCATGAATGGCCGGAGGCGGGAAGCCCGCCATTTGCTATGCGGGTTTGCCATTGCATCACCCGGCCCCCATGTTGGCGCCATGGATTGGGCGCAACAAACCCTCCCGCCCCTCATTCTGATGGGCACGCTTGCGGTGATTTTGCCGCGGTTCTTCATGCGGTATGTGGGTTTGAGCCTTGCCGCGTTGGCGCAATGGCTGGTGATCACGGCCGGGCTTCTGGTCGTCGTGGGCGCGGCGCTTTTTGCACTGGTCTATCTGCGCGCGGGCCTAGATCTAGCCGCGCTGGCCGGGCGCCCGCTGGCCGCGGCGTGGCACTTCGTTGGCCTTGGGTTTTCGACAGCTTTGATCTGGCTGCCGCTTTTGCTGCTGACTGGCCTGCAACTTGCGATGCGTGTCGAGCGGCTCAAGGGCGAGGCCATCGCAGCGCGGGACAAGGGCTAGGCCCACCCAGCGCTAACCGCCAACAAAAGCTGGCCGCTTCCGATTGCGGCGGCCCGCCCGCGGGCCTATCTTGGGCCCAACCCACCGGAGCCCGCGACCCATGCGCTATGTGAAATGGACGTTCATTGCCCTCATCGTGTTTATGGTTGTGGCGGTGTTTCACTACACGCTGCCGCAGCGGGATATCGTGCGGATCGTAAACACCTATGAAGAGCGGCAGGATTTTGGGTGGAACAGCATCTTCTGGGCTGGTCCGAACGCCGGCGCGGCCTCTGCGCCAAACCGCGACGTGCTGTTCATCCAGACGGTGCGCGCCAACGGCAACCCGATGGTCTACCGAAATGAGGATACCGGCTGGGGTTGGCCGCCCTATTTTAAATTTGATACGGCGAACTTACAGACGGAGGCCGCCGACGCCGTCTCCTCCCGCACCGCGCCGGAATGGTATGCGGTCACCCATTACGGGTGGCGGAGCGAACTTTTCTCGTCTTTCCCCAACGCCGTGCGCATCCGGCCCGTGGCCAACCCCGATGTAACCCTGATCCCATGGTTCAACATCATCTTTTTCGTGCTCCTTGCCGCGTTCCTGTTCTGGCTCTGGCGGATCTGGGTACGGTTTCGCGAACGGCGCATCGATCCGGTGCTGGAGGATATCGACGAGGCGTCTGACGAGGTGCGCAGCCGGGCTACCGGCTGGTGGCGCCGCCTGACGGGGCGCTAGGCGATGCGCAGCGATCTGGAAGCGGAACTTGAGGCGCGCCTTCTGCGCTATACCGCGATCGATACTCAAAGCGATGAAACGACGGGCACGACGCCAAGCACCGCTATCCAGTTCGACTTGCTGAATTTGCTCGTCGACGAGCTGCGCGAGATCGGGGCTGAGGATGTTGAACTCACGCCCTATGCCGCCGTGGTTGCCACGATCCCCGCCTCGGTCGCCCGCGACATGCCCGCCATCGGGTTTTGCGCCCATGTGGATACCGCGCCCGCCTTCCATGCGACGGGCGTAAAGCCGCGCGTGCATCACGGTTATAATGGCGGTGAGATCCACTATCCCGACAATCCCGATCTGGTGCTTTCGCCTGAGATCTCGCCGTATTTGGGCACCAAGGCGGGGGACGATATCATCACCGCCAGCGGCACAACGCTTCTGGGCGCTGATGATAAATCGGGCGTGGCGGTGATCATGGCGATGGCGCGCCACCTTCTGGCGAATCCCGAAATTCCCCATGGCAAGATCCGCGTGGCCTTCACGCCGGATGAAGAGATCGGGCTCGGCGTTGATCCGCAGCTTGCCAAGGATTTTGGCGTCGATTTCGCCTATACGCTCGATGGCGGTGCCAAGGGGCGGCTGAATGCGGAGACGTTTTCTGCCGACGGCGCGGTGGTGAAGATCTCGGGCGTTTCGATCCATACCGGCACTGCCAAGGGCATGCTCGTAAACGCCCTGCACCTGGCCGCGAAGATCATCGACACGCTGCCCCAAGCCACGCTCACCCCCGAAACAACGGACGGGCGCGAAGGGTTCATCCACGCCTATGGCTGCACCGGCGGCGCGGCGGAGGCGGAGGTGAAATTCATCCTCCGCGATTACGAGCTTGAGGGCCTGGAAGCCAAAGGCGCGCTACTGCGGCAGGTCTGTGAAGCCGTTGCGGCCACCGAGCCCCGCGCCACAATCACCTGCGACATCGCACCTCAATACCGCAATATGCGCTACTGGCTCGACAAAGATCCCCGGCCCCTGGAACTGGCCATGGCTGCCTATCGCGCCAACGGCATAGAGCCAGAGCTTGAGCCCATCCGCGGCGGCACCGACGGATCGCTGCTGACTGAAATGGGCGTGCCCTGCCCGAACATCTTCACCGGTCAGCAGGAGCTGCACGGGCCGCTCGAATGGATCAGCGTGCAGGATATGGCGGCCTCGACGCAGGTCTGCCTGTCTCTTGTGACGCTTGCGGCGGAGGAGTGAGCGCGCGCGGCTACTCGCCGTAAGGCACCCAGGTCGTCTTAGTCTCCGTTGCCGCCTGAAGGAAGGCGCGGCCTTCGCCGTCGCTTGCGGCCCAGTCGCGCGTCGCGCCGTAATTCACCCAAGTGCGCTTAAGGTTGCCCGCCGCTTCGCGCTCGACCACCCCCGAAAGATCGGTTGAGGAAAAACTCCAGACCGCATCGATATCGAGATGGCCCGCCAGATGTGGCGCAAGCTCCCCATGCGATCCTGTGAGGATGTTGAACACGCCCGCGGGTACATCCGAAGTTTCCAGCACCTGATAGAAATCCGTGGCCGCCAAGGGGAACGGCTCTGACGCCACCGCCACCACGCGGTTGCCCATCGCAAGTGCGGGCGCTGCGGTGGAGACAAGGCCCAGAAGCGGCGCCTCATCGGGGCAGATCAGGCCGATCACACCTATAGGCTCATGCACGGCCAGCGCCAGGCCCCTGAGCGGCACGCCCTTGGCCGCGCCATCGTATTTGTCGGCCCAAGCGGCATAGGTGAAGAGCCGGTCTACCGACCGCACCACTTCCGCCTCGGCTTTTGCAGCGCTCACGCCGGTCATTCCTCGCAGACGCTCGGCAAACTCATCGGCGCGGGCAGAGAGATTTTCACCGATGTAGTAGAGGATTTGCGCGCGCAGATGCCCGGTGCTGCGCCCCCAGGCGCCGGCGCCGCGCGCGGCTTCCACCGCGTTGCGGATATCCTTGCGGTTGGCAAGCGAGGCATGGCCGCATAGCGCGCCCTTCGGCCCCCAGACGGCGCGGGAATAGCCGCCATCGGGCCGCGCCTGCTTGCCGCCGATGTAAAGCTTGGCGGTTCTGTCCAGCAGATGGGCGGTGGTATCCTTTGGGGCGGGGTAGGGCGCGACTGGCGGGAGGGGCTTTGCT
>JBCCRC010000031.1:0-38022 GCA_039208375.1 Pseudomonadota bacterium | reverse complement strand
ATCCATAGCTAACGGATGATGAAGCGGTGAGGCAGACGATGGGAGACGACAGCGCAGACTCGCTTCGTAAAGAAGTAGCGGCTCTGAAATCAGAGCTTGCGACACTCAACAGCCACCGCTTCATTCAAGTGCACAACTCGCTACCCCGGCTCATCGCGTTCCAATTCCTGCGGGGCCTAGCGCTTGGCCTCGGTACGGTTGTCGGCGCAACGATCCTCGTCTCGCTCCTCGCCTTTGCGCTGGCTCAGATCGATTTCGTGCCGATCCTCGGCGACTGGGCCGCAGAAATCGCACGACAAATCCAGATCGAGCAATAGCCCTTTTCAAATTGCGCGCCGTCCCCTATACGCCCGGTCTCGCGCGAGATGCGCACTCCACGGGCCTGTGCTGGACGACATCCCGGCCTGCGCCATAACCCTCTGATGTGAAGGAGACCCCGATGTCGATCACTGCGGAAGAAAAGAGCCGCCTGATGAAGGAATTCGCCACGAAAGAGGGCGATACAGGCTCCCCCGAAGTGCAGGTTGCCATCCTGTCGAGCCGGATCGCAACGCTCACCGAGCACTTCAAGACCCACAAGAAAGACAATCACTCGCGCCGCGGCCTTCTGAAGCTCGTGGCCCAGCGCCGGAAGCTTCTCGATTACACCAAGGCCAAGGATGAGGCCCGGTATCAGGATCTGATCAAGCGCCTCGGCATCCGCCGCTAGGGCAAGGCGACATCCATTCCACGGAAGCCGCGCCGGGTTGGCGCGGCTTTTTTGTGCGTGGGCCGGACCGCGGGCCTAGGCCGCCACGCGCCCGATGCGCTTCGCGGGCACTGCCAGAAGCATCCCCGCGAGCATTGCGGCGGCAAATGCCAGCCCTTCCCAGCCACCGAATGAGAGAGAGGCGAAGGCGGGGCCCGGGCACAGCCCCGCAAGCCCCCAGCCCACGCCAAAAAGCAGTGAGCCGATCGCAAGGCGCGGGGTAACCGCGCCCGATGCCGGCGGCGGAAATGCCCCGCCTGACATGGGCGCCGCACGGCGTGCCGCAACCCGCCAGGCCACCGCCATCGGCAGGATCGCACCGCCGAGAACGAAAGCGAGGGTAGGATCCCACGCCCCGAAGATATCAAGCCAACCCTGAACGCGGGTGGTATCGGTCATCCCCGAAACCAGCAGACCCAGCCCAAACAGGCTTCCGCTCAACACCGAAATCAGGCCGCGCATCAGATCACCCCCAAGACGTGGCGAAAGAGCCCAACGGTTAAGCCACCTGCCAAGAGGTAGAGCACGGTTGCCCCGACACCGCGCATTGATAGCCGCGAAATCCCACACACCCCATGGCCGCTGGTGCAGCCGTTGGCGAGCCGTGCCCCAAGGCCCACCAGAAGCCCCGCGGCCACCAACACCACTAGGTTCGACGTAGCGTTTGTCGCTGCCTCGAGCCCTGGAATGAGGATCACGGCCCACGGCGCCGCGATAAGCCCCGCGATGAACAGCGCACGGCCCTTCCAATCACCGCGCGCCGATCCATCGACAAGCCCGCCAATGATCCCGCTCGCGCCCATGACCCGCCCGTTTCCAAGCAGCAATAGCGCCGCCGCGCATCCAATCATTAGCCCACCAATCAGGCCATACACGTAACTGGTTTCAATCATTCCAGCATTCCCTGAATCACGTTAGCCTTCGGTTCCGCCATGTCCTGCCTGCCTCTGCCGGAGAAGCCAAGTGTTCTGGTCCCGCCCCCTTGTTTCGAACCACATGCACGCGTGGATCGTGGAGTGTTTCGAATGGTTCGATGCCCGCTTCCCGCCACCCGTGGCGCCGATCCTGCCCACACGGGCCTTCTTCACCGCGCCGGGCGGCACGGGAGTGGAAACCGCGAGGCACGTTCTGGAAGACATCAAGCGCCACATGGCCTTCGAGGCGGCGGTGGAGCTTGCGCCGCTAGATGTTCTGCCGGCGGAATACCGGCTCGATTACCAGGCCCATTCCCAGGTTGCGGGCACCTTTCAGAGCGATGGGGAAACCGCGCTCATCCGCTATGACCCCGAGCAGATGAACCGGCCTTTGCAGTTTATCAATCTCATGACACATGAGCTAATGCACGCCCGGCTCGCCGGGCTGGAAGACGCGGTGCCGGGCGGCGCCGAGGCGCATGAACTGGCTACCGATCTCGGCTGCATCATCGCTGGCTTCGGCGTGTTCCAGTTGCAGGCCGCCGATGATGCGGGATGGTTTGGCTACATGTCGCAACCTTCCCGCGCCGTGGCTCTGGCGATCTTTCTAAATCGGCGCGGCCTTGCGGCCGATCGGGTGGCCGCGCATCTCTCGCCGCGCTGCCGAAGATTGCTCAACCGGGCGTTTAAGCAACTCTAGTGGGCGCGCGCACCGCCGGTGCCGCACCACCTTTTCAAAGCTCCCAATCTCCTGTATCCGCGCCCAATCTGAGACGCAGCGCTTCGGCCCCGGCGTGTGCAAAGGGTAAGGGGCCGGCGGCAATGGGGCCGCCATTCAAACGGGCACTCGGACCGCCGAGATTGGCCCAGACAGGATACGAAATGTTCAATATATCAAAGAAATCAATGCAGTGGGGGGAAGAGACTCTCACGCTCGAAACGGGAAAAGTGGCCCGTCAGGCCGACGGATCGGTCATTGCCACCTATGGCGAAACCTCGGTGATGGCCAACGTCACCTTTGCGAAAGAACAAAAGCCGGGGCAGGATTTCTTCCCGCTGACCGTGCACTACAACGAAAAGTACTACGCCGCGGGCAAAATCCCGGGCGGCTTCTTCAAGCGTGAGGCGCGGCCCACCGAGAAGGAAACCCTCACCTCCCGCCTGATCGACCGGCCCATTCGGCCCCTCTTCGTGCCGGGCTTCAAGAACGAAGTGCTCGTGATCTGCACCGTGCTCAGCCACGATCTGGTCAACGACCCCGATGTCGTCGCCATGATCGCGGCCTCTGCTGCGCTCACGCTTTCGGGCGCGCCCTTCATGGGCCCGATCGCGGGTTGCCGGGTGGGCTTCGTGGATGGCGAATACGTGCTGAACCCCGAAGTGGACGATATGCACGACCTGCGCTCGAACCCCGAGCAGCGCCTTGATCTAGTGGTTGCCGGCACCAAAGACGCGGTGATGATGGTTGAGTCCGAAGCTTATGAGTTGACCGAGGCTGAAATGCTGGGCGCCGTAACCTTCGCGCATGAGCAAATCCAGCCGGTGATCGACCTGATCATTGATCTGGCTGAGGAAGCGGCGAAAGAACCCTTCGAGTTCACGCCTCCGGATTATGGCGATCTCTACGAGGCCGTGAAATCGGCGGGCGAAGAGAAGATGCGCGCGGCCTATGCGATCACCGATAAGCAGGAGCGCGTTGCCGCCGTTTCCGAGGCGCGCGAGGCTATTCGTGCCGCGCTAACGGAGGAGCAGCTTGAGGATGAAAACCTCGGCTCCGCATTCAAGAAGCTCGAATCGATGGTGCTGCGCGGCGATGTGGTGAAGAACGGCCGCCGCATCGATGGCCGGGCGACCGATGAAGTGCGCGATATCGTGGCGGAAACCAGCATTCTGCCCCGCACGCACGGATCGGCGCTCTTCACCCGCGGGGAAACGCAGGGGCTGGTGATCACCACGCTGGGCACCGGCGATGACGAGCAGATGATCGATGCGCTGCAGGGCACCTATCGTTCGAACTTCCTGCTGCATTACAACTTCCCGCCCTACTCTGTGGGTGAAGTGGGCCGCTTCGGGCCTCCGGGCCGCCGCGAGATTGGTCACGGAAAGCTGGCCTGGCGTGCGCTGCAAGCGGTCCTGCCGCCGGCAACGGATTTCCCTTACACGATCCGCCTTGTGTCGGAGATCACAGAATCGAACGGCTCATCCTCGATGGCCTCGGTCTGCGGTGGTTCGCTCTCGATGATGGATGCTGGCGTGCCGCTCAAATCCGCGGTCGCAGGTGTGGCCATGGGGCTGGTGCTGGAAGACGATGGCTCCTACGCCATTCTCACTGACATTCTCGGCGACGAGGACCACCTAGGGGATATGGATTTCAAGGTCGCCGGTACGGAAAACGGCATCACCTCGCTCCAGATGGATATCAAGGTGGCCGGGATCACGCCGGAGATCATGGAAAAGGCGCTGGCGCAGGCCAAGGACGGGCGGATGCATATCTTGGGTGAGATGAACAAGGCGCTTTCGGAAACCGCCGAATTCTCTGTCCATGCCCCGCGTATCGAGACGATGAACGTACCCACCGACAAGATCCGCTAAGTAATCGGGTCTGGCGGTAAGGTCATCCGCGTGATCGTGGAAGTCTCCGGCGCCAAGGTGGATATCAACGACGATGGGGTTGTGAAGATCGCCTCGCCCAATGCCGAGGCCATCCAGAAGGCCTACGAGATGATCCATTCGATCGTCGCCGAGCCGGAGGAAGGTAAGATCTACAAAGGAAAGGTCGTCAAGATCGTCGATTTCGGCGCCTTCGTGAACTTCTTCGGCAAGCGCGACGGTCTGGTGCATGTCAGCCAGATCGAAAACCGACGGTTGAACCACCCTTCGGACGTCCTGAAGGAAGGCCAGGAAGTGTGGGTCAAGCTCCTCGGCTTTGACGATCGCGGCAAGGTGCGCCTGTCGATGAAGGTTGTCGATCAGGCCACGGGCGAAGAGGCCAAGAAGGAGGAAGCGGCAGAGTAATCCCTGCCTTTTCTCAAAGAATAGCAACCCCGGCGTGACCGCGCCGGGGTTTTTCTTTGCACGCATATCGCGGTGCGACTGCGCGCGGCGACGCAAGGTCAGCCTTGCAGCAGTTCGCGCTTCGTGAGCCTGTCGTCCCATACCAGAAGCTTTTTTGCTCTCGCATTTTGATCATCAAGGTCACCCGCCATGAAAAGTCCTTCCGCTAGCCTGCTGGCCGCCGTCACCTGTGCACTGCTTTCGCCCACTGCACCCGCCCGTGCTGAAACGCCCGCGCCCTGCACAGTTGGCCTCTATGGCACCCCGCCGCATGAGTTTGTGATCATCACCCAATCTGAAGATGGGTTTGACTATTCCTTCCAGGATGGGAGGGGCGGCGCAGTCGGGGCGCCCAATGGCCAAGTCACCTGTGCCGGGGCCGCTGTGCAGACGTCAGACAATGCGTTTTGGCCGCGCGTAGACCTGCAGGAAACCGATGTGGTGTTTTCATCCGCCGGCACCGAGCTTGCGGGCCGCCTGATCGAACCGCCGGGCGCATCCGCCAGCACGCCGCTTGCCGTAATCGCCCATGGCTCCGAAGCAACCGGCTGGCTGGACCGCGCCGACCACCCCTACCAACTGGTTGCCCGCGGCGTTTCCATATTTGTCTATGACAAGCGGGGAACCGGGCGCTCCGGCGGCACGTACAACCAGAACTTCCCGCGCCTTGCCGCGGATCTCACCGCCGCATCGACCGAGGCGAAGCGGCTGGCAGAGGGCCGATTTGGCCGCTTCGGCCTGTTCGGGCTCAGCCAGGGCGGATGGGTCGCCCCTTTGGCCGCCGGGCCGAGCGCGGCGGAGTTTATCGGGATCGGCTATGGCCTTGTGGCCGATATCCGCGAAGAAGACGCAACGCAGGTGGAACTTGATCTGCGCCGCGCCGGGCACGGCGACGCCGTGATTGCGCAAGCCCGCGAGATTACAGAGGCCACGGCGCGCTACGTCACAACCCTCTCCGACGATGCTCTTGCCGCGTTTCTTGGCGTGCGGGATCGTTTCAGAGGTGCGCCCTGGCTTGCCGATATCAGCGGTGACTACACGGGCATCCTTTTAAACGCGACCGAGGATGATATTCGAACAAAGATCAGCCCGGTCTTTCGAAGCTATGATGTTGATTGGTCCCTTGATCCGGTGGATATAGTCCGCAGGGCGGCGGTTCCCCAGCTTTGGGCGTTCGCCGGGGCAGATCGCGCGGCCCCGCCGGAGCAAAGCATCGCGCGCCTGAAGACGTTGCGGGCAGAGGGAGCAGAACTCTTGCTCTACGTTTTCCCACAGACAGATCATGGGATGTGGCAGTTCACCGAAACCACCGATGGCACCCGCACCTATACCCGCCGAACGCCCGCATTCTACGATATGATGGCGGATTGGGCTTTCGGCGCGCTTGCAGAACGCTACGGTTCGGCCGAGGCGCTTTAAGCCGTTAAGCGATTTGTCGCGCGGTGCTCGCACGGCGCCGCCAGACACTGCTGGATTGGGTCAGGCGAGGGATATAATGTGCCCGGCCGGCATGACGCGGCACCGGCTGGGCACCAAGCAATTACGCTACAAGATCGAAGCGATCGGCGTTCATCACCTTTGTCCAGGCTGCAACGAAATCCTTCACGAACTTCTCTTCGTTGTCGTCCTGTGCGTAGACCTCTGCGTAGCTTCGCAAAATCGAGTTTGACCCGAAGACGAGGTCAGCACTGGTGGCCGTCCACTTCACCTCGCCTGTGGCACGGTCACGGATCTCATAACTGCCATCATCCAGTGGATGCCAGCTGTAGGCCATATCGGTGAGGTTCTGAAAGAAGTCGGTCGTCAACGCGCCCTCGCGATCGGTGAACACGCCGTGTTTCGCGCCGCCATGGTTCACGCCAAGCACGCGTAGACCGCCGAGAAGCACCGTCATCTCCGCCGCTGTGAGGCCCATAAGCTGGGCGCGATCCAACATCATTTCTTCGGGTGAAACCGAGTAATCTTCCTTCTGCCAGTTGCGGAAGCCATCTGCGACCGGTTCGAGAACGCCGAAGCTTTCGGCATCGGTCTGGCTTTCATCGGCATCTCCACGCCCAGGCGTGAACGGAACCTCCGCGGCATGACCGCCCGCCTTGATGGCCTGTTCGAGCCCGACCGCACCCCCAAGCACGATCACGTCGGCAATCGACGCGCCGGTTTCGGCGGCGATCGGTTCCAGCATTCCCAGAACCTTCGCAAGACGCTGCGGTTCATTGCCGGCCCAGTCTTTCTGCGGGGCCAGCCGGATCCGTGCGCCATTCGCACCGCCACGCTTGTCGGACCCACGGAAGGTGCGCGCGCTGTCCCATGCCGTTGCGATCAGGTCGGCGGGTGCAAGCCCGCTTTCGGCGATCTTCGCCTTCACAGCCGCAACATCGTAATCTGTGCGTCCGGCCGGAATCGGATCCTGCCAGATCAGATCCTCGTTGGGCACATCGGGGCCATAGTAGTTGGCGCGCGGGCCCATATCGCGGTGGGTGAGTTTGAACCAGGCGCGGGCGAACGTATCTTTGAAATACTCCGGATCAGCCATGAATTTCTGACAGATCTCATTGTAGATTGGATCAACCTTCATCGCCATGTCGGCATCCGTCATCATAGGGTTTTGCGGCGTCTTGCCGTCACCGGCATTCGTGGGCTTCTCACTATCCGGCATATCCACCGGCTCCCACTGCCACGCGCCCGCGGGCGATTTCGTCAATTCCCACTCGTAGTTGAAGAGATAGTCGAAATAGCCCATGTCGAACTTGGTGGGCTCCTTGGTCCACGCACCCTCGATCCCAGAGGTGAAGGATTTCGCGGCCGTGCCCCCGTGCGCGGGGTTCATCCAACCGAAGCCCTGGGTTTCATACCCGGCGGCTTCCGGCTCTACCCCGATATCGTCGCCCGCGATTGCGCCATGCGCCTTGCCGACGGTATGGCCGCCGCAGGTGAGGGCCGCGGTCTCTTCATCATTCATTGCCATCCGCGCAAACGTCTCGCGAACGTGCTGTGCGGTCTTCGCGGGATCGGGCACACCATTCACGCCTTCGGGATTGACGTAGATGAGGCCCATATGCACGGCGGCCAGCGGGTTTTCGAGCGTTGAGGCGTTTTCGAGATCGCCGTAGCGGTTTTCGGACGGCGCCAGCCATTCATTCTCCGAACCCCAGTACACATCCGTTTCCGGCCCCCAGATGTCTTCGCGCCCAAAGCCAAAGCCGAAGGGTTTCAACCCCATCGATTCATAGGCCATGTTGCCCGAAAGAATGATCAGGTCCGCCCAGGAAAGTGCATTGCCGTACTTCTTCTTCACCGGCCACAGCAGGCGGCGAGCCTTGTCGAGACTGGCATTGTCGGGCCAGGAATTCAGGGGGGCGAAGCGAATATTGCCCGATCCGGCGCCGCCGCGCCCGTCTTGCATCCGGTAAGAGCCCGCAGAGTGCCACGCGAGGCGGATCATCAGGCCGCCATAGTGCCCCCAGTCCGCCGGCCACCAATCCTGATTTTCGGTCATCAGAGCCTTCACATCGGCTTTGACCGCCTCGTAATCGAGGCTCTTGACGGCTTCGCGATGATCGTAATCGGGATCCATCGGATTTGTGCGGACGCCGTGCTGGTGCAGGATGTCAAGGTTCAGCGCATTGGGCCACCACTTGGTGACTGGCTTGTTCATCGACGTGTTGCCACCGTGATTAACCGGGCAACCGCCGAAGCCCCGCATGTCATTTCCGTCCATCTGGGATCTCCCTGGAGTTTAAAACGGTTCTAAACAGATGCCCTCGGTCTAACGGACGGTTGCCATAAACGCCAATTGAAAAAAGTAAATTTTCCGATAATCTGAGATTATGATAAATTTCACGATCAAACACTTCCGGTACTTCGATGCCCTCGCCCGGATCGGGCATTTCGGGCGCGCGGCAGAGGCGTGTTCGATCTCCCAGCCCGCGCTTTCAGTTCAGATCAAGGAGTTGGAGGGGATGCTAGGTGCGCCGCTGGTGGAGCGTACGGCACGACAGATAAGGCTCACTACACTGGGAGAAGAGTTTCTCGTGCGCGCTCGCAAGGTTCTCAGCGATGTGGAAGAGATGGCCGAACTTGCGCGGCTCTCCGCCGGCCCATTGCAGGGCAAGCTGCGCATGGGGGTGATCCCAACCGTGGCACCCTATCTGCTGCCCGCAATCATTCAGGAGCTTGCCGCGCAGATGCCGGGGCTTGACCTGATGCCGCGGGAATCGATCACCAAATCGCTTATCGAGGATTTGTTGAACTCGCGCCTCGATTTTGTTCTCGCGGCTCTTCCTATTTCGGAACCATCGCTCCGCGAGTTTGCCCTCTTCGACGAGGATTTCGTTCTCGTTCGGCCCGCGCAAGACAAAGGCTTGCCGGTTCCCAGCCCCGACACGCTTCAAACGATGAAGCTCCTGCTGTTGGAGGAAGGGCATTGTTTTCGCGATCAGGCGCTCACGTTCTGCGAAATGCAACCAAGCGACCCCAGCCTTGTGATGGAGGGGTCTTCACTTTCCACCCTCGTACAGATGGTAAGCGCCGGGCTTGGGGTCACGCTGATCCCGGAAATGGCAGTGCCACTCGAAACCAACAGCGCCGCACTCTCGATCTCGCGTTTCAGCGAACGAACGCCCCAGCGTAAGATCGGGATGGTTTGGCGAAAGACCAACCCGCTTGGCAACCAGTTGATGGAGCTTGGCGCGATCGTGCGCCAGGTTGGCCAGGCGCAGATCGCATCACTTCAACGGTAACGCGCGTCAGGGGCACACCCCTCAGCCGGGCGCCTTGGCCATCCGAAGGTATGGCAAGAGCGTCTTAAACTCACCAAACTTGGCCTTGGCGTCCTCGTCCGAAACGGTCGTCTTGATCACCACGTCTTCACCCGGCACCCAGTTTGCCGGTGTCGCCACCGGGTGGCCGTCAGACAGCATAACACCATCGAGCGCGCGCAGGATCTCTCCAAAGTTGCGGCCTACGAACATCGGATAGGTCATCGTCAAGCGTAGCCGCTTGTCGGGCCCGATGATGAAGACAGAGCGCACCGTGGCGGTATCGTTCGGGGTGCGGCCCTCGGGCAAGTAGGCTTCGCCCGGCAGCATGTCGAACGCTTTCGAGATCTCAAGGTTTTCGTCGGCGATGATCGGGAAATCAACGCTGGCGCCCCCAACGGCCTCGATATCCGCAACCCATTTCTGATGATCCGATACGCCGTCAACAGAAACACCCATGACCTTCACGCCACGCTTGGCCCATTCACCAGAGAGTTGCGCCACCGCCCCAAACTCGGTGGTGCAGACTGGCGTGAAATCCTTCGGATGAGAAAAAAGGATCGCGTAGCTATCCCCAATCCAGTCGTGAAACCGGATCGGGCCCACATTTGAATCGGCGGAAAAATCGGGAACGGTATCGTTGATACGCAGTGCCATCGGGCCCTCCAGCGAAATTGTGATGGCAGTCTTATGCCGCAACACGCGCCGGGGCGCCATCGCTTGACGAGGCGCCCAGATCCGCCTTGCGCGGGCTCAAGCGCAATGTCAGTGTCACCCCGCAACACAAAGGGTGTGCCGATGATCGAGAAGCGTCAATTCTATATCGACGGGGCGTGGGTCGCCCCGACCGAGCCCCGTGATTTCGAAGTGATCGATCCCTCAACCGAAGAACCGTGCGCCATCATTTCGCTCGGCAATGCTGCCGATACCGATCGCGCAGTAGCCGCCGCGCGCGCAGCCCTGCCCGGCTGGGCCGCCACCCCGCCCGCTGAGCGCATCGCCGCAGTGGCGCGCGTGCGCGAGCTTTACGCCGCGCGGCTCGATGACATGGCGGAGGCGATCAGCCTTGAGATGGGCGCGCCAATCCACATGGCGCGCGAGCAGCAGGCCGCGGCGGGGATCGGCAATATCGACGATGCTCTCACAGCCGCCGAGCAGGTGATCTGGAACGCGCCTTTGGGCGACCACGCGCCCGGCGCCCGCATCCTGCGCGAACCAATTGGCGTTATTGGCATGATCACCCCGTGGAATTGGCCGGTCAGCCAAACAACTCTGAAAGTGTTCCCTGCGATGATCGCGGGCTGCACGATGGTGCTTAAGCCGTCGGAATTCGCACCGCTCGATTCTGTGATCCTGGCAGAATTGATCCACGAGGCGGGCGTGCCTGCCGGTGTGTTTAATCTTGTTCAGGGCGATGGCGCCGGCGTGGGCACGCGGCTTTCCGAACACCCGGATGTGGATATGATCAGCTTCACCGGATCCACCCGCGCAGGCCGTGCGATCAGCCGCGCGGCTTCCGAAACCCTTAAGCACGTGTCATTGGAGCTTGGCGGCAAGGGCGCCAACGTAATCTTCGCCGATGCGGGCGATCGCGCGGTGAAAACCGGCGTGCGCCGGTGCTTCAACAACACCGGTCAATCGTGCAATGCCCCCACCCGCATGCTGGTCGAACGCGCGATCTACGATGACGCGGTGGAAATTGCGCGCGCCGCGGCGGACGACACAGCTGTGGGCAGCGGGCATGACGATGGCCGCCATATCGGCCCGCTCGTCAACGCAACCCAGTTCGAGCGCGTGCAGGACCTGATACAGAAGGGCATCGACGAGGGCGCGCGCCTCGTGGCCGGCGGCCCGGGGCGCCCCGAGGGCTTCAACCGCGGCTACTACGTGCGCCCAACGGTTTTTGCGGATGTCACGAATGATATGACCATTGCGCAGCAGGAGATCTTTGGCCCCGTCCTCTCCATCATCCCCTTCGAGGATGAGGCAGAGGCGATCGCGATCGCCAACGACACCCCCTACGGGCTGACCAACTACGTGCAAACCGAAGATGGGCCGCGTCGAAACCGGATGGCCAAGGCCCTGCGCTCGGGCATGGTGGAGATGAACTACCGCTCCCGCGGGGCAGGCGCGCCGTTCGGCGGCGTGAAATTCTCGGGCCGGGCGCGGGAAGGCGGTGTCTGGGGGATCGAGGAATACCTCGAGGTCAAGTCGGTTTCGGGCTGGGCGGCGGAGTAGCGCGCTCTGCCCGCGCGGCATAGCCGGCTACCGCCAGGCCAATGATCACCGCCATGAACGGCGTGCTGGGCATGTGAAACCTGTCGCCCGCTAGCACAACCGCATGTATGCCCGCAAAATACGCCCAGGCCAGAAGCGGCAGGGCTAGCCCCGCGCGCGGGCCGAACACTAGAAGCGCCCCGATCGAGAGCGCCGTCGCGGCAAGCACGGCGTACCAGTAGCCGGTTGCGAGTACCTTCAGCGCCGTCTCACCACGGCCGCCCAACCGCCCCTCGAACCCCTGCGCATTCCACGCCACGCCAATGGTTTCGCGATCATGGGTCAGGATCAGTTTCTGTAGTGACAGCCGAAGAAACCGCGCGGGATCATCGAGGATGATCGCCGCCGCTTCGCGCCCCATGGCGCGGGAGGCGTCAGCCTGGTTCATATCTGCGCCGTCATCGCGCGCGCCCCCGCCCTCTTGAAAGCGCCCGGTCCCCCCAGGCCGGTTCCCGATATGCAGGTTTGATCCGAAATTCGCAGAGATCAGCACGAACGCGTCGAACACCTGGTAGTTTCGATAGGTCCACGGCGCGATTGCCGCCGCCATCGCCAAGCAAAGGATGACGATCCGCGCAACGGCATGGCTTGGTGGGCAGGCACGGGTAAGAAGCGCTGCAGCAAGGAAGACGAGCGGGAAAAGAAGGGCGACACTGCGCAGATAGGCGGCAGCGGCCAGGAACAGCCCAGCCGTTACGGCATAGCCCCAATGAGCCCCGGTTGCCCGACGCCACATCAGTGCGCTCAAGAGCAACGCCGCAATGAAAAGCGGCTCGCTTGCGGGGATCGTCACGAAAAAGATCATCTGCGGCCAAACCGCCATGATCGCTGCGGCGACCAGCCCCGCGCGTGCGCCGCCGATCTCACGCCCCACCGCCCAGGTAAGCAGCACATTCGCCAAAGAAACCATAATATTGAACCCGGCGATCACCGCCGGCGATGAGCCTGCCACAAAAAAGAGGGCGGCGTAGACGGCGGACGTGCCCGGCGGCCACTGCCCGCTCGGCACATCCGGCTCAAACCCGTAGACGCCGTGGTTTAGAAGGTTCTCGGCCATCGCGAGGTACGCACCAGGGTCAGAATACGGTGCAACGGGGATCCAGAGGGCCCACGTCACGCGAAGGATCAGCGCAACCGCAACTATACCGCCAAGGCTCAACCGGTCTGCGATTCTGGCCATCTCACCTTCCCACAGCCCCGCGCCGGGCCACAGCAACGCTAGCATCACAAACTTATGGTTAACAGGATGTGAAAGCTGCCCTGATCACCCATGTGCAAGAATGCGCAGTACGGGTGCCATTCTCGGGGATTACACCAATCCTTGCACGTGCCATCTACAGAACAAGCAATCAGTTATGGAGAGCGCCATGCTCAAGCAGATTAAAGGGCTGCACCACGTCACATCCCTGGCAAGTGGTGCCCAATCGAACAACGATTTCTTCACCAACGTGCTCGGCCTGCGCCGGGTCAAGAAAACCGTGAACTTCGATGCGCCCGATGTGTATCACCTCTACTACGGCGACGAGCACGGCACGCCAGGCTCGGTGATGACGTATTTTCCTTTCCCACACGCCGCCCGGGGCCGCCCCGGTGCTGGCGAGGTGGGCACAACCTCCTTTGCCGTCCCGAAGGGCGCGATCCCGCAATGGGTAGAACGCCTCTCAGGCCTCGGAGTTGACGGGCTCGACACCGATACGCGCTTCGGAGAAGACCGGCTTTTGTTCAATGGCCCCGATGGCGATAGGTTCGCGCTTGTTGAAACCGGCGATGATGATCGCGCGCCCTGGGCCGGGGGCGGGGTGAGCGAAGACGCCGCAATCCGCGGCTTCCACTCCGCCTCAATGCGCCTGATTTCGGCCGATGCCAGCGCCGAGCTTCTTAAGTTCATGGGCTACGACGAAATCGGCCGCGACGGTGATGTGACGCGCTTCGCCGTACCGGATGGCAACGGTGCCGACGTGATCGATATCGAGGCCGTGCCGGGCGCGAACTACGCCCAGCAAGGCGCAGGCTCTGTGCACCACATCGCGTTTGCGGTGGAAAATCGTGCGCGCCAACTCGAAGTGCGCGAGGCGCTGATGGACACCGGCTATCAGGTCACCCCGGTGATCGACCGGGATTACTTCTGGGCAATCTACTTCCGTACGCCGGGCGGTGTGCTGTTCGAAGTCGCCACCAACGAGCCCGGGTTTAACCGCGATGAGGATACTGCCCATCTGGGCGAAGCCCTTAAGCTACCCGCCCAACACGCACATCTGCGCGAGAAGCTCGAACGGGTTTTGGAGCCCATCGGAGGCTGACATGAGCTACATCGCAAAACGCAGCGAGGGGGCGCCAGGCGCGCCCCTCGCCCTAACCTTTCACGGCACCGGCGGCACCGAAGATCAATTCCACGGGCTGGCCGAGCAGATCATGCCCGGCGCGCATGTCGTCTCACCACGTGGGGATGTCTCTGAGATGGGCGCGGCGCGGTTTTTCCGCCGTACCGGTGAAGGCGTCTACGATATGCACGATCTCGCCCAGCGCACACGTGCGATGGCCACCTTCATCGGCGAAGAGGCCAAGCGAACGCAGGCCAAACGCGTGATCGGGATGGGTTACTCCAACGGGGCGAACATTCTCGCGGCCGTGGCGCTGGATCGCCCGGATCTGGTGGATGACATGGTGCTAATGCACCCGCTCATCCCTTGGCAGCCTGCGCCGCAACCGGGCTTGGCCGGACGACGCATCCTCATCACAGCGGGCCGTCGCGACCCGATCTGCCCGGCCCCGATGACTGACGCGTTCGCCCGCTACCTCGAAGAACAAGGCGCGAGCGTTGAGCTGCTGTGGCACGAGGGCGGCCACGAGATCCGGCAGGAAGAATTGGAAGGGATACAGCAGTTCCTCGCGCCCGTTGCAGCATGAACCTCAAAACGGGGGCTTGGCCCGAAAGGTCAGGCCCCTGCCGCCATCGGGGTGGCGAAACCGCAACCGTTCGGCGTGGAGCATCAGCCGCGGATAGGCACGCGCTGCGCCGGTGGCATAGAACGGATCGCCGAGGATCGGATGACCGATCTCGCGGCAATGCACGCGCAATTGGTGCGAGCGCCCGGTTTGCGGCTGAAGCTTGATCCGCGCTGTGCCATCCGCCTCACGCCTCGTAACCGACCACTCCGTGACCGCCGCGCGCCCCTGTGAATGATCCACCTTTTGGATCGGCCGGTTCGGCCAATCCACGATCAACGGAAGATCAATCGTGCCTCCATCGTCTTTGGGATGCCCCCATACCCGCGCGACGTACTCCTTCTTCACCATCCGTTTTTCAAACTGCAGGCCGAGGTGCCGCTGCGCATGTCGGCTCATCGCAAAGACGATCACTCCAGAGGTATCGCGATCAAGCCGGTGCACCAGAAGGGCCTCCGGAAAGGCCGCCTGCACCCTCGCGAGCAGGCAATCTGCCAGATGCTCCCCTTTCCCGGGCACCGAGAGTAGCCCGGCGGGCTTGTTCACCACCAGCACCTCGTGATCGACGTGAAGGATATCCAGCGGGCCATCGGGCGGCGAATAAGCGTCAGTCACGGGCTTTGCGGCAGGTCATCGGCGATCTGATAGTAATCACCCTTATCACTCACAAAAATGTGCCGGCGAAGGCCAAGGCCCGTGGGCTGGTCAAGCGCGCCAAGGCTGAACGACGTTTTCCCTGACCCGTGCCTTTGCCAAAAAAGGAACGCCCCACAGGTGGGGCAAAACCCACGCCGTGCATCAGGCGAGCTGTCGTACCACCGCACATGGCCTTCAATCGCGATATCCTCATGCGGCACGGATGTAGACACCCAGACATGGCCAGACTGCTTTCGGCATTGGCCGCAATGGCACACGGTTCCATCCTGAGGTGGTCCATGGATGGTGAACGTGATCCCTCCGCAATTGCATCTGCCTGTCAGCATCAGGATCTCCCCGCAATTGAATAGCTGCCCAGAAGGGCACCATAGATTACGAAGCAGACTGCCATGAACCGGCGGAACCACACATTCATCACCGCGCCCATCGCGCTACGCCCGAGCCCCGCGCCAATGGCGGTGTAAGTCGTGTAGCTCAGCGCCGTGATGGTTAATGCCGTGGGCATGATGACCGCCATCTGATCCCAGATCGGCACGCCGGGCGCGACGAATTGCGAAAACGCGGCGAGGTAACCCGCGACCGATTTGGCATTTATCGTGGCGATCAGAAAGGCACGCCCGTAGATGGAGCGCGCCGGAACGTGGCCAGCAGAAACGGCGCGCCCCGCCGTGAGCCACCCTTTGAGCCCGAGCCAGACAAGAAAGACAGCCCCGGCAATCTGCAGCCAGCCGAACACCGCGGGCGACGCTGCGATCAGGGCAGTGACTCCGGCGGCGGACAACAAGAGGAACAGTGTGGCCTGCGTCAGAATCGCAGCAACGCCCCAGAGCGCGCGACGAAACCCAAGCGCCATACCGTTGCCGATACAGTTTACGGCATTCGGGCCGGGGGTAGTGACGAAGACCACCCAGAAAAGCGCAAAGACAAGCCAGCTCTGAACACTCATGCCTCCGGCCCACGCGCGAACACGCTTTCAAGGATTGCGCCGAGCCCCGCCTGATCTTCCGCAGTAAACGCTGCCGGCTGATCACTGTCGATATCAAAGACCGCGATCAACTGCCCCGCGCTGTTTCGCACCGGCAGCACAAGCTCTGAGCGTGTGGAACTGGCGCATGCGATGTGGCCGGGAAAGGTGTCTACATCATCAATCCGCTGCGCCAGCCCCGTCCGTGCAGCGGCCCCGCACACGCCACGATCGAACGGGATCGCAAGGCACCCGTGCCCGCCCTGATAGGGCCCGATTTTCAGAAGCTCCGGCGCGACCACACGATAGAACCCCGTCCAATCAAAGCGCGTGTCTGAGTGGTGCACTTCACACGCGACGGTCGCCATCAGCGCGACCGCGTCGATCTCGCCATCCGTAAGCGCGGCAATACGCGCGGCGAGCGCAGGGTAATCCATCACATCCGCTCTATCGCAATCGCAGTGCCCTCGCCGCCGCCGATGCAGATCGCGGCAACCCCCCGCTTGAGATCATGCGTTTCGAGGGCATTCAGCAGCGTGACGATGATCCGCGCGCCCGAAGCCCCAATCGGGTGGCCCAGCGCACAGGCGCCCCCATGCACATTCATCCTTTGCCGCGGCACACCCATCTCACGCATGAAGGCCATTGGCACCACCGCAAAAGCCTCGTTCACTTCCCAAAGATCCACATCACCCACGGACCAGCCGATGCGCTCAAGAAGCTTCTGCGCGGCAGGAATCGGCGCAGTCGTAAAGAGCCCCGGCGCCTGCGCATGTCCCGCATGGCCGACAATGCGCGCGCGGGGCGTTGCGCCTGCGGTTTCGGCGGCCTCGGCGCGCGCCAAGACAAGCGCCGCGGCGCCGTCTGAGATCGACGACGCATTCGCCGCGGTAACCGTGCCGCCCTCGCGAAATGCCGGCTTAAGCTGCGGTATCTTGTCAGGGCGCGCATTGCCGGGCTGCTCATCCTTGGCAACGACCACATCGCCCTTGCGTGCCGCCACCGTGACCGCTGAAATCTCGCGCTCAAATGCGCCCGAACTCTGTGCCGCGATCGCGTTTTCCAGCGATCCGATGGCGTAGTCGTCTTGCGCCGCGCGGGTGAACTGGAAGGCTTCGGCACAGTCTTCCGCAAAGGTGCCCATCAAGCGGCCGGGCGCATACGCATCTTCCAGCCCGTCGAGGAACATGTGATCGATCACCTGCCCATGGCCGATCCGCGCCCCGCCGCGCATCTTTGGCAGCAGGTAAGGCGCGTTCGTCATGCTCTCCATGCCACCTGCCGCAACGAAATCGGCATGGCCCAGAGCAATGGTATCGGCCGCCGTGATCGCCGCCTTCATTCCGGAGCCACACATTTTGTTAAGCGTTGTCGCCGGTACGTCCTCAGCCAACCCTGCCTTGAACCCTGCCTGGCGAGCAGGTGCCTGACCCTGCCCAGCCGGCAAAACACAGCCCATGATCACTTCGTCGATCGCGTCCGCACCAACGGCCGCATCTGCGAGGGCCGCCGCAAGCGCCGCCCCACCCAGTTCCGGCGCCGCCAGAGCAGAAAATGCACCCTGGAAGCCGCCCATCGGTGTGCGCGATGCGCCAATAATCCAAACGTCTTCCATAACCTCTTCCGCCCGGCTCTGCATCGCCCCGCTCTTACCGAATGCTAACCCCTGCCGTCTAGCACAGGTGCCACGAGAAGCGGCGGAGATATGATGCAACTCAATCTTGAATGGGCGGGCGCAGTGCTCGTCGTCACGGTCACAGACCCACGCATTGATGCGGCGTCGGCGGTGGATTTCAAGGATGGACTGCGTAAGGCGGTACCTTCTGAAGCCGAGCGCATTGTACTTGATCTAAGCCAGGTGGATTTCATCGATAGCAGCGGTCTCGGGGCGATCGTGGCGGCCACGAAAGCCCTTGGGCCCAATCAGCCGCTTGAGCTTGCCGGGCTGACGCCGAAGGTGGCCTCGGTGTTTGAGCTCACGCGAATGGATAGCTTTTTGACAATCCACGCCACGCGCAGTGCGGCCCTTGCCGTCGCGGCCGCAAATGGGTGAGGAAAGCTGCGCGCCGGTTCGCCCCACACGGCATGATGCAGCAAAGCCACCATCGGTTCGCGTTATCCTGCCCTCCACGCCCCTCGGCGTGCGGAAGGGATTGGGCGAGATCAACACCATTTTACGCGCCTCCGGCTATTCGCAAGAGGAATGCGGAACGGTTGAAATTGTGCTTGCCGAGGTGCTCAACAACGTTGTTGAACACGCTTACAGCGCGCCCGGCGACGACTTGATTGCCCTTCAGATCGGCCCCGCCCGTGCAGGGCTAAGCTTCTTGGTTGAAGACAATGGGCGCGAGATGCCAGAAGGCGGCCCACCAATTGGCAAACTGGCAGACAAACATGCGGATCTGCTGAGTTTGCCAGAGGGCGGGTTTGGCTGGTTCATTATCCGCGAAGTGGCGCATGACGTGGCCTACCGGCGCGAGGATGGCCGCAATCGGCTGAGCTTCCGCATCGCAGTCGGCTAGCCGCCTTCAGGGGAAATGAGCCTCGTGGTGCACGGCACCACCGACGCCGCCGAAACGAATTCCGGGACCACGGCCTTGACCCGCACAGGGGTTTACGTTTGCGCGCGCCGGCGCGAAACTTTGACGATGCGCGATTTTCACCTTCCAGGCCGCTCCGCGGTTTTCGCCCAGAACGGCATGTGTGCCACCTCTCACCCGCTTGCCGCCACAGCCGCCGTCGGTGTGCTGCAGGGCGGCGGAAACGCCATGGACGCCGCAATCGCGGGCGCTGTGCTTCTTGGGCTCTGCGAACCTCAGATGGCAGGGCTAGGCGGCGATTGCTTCGTGCTTTTCACACCACCGGGAAGCGACCGTGTGATTGCGCTGAACGGGTCGGGCCGCGCCCCCGCGGGTTTGGACCCAGGCTCCCTGCGCGCCGCAGGCCATGCGCGCATGCCCAGTTCGGGGCCGATCTCTGTAACGGTCCCCGGCGCAGTTGATGCCTTTTGCCGGCTCAGCGCGGACTGGGGGCGCGTGGGCCTCGACACCGTTCTGGCCCCTGCCATCAGATATGCCGAAGACGGCGTACCGGTCGCTCCGCGCACCGCGTTTGATTGGGCGCGCAGTACCGCACAACTCAGCGGCGACGCCCGCGCATTTTTTCTACACCAAGATGCAGCACCAGCGCCCGGGGATGTGTTTCGGCACCCCGCGCAGGCCGAGGTGCTGCGCCGCATCGCCGCCGGGGGGCGCGACGCGTTCTACGCAGGCGAGATCGCCGAGGATATGGTGGACAGCCTTCGCGGAGCCGGAGGGGTACATACGCTTGAGGATTTTGCGGCGACCGAGAGCACCTATGTTGCGCCCATTGCGGGAACCTATGGCGGGTATGAACTTGTTGAACACCCACCCAACGGCCAAGGCGCAGCGGCCATTCTGCTTCTGAACATCCTGAAGGAATTTGATCTCGGTGCACTTGATCCGCTCGGGGCAAACCGCGCGCATCTTGAGGCGGAAGCGACAAAACTCGCCTATGATGCACGCAACCGGTTCATCGCCGATGCCGATCATACAGAGCGCCTCGATTACCTTCTGGCTCCCGAAACGGCGAAAGCCCTCGCGGCGCAGATCGATCCCGCCCGCGCGATGCACCATCCCGCACGGCTGAGTGAGGCGGTGCATCGCGACACGATCTATATCACCGTGGTGGATCGCGACAGGATGGCCGTGTCGCTGATCTACTCGATCTTCGCCTCTTTCGGCGCCGGGCTTGCCTCACGCAAATTCGGCATCTTGTTTCACAATCGCGGCGCCGGCTTCAATCTAACGCCAGGCCATCCGAACGAGGCAGGTGCGGGCAAGCGACCCATGCATACGATCATCCCGGCCATGCTGCGCCGGAATGGCAGCATCGTCATGCCGTTCGGGGTGATGGGCGGGCCGTACCAGGCCGCAGGCCACGCGCGGTTTGTCACCAACCTGACGGATTTCGGAATGCACCCTCAGGCAGCGATCGATGCGCCGCGCAGCTTTGCCTGGGAAGACGCGATGCAAGTGGAGCGTGGGTACGGCACACCGGTGCGCGAGGCGCTCGTGGCCCTTGGCCACGATGTGATGGTGCCGGAAGGCCCGAGTGGCGGCGCGCAGGCGATCTTCATAGATGCAGAACGCGGCGTGCTTGAAGGCGCGTCAGACCCGCGCAAAGATGGCTGCGCAATCGGCTACTGAGCCCGCACAGAGCTTAGTTCAATTGAAAGTGCAGCGGGTAGCAGCCATCGGAGAAATCACCGAACAGCTCCGGCAGATCAGGGTGGCTTACCGGTTGACCCGAATAGTCGGCCACAAGGTTCTGCTCCGAGACATACGCCACATAGTAGCTGTCGTCGTTTTCGGCGAGCAGATGGTAGAACGGCTGCTCCTTCGCCGGCCGGCTTTCAGCCGGAATGGAATTATACCATTCTTCGGTGTTCGAAAATTCGGGATCCACATCGAAGACAACCCCGCGGAAGGGATGTTTCCGGTGGCGGACAACTTGCCCGAGGTGATACTTGGCACGCGACTTCAACATAATACTCGACCCCCGTTGGTTTGTTAGTAGAGGGGCGGCGAAAGCCTGTCCACGCGACCACTTGGAATTTCCCGGAAACAGATTGTGAACCTCGTTCTAACAGTGCTGGAGATCGTGGCACCGGTCTTCCTGTTGGGGGGCCTAGGCTTTGCCTGGGTGAAGCTAGGATTTGAGTATAGAATTCAGTTTGTTACGAACATGGCGATGACGCTCGCGGTGCCCTGTCTGATCTTCACCGCCTTGATGGAAACCGAGATCGATCCCGCGCAACTCGCCGCAGTCTCGCTCGCCGCGATTGTCGCATATCTGGGCATAACGGTTGCGATGGCGGCACTTGTGTGGATCGCCCGGCTCGAAACACGCACGTATCTGGCGCCAATCATCTTCGGCAACACCGGCAATATCGGCCTGCCGCTGGCGCTCTTTGCATTCGGGGATGAGGGGCTGGGCTTCGCCGTTGTGATCTTCGCCGTGATGGCCGTCTACGCATTCACCTTCGGAGTTTGGCTCGTCTCCGGCGGCGGCTCGCTCCTGCGTGTTGTGCAAGAGCCGATGGTAGCCGCCACACTCTTGGGTGCGCTCTTTCTATGGCAAGGCTGGCAAACACCAACGTTCCTTACCAACGCGCTTACCCTAATTGGGCAAATGGCGATCCCGCTCATGCTCATCACGCTGGGCGTCGCCGTTGCGCGGCTTGAGCCCGGAAGTTACGGGCGCGCGCTTTGGCTTTCTCTGGCCAAAGCCATTGTCTGCGTTGGAGTGGCCTGGTGGGTCGGCCGCTACTTTATGCTCAGCGACGTGGCCTTCGCAGTGCTCGTCTTGCAAGTCGCCACACCTGTCGCGGTAACGTCTTACCTTTTGGCCGAGAAATATGGGGCCGATGGCGACGCCGTGGCGGGGCTTGTCGTAGTTTCAACTCTGCTGGCAGTGGGCCTGATCCCGCTAATCCTCGGGGTTGTGATCTAAGATCACAGCTTTTCCTTTTCGCTGAGCCTCAAGTTGCGCTAAACTCTCAAAAAAACAAAATCGAGCGAGAGGCAAATGAGCAGGTTTCTTCGCACGCTGGTTCTTACGTTGTTCGTCACGGGCTGCGGCAGTTCGGATTTCTCCGCGCCGCGGGATCTTGATAACGCATGCAGCATCGTTAGCCAGCGTCCCAACTATCTAAACGCTATGCAGCGCACCGAGGCGCGCTGGGGCGTCCCCGTCCCCGTGCAGATGGCCACGATTTACCAGGAATCGAAATTCATCGGAAACGCACGTACCCCACACCAATTCGCGCTTGGGGTCATTCCCATGGGCCGCCAGTCTTCGGCCTATGGCTATAGCCAGGCGTTGGACGGCACTTGGGATGATTACCGCAAGGCAACGGGCAAGCGCTTCGCCAAGCGAGATGACATTGATGATGCGACCGATTTCATGGGTTGGTATATGAACTTGTCGGAAGAACGACTAGGCATCCCGAAAACCGATGCGGAACGCCAGTACCTCGCTTACCACGAGGGCCGTACCGGCTATGCCCGTGGCAGCTATCGCCAAAAAGGCTGGCTGATGCGGGTGGCCGGTGAGGTTGCGCAGCGTGCGGTGGTGTACGATGCGCAGCTTGTGAGCTGCGGCGTTCGCTGATCAGCCGCCGCGAGATTCCGTCTCAAGAACGATATTAAACAGGCGTGCAGGCAAACGCACGCCTGTCTCAAGCCCCTGCAACACTACGCGCGTGCGGCTTCCGCCGCCGTCTACAACCGTCCATTCCGCCAATTGCACGGGGCTGTTCGAGAACACGATTTCCAGCCGCCCGTTTTCCGGCGCGGAAGGATCCTGCGCAACAAGCGTTGTCGTCTCCGCATCCCCGAAGTGATCCACGATCATCTCGCGCCGCGCGAGATCCACCTGACGTTCCAGGATCAGACTCAGCGGCGTGCGGCGCAACGGATACTGTTCTGGCCGCTTTGAGTTTGAGCGATTGTCGAAAATCGCAACCTGCCCGCCCCCGGCCATCACAAGCGAGGCATCGGGCGGATAATATTCAAACCGCGCGCGGCCAGGGCGCCGGATATAGAGCGTTCCGGTGGATTGGCTGCCATCCTCGTTCACCTGAACGAACCGCGCCTGCACGGTATCGAGTTGGTTGAGATATTGCGAAAGCGCGTTCAGCGGCACCTGTTGCGCGAGCGCCAACCCTGGAGCAACCGCCATCGCAGCCGCCGTAAGGCCAATAAAATCTCGGCGTTCCATCATCACTCCGATTTAGGGGCCGCGCAGATCACATGCACGGCCACGTGCCATCACGAAGCGGCGATCAGGTGGGTTCGGGCACCAGGATCTCGCGTTTGCCCACATGGTTGGCGGGAGTTACGAGCCCGTTCTCTTCCATCTGTTCCACAAGGCGCGCCGCCTTGTTGTAGCCGATAGCAAGTTTGCGTTGGATATACGATGTCGAACACTTGCGATCATGTATCACGATCTGCACGGCCTGATCGTAGAGCGCATCTCCGCCGTCGGTATTGCCGCCAAGGCCCAGCACCTGATCGATATCGCTTTCCCTCTCCTCATCTGGCCCGTCCACCACCCCAGATACGTAATCGGGCGCGCCGAACTGCTTGAGGTAGGTCACGATCTCTTCCACCTCTTCGTCTGAAACGAAGGGGCCATGCACGCGGGTGATCTTCGCGCCGCCCGCCATGTATAGCATATCGCCCATGCCCAAGAGCTGCTCTGCGCCCTGCTCCCCCAAAATCGTGCGGCTATCCACCTTCGAGGTCACCTGGAACGAAATCCGGGTGGGGAAGTTCGCCTTGATCGTGCCGGTAATCACATCCACCGAGGGGCGCTGCGTGGCCATGATGAGGTGAATGCCCGAAGCCCGCGCCATCTGCGCCAGCCGTTGGATGCAGGCCTCGATCTCCTTGCCAGCCACCATCATCAGATCCGCCATCTCATCGACGATCACCACGATGTAGGGCAGCGTTTCGGGGCGAAATTCCTCTGTCTCGAAGACCGGCTCACCGGTGGCATCGTCAAACCCGGTTTGCACAGTGCGCGAGAACATTTCGCCCTTGGAAAGCGCCTCGCGCACGCGGCCGTTGAAGCCTTCGATGTTCCGCACGCCCATTTTGGACATTTTGCGGTAGCGTTCCTCCATCTCGCCCACCACCCACTTCAGGGCCACGACGGCCTTCTTGGGGTCGGTCACAACCGGAGAGAGGAGGTGCGGAATACCATCGTAAACGCTGAGTTCCAGCATCTTTGGATCGATCATGATCAGCCGGCATTCCTCGGGCGTGAGCTTGTAGAGAAGCGACAGGATCATCGTGTTGATCGCAACGGACTTACCCGAACCGGTTGTCCCCGCGATCAAAAGGTGGGGCATCTTGGCGAGGTTGGCCACGATCGGATCACCGCCGATGTTTTTGCCCAGCGCCAGCGGCAGCCGCTGATTGCCGTCGCCAAAATCGCGACTCGACAAGATTTCGCGCAGCACCACCATCTCGCGCTTTTCATTGGGCAGTTCGATGCCGATCACGCTGCGGCCGGGCACGGTGGAGACCCGCGCAGAAAGGGCCGACATCGAGCGGGCAATGTCGTCGGCAAGGCCGATAACCCGGCTCGCTTTCAACCCGGGCGCAGGCTCAAGCTCATACATCGTCACCACTGGCCCTGGGCGCACCGAAACGATCTCGCCCTTCACACCGTAGTCGTCGAGGACTGCCTCGAGCATACGCGCGTTTTCTTCCAGCGCCTCGTCGGACAAGTGATGCCGCTCAATGCCCACCGGGTTCATCAGAAGGCTCAGTGGTGGCAGTTCATACTCAGCGCCCGCTTCATCGAACTGCAGCGCGGGCTGGCTTTCTGCCTGCGCACGACGTGACGGCTGAACGGCCTTACGCGGCGCATGAAACACCACCTTGCGGTCTCCCTCCGGCGTGCGCCCGGTGGAAAACGCCCCCGGCGCCGGCGGCACGGCAGCCACAAGCTCTGGCTCTGGCAATTCATCGTCTTCGTCCATGAGCGGCTCAGGGCGCACCACTGGGGGTTCAGTGCGAGGCAGAATGCCCTCAGCGGGCTGGTGGCCCTTAGCCCGGATCACGTTGGCGATCTTGGCACGGATGCGATCGTCCCCAGGTTCCAGCTCAAATTCGTCATAGGCCGGCATCTCTGGCTCAGGCCGCGCGAAGAGCCGCGCCATCAGGCCCCGCCGCGCCGGTTCTAGCCTCGGCTCTGTCTTCATTTCGGCCTCAAACGGGGCGGCTTCCATAGCCAGCGCCTCGGCGCGTTCGGCCGCCCGGTCGCGCCGGCGTGCCTGCGCGGTTTGGGCTGCGGTCAGAGAGGCCCGCGCACTGCGGCCCATCAGCCGCACAAGCGTGGCATAGACCTGCACGAGACTGCGCAAAAGGAAGCGAAGCACACCCACCAGCTCATCCCGCGAACTGCCCAGCACAAAGAGAACCATCGCCACTGCCGAAACGCCGGAAAGCACCGCTAGGGTCTTGAGCCCGACAGCAGCAGACACCGGCAAGACGCCGAGAAGGGCGCCCAGAACTGTATCGCCGAAGAGCCCGCCCAGGCCGAAGGAATGCGTCCACGTCGCCGATGGCAGATGGGTGGAAGCGTAGATCGACATCAGCGCCACCGCGATCGGGGCGAAGATCAGCCGACCCACCGCACGCTCGGCCCCGACATGGGCCACGAAGCGCAGGCCCCATACACCGAAGATCGCCACAATCCCCCAGGCGCCCCAACCCGCAATCACGAAAAGCGGTGACGCGATCGATGCGCCGAAGCGACCCAGAAGGTTCCGCGCCGGCTCATCCGTTGCGGCCAGCCAAGACGGGTCATCGGGAGTGTAGGAGCCTAGGATCAGAGTTAGCATCACGGCTACGCCGATCAGGCCCAAACCGACCAGTTCCTTGCTGCGCCGTTCCAGCACCGCCTGGGTTTCCTGATCGAAAAGCGGGTCTCGCTGCCGTGCCTGATACGCCATTCTGCCTCGTCCTCACAAATAAATGCAGTCGCGGATCAGGGTGAGCCCGCGCTGCAAGTCTTCTTCATTGTCCGCCACCATCGCAGCGCGAATGTATCCGCGGCCGGGGTTGCCCCCTTCGGCATCGCGCGCGAAGTAGGCGCCGGGCAGAACCCGCACGCCCGTCTCGCGCCAAAGCGTCAACGCGGCCTCTTCGCCATCGTTCACCGGCAGCCACAGGAAAAACCCGGCCTCAGGGGCGCCGCAGCCTTCGATCCCAGCAAACACATCATCCGCGATCTGGTATTTTCTCTGATATCGCGCGCGATTTTCATCCACATGCGCCTCGTCTGCCCAAACCGCCTCTGCCGCACGCATGAGTGGCAACGGCAGTGGCGCGCCGGAATAGGCCCGCAACTGGCGGATGGCAGCGATGTTCTGCGGCCCGCTGGCCACGAAGCCCGACCTGAGGCCGGGCAGGTTGGAACGCTTCGACAGCGAGTGGAAGATCACCACGCGCTCGGGGTCAACGCCCGCGGCCTCGGCCGCTTCGAGCCCACCCGTTGGCGGATCGGTGCGATAGATCTCCGAATAGCACTCATCGGCGAAGATTCGGAAATCATGCTTCTCGGCCAACGCCAGCAAATCGCGCAGGTAGTCGGCAGTCGCCACCGCGCCCTGCGGGTTCGAGGGCGAACACAAATAGGCGATCGCTGTGCGGTCCAACACATCTTCGGGCAAACCAGCATAATCGGGCAGAAAGCCGGTATCGGCATCGGCGCGCACATAGATCGGTTCCGCCCCCGCCGTCAGCGCCGCCACGGCATAAACTTGGTAAAACGGGTTTGGGATCAAAACCACAGGCTGCGCCCCGGCCTTTTGTTCCGGGCAAAGCGCGACAGCCGCGTTAAATAGGCCCTCACGCGTTCCGTTCAGCGCCATCACCTGCGCGTCTGGCTCAACCGCAACGCCGTAGCGTCGGCCGATCCACGCCGCGATGATTTCCAGAAGCTCCGGCGTGCCGTCGTTGGGCGGATACTTCCCGAAATCGCCCGCATGTTCCGCCACGATCTTGGCCACCCAAGCCGGGAAGGCATGTTGCGGCTCGCCGATAGACATGGGCACAACCGGGCCGCCGGGCGCATGCCCGTCAAGCAAGCGCCGCAGACGCGGAAACGCGTATTCCGGAAGGTTTGAAAACCGCTCAGGAAAGCTCATACGTGCCTCAGGTACGGGATCGTTGCGTCCCGCTTGATGGCACCTTAACGCACCGGCCGCGCAAGGGTCCAGAAAAACGGCGAAAAAATCGCGGGTGGCGGCAGAGGTTTGTGGCTTTTAGGCCAGCGCCCGCTCGGCCGCCGCGCCAAGGCGCAAAAGCCGCTCCTCCGCGCCGGGCGGGCCCTGCATGAGAAGGCCCACGGAGGGCGTTCCGGTCGGCAGCGTCAGCCCCGGCAGGCCCATCAAGCTGCCGATGCGCGTATTGCGCAAGGTCTTGAGGTTGCGTTCGGCGAAATGCTCGGGATCGGCCAGCACGGCGGCAAGGTGCGGAGGCATAATCGCGCAAGTGGGCATCACCACGGCATCCGCATCGGCCACCGCCGCGTGGTAGGTCGCGCGCAGATGAACGAGCCGCTGCCACGCCGCCACGTAATCGGCGCCCGAAAACGCCGCACCGCCGCGGAAGCGTTCAAGGATGTTGGCGAACATCTTCTCAGGCGCCGCCTCGATCACTTCCTTCCAAGTCCCGTAGGCTTCGGTCGCAAACAGGATCAGCGCAAGCTCCACTGCCCGGCCCACTTCAGGCACGGCGCGATGCTCAATTTCGGCCCCTGCCGCCGAAAGTCGCTCAAGCGCCCCTTCGAAACCCGGCGCCACGTGCCCTTCGAGCCCCTCCATCGCCACAGTCTCCAGCACGACGAACCGGCGCCCTGCGAGTGTGGCACCTGCAAGATCGGTCGCCCCGCCACCCAATGCCTCAAAGATCAGCGCAGCGTCTTCAACGCTGCGCGTGAGCGGGCCCACGGTATCGAAGCGCGGGCAAAGCGGCACAACCCCCGCGTTTGATAGCCGCCCCGGCGTTGTCTTGAGCCCCACAAGATCGTTCCACGCGGCTGGCAGCCGTACCGATCCTGCGGTATCCGAGCCAACGCCCGCGGGCGCGATGCCGTGGGCGACAGACGCCGCCGCGCCCGATGACGAGCCGCCGGAGACCGCGTCCGCAGCGTTGATATTCGGGGGCGAGGCCGTGCTTGGATTTGCCCCGAGGCCGGAAAACGCAAGCTCCGTCATATGCGTTTTGCCAAGGCAGCAAAGGCCAGCCCCCGTGGCCGCCTGAACCACCGCCGCATCCCGTTCCGGCACCCTGCCCTCAAGAAGCTTCGATCCGGCTTCCGTTTTCACGCCTGCAGTGTCGAAAAGATCCTTCCACGAGATCGGAACGCCATCGAGGGGCGACAGCCTGTGCCCCGCCCGCGCCCGATCCCGCGCCGCCGCAGCCTCGGCCAGCGCCCGTTCAGGCATCAGGCGGGCATAGATCCGATCACCGGCCGGATGGCGCCCTGTTGCCTCAAGTGCAGCCTCGGCCAACTCAACCGGGCAGACAGACCCTTGAGCGATCCCGCGCCCCAGATCCGCCGCCGTCATCCGATGCCACGCCTGCGCCATATCGCCCCCCTGCTCGCTTCCAAAACCCTATCGGCCAGGGGCGGCATGGACAATGCGCGCGCCGCGCTCATATTGCGATCCATGAGCGAAATCAGCGATGTTGTGATCGGCGGCGGGGGCCTCAACGGCTCAACTCTTGCCTTGGCCCTAGCCTCTGCCGGGCTTTCCGTGGTTGTGGTTGAACCGCGCGCGAAAAAGGTGCGTAAAAACGCAGCCTTTGACGGGCGGAGCTACGCACTTTCCCTAGGCTCGCAACGTCTTCTCTCTGCTCTGGGGGTTTGGGGAGATCTCGCGCCCCGCGCCCAGCCGATCCTGCAGATCAAGATCACCGATGGCCGGCCCGGCGGCGCGCCTTCGCCGCTTATGCTGGAGTTCGATCATGCAGAAATCGACGAGGGCCCGATGGGCTATCTCATCGAAGACAGGTATCTGCGCCGCGCCCTGCTTGATGCGATTGCGGCCGAGCCCGGCATAGAAGAAATCACGGGTGTTGCGATTGAAGGCCAGGCGCCCGGGCCCGCCACAATCGGCGTGACTCTCTCCGATGATCGACAGATCGCAGCGCGTTTGCTTGTTGGCTGCGACGGCAAAACAAGCGCAATCGCCAGCCGCGCTGGGATTCGCCGCCAGGGATGGGCCTATGGGCAAACCGCGCTCGTCTGCGCACTCGCCCATGAACGCCCCCACAATGGTACGGCACATCAGTATTTCATGCCACCCGGGCCCCTGGCGATCCTACCGCTTCCCGAAAACCGTTCTTCCATCGTGTGGACGGAGCGGTCAGACGAAGCCGCGCGCATCAACGCGCTGCCGGATGAGGGATATCTGAACGCCCTTCGCCCCCGCTTCGGTGACTTCCTTGGAGAGATTTCCCTGGCAGGCACGCGCTTCACCTACCCGCTCACCTTGTCGCTCGCCACACGCTTTCACGCACCGCGCATCGCGCTTGTGGGCGACGCTGCCCATGCCGTTCACCCTATCGCGGGCCAAGGACTCAACGCCGGACTGAAAGATGTGGGCGCGCTCGCCGAAACATTGAGCAACGCGCGCCGCCGGGGCGAGGATATCGGTGCGGCCAACGTTGTCGCGCGCTACGCGCAATGGCGCCGGTTCGATACCGCAACGCTGGCGATTGCGACGGATGGCTTCAACCGTCTGTTCTCAAACGACAATCCAATCCTGCGCCTTGGCCGTGATCTTGGCCTGGGCGCCGTCAACGCCCTGCCCGCCCTGCGCCGGGGTTTCATTCGCGAAGCTGCCGGCCTCACCGGCGATGTGCCGCGTCTACTGCGTGGGTTGCCGCTCTAGTCGAGCTTGCGCGCTTCATCCACCAGCATGATCGGAATGCCATTCCGGATCGGATACGCGAGATGCGCTGCCTTTGAGACAAGTTCCTGCGCATCGGCATTATAGGTTAGCGGTGCACGCGTCTCAGGGCACACAAGCGCTTCAAGCATGTGACGATCATACCCCGTCACTGCATAACGTCTTCGTTAAGGCCACCACGAAGGGCGAACTCGATTAGAGTAACCAGCGTTTCACGACGGGTGGACAGCGAGGGTGCTTCAAGCAGCGCCTGTTTATCTTCGGGGTCGAACGGGCAAAGCATAGACAGGGAGTTGATCAGCAACTCGTCCTCGGCTTGCTTCAGAGAGTCCCAATCCGTGGAAAGCTGCCGTTCCTCGAAAAAACGGCTGAGCAGATCGAGGAAGTGATCACGGTCGAAACTGGTGTCATGTTCAGTATTGCCCAGATCCCGTGAGAAGCCATCCCACGCCACATCGCACCGAATATAGGGCGTAAAGCCCTCGACCTCACGCTGCACCCGAAATCGCGACACGCCAGAAAGCGTGATCATGTAGCGGCCGTCTTCCGTTTCCGAGAACGCCGTAAGCCGACCCGCGCAGCCGATGCTGTGCAAGCGCTTCTCCTGGCCATCTGGAACATCGCGGGGCTGGATCATTCCGATCAACCGGTGCCGCGTCTTCATCGTATCATCGAGCATCGCAAGGTAGCGCGGCTCAAAAATATGCAGCGGCAGGCGTGCACGCGGCAGGAGCAGCGCCCCGGGCAATGGGAACACCGGGATCGTTGTCGGCAGATCGGCGGGCCGCTTCATGACAGGAGAGCTAGCGCGGGGGCCAAGTCAGGCAAATATCATCGACGAAAGCTTGCGGCGCCCATTGAGCGCAATTTGATCTTCCGGTTTGAGCGCCTCAAAGATCGTGAAGAGTTGCGCCTTTGCTGCGCCCTCGTTCCAATCCCGATCCCGGCGGAACAGTTCGAGAAGTTCATCGACGGCCTCCTGAACATCGCCCGCGGCATGGAGCGCCTGCGCAAGCTCATAGCGCGCTTGGTGATCGTCAGGTTTGGCGGCCACAGCGGCGCGCAGGTCTGCGACAGGCCCGGCATTCGCGGCCTGCTTGGCCAGTTCGATTTGTGCGCGCGCGGCCTCCACTTCCGGCGCTGCGGCAAGCTCCTCCGATGCGTTGGACAGCAGCCCTTCGGCCTCTTCCACCTGCCCCGTCGCCAGATGTGCCCGGATCAGCCCACCGTAGGCGGCTGCATTCGCGGGATCTTCACCAAGGATCGCCGCGAATGTTTGCGCCGCATCGGCGGCGGCACCCTCGGCGAGCATCGCCTCAGCGGCCTCGACCGCCTCGCCCAACCCGCCATCGCCCGCGAGCCCGGCAAGCTTGCCGATGAACGCATCTATCTCCGATCCCGCGATCGCCCCCTGAAACCCGTCCACCGGCTGCCCCTGCCAGAATGCGTAGATTGTCGGGATTGACTGGATGCGCAATTGCGCCGCGATCTGCTGGTTCTCATCGACGTTCACCTTCACGAGGCGCACCTTGCCGCCCGCTTTCTGCACCGCCGCCTCGAGCGCCGGCGTGAGCGTTTTGCACGGCCCGCACCAGGGCGCCCAGAAATCAACGATGATCGGAACCTCGCGGCTCGCATCGATCACATCAGCCATAAACGTGGCTTCGGAGCTGTCTTTGATCAAATCCTGCGCGGGGACGGCGCCAGCGGGGTTCAACTCAAGCATGGGGGCCTCATCTTCTCGGGTAGCGCCTTATATGATCGCCGCTGGCCTGCGTGCCAACCCCTGCGCTCGCTAGAGATCAAAGGTGGCGAAGACGGGCGCGTGATCGGAGGGCTTTTCCCATCCACGCGCATCACGCAAAATACGTGAGTCATGGGCCGCTCCCGCAATATCGGGCGTGGCCCAGATGTGATCGAGCCGGCGTCCTTTATCTGCCGCATCCCAATCCTTCGCACGGTAAGACCACCAGCTGTAGAGCAACCCCTCGGGAATATCCTTCCGCGTGATATCCACCCAGCCGCCGGCCTCTTGCGCGGCACCCAACGCCTCTACTTCCACCGGCGTGTGGCTGACGATCTTCAGAAGCTGCTTGTGGCTCCACACATCATCCTCGCGCGGTGCGATGTTGAGATCGCCGACGAGGATCGCGCGGTTCGGTCGATTGCCACGAAACCAGTCGCGCATGTCGGCCAGGTAATCGAGCTTCTGGCCAAACTTCTCATTTACCGTGCGGTCCGGCACGTCACCGCCCGCAGGAACGTAGAAGTTGTGGATCGTCATACCGTTTTCCAGCGTCGCAGCCACATGGCGTGCATGGCCGAGGCCCGCAAAATCGAAGTCGCCCGCATCCTCCAGCGGCAGCTTCGACAGGATCGCAACACCGTTATAGCCTTTCTGACCACGACCAACGAGATACGGATAACCAAGCGCGGCGAAACCCTCTGCGGGGATCTTTTCGACCGGTGATTTGCACTCCTGCAAACACAGGATGTCCGGCGCCTCTTCGCTAAGGAGCTTGGCAACAAGTGCTTCGCGCAGCCGCACGGAGTTGATGTTCCAGGTGGCGAGAGTGAAGGGCATGGGGCAGGTCCGATCGCTAAGCGGCGCGACCCTAACGCCGTGCAGACCGGCCCTCAAGCCACGATGTTCCTGCGCGCCTCACCCCGTATAGCGCGCGCAAAAAAAAGGCCGGGCACAAGGCCCGGCCAGTCCAACAGGGAGGTATGCCACGTCATTACCCCGACGTGACCAGGGGAACTTTGATTTCGATCAGGCGACCAATCGATAGCCTCCACTTTCCGTAACAAGAAGGCGTGCGTTTGACGGATCTGGTTCGATTTTCTGCCGGAGGCGGTAAATATGTGTCTCAAGTGTGTGCGTTGTGACACCGGCATTGTAGCCCCAGACCTCGTGCAGCAGCACGTCGCGCGCCACAACGCCCTCCGTTGCCCGATACAGAAACTTGAGAATGTTTGTCTCTTTTTCCGTCAGCCGGATCTTCCGATCCTCTTCGGTTACAAGCATTTTTTGCGCTGGCTTGAACGTGTAGGGCCCAAGCTGGAACACGGCATCTTCGGATTGCTCGTGCTGGCGCAACTGTGCGCGAATTCGTGCGAGAAGAACGGGAAACTTGAAGGGCTTCGTCACATAGTCATTCGCCCCGGCATCAAGCCCCAAAATCGTGTCGGCATCGCTGTCATGGCCCGTCAGCATCAGAACCGGGCATTTGACGCCCTGCTTGCGCATCAGGCGGCAAAGCTCGCGCCCATCGGTATCGGGAAGTCCCACGTCGAGGATCACAAGGTCGTAGATCCCGGCTTTCGCCTTTTCCATCGCCTCTGATCCGCTGCCGGCTTCGAAAACGTCGAAGTCCTCGGTCATCACCAGCTGTTCGCCTAGCGCTTCGCGCAGATCCTCGTCGTCATCGACAAGCAGGATTTTCTTGAGATTTCCCATCTCTTCGGTCTCCGGTTTCACGTTGGCTAAGACATGTGCCGGGTGCGGATTTCACACAAGCACTGCGGCAGCTTTCTCACGCCCTCGTGTCGCGCGACCGGGAAATGTTTCAATTCCGGGCGTTGAACGTTACATCGGGCGGGCGCGAAACGCGGAAAATGAAATGTCTTTCGGCCCCACCACAACCGAATATGTCGCCCGCGCCCGTGCCGATTTGCGCATGGGGCTTCCGATCGCGATCACCGCGCCGGGCGGCGGCGCGCTGGTTCTGGCGGCCGAAGAAGTGGATGAGTCGCGCTTGGCGGCCCTGCGCAGCGAAGGGCCGGTGGTTCTCGCCGTAACTTCGTGGCGTGCGGAAACGCTGAAGGCGCGCGCCTATGACGGCAATCTCGCGCGCCTGATCCTGCCCGATGCGGCCACAGCGGCCTGGGTGCGCGATGCCGCAGACCCCGCCAATGATCTGTCGGGCCCGTTGCGCGGCCCATTCTTGAGTGAACGGGATGGGCCGGCTGCGCTGCACCGCGCCGCGATCCTATTGGCAAAATCAGCCCATCTGCTTCCCGCGGCCCTTGTCGCGCCTGTTGGGGACGCTGCCAGCCTCGCAGGGGCGCACGGCCTGACAGCCGTGTCACTTGAGGTGATCGAGCGCGCGATCGCGGAGCCAACATCGCTTGTGGATATCGTTGCGGGCCGGGTGCCGCTGGCAGGCGCAGAAACAAGCCGCGTTCACGTGCTGCGCCCCGACGATGGCGGAGAGGAACACTATGCGATTGAGGTCGGGCGGGTGGATCGGGCGCGCCCGGTGCTGACACGCCTGCATTCGGCGTGCTTTACCGGCGATGTTCTGGGATCCCTCAAGTGCGATTGCGGGCCGCAACTCCACGCGGCGATCAAGGCGATGGTGGCCGAGGGCGGCGGCGTTTTACTTTATCTCAACCAGGAAGGGCGCGGGATCGGGCTGGCCAACAAAATGCGCGCCTATGCGCTGCAGGATCAGGGTTTTGATACGGTTGAGGCCAATCACCGGCTCGGCTTCGAGGATGACGAACGCGATTTTCGTCTTGGCGCAGCCATCCTTGCCCAACTTGGCATCGGCTCTGTGCGGTTGATGACAAACAATCCCGCAAAGGTGTCGATGCTCGAAAACTGCGCGATCAAGGTGGTGGAGCGGGTGCCGCTGGCAGTGGGCCTCAATCCGCTGAACGAAAAGTACCTCGACGTGAAAGCCAAGAAATCCGGGCATATCCTGTGACGGCGAACGATATCGTTGTCACGCCCACCGGCGCGCGGTTTCTCGGCCGTCGGTTTCCCTGCACGATCGGGCGCGGCGGGCGAACGGCGGGCAAATGCGAAGGCGATGGTGCCACGCCGCGGGGCGTGCACCAGATCGTCGGCTTGCTCTACCGCCCCGACCGGCTGAACCGGCCGGCGGATTGGGCAGTGCCGATCCGGCCGGGCGATCTGTGGTCCGACGATCCGGGCGACGAAGACTATAACCTCATGGTGCGCGCACCCTACAGCCCGTCCCACGAAAGGCTGCGGCGGGGCGACCGGCTCTACGACATAGTTCTGATCACGGATTGGAATTGGCCTTACGCAAGGCGTGGCCTTGGCTCGGCCATTTTCCTGCACCGGTGGCGAAAACCCGGGCACCCCACCGAGGGCTGCGTGGCCTTCCGGCCCGATCATCTGCGCTGGATCGTGCGGCGGATACGGTATGAAACGCGCGTGATCGTGCGTTAAGCAGCTGTGCGCGCGCCAAAGATCGCCGAGCCGACGCGCACATGGGTTGCCCCAAGCGCAATCGCGCTTTCAAAGTCGGCGCTCATCCCCATAGACAAGCCCGAAAGCCCGTTCCGCCCCGCGATCTTTGCCAGAAGTGCGAAATGCAGGCTCGGCTCCTCTTCAATCGGGGGAATGCACATAAGCCCCTCAATCGGCAGGCCAAGGCCCCGGCATTCTGCAATGAAACGGTCGGCATCGGCCGGCAGAATACCCGCCTTCTGCGGCTCCTCCCCTGTATTCACTTGAATGAATAGCTCAGGGCACTGGCCGGCTTCATCAGCCAGCCGCGCCAAGGCAGTGGCCAGCTTCGGGCGATCAAGCGAGTGGATCACATCAAAAAGCCCCATCGCCTGTCGCGCCTTGTTCGATTGCAAGGGGCCGACGAGGTGTAGCGAAATGCCGTCAAACCGTTCTCGAAACGCCGGCCACTTGCCCGCCGCTTCTTGCACGCGATTCTCGCCAAAAATGCGGTGGCCCTGCTCGAGCACAGCCTCCACGCGTTCAAGCGGCTGCACTTTCGAGATCGCGATAAGCTCTACCGATCCGGCAGGGCGCCCTGCGCTTCGTTCAGCGGCCGCGATCCGGCCGCGGATATCTTCAAACGCCATGGGGCCCTCCGTTCGGCGGCACTTTGGCTAAGGCCCCGTGGAATTAGAAGAGGCTACAAAAAGAAAAGAGCGGGCCTAAACCCGCTCTCTCCCAACCGTTATTCGTTTGAGCTTAGAAGCTCAGGGCGAGGCCCAGCGAGTAGGTCGTGGTGTCCACACCGCCGTCGGCTTCGTCACGATCGTTGTCACCAACACCGAACTGGATCTCAGCGCCGCCACCCAGATCGTAGTTCACGATCAGGCCAAGGCCCGAGCTGTCCGCGTCACCGGGATCAGTGCGCAGTTCCCAATCGGAGTAGTCACCGTAGTTGACAGCAACCGTAAGTGCATCAACCGAGTAGCCAAGCGCGATGCCGAAGTGCTCAGGATCTTCCGCAAACACGTCAACATCAGCAGTCGAGTAGTTGAAGATGGCTTGGAAGCCACCGGCAAACGAAGCGTCAACGCTCACACCGATGATGTCGCCGTCAATCGCGCCCGTGTCGACCGTCTGGTAACCAAGGCCAAAGCCGAGATCCACACCGCCAAGAGCAGCAGCATAGGTCACACCAAGGCCGAGAACCGGATCACCGTCGCCGGAATCTGCAACTTCGCCCGAAACCGAGAAGCCGAAATCGCCGAACGAGTAGTCGTAGCGGGCGACCTGACCGTCGTACGTCCCGTCAAGACCAGCGTTGCCGTTGTAGCCTTCGTGCTCGTGATCGTCCTGAATCGAACCGCCGATGATGGCTTCCGTCATGGCGCGGTCGAAAGCGCCGTCCGTATCACCCATCGTGAGCGTGCCAAACGTGCCGGAGATGAAGATCGACTCGCCACCTTCGGTATCCGCGTCAAACGCCGGCGAGTTGAACTGACCGTCACCATCCGACTCGTCGAGGTCGATCGATGCGCCGAAGGTCAGGCCAGCGTCGGTTTCGCCCGACATTGTGAATGTGACGTCGATGTCCGTGTGGAACTGGACGTTCGAATCCGCCGTATCCGGATCGAAGATACCAAGTTCCGCAAAACCACTGACTTCAACGCCCTGGGCCGAGGCAATGCCGGCCGAGGCGATGAGCGCCGTGGTTGCAAAGAGAACCTTTTTCATTTCGTTTTCCCTCGTGTTCAAAGGTGCACCTCAATTCGGCAGCACCAAATTGAGTATGCGTCTCTCTCGCTCTGCAGCCCTTTGAATGCAAGAACGCCGAAAATTCGGGCGGCGAATGCACCAGCATTGGTGCAGCTAGGCCACAGTGGGGCGAGCCGCCCACACAGTATCCTAACGCCGAAACGGGTTGTGACGGGTTCTGGCCTCGGATACCAAAGATGGAAATGTGGGGGCGCGAGGGGCGTAAGCCAATGGGAAATATCGCAAAATCCGCCATTGTGGCGCTGATTCTGGCCACTCTCGCCGGCTGTGGTGACCGCACACCCGAAATCTTTCAGCCGCGCAGCTCCGCCGGCGTTTCGGATGCGATTCTGGAACAACGACAGAACACGCCCCTGGAAGAGCAGCGTAACCGCGAATCGATCTTCGATCTCTTCGTCGATCAGGATGATCCCAACGTCACCATCGAGGTGAACAAGTACATCTGGAACGCCGCGCTCGACGTTCTGGATTTCATGCCGATCCAGGCCGCCGATCCGTTCTCCGGCGTGATCGTCATGGGCTTTGGCACGCCGCCGGGCTCTGCCAGAGCCTACCGCGCCACCGTATACGTTCAGGATCCGGCCCTTGATGCGCGATCGTTGCGCGTTGCGCTGGTCAGCCGCGCCGGCCCGGCATCGCTGGAAACCACGCGGGCCGTCGAAGACGCAATCCTAACACGCGCGCGCCAGCTTCGGATCGCCGATTCCGAACTCTAGATTCCCCTTGCCCAACTGAGTAAATCTGCCCGGGCACCCAGCCCGGCCCGCGCGCTATGACAAGGAACGCCCATGCAACGCTACACGCCCACCGAACTGGAGCCCAAGTGGCAGGCCCGGTGGGAGGCCGCCGGAACCTTCCGCGCCGCGCGCGATGAAAGCCGACCCAAATACTACGTGCTGGAGATGTTTCCTTACCCCTCGGGCCGGATTCATATGGGGCACGTGCGGAATTACACGATGGGCGACGTGATCGCGCGCTACAAGCTGGCGACCGGTCATGCGGTGCTGCACCCGATGGGATGGGATGCCTTTGGAATGCCCGCCGAAAACGCCGCGATCGAGCAGGGCGGCCACCCCAAGGAGTGGACGTACGGAAACATCGCCGACATGCGCGGCCAGATGAAGCCCCTCGGCCTCTCGATCGATTGGTCGCGCGAATTCGCCACCTGCGATCCAGAATACTACGGCCAACAGCAGGCCCTGTT
>JBCCRC010000030.1:0-38913 GCA_039208375.1 Pseudomonadota bacterium | reverse complement strand
TGTGGACGATATCCCCGTACCGGCAAACGCGCTGCACCTCGCCTTTGGTGTGTCTGACGTGGCGCATGGAGAGATTACCAAGATCGATCTTGGCGCGGTCCGCTCTGCGCCCGGCGTGGCGCTGGTACTCACGGCGGAAGATCTGCCGCACGCCGCCGATACCTCGCCGTCCGCTCACGACGAACCACTTCTTACTTCGGGCACAGTCAACTACGTCGGGCAACCGATCTTTTTAGTGGCAGCGACAAGCCACTTGGCCGCGCGCAAGGCCGTCGCAAAAGCAATGGTTGAGATCACGGCACACCCGGCGATCCTGACAATCAACGAGGCGATTTCGGCCAACAGCAGGTTCGAGGAAGGCCCACGCATCTACCAAAAGGGCGATGCCGCGGGGGCGATTGCAAGCGCGGCGCAATTGATCGAAGGCAGTATCGAGCTTGGGGGGCAGGAGCACTTTTATCTCGAAGGACAGGCCGCGCTCGCGTTGCCGCAGGAGGGGGGCGATATGATCGTGCACTCCTCTTCCCAGCACCCGACCGAAATCCAGCACAAGGTGGCCGACGCGCTTGGCCTGCCGATGAATGCGGTGCGCGTTGAGGTCCGTCGCATGGGCGGCGGGTTTGGTGGCAAAGAAAGCCAGGGCAACGCGCTTGCGATGGCCTGCGCGATTGTGGCCGCTCACACCGGGCGGCCCGCAAAAATGCGATACGACCGGGATGATGACATGATCATCACCGGAAAGCGGCACGATTTTCGCATCAACTACCGGGTCGGGGTGGATGCGGATGGGCGGATTGAGGGCATTGAGTTTCTTCAGTACTGCCGCTGTGGATGGAGCCAGGATCTATCGTTGCCTGTCGCGGACCGCGCGATGCTGCACGCCGATAACGCCTATCACCTGCCAAACGCCCGCATCGAAAGCCACCGGCTGAAAACGAACACCCAATCGGCAACGGCCTTCCGCGGCTTTGGCGGCCCGCAGGGCATGGTCGGGATCGAGCGGGTGATGGATCACATCGCCCAAGCACTTGGCCGCGATCCGTTAGAGGTGCGGCGCACCAACTACTACCGGGCCGAAGCGCCATTGGGGCCAGGGACGGGCCGGCGGTTCGCCGGCGCACATTCGCCCCAGGCCGATGAAGCCGGGCCGCACACGACGCACTATCATATGGCCGTGGAGGATTTCATTCTTCACGACCTGACGGAACGGCTTGTAGACACCTCGAACTACCATGCGCGTCGAGCGGCGATCCGGGCATGGAACGCCGAAAACCCGATCCTCAAGAAAGGCATTGCCTTCAGCCCAGTGAAATTCGGGATCAGCTTTACGCTGACCCATCTCAATCAGGCCGGCGCATTGGTGCACGTCTACCAGGACGGATCGGTGCATATGAACCACGGCGGTACCGAAATGGGCCAGGGCCTTTTTCAGAAAGTGGCCCAGGTCGCCGCGGATCGGTTTGGCATCGCCCTTGAGCAGGTGAAAATCACGGCGACAGACACCGCGAAAGTGCCCAACACGTCGGCAACCGCAGCATCGTCGGGTTCAGACCTCAATGGGATGGCCGTAAAGGCCGCCTGCGACACGATCCGCGACCGGCTTGCGGAGTTCGTTGCAGAACGGCACCAGGCCGCGCCCGCATCGGTGCGGTTTGCAGACGGCCAAGTGCATGTGGGTGGCGAAAGCTACCCCTTTGAGACCGTTGTCAAAGACGCTTACATGAACCGCATCAGCCTGTCCTCAACCGGCTTCTACAAGACACCAAAGATCGTATGGGACAGGATCAAGGGCACTGGGCGGCCCTTTTTCTATTTCGCCTATGGCGCCGCCGTCACGGAAGTGGTGATTGACACGCTCACCGGCGAGAACCGCATCCTACGCACGGATATCCTTCACGATTGTGGGGCGTCGTTGAACCCCGCGCTGGATATCGGCCAGATTGAAGGTGGCTACGTTCAGGGCGCGGGCTGGCTGACGACCGAAGAACTGGTGTGGGATGACTCGGGCCGGCTGCGCACCCACGCGCCGAGCACCTACAAGGTGCCGGCGTGCTCGGACCGACCCGATATCTTCAATGTGGCCCTGTGGGATGGGGAAAACCGCGAAGAAACGATCTACCGCTCTAAGGCGGTGGGGGAGCCGCCGCTCATGCTCGGGATTTCGGCGTTGCTGGCGCTCTCGGATGCCGTAAGCGCCTGCGGCCCAGGATACCCCGATCTTCACGCTCCCGCCACGGCGGAACAGGTTCTAAATGCTGTCAAACGGGCCCGCGGCGCATGAGTTTCGATCGAGACAGGCTGTCATCCCTGATCGCCGCCCACGGGCCGGTAGCGCGCGTAGTTGTGGCCTCTGTGGCCGGCTCCGCGCCACGGGAAGTGGGCGCCGCGATGACAGTTTGGGTCGACGGGCAGGACGGCACGATCGGTGGTGGCGCCCTTGAACTCTCGGCCGCAGAACACGCGCGCGCCGCGTTGCGCGGCGGGGGCGATCGGTTTGATCGTGTCCCCCTCGGGCCGGCCGTTGCGCAATGCTGCGGAGGCAATGTGGGCTTACTGACAGAGGTCTGGACGAAGGCGCGTCTAGCCGCAAACACCAGCGACGTGATTGCGCGGCCCTTGCCCGGAACACCTGGCGAAATGCCCCTATCGGTTCGGCGCATCCTTCAGGCAGGGCGCGGACAGGGCGCGCGGCCCGGGGCGACAGTCTTAGACGGTTGGATGATCGAACCGCTGTTGCGCCCGGATCGTCAGCTATGGCTCTACGGTGCAGGCCATGTGGGGCGAGCGATCGTTCCGGCGCTCGCGCCCCTCCCGGATATTGCGATCACGTGGGTTGATACAGCGCTCGAACGGTTCCCGCAGAACACGCCCACCAACGTTGCCACCCTTGTTGCAAAGAACCCCGCCGATGCTGTGCGGCATGCACCAGCCGACGCGGAGCATTTGGTGCTGACCTATTCTCATGCCTATGATCTGGAAATCTGCCACCGCCTTCTCGCCCACGGGTTTGGCCGCGCGGGTCTGATCGGCTCGGCAACCAAATGGGCCCGCTTTCGCAAGCGGCTGGCCGCGCTCGGCCACGGGGAGCACCAGATCGCACGGATCACCTGCCCTATTGGCGACCCCGAATTGGGCAAGCACCCCCAAGCCATTGCGATCGGTGTCGCCGCCGCGTTCGTGCGCGCAGGCTGCAAGAACCACACACGGGCCGAGGACGTAGGATGACCGCGCCGCTTATGGCCATCGAGAGCGTGACGAAAGCCTATCCGGGCGTCGTGGCCAACCAATCGGTTTCATTTGAGATCAAGCCGGGTGAGGTGCACGCCCTGTTGGGCGAGAACGGCGCGGGAAAATCGACGCTCGTAAAGATGATCTACGGGCTTGTTCGCCCCGACAGCGGCACGATGCGCTTGAATGGCAAGCCCTTCGCACCGCCGACGCCGAATGCGGCGCGTCGGGCTGGCATCGCCATGGTGTTTCAGCACTTTTCGCTGTTTGAGGCACTGGATGTTGCTGAGAACGTCGCGTTGGGTATGGAGAACCCGCCACGCCCGCGTGATCTGGCACGGCGGATTCGTGAGGTGAGCGAAAGCTATGGCCTCCCGCTTGACCCCGCGCGTCGGGTTGGGGATCTGAGCGCGGGGGAACGTCAGCGCGTAGAAATCATCCGCTGCCTGCTCCAAGATCCAAAGTTGTTGATCATGGATGAACCCACCAGCGTGTTGACGCCGCAGGAGGTTGAGATCCTCTTCCGAACCCTGCGCAAGCTGTCGGCAGAGGGCACCGCGATCCTCTACATCTCTCACAAGCTTGAAGAAATCCGTGCGCTTTGCGATGCCGCGACAATCCTGCGACGGGGCGAAGTGGTTGCCACCTGCGACCCGCGTGAGAAGAGCGCGCGCGAATTGGCCGAGCTCATGGTCGGTGCCACGCTGGCCGTACCAAACCGCGACGGGGGCAAACCGGGTGGTGTGCGTCTGGAGGTGTCGGGCCTGACCATTCCGCCTGCAAACCGCTTCGGAACTGGGTTGCGCGACGTGGCATTCGACGTGCGACGCGGGGAAGTGTTCGGGGTGGGCGGTGTGGCCGGAAACGGGCAAGAAGATCTGCTCGCAGCGCTGTCTGGAGAAACTCCCACCGCAGCATCTGCAATCAAGCTCGATGGGATAGCCGTCGGGCATCTGGGCCCCAACAAACGGCGCGCGCGGGGCATCCTGGCTGCGCCGGAAGAGCGGTTGGGCCATGCCGCAGCGCCTGATATGAGCCTAACCGAAAATGCGCTTCTCACAGGCGAAGTGCGTGAGGGCCTTGGGCGAAGGGGCTTTCTCAACTGGCCAGCGGCAAAGCGGTTTGCAGACCGGATTATCGACGCCTTTGACGTGCGCACCCCCGGCGCCACCCATGCTGCGCGATCGCTTTCAGGCGGCAACCTGCAAAAATTTGTCATAGGGCGTGAGATCCTTCAAAGGCCGGATGTGCTCATCGTCAACCAGCCCACATGGGGTGTTGACGCCGCGGCCGCCGCGGCGATCCGTCAGGCGCTTCTCAACCTCGCGATCCAGGGCGCAGCGATCGTAGTGATTAGCCAGGATCTCGATGAACTTGTGGAGATCTCCGACCGTTTCGCTGCACTAAACGAAGGGCGGCTCACGCCACCTCGGCCCACTCAAGGCCTCACCATGGAAGAAATCGGCCTGATGATGGGTGGAGCGCATGATTTAGAGGTGGCCCAAGTTGCGGAGTAGCGCAGGATGATCCGGCTGGAAAAACGGCCCGAGCCCTCACAGGGCTGGACGTATCTGACCCCGATTCTCGCCGTGCTGGCAACGATGATTGCGGGCGGCCTGCTCTTCGCCATTCTTGGGAAAGACCCGTTCGTGGCGATCCGTACGATCTTCTGGGATCCGCTCTTCAATGAACAGTTCGCATCGTTTTCGCGCCCGCAGCTTCTGGTGAAGGCCGGGCCGCTGATCCTGATCGCAATTGGCCTCAGCCTTGGATTCCGCGCAGGCATCTGGAATATCGGCGCTGAAGGCCAATACATCATCGGCGCGCTTTGTGGGGCGGCGGTCGCATTGGCCTTCTACCCGCTAGAGGCGTTCTACATCTTCCCGCTCATGATCCTTGCGGGCGTGCTGGGCGGCTGGGCCTGGGCAATGATCCCCGGGCTGCTCAAGACCCAGTTCAACACCAATGAGATCCTTGTATCACTTCTGCTTGTTTATGTGGCCGAGCAACTGATGGCCTCGATGGCGCTGGGGCTCCTGCGCAACCCAGATGGTGGCGGGTTTCCTGGAAGCAGGAATCTGGGCGACTACCCAGCGGCCTCGAATGAAGAGCTGATCGCCGGCACCGGCATGCACTGGGGCGTGGTGGCGGCCTTTATCGCCGTGATCTTCGCCTACATCCTGCTCAACCGCCACCGCATGGGCTTCAACATCCGCCTTGCGGGCCAGGCGCCGCGCGCAGCGCGGTTCGCGGGCGTGAACGCTACGCGGCTCGTGCTCTTCTGCCTTGGCATCTCCGGCGCGCTCGCTGGGCTTGCGGGGCTTTTCGAGGTTGCGGGCCCGGCAGGCCAGATCACCATTGATTTCAACGTGGGCTACGGCTTCACCGCGATCATCGTGGCGTTTCTCGGCCGGCTGCACCCGGTGGGTATCCTCTTTGCGGGGCTTCTGATGGCGCTTACCTATATCGGCGGGGAACTTGCGCAGTTCATGCTGGGCCTGCCTGCCGCGGCGATCCAGGCATTTCAAGGAATGCTTCTATTCTTCCTCCTCGCGGGAGACGTTCTGACGAATTATCGGATCCGGATCGGCCGGGCAGAGGTGGCGTGATGGATCTCTCTTCGATCGACCCGATCCTGCTGATCGCCGCGCTGATCGTAGCTGCAACCCCGATCCTGCTGGCCGCGATTGGCGAACTGGTGGTGGAGAAGGCCGGGGTTTTGAACCTGGGCGTTGAGGGGATGATGATCACCGGCGCGATCTGTGGCTTCGCCGTGGCGGTGGAAACCCAGAACCCCGCGCTGGGTTTTCTAGGCGCGGCACTGGGCGGCGCGGCACTTTCGCTGATCTTCGGCTTTCTCACGCAATACCTGCTATCAAATCAGGTGGCCACGGGCCTCGCGCTCACCCTCTTCGGCCTCGGGATATCGGCGCTGATCGGGCAAGGCTACATCGGGGTGAAGCCGCCGATCACGACCGATCTGAATATCCCACTTTTTGGCGATATCCCGGTTCTCGGCCCCATACTCTTTCAGCACGATCTAATGGTGTACCTCTCGCTCGGGATCGTGGCAGCGGTCTGGTATCTGCTGAAGTACACTCGGGTGGGCCTTGTGCTGCGCGCGGTGGGTGAAAATCACGATGCCGCCCATGCGCTTGGCTACAAGGTCGTGCGCATCCGGATGCTCGCCATCGCCTTCGGGGGGGCCTGCGCTGGGCTTGGCGGGGCGTATCTCAGCCTCATCCGCGTGCCGCAATGGACAGAGGGGATGACGGCGGGGGCGGGCTGGATTGCCCTTGCGATCGTGGTCTTCGCGTCTTGGAAACCATGGCGCGTTTTGCTGGGCGCCTATCTTTTCGGCGGCATCACCGTTTTGCAGCTAAACCTGCAGGCGGCGGGCCTGAAGATCCCCGTCGAATACTTGTCGATGAGCCCGTATCTGATAACGATCCTGGTGCTTGTCATTATGTCGGCTGATCGAAGCCGGGCGGCGCTGAATGCCCCCGCTGCACTTGGCCGGCCATTCCATGCCTCAAGTTGAGGCCAATTGAACGCGGGCCGGGGAGCGGGCCGCAGAACCTGGGGAGACACTCATGAAATTCAAAACCCTTCTAGCAAGCGCCGCGCTTGCGCTTGGGATCGGGGCCGCCGCCCATGCAGAAGATCCGCTGAAGGTGGGCTTCGTCTATGTAGGCCCGGTGGGCGATTACGGCTGGTCCTATGAGCACAACGAGGGCCGCCTCGCGGTGGAAGAGGCGTTTGGCGATAAGGTGGAAACCACCTTTGTAGAAAGCGTGCCGGAAGGCGCGGATGCCGAGCGGGTGATGACCCAGATGGCGCTTTCGGGCCACGACCTGATCTTTACGACCTCGTTTGGCTACATGGACAGCACCATTGCGGTGGCCGAGAAATTCCCCGACGTGAAGTTCGAACACGCGACGGGCTACAAGCGCGCCGACAACGTTTCCACCTATTCGGCCCGGTTCTACGAAGGCCGCGCGGTGATCGGCCATATCGCGGGCAAGATGACTGAATCGAACGTGGTCGGCTATATCGCCTCCTTCCCGATCCCCGAAGTGATCCGCGGTATCAACTCCGCCTACTTGCACGCCAAGAAGGTGAACCCCGATGTCGAGTTTCGTATCGTCTGGGTCTACACCTGGTTCGATCCCGCCAAGGAGGCCGATGCGGCCCAGGCGCTGATCGATCAGGGCGCCGATATACTGATGCAGCATACCGATTCAACGGCGCCGATGACGATTGCGGAAGAGAAGGGCATCCTCGCCTTCGGCCAAGCCTCCGACATGATCAACTTCGGCCCCAACTCTCAGCTGACCTCGATCATCGATAACTGGGCGCCCTACTACGTTGCCCGCACCCAGGCGGTGATGGACGGCACCTGGGAAAGCACCGGTACGTGGGACGGTATTGAGCCCGGCATGGTCGCCTTCGCCGCGATGTCCGACAAGATCCCCGCCGATGTACGGGCGGAGGCCGAGCAGATGATCGAAGATATCAAATCGGGCGCCTACCACCCGTTCACCGGGCCGATCAACAAGCAAGACGGATCCGCCTGGCTTGGCGAAGGTGAAGTGGCTGATGACGGCACGCTGGCCGGCATGAACTTCTACATCGAAGGGCTTGCAGGCGACATTCCGAGCTAGGCTCCTGAAACGTCACAGCATGGCCCGTGCGTAAGAACGCGCGGGCCATTTCTTTTCTCGGCCTCAAATGCTTCGTTTAATCACCGCCCGGGTTGCCTCAAGCAACACCGCTTTCGCATGGCAAAGCATCCCCTGCCTTGTACCGCTTTGGCGCCCCGTCCAGGGATCTCATTCTTTCGCCTCAGGTAATCTGTAGCGGAGCATAAATTCGTTTCCCGCAGCGCCATCCCCGTGGCCGCGTAGCGATTTGGCTGCATGGCCTTGGCCACGTGTCCCGCGGCGTGAAACGCAGGCGAAAGGCGTTTTCCCACGGGTGAGTGCATCGCCGGTCCGTCGAAAGGATCTTCGGGACCAATTCAATCTGCGGCCGGACGGGATGCCCGGCACATATGCGTAACTGCGCAGCATCCCAGCCTCTAACGTTAGCCCCGCGGCATAGTTGCAGCGGGGCGTATGGCTAGAATGCGCTAGCTGGCCGCATTGCGTGGTGAACCCTTTCGGACGTGCGGTTTTGCACGATTCCGCTTTTGGGGCGCTTTGGCAAAAGTCCAAAAGGCAAGATGTCCGATCATAACGCTTCTCCCTCTATTTTCGTTCGTTGCAAATCTGATCGCCGACCAAAGCCGCCAATAAGTGAGGACTACTGCACACGGTGGCGGGCAAGAACCCGCACGAGCGCAGTCCTTCCATGCAAAAATGCATGGAAGGAGGGGGCAAGTGGAACGGCTTCATTGCAGTTCCTTCCAGACCGCGCCGTCGCGCTAAGCCCCACCTCTGCAGACAATTCGGGAACTCGCGCTTGGCTCGTAGTGGATAGCGAGCTCCGAACGCATGAACAGGCGCGAGCAATAGCCGAGCGGCCACGTTGAGCATCGCTATTTTAGGAAGTTTTACTCGGATACTGGAAATGCTCCGGGCAGCCGGAGATTGGCTCCGTGGCCCGAGCGAGAGCAATTCGCCATTGGGCCGAGCGATTTGGCCTATACGGTTTGTACGACGTAAGGAATTGATGCAGCGCCTTAGCCCCACGTGCGATTTGCGGGGCATCGGCAAGGCAGACCTGGCGCGTGAAAGGGCCCACGCCTTTCAGCGCGGGCCCACCGAGGTGCGGAGTGGAGTGGATTATACGAATTCGGGCCGGTAGTCCGCCATCTCTGGAACGCGGTAGCCGGCCGTGGGGAATGCCGCGTCCTTCCGGCCAAGATCCGGAAACAGGGCGAATAAGCTGTCAACCGTGGGCGCATCAAGCTGCGCCAGGCTCTCTTGCGTGGGCCGATAGCTTTCAACCGGCAGGCCATCGGCGGCAAAAACCTGATGAGCATCAAAAACGATGTTGTAGTAGGTGACTTCGCCCGCAACCTTTTCAACATAGGCGTCGTCACTGGCCTCAGCGATGCTGTGAGCCGGGATTAGGGAAGATTCGGTATCGGGCACGTCGGCCAACCGGTAGCCCGGTACGAGGATACGGTGCCCACCCGCCAGCGAAAGCTCGCGCTGCGGCATCATGGGCCCGATCGCGCGGAGTTTAAGGCAAACCGGGGCCAATGCCGGATCGGCGGCAATCTCGGCTTCGGTCACCGTGCGTGTCCAAACCATGCGCACGGGCTGGAGCCCATTGTCCCGCGTGACGATCAAATCGCCCTTGCGAATGTTTTCCATCCGCCGCCCGCCGCAGGGGGTGCGTAACGTGGCCTTTGCGGTCAAACCCTGAGACGGCAGGCAATCAGGCCGGGGTTCGCGGATCTTCGTCAAAGCATTCATGGCTCACTGTCCGAAAAACTGTTTCGTGACGCAGCTTTGGCGGGGAATGTGGCACGATTGGGGTAAACGAGTGGTCGCACTCTGACGCCAAAATGGGGCGGCGGAAGACTGCCGATATGCGCGGAAATCCCCATCTATTTTCAACGTGTTAGAAAGGATGATGGGGATTTCGACGCGTCTGGCTAGGTAAAATCGTCTTTAAGCTAAACCGTCGCGAGAAGCGTTGCTCGGGTTTGGCCGCCAAGTTCTCGGCCGAATCGCCCCTCAAACAGGCAACACTTGGGGAATGCGGCACGGTTTGTCCGCCCAACCCCTTCAGAATGCGTCAATTTTACGGCAGCGAGCCGTAAAACTGGCCCTCATCCATCCGCTCGAATGCGCGCGTTCGCCCCATCATAGGGGCAATCCTCCGCTACATGAGCGGGCCACAGCCGATCAAGCATCTTCACCTGGAGCACCGTGCCCGGCACTGCAGCGTCTGGAGTGACATATCCCATGCCGATCGACTGCCCAAAATGCACGGAATACCCCCCGGAGGTGAGCCGCCCCACCCACTGATCGCCAAGATAAAGCGCCTCGCGGCCCCAAGGATCGGCGTCATCAGGGCCATCGACGAGTATGGTCACGCACTTAAAGCGCACGCCGGTTTCTACCATCCGATCCTTCCCGAGAAAATCCTTGGACAAGTCCACGAACCGGTCGAGCCCACCTTCAAGTGGCGTGGCATCCCGGCCTAGTTCCGTGCCAAAGGCGCGGTAAGACTTCTCCTGCCGCAGCCAGTTCTGAGCCCTGGCGCCCACGGGCTTGAGCCCGTATTCCGCCCCGGCCTCCATCAACCGGTCCCAAAGATAGCTCTGCATCTCGATCGGGTGATGCAGCTCCCACCCCAATTCGCCAGTATACGCCACCCGAACCGCCATGACCGGGCACATGCCAAGCTCGATCTGGCGCATTGAGAGCCAGGGGAAGCGTTTGTTGCCTAAAGCCGTTGCTGGGTCGGGATCGCGAATAAGTGCGGCCAGCACGTCGCGCGATTTCGGGCCGGCAAGCGCGAAAACGCCGTACTGCGTCGTGACATCCTCTTCATTGATCCGCCCGAACGCGTCTTCTTTCTCGTAGATCGCCTTGTAGAGATAGTCCTCGTCATATGCATGCAGCGCGCCGGACGAGACAAGGTAGTAGCGATCCTCACCTTCGCGAACGATCGTGTATTCGGTGCGCGTGGTTCCTTGCGTCGACAGCGCGTAGGTCAGGTTGATCCGCCCCACCTTGGGCAGTTTGTTCGTTGTGAACCAATCAAGAAACGCCGAAGCGCCGGGCCCCGTAAGCCGATGTTTGGCAAAGGCGGTGGCATCGATCAGGCCCACACCCTCCCGGATCGCTTTGGCCTCCTCCACGGCATATTTCCACCAATCGCCGCGCCGAAAACTCCGGGCGTCGTGATCGAAGCTATCCGGCGCATCGAGCGGCCCGTAGTAATTCGGCCGCTCCCACCCGTTCACCTGCCCGAACTGCGCGCCCAGCGCCCGCTGCCGGTCATAGGCCGGGGCGGTGCGCAAGGGTCGGCACGCCTCACGCTCTTCATCAGGGTGATGAAGGATGTAGACATGCGAATAGCACTCCTCATTTTTACGCATCGCATATTCTGTCGTCATCCAAGGGCCGTAGCGCTTGGGATCAAGGCTGCCCATATCGATCTCGGCCTCGCCGTCGACCATCAGTTGCGCCAGATAGTGGCCGGTGCCGCCGGCGGCCGTAATCCCGAAACTGAAGCCTTCGGCGAGCCACATGTTTTGCAATCCCGGCGCCGGGCCAAGGAGCGGGTTGCCATCGGGCGTATAGCAGATCGGGCCGTTGTAATCGTCCTTCAACCCGACTGTTTCGGATGAAGGAATACGGTGGATCATGCTCATGTATTCCTCTTCGATCCGTTCTAGATCGAGGGGGAAAAGATCGGCTCGGAAGCTTTCTGGAACCGCATACTCAAACCGCGCCGGCGCCCCGTACTCGTAGGGCCCCAGGATCCAGCCGCCGCGCTCCTCGCGCACGTACCATTTGGCATCGGCATCGCGCAAAACGGGGTGTTCCGGGTTCGACTGGCGCCAGTCCTGCAGCGCCGGGTCCGGCTCCGTAACGATATACTGATGCTCAACCGGGATCGCGGGGATCTTGATCCCGAGAAGCTGCGCGGTGCGTTGCGAATGATTGCCTGTGGCCGTCACCACATGCTCGGCATGAACCGTCATCTGCTCATCCGAGGCCACGAGGTTCCCACCCCTTTCCACCATCTTTGTGCACAGCACATCCCAATGATTGCCCGTCCACGTGTACCCGTCCACCTGCCACTTGCGTTCGATCGTCACGCCGCGTTGACGCGCGCCCTTGGCCATCGCCTGGGTCACATCGGCAGGGTTTATGTAGCCATCCGTGGGGTGGTAGATCGCACCTTTCAGATCGTCGGTCCACACTAGTGGATAGCGCTCTTTGATCTGCGCCGGGCTCAACCACTCATAGGGGACGCCACATGTCTCCGCCGTGGAGGCATAGAGCATGTATTCGTCCATCCGCGCCTGCGTTTGCGCCATGCGCAGGTTGCCGACCACGTAGAAGCCTGGGTTGAGGCCCGTCTCTTCCTCGAGCGTCTTGTAATACTTGATCGAATAGTCGTGGATATGCGTCGTCGCATAGGACATGTTGAAATACGGCAGTAGCCCCGCAGCATGCCAAGTGGAACCGCTCGTCAGTTCATCTCGCTCAAGCAGCATTACGTCACCCCATCCGGCCTTGGCCAGATGATAGGCGATTGACGTGCCAACAGCCCCACCACCAACGATGAGAGCTTTAACATGGGTTTTCATCGAAGGGCCCCTGCACTTTCTACGTCTCTGAAACGCTAACAGAGCATGCGGGGGGCCATGACCGCCATCCGACAAAACAGCCGAAAAAAGCGACGCGCCAGCGTGGCGACATTGCGCTGTGCCGCGACGCAATCGTTTCCGGTTGGGCCGCGCACAGACCTCCCCCATTGGCGCATGGCTGTTCGTGCGCTATGCCGCGGGCGAGGCACTAGACGCGCAAACACGCGCGGTTCGGCAGGAACATCGCAATGACCGAGTATTCGCTTGCAACATACGTTTTGCAGGAACGGCATATGCCGGTCCTGCGCGATTGGCTGGCGTTTCTGCATCACCCGCCCCGCGAGCTTGCGGTACATATCGCTGATGACCCTGCGATCGCGGCAGCGCTCGAAGTGCTTTGCGCCGAGTTTGGCATCACGCTCAAGATCATTCGCGCCGTAACAGTCAACGATGTAGCGCGCGGGGAAGCGGGGCTGATGGCGGAACAGTTCGCCGCGGCCTCTTCAGAATTCATGGTGGTCATGCGGCTTGATACCTTCGTGTTTCGCGAGGGCGACCCCGACTGGCTGCATGCCGTTTTCGCGGCGCTGGCCGAGGACAATTATGTCTTCTTCACTGCGGCTCAGAATCGATTTCGGGGGGATCGCCCGGTGGCTGGAACACCCTTTCTCACCACCCGGCACGTCAGCAACAACCTCGCCATTTACCGGCGCGAGAAGTGGTTGAGCATGCAAGCGCACGCTACGGAGCACCGGCTCTTCGATCCGGCGCGAAAGCTGTTCGCGGAACGGTCCGTTATCATGTTCTGTTTCGATCAGCAGGTGCATGGAATCCGGCGCTTGTCTGGCCGGAACTGGCGGGCTCTCCACACCAATGCATGGGACGAGCGGATGTTTTCCGTGCGCCGCGATGCAATGGCGGGTGTGGGGCTTGACGCGTATCTTGCCCCCTTCGAAGAGGATAAGTGGCATCCTTGGGAGCGGTACTACGGCCATCCTCGGCCCAGCCTGGCGGCGCTGCCGCGCTTCTGGTTGGAAGAGGTGCGCGGGTATCTGCGCCGCCGCGGCCCCCGCAAGTTCCCGATGCCCCTCGAATAAGGCCTACAGCATCGACGGGACAACAAGATCGGGCGGGCGATGGCCATCATCGAACGTCTTGATATTGATGATGACCTTTTCGCCCATTTCGAGGCGACCTTCCTCGGTGGCCGAGCCCATATGCGGAAGAAGCACCACGTTGGGAAGTTCTGCGAGCCGTGGATTGATCTCCCGCCGCCGCTCGAACACATCAAGCGCTGCCCCGGCAATCTCACCAGCCCGCAGCATGCGTGTCAGCGCATTTTCATCGATCACCTCACCGCGGGATGTATTTACGATGACGGCCGTTGGCTTCATCAACTTTAGCCGGCGCGCGTTGATCAGGTGAAATGTAGATGGCGTATGCGGGCAGTTGATTGAAAGAACATCGACCCGGCTCACCATTTGATCGAGACTTTCCCAGTAGGTGGCCTCAAGCGCCTCTTCTATCTCGGGCCGCAGGCGCTTTCTGTTATGATAGTGTACCTGCATGCCAAAGGCCGCAGCCCGGCGTGCCACCGCCTGCCCGATCCGGCCCATGCCAAGAATGCCAAGCCGCCGTCCGCCAATGCGCTGGCCAAGAAACGCTGTTGGCGCCCAGCCATCCCACTCCGCCCGCTGCATCACACCGAGGCCCTGCGGGATCTGGCGGGTGACGGCGAGCATAAGCGCCATCGTCATATCCGCCGTATCGTCTGTAACAACGCCGGGGGTGTTGGAGACGTGGATGCCCCGCTGGCGTGCGGTATGCACGTCGATATGGTCCACCCCCGCGCCGTAATTCGCGATCAGCTTCAGTCGATCCCCAGCCTGAGCCAGAAGGCTTGCATCGATCGGATCAGTTAACGTTGGCACCAGAACATCAGCGTCGCGCATCGCCGCCGCAAGCTCGTCGCGGCCCATTGGCGTATCACCGTCGCGCAGGGAAACGTCGAAAAGTTCGGTCATCCGCGTTTCTACCGCTTCGGGAAGCCGTCGCGTTACCACAACACGCAACCGATCAGAGCCCATGCGCAAAGCCTCCCGTCTTTCCTTTCGGCGCCGTCGATGGCAAAGTGTCAAGGAACGAAAGCAGTAGCAACCCGGCTTTGACCGGGGCAAAAAGCGAAAAAGAAGACAACAGGCTTGATCTTGGGGATGGTGAGATCGCGCGCGCTTGAAAGAGTGTTCGCTGCGGCGCTTCTGGCGGCGGTGGCAACGGTCGGCGTGGCTGAGGAAATGCGGGGGCCCGTCACGAACTTGCCGCTTCCACGCTTCGTGTCTCTCAAGGCAGCCGAAGGCAACGCCCGCCGCGGGCCGTCGCTTTCGCACCGGATCGACTGGGTGTTCAAGCACCGTGCCATGCCCTTGGAGATTACCGGGGAGTATGGCCATTGGCGGCGGGTGCGGGATCGCGACGGCGCGGGCGGCTGGATGCACTACTCGCTCCTATCGGGCGCGCGCACGGTGATCATTTCGCAAGACATGACGACATTGCGCATGAAGCCGGAGGTTGGGGCGGCTGTCGTGGCCCATGCAGAGGCAGGCGTCGTCGCGCGGCTTGGCGATTGCACGGCAGACTGGTGCCGCATCAGCGCAGACGGGCGGCGCGGTTGGGTTCCAAAATCTACCCTTTGGGGTGTGGAGCCTGGGGAAATCCGAGATTAGCCGCTCGGCCGCTCGCCCATAAGGTAGCGTGCGCCGGGGCCGGAGCGGCCGGCCTTATCTTTCGGGTTGTAAAGCGCGCATCGCTTCAGCGAAAGACAGCCGCAGCCGATACAACCATCGAGGCTATCGCGCATACGCTCCAGAGTTGCGATACGGGAATCGATATCCTCGCGCAGACCCTCTGCAATATTGCGCCAGTCGGCCTCTGTTGGTGTGCGCCGCTCGGGCAATTGCGCCAGGATCTCAGCGATCCGGGCGAGAGAGAACCCAAACTGCTGCAAGATTCTGATGAACGAAACGCGGCGGATATCGGACCTGCGGAAACGCCGGCTTCCGCCGCGGGTGCGGCCCGCCAGGAGCAACCCGCGCTCCTCGTAAAAGCGCAGCGCCGAGGCGGCGAGGCCTGTGCGCCGGCCAAGCGTTGTGATCGTGATTTCAGGATCAGCCATATTCAAGTATCTGTTTCACATTGATATTTTCACCTTTACCTCAAGTGCGCTTGAGCTTTTAGCGTGAAGTGCATCTGAATGGAAGGATCCGATATGCCCACCGCAAAACTTGAACATCTCAACATCACTGTAAAAGACCCTGACGCCACGGCTGCATGGATGGCGCGTCTCTTTGGCTGGCATGTGCGCTGGGAAGGGGCTGCGATGCAAACCGGGCGCACGGTGCATGTCGGCGATGACGAAAGCTATGTTGCGCTTTTCAGCCCAGCCGAGAATGTAAAAGCAGGGCCCTCAAGCTACACAACGATTGGGGGCTTCAACCACGTGGCCGTCACTGTGGATGATATCGACGCTATGGAAGAGCGTGTGAAGGCAGAGGGCTTTGAACCGAAAAACCACGGCACTTACGAACCAGGCCGGCGCTTCTACTTCCACGATCACGACGGCATCGAAGTTGAGGTGGTCTCTTACGCTTGAGGAAAGAGCCCCTCCCAGAGATCTGCCAACTCGTGCCACAACCGCTCTGACACCGCTGTGAGCAACAGGCCCTCGTGCAGCGTAGGGGCATAGGCCCGGCCGTCGAGAAGCCGGGCCACACCACCGGCCTCGCGAAGCGCCAGTACACCCGCCGCATGGTCCCATGGCATCAGGGCGCCGTTCAGTCCAAAGGCGACGTGCCCCTGGGCCTGTTGGCGGTATTCGTGGCACGAGCATCTCAGGCTCTGAGTGCGCAAGAACTGGGGAAGCGTTCGGGCAATAAGTGCCTGATCCGGTTTCGAAAAGAGGTTAAGGGCAACAAAGCCGAACGAATGCGCCGCGGCGCCAGGATCGTCGGCAACCGATATGCGTTCAGGTGGCCGCTCGGCGCCTCCAAACCACGCCCCGCCGCCGGCGCGCGCGATTACCCAATCATCCCCGGTGGGATCGTATAGCAGGCTGAAGATCGTTTGCCCATCCCGCAAAACCGCAACGATAACCCCATAGACGGCCAGGCCGTGGGCGTAGTTCCAAGTACCATCAATCGGGTCGATCACCACGGTCAGGCCAGGCGCCCCAGCTTTTGCAAGAATCGCAGGGTTGGCAGATACCGCTTCTTCCCCGATCACTTGCGCAGTTGGCAAGATCTCGTCCACCGCCGCGGTCAAAGCGGCTTCCGCCGCAGTGTCTGCAACCGTTACAAGGTCGTCGGGCGCGGATTTTGAACCCACCTGCCCTGCGCCAAGCGCACGAAATAGCGGCGTGATCTCGGCAGCTGCCGTGCGCCGAACGGCCTCGATCAGTGCGGCCTCTTCGGCCGCATCCAGTAAGCTCACGCAGCAAGCCCCCTGCCTTTCAGCAGCGCATCAACACTCGGCAACGCACCACGGAACGCAATGTACAAGGCGTCCGCCTCTTCGGTTCCGCCTTTTGAGAGAATGTGTTCTTCAAGCCGCGCCGCGACCTCGTCGTCGAATGCATCGCCTGCCTCCTCGAACGCGGCGAAGGCGTCGGCGTCCATAACCTCTGACCACATGTAACTGTAGTACCCGCTGGAATACCCATCCCCCGAAAACACATGCGCAAAATGCGGGGTCGCGTGCCGCATGGAGATCGCCCGCGGCATGCCGATCTCTTCCAGAATCTCGGCCTGCCGCTGCATTGGGTCAGCGGGGGCCGGTCCGTCATGAAAGGCAAGGTCGACAAGCGCTGAGGCCACGTATTCGACCGTCTGAAAGCCCATGTCATAGGTTGTCGCCGCCAGAACGCGCTCGCGCAGCGCCTCTGGCATCGGCTCGCCCGTCTCGGCGTGAACGGCAAACTCCGAAAGCACGTCCGGCACTTCAAGCCAGTGCTCGTAAAGCTGGCTGGGCAGTTCCACGAAATCGCGGGCCACAGAAGTACCGGAGACTGACTCATAGGTCACATCCGAAAGCATCTGGTGAAGAGCGTGGCCAAATTCGTGAAAGAGCGTGCGCGCATCGTCGTAGGAAAGAAGCGCCGGCTGTCCTTCAGCAGGCTTGGCGAAATTGCAGACGTTTAGCACGATCGGATGCACCGCACCCCCGAGGCGCCGTTGCGGCCGAGGGGCCGAGCACCACGCGCCAGAGCGCTTGGAGGACCGGGCAAAATAGTCGCCAACAAACACGGCCACATGGGCGCCGTCCCGCGTGACCTCCCATGCCCGCGCGTCGGCATGATGCAGCGGAACGTCAACTTGCGCGAAAGACAGGCCGAACAGGCGATTGGCGCAGGCAAAAGCCGCCTCGATCATTCGGTCGAGCTGAAAATAGGGCTTCAACTCTGCCTCATCGAGATCATGCTCGGCTTTGCGGCGGCGTTCGGAGTAGTAGTGCCAATCCCATGGCTCAAGCGGGCCCGAGTGCCCATCGGCATGCAGCATCTCTTGCAGCCGCGCCGCATCACGCTCTGCCGCGGCCTGCGCCGGCGCCCATACGCGCATCAAAAGGTCGCGCACGTTACCCGGTGTTTTTGCCATCTCCGTTTCAAGCTTGTAGGCGGCAAAGTTTTCGTAGCCCAAAAGCCGCGCCCGCTCTTCCCGAAGCTTCAAGATCTCTGTTGCGATTGCGCGATTGTCTGTTTCCCCGCCGTTCGCGCCGCGAGATGTCCAGGCCCGGTAGGCTTTTTCGCGCAGATCGCGGCGCGGTGAGAACTGCAGGAATGGCACAACAAGCGAACGTGACAGCGTGACGACCGGGCTATCAGCGCCGCGTTCGCTACCGGCCCCACGGGCGGCAGCCACAAGAAAATCCGGCAGCCCTTCCAGCGCAGCGTCATCGAGCGGCATCGCCCAAGCTTTCTCATCGGCCAAGAGATTTTGGGTGAACTCGGTGCCCAGTACAGCGAGCCGTTCTTTCACGGCCTTCAACCGATCCCGCGATGCCCCTTGGAGCTCTGCGCCCGAACGTACAAACCCGCGGCGGGTAAGCATCAAGACACGCATCTGTTCGTCGCTGAGGCCCAGCGTTTCGCGCGCCTGCCACAGCGCATCGATACGCGCAAACAGCGCAGCGTTCATCGTTATTTCAGAGCCGTAGGCGGAAAGCTTTGGCGAAAACTCCCGCATCAAGGCGTTGCGGGCATCATTCGTATCTGTCCCAGCTAACGTGTAGAACGTGGCAAGCACACGACCGAGCGCTTCGTCGGCGAGTTCGAGCGCCTCTATCGTATTGGCGAACGAGGGTGGCTCTTCACTCTCGGCAATGGCCGCAACTGCGGCGCGCGCCTCGGTCAGAGCGGCCTCCACCGCAGGCGCAAAATCGTCGTCCGCGATGTCGCCGAACGGCGCGATGCCGAACGGTGTGTTCCAGGGTTCGAGAAGCGGATTGGGCATGGCAGGCTCCAGATGCGTTTCCCAACACCTAGAGCCCTGCCCGCGCGCCCGCCAGAGCTACTCGATCGTGATGGTGATCACATCCGATACAACAGGCGGATCATGGGGCACGTGGCCCGCGTCACCCAGAACCAGCTGAAGCGTGTGCTCCCCCGGCGGAAGATCGAGCATCACTTCTGTCTGCCCACCGCCGAAATGACGATGATTCTCGTCATTGGGGATCGCCAGTTCCAGCTCTTCCGCCCCAAACTCGCCCTCGCCAAATGGGGCGCGGTTGACAAACAGGTGGTGGTGGCCAGTGTTTTCGCGCTCCACTTCGGCCGGGGCCACGCCCATACCGCTAAGCCCGAAGTTGATTCGCACCGGGCTTTGAACGGTCGCACCATCCTCTAGCCCCACGAAATACACTTCCGCCCCATCCGGCGATGGCGCCCCTTGCGCGAACGCCGACCCCGCGGCGAAGATGCAAGCAATCGCAATTTTTTTCATGAAGTATCCTCCCTTAACACCGCAGAACCTAGCGCAAGGGGCCTTCCATGCCAGTCACAAGCGATTTTGCAGCGCATGCGCAGTGAGAAGAGCGCTTCAGCGTGATCGTGCGGGTTTCGCCGAGAAGTGCATCATAGATCAACATGCGCCCCCGCAAACCTTCCCCAGTTCCCACAATCTCTTTGATCGCTTCGACGGCCATCATGGCACCAACCACGCCAGGCAGCGGGCCGAGCACCCCGCCTTCCGCGCAGGACGGCGAGAGGCCGGGGGCGTTCGGCTCTGGAAAAACACAACGGTAACAGGGCGTACCCTCGGCTGACGCGAAGGTTGAAATCTGACCCTCCCATTGCGACAGCGCGCCGGAAATCAGCGTGCGGCCCTTGGCATGGCATGCCGCGTTCACGGCATAGCGTGTCTCGGGGTTGTCGCATCCATCGAGCACCAGATCGTAGTCTTCAACCAAACCTTCAGCGATCTCGGCAGTCAGGCGGCGATTATATGGGCGGACAGTCAGAAAGGGGTTCTGCGCCTCAAGCGCCATCTTGGCGGAAAACACCTTCGGCATTCCGATCCGCGCATCGGTATGAATGATCTGGCGCTGAAGATTGTCATTCGACACCACATCATCATCGATAACGCCAAGCGTGCCGACGCCCGCTGCGCCAAGATAGAGAAGTGCCGGCGACCCAAGCCCGCCTGCGCCGACAACCAGAACCTTGGCCTCTTTCAGCCGTTTCTGGCCCTGCCCGCCGATCTCGCGCAGCACGATATGGCGGGCGTTGCGCTCGGTCTCCACCGACGTGGCAGCGGGCTGTGCCCGGGGCTTGTTCTCATCGCGAACCCGGCCGCGAAGCTGTTTCAAGCCTTGGCTGTAACCCCAGATCGCAAGCCCGATGGCGCCAATGACAAACCACTCGCCTTTTGAGCCGCCGAGTGTGACGCGCAGCGGATGGGTTTCGGGAAACACCACCATCACGATCAGCACGGCCACATAGAGCAGCAGGATCATAAGCCAGCGCGCGGGGCGCGGGGTTTTCAGGAAGTAGCCCAGCCACCAAAGCGCCACGGCAAGTGTTAGAAAAAGGGCCATCAGCCGCGGCCCGTTGAGCCGAAACCACCGGCCCCGCGCGACGTTTCTGTAAGCAACTCAGCTTCCTCGAAGGCGGCTTTCAGAACCGGTGCAATCACGATCTGGGCGATCCGGTCACCATGGGCGATAGTGGCGGCGGCCTCCCCGAGGTTCACGACGATCACGCCGAGTGGGCCCCGGTAATCGCTGTCAATCGTGCCAGGTGTGTTGAGAAGCGTGACCCCCTTTTTCAGGGCGAGCCCCGAGCGCGGGCGCACCTGCATCTCATACCCACCGGGGATCTCCACGCGCAAACCGGTTGGCACCAGCGTGCGCGCGCCCGGCGCGAGTGTAACCCCGGAGCTGCGATTCTCAGGTGCCAGGTTGGCTCTCAGATCGGCACCCGCCGAACCAGGCGTTGCATAGGTCGGTGCACCAAGAGAACGGTCGGCGCCTTCGCACCAGATGAAGCGAATGGTTGGGGTCACGCCAGGGCTTCTGCGATCTTGCCAGCAAGACGCGCAGCCACCTGATCCTTGCTCATCCGGGGCCAGGCTTCTGCACCGGCTTCGGTGATCAGTGTCACCGCGTTTTCAGTGCCGCCCATGATGCCAGTCTCAGGGCTCACGTCATTAGCGACGATCCAATCGCACCCTTTGCGCGCGCGCTTCAATGTGGCGTGCGAAACGACATCATCGGTTTCGGCCGCAAAGCCGATCACAAGCTCGGGGCGCATGTCGCTAAGGCGTGAAACATGCGCCAGAATGTCGGGATTTTCGACCAGCGGAAGTCCGGGCACTTCACCAGCAGCGGTTTTTTTGATCTTGCTTGCGTACTGCCTATCCATCCGCCAATCGGCCACCGCGGCCGCAAACACCGCAGCATCAGCGGGCAATGCCGCGGTGACTGCGTTCAACATCTGCTCCGCTGTCTCCACCTCCGTCACCCGCACGCCGTCCGGGCGAGTGGCAGTGGCTGGTCCCGTCACAAAGCTCACATCCGCACCGAGCGCCGAAAGCGCGCGTGCAATCGCGCCGCCCTGTGCGCCCGAGGATCGGTTTGCAATGTAGCGTACAGGATCGATCGGCTCGTGCGTGGGGCCGGAGGTTACCAGCACGTGACGCCCCTTAAGCGGGCCGTTCATCAGCGCCTCTTCGATGGCCGCGACGATCTCGTCAGGGTCGGCCATCCGGCCAGGCCCAAACTCCCCACACGCCATCGCGCCATCGATGGGGCCGGCAAACAGCACACCATCGCTGCTTAGCGTCGCGGCATTGCGGCGCGTCGCAGGGTGATCCCACATCCGCACATTCATCGCAGGCGCGATGAGCACGCGCTTGTCGGTGGACATCAAAAGGGTTGAGGCAAGATCGTCGGCATGGCCATGGGCCATTTTCGCCATCAGATCCGCTGTAGCCGGCACGACGACCACGAGATCAGCGGCACGGGAAAGCTCGATATGCCCCATCTCGGCTTCATCGGTCAGATCAAAAAGATCGGTGTAAACCTTTTCTGCCGCAAGCGCGGATGCCGATAGCGGTGTGACAAACTCCTGCCCAGCGCGCGTGATCACGGGCGTGACCGAGCCGCCGCGATCGCGCAACCGCCGAATAACTTCGAGCGCTTTGAACGCGGCGATCCCGCCGCCAATAATCAGGAGAATTCGCTTTCCGGCGAGCATTTTCGCGCACTCCCTCGCTGGTGCACGAACCTAGAGCCTGGGTCGTGGCGCGGCAAGCCTGCCCGGTGGGCGGACGTGCGCGAAAAAAAAGGCCCGCACAATCGGCGGGCCAGGTTTCAGAGGGAAGGGGTTCAGACGAGGAAGTTGTGCACTTCCTTCGACTGGGATTCGAGGCTCTTGCGCATTTTGCCAAATGCCGCAGCTTCCAACTGGCGCACGCGCTCTTTGGAAAGCCCAAGCTCATTACCCAAGCTTTCCAAGGTGCGCGGCTGATCGCGAAGCTTGCGCTCGCGAACGATGAACTGCTCACGCTCGTTGAGCCCGCCCATGGCGGTGACAAGCCAATCGCGCAGCGTATCGATGTCTTTGTCATGCTCAACAGTGTCCGATGCGATGGCGCTGTCGTCTTCCAACGCATCGATCCATTCGCGCCCTTCATCATCCGTCGATTGCGTGGCGTTCAGAGAATAATCTGACCCAGCGAGACGGCCCTCCATCATTTCTACATCGTGAAGGGGCACGCCCACTTCGCGCGCGATGAGATGGCGAAGTTGGTGGCTGTCAAGCCGTTCGCCACGCGAGGCAGCTTCCCGTTCCAGGCGGGCCTGCACACGGCGCATGTTGAAGAATAGCGACTTTTGTGAAGATGTAGATCCGGTGCGCACCATCGACCAATTGCGCATCACATAGTCCTGGATCGAAGCTTTGATCCACCACACCGCATAGGTTGAGAACCGAACGCCGCGATCGGGGTCAAACTTATCGGCGGCCTTCATCAGTCCGAGGCTCGCCTCTTGGATCAGGTCGTTCATTGGCGCGCCGTAGCGCTTGAACTTCGCCGCCATCGAAATCGCAAGCCGCATGTAGGCAGTGATAAGGCGATGCAGTGCTTGTTCGTCACGCTCATCCCGCCAAGCGTAGGCCAGTTTAAGCTCCGTCTCGGCGTCAAGCAGCTCCGCCTGCATCGCCTTGCGGGAGAGGGTTTGGTCAGAGAAACCGTCAAGTGCCATGTTTCATACCCCTGTGGCCATCGCCTGTCGTGTTTGAAAGGTGTTACGCAGCGCGGTGGTGACTGGATCAGATCTTTTTCCCGTTTTTTGTTGCAGCCAGAGAGCGCCGCACTAAATCGCGGGGGCCGTGGCGCAAGCAGCTACCCTAGATGACTGAATCGATGATGAATTCCGAACGTGTGATCTGGTGGGTCCGGCATGGGCCAACGCACGCGCGCTCGATGGTAGGGTGGTCGGATCTTCCCGCGGATTTGTCCGATCGCGCCGCGTTGGGCCGACTTGATGCCTTCCTGCCACGCGCCGCGCCCATATTCTCTTCAGATCTCGCGCGCACCGTCGCCACGGCAGATGCCCTCGCCGCTGGGCGATCGCGCTTGCCGCATCAAGCGGGGCTGCGCGAGATGAATTTCGGCGCTTGGGAGCAGCGCGCTTTTGCCGATATCGAAGCGGAAGACCCCGATCGCATACGGGCGTTCTGGTCAGAGCCGGGCGATGTGGCGCCACCCGGCGGGGAAAGCTGGAACGCACTTTCACAGCGGGTGGAAACAACGCTTAACGCGCTGGAGGCACCAAAAGGTGACGTAATCATTGTGGCGCATTTCGGGGTGATTTTGAGCCAGGTGCAACGCGCGCTCGGGGTCGAGGCGACTGAGGCATTTTCCCAACCGATCGACCCGCTTTCCGTAACCCGCATCCGCTATGGCGCTTCCCGCACTGTGGAGTTGATCAATCACATTCCGTGACGCCGAGGTCCACGAAACATGATTGGCCGCGCCCTCATGGCGCCGTTAGCGTGCGGGCATGACGTACCTTCTTGCTATCGGTGATCGGGCGTATTCCAGTTGGTCCTTGCGCGCCTGGCTCTTGTTCGATGTGTTCGGGGTTCCGGTGAAGCCCCGGCGCGCACAACTCAACACACCTGCGTTCGGCGAACTGCTTGCCGAGTTCCCGCCTGCCTGCACAGTACCGGCAATGCAAACGCCGGATGGGGGTGTTCTTTACGACACGCTGGCGATTGCAGAGGAATTGGTCACCCGCCACCCGGACCTGCCACTTTGGCCACCAGCGGCGCCTGAGCGCGGCCTTGCGCGGTCAATCGTGGCCGAGATGCACGCAGGCTACCTGACCTTACGCACCGATTGCCCAATGAACCTGCGCGTCGCCTATCGGGGGTTTTTGCCGTCTGATGAGACATTGGCGGACATGGCGCGCATCGAGGTGCTGTGGCAAGCCGCCCGTACGGCCCGCACCGCCGAAGGGCCTTGGCTCTTCGGCGCCTATACAATCGCCGATGCATTTTTCGCCCCGATTGCAGCCCGTATGGCGACCTACGGCTTGCCCGTTGGCGCCGCGGCACGGGCCTACATTGAGGCGCATCTGGCCGATCCCTCGTTCCGCCGCTGGCGCGCGATGGCACTCGTGGATGGCCCCGATCAGAAGAAATATGCGCGACCCTTTGAACAGGTGGACTGGCCCGGCCCCCGCCCGATCCCAGCCCGCGCGTCGCCCCGGAGCGACGCGGTAAACACGGCATGCCCGTTTTCGGGAAAGCCCGTCACACACTTCTTGGAAACCTCAGGGCGGGTGATAGGCTTTTGCAACGCCTTCTGCCGCGACAAGGCCGTCGCCGACCCCCTTGCCTGGCCCGCCGTGGGGCACCTGTTGCAAATGGAGGATGCCCCGTAACGGAGCACGCATTCATTAACCACCTGTAAACCATGCCGCCCTAGCAACGTTTCGAACGGCGGGGGTTTTATGGTTAGCCGGGCATACACGGTGGCATTCGAAGGTGTGGAGGCGCGCCTTGTGGAGGTGCAATGCGCCGTCACGCCCGGCCTGCCTGCGTTTTCCGTTGTTGGGCTTCCGGATAAGGCCGTTTCAGAGGCGCGCGATCGGGTGCGCGCCGCACTTTCGGCGCTATCGATCGCCCTGCCCTCGAAACGCGTGACGATCAATCTGTCGCCCGCGGACCTTCCCAAAGAAGGTTCGCACTTCGACTTGCCGATCGCCTGTGCGCTTCTGGCAGCGCTCGATATCCTGCCACGCGACACGATTGCTGAGACAGTGGCCTTGGGTGAGCTATCGCTTGATGGGACGTTGGTTCCCGTAGTGGGTGCCTTACCGGCCGCGATGGCCGCAGCTGAGGCCGACAAGGCGCTTCTGTGCCCCGCCGGATGCGGCGCGGAAGCTGCATGGGTCGGTGCCGCGGCGGTAATCGCGCCGGAGAGCCTAGGCGCAGCCTTGCGCCACTTCACCGGCCAGACCCCGCTGCCACTGGCCGAACCGGGCGATGTGACAGGCAACGCAGACAGCTTGCCGGATTTTGCCGAGGTTAAGGGTCAGGAACGCGCCAAACGCGCGCTTGAGATCGCCGCCGCAGGGCGGCACCACGTGATGATGGTTGGGCCGCCGGGGTCCGGCAAATCAATGCTCGCCGCACGCATGACGGGGATCTTGCCGCCCCTGTCAGCCGCAGAGGCGCTGGAAACCTCGATGATCCACTCGCTTTCGGGCTTGATCGAAGAAGGCGGAATCTCGCGCCTCAGGCCCTTTCGCGAACCGCATCACACCGCATCAATGGCAGCCATTGTCGGCGGCGGGAAGGGAGCCAAGCCAGGTGAGATTTCGCTTGCCCACAACGGCGTTCTGTTTCTCGATGAGTTTCCCGAATTTCCCCGCGCGGTGCTCGAAACCCTGCGCCAGCCTATCGAAACGGGGCATGTCACCGTGGCGCGCGCGAATGCCCACGTGCGCTATCCCTGCCAGTTCTTGCTTCTGGCTGCGGCCAACCCCTGCCGCTGCGGGCATCTCGCCGATCCCGCTCGGGCCTGCGCGAAGGCGCCCATCTGCGGCGAGGATTACCTGGGGCGCATTTCAGGGCCGCTGATGGATAGGTTCGATCTGCGCATCGAAGTGCCCGCGGTGGCCTTTGCGGATCTCGAGCTGCCCCAGAACGCCGATCGGTCGCCCACAATCGCGGCCCGGGTGGCGGCAGCGCGCGCCCGCCAGGCCACACGATTTGCCGGCCACCCGACGATCCGGCTAAACGCCGACGCCTCCGGCAATTCGCTGGCTGAAATTGCAACGCCGGATTCGGGTGGCCGCAAGTTACTGGAACGCGTGGCCGATCGCTTTGGGCTTTCAGCACGGGGGTATCACCGTGTGCTGCGCACCGCGCGCACCATTGCCGATCTAGAGGGTGCCGATGAGGTGCGAGAGGCGCATATCGCTGAAGCGGTCAGCTTTCGGCTTTCCGTGCCCGTCGACGCTTAGGCCAAGCGCCGCTCAACAGCATCCCAGATCTGCGCGGCAACATTCACGCCATCGAACCGCTCAAGCTCTTGGATGCCCGTGGGCGAAGTCACGTTGATCTCCGTTAGATAGTCACCGATCACGTCGATCCCCACGAAAATCTGGCCCTTTTCGCGCAGGAGGGGGCCGATCCGGGCGCAAATTTCTCGATCCCGCTCCGTGAGCCCAACAGGCTCCGCCCGCCCGCCAACATGCAGGTTTGATCGCGTCTCGCCTTCAGCCGGAACGCGGTTGATCGCCCCGGCAACCTCACCGTCGACAAGTATGATGCGCTTGTCGCCCTGCCCTACGGCCGGGAGAAAGCGTTGGGCAATCAGGGGTTCGCGGTTCAAGCTGGAAAAGAGCTCATGCAGGCTTGTGAGGTTGCGGTCATCGGGCGTGAGGCGAAAGACGCCAGCCCCGCCATTGCCGTAGAGTGGCTTGAGAATAATGTCGCCATGGACGGCGCGAAAGGCCTTCAGGGTTGCCAGGTCTCGCGCGATGCAGGTGGGGGGCGTGAGGTCTGGAAACTGCAAAACAAGCAGCTTTTCGGGATAGTTGCGAACCCAGAACGGGTCATTGGCGACCAACGTGCCGGGCGCGAGATGATCAAGAAGATGGGTGGTCGTGATATAGCTCATGTCAAAGGGCGGGTCCTGGCGCAGCCACACAACGTCGCAGGTACCAAGATCGAGCGGGGCTTCGTCCGCGAGGCTGGCGTGATCGCCTGCAACGCGCCGGACTTCGAGCGATTGTGCGCGGGCTGTAATGCGGCCCTCTTCGTAGGCTAGCTTGCCCGGCGTGTAGCAATAAAGGCGATGACCGCGCGCCTGCGCCTCCTCGGCCAGGCGAAATGTGCTGTCGGCCTCAATATCAACCTCGGCAATCGGATCCATCTGAAAGGCGACGGTGAGCGGCATGGGCGGGCTCCGGGGCGGTGTTTCGCCCGTGATGGCCCAGCGGCGGGGCGGGGGCAATGGCCCCTTTAGCCCGCCATCACGTTTTCAATGATCGAAAGCTCGCCCGCATCATTGACTAGCGCAACGTCGATCCGCGCCTCGGAATCTGTACTGCCACACCGCTCCCCAAGCCAGAGCTCTGCCGCCTGCGCGATCCGGCGAAACTGCGTTGGGCGTAGTCGTTCGGCAGCGGCCGCAAAATCCCGCGCTTTCTTAACTTCGATGAAAACGGTGCCGGCCTGAGATCGCGCGATAAGATCGATCTCGCCCGCGGCGCTCCGCCAGCGGCGGGCATCTACCGCATATCCGCGCGCACGATACGCCCGTTCGACGGAGGCCTCCGCCGCCACGCCGGCGTGGTAGGAAACCGCCCCGCTCATGTTCGCTTCGCGAGCTCAAGCGCCGCTTGGTATACTTCCCGTCGCGGCAAACCCAGCTGTTCGGCGACATCGCGCGCGGCGTCTTTGACCGTTTGCGATTGAAGAGCCGCTCGAAGCGCCGCATCCCGGTCGGCCTCCGACGCAACACGTTGTGCGCGATCGATCACAACGACCGCCTCGCCCTTTGCCGGCATCGCGCCGATCTGTTCTGCAATGTCTGCCAATGTCCCACGCATGACCGTCTCGTGCCGTTTTGTGAGTTCACGGCACACTGCCGCGCGTCTCTCGCCCCCCAGTTCTTGCACAGCGTGGTTAATGAAACCCGAAAGACGCTTCGGCGCCTCAAAAAGCACAATCGTGGCGGGAACGTCGCAAATCTCTCTGAAAAACCGCGCGCGGGCGCCCTTCGAAGGCGGCGGAAACCCCGCGAAGAAAAACCGATCTGTCGGCAAGCCGGAAACCGCGAGCGCTGCCAAAACGGCCGAGGGCCCGGGGGCGGTGTGCACAGCGTGACCCGCGTCAACCGCGGCCCGCACCAGCTGATAGCCCGGATCGGCCACCAGCGGCGTGCCGGCATCTGACGCGAACGCCACAGATTTGCCGGCTGACAGATGCGCTAGAAGCTTCGGGCGTTGGGCCGGGCCATTGTGATCGTGATAAGCCAGAAGCGGCCTACCGCGGAGGGCGATACCGTGTATGTCCAACAACCGGCGTAGTGTTCGCGTGTCTTCGGCCGCAAGAACGTCCGCAGAAGCCAGAACATCGATCGCGCCCAATGTAATATCGCGGGCGGCTCCAATCGGCGTGGCCACGATATAAAGCGCGGGCGCCAGCGCGCGGGTTTCCGGCATCACCGTTCCTTCCTCGTCCGACCGTGTGATTTACACGCGGAGTCGATGGGCGTAGGTTGCCGCCAAACGGCGCGCAAACAGATAGGATGCCCATGTTCGCTGCAATCGGCCTTGCCCGCAAGCTTCGGCTCATGGCCCTGGCGGTCGTCTCGCTGGTCACTCTCGCGGCGTGTGATGCGGTGACCAGCGGTGTCAGCCTCAACACCCGCAACGCAGTGCCCGTGGCGCTCCTCGTGCCGCAAAGCGCGCCCGATGGTGGCGCCGCTCTTGCGGCAAGCTTCGAAAATGCCGCACGGCTGGCCATCGCCGATTTGGGCGAAGGCGTTGAGATTGACTTGCGGGTGTACGATACGGGCGGCACCTCGTCGTCCGCCGCCACGGTGGCAGGCCAGGCCGTCAGCGACGGCGCAAAAATCATTCTCGGCCCCGTATTCGGCGATGCCGCCGCCGCGGCGGGCGCCACGGTCGCGCCGCGTGGCGTGACCGTGCTCTCGTTTTCAAACAACCCGGCGATTGCGGGCGGCAACGTCTATATTCTTGGGTCAACCTTCCAGAACACCGCCAACAGGCTGGTGCGACATGCGGCGCTGCAAGGCCGCCGCGATATCGTGATCGCCCATGCGGACAGCCCGGCAGAGGCCGCAGGCCGCGATGCAATCTCCCGCGCCATTGCGGCAAATGGGCTGCGCCTTGCCGGCACCTCGTCTTTCGCGCTGAACCAACAAGCCGTGATCGAGGCCGTTCCACGCATCTCAGAACAAGTCTCCACATCTGGCGCAACTGCGGTGTTCATGACGTCTGGCAATGATGGCGCGGTGCCGTTCCTGGCCGAGCTCTTGCCGGAAAACGGCGTTGATCCAGCGGAGATTCAGTTCATTGGTCTGCAACGGCTTGATATCCCGTCGGGCGCTCTTGCGTTGGACGGGCTGCAGGGCGCTTGGTTTGCGGTGCCTGATCCCGGGCTCGCCGCACAGTTCAATGCCCGCTATCAAGCCGCGTTCGGGGCCGTACCGCACCCACTCGCAGGCTTGGCCTATGACGGCATTGCCGCGATTGGCGCGCTGGCCAGTACCGGGGGAACTCAACCCTTCTCGCAAGCGGCGATCACGCGGCCAAGCGGGTTTGCGGGTGTTAACGGTGTTTTCCGCTTTCTGCCAAATGGTACGAATGAACGCGCCCTCGCCGTCGCGCAGGTTCAGGACAGACAGGTCACATATATTGACCCCGCACCGAGAAGCTTCGGCGCGCCGGGCCTTTGAGCCTGAGCCGCGCAATGCCGCCGCCACGCGGCTGATCGTTCCGTCAGGGGAGATTTTCGATCGCGCCGCCGTTGGCGCGGCGTTGGCCGATGCTGCCCGGCAAGCCGAAAGCCCACGCGCGTTGCGCGGCGCGACCGTCAAAAACCTAAAGGCGCAGATCCAGTCGGGCCGGGCGGCCATCGACGCAGCCATTACCAAGCGCCCGCTTGCGGCGCGAGAGGCGGTTGCTTCCTACGCCTATCTCACAGATTCGGTGATCCTCGCGGTGTTCGAGACGGCGACGCGCTACCTTCACCCAAAGCCCAACCCCACCGAAGGCGAGCGGCTCGCCGTGCTGGCGGTTGGCGGCTACGGGCGCGCGGAAATGGCCCCTTTCTCCGATGTCGATCTGCTGTTTTTGACACCCTACAAGATCACGGGCTGGGCCGAGAGCGTCATCGAATCGATGCTCTACATCCTCTGGGATCTGCACCTGAAAGTCGGTCATGCCAGCCGCACGGTGAAAGACTGCCTTCGTCTGGGGCGTGAGGACTACACGATCCGCACCGCACTCCTGGAGCATCGCTATATTGCCGGGCAGGAAGCACTTGCTGCAGACCTTGGCCGCAGGCTGTGGAAGGATCTCTTCAGATCAACCGCCGCTGACTACGTCGAGGCAAAGCTCGAAGAACGGGCCGAGCGCCACCGCAAGCAGGGTGGCCAGCGCTACATGGTTGAGCCGAACGTGAAAGAGGGCAAAGGCGGGTTGCGAGACCTTCAGACGTTGTTCTGGATCGCGAAATACGTCAACCGCGTCGACGATGCCGCTGATCTTGTGGGCCTTGGCACGTTCCGCGCCGAAGAGTTCGAAAACTTCCGCAATGCCGAGACCTTTCTTCTCGCCGTACGCTGCCATCTTCACCTGATCGCTGGCCGCGCGGTGGATCAACTGACCTTCGATATGCAAGTCGAGGTGGCCGACCGAATGGGCTACCGGGATCGTAGCGGCCGTCGTGCAGTGGAACACTTCATGCAGGACTATTTCCGGCATGCCACGAAGGTGGGCGAACTCACGCGGATCCTGCTGACGGCGCTTGAGGCGCAGCATGTCAAAACCGCGCCCTCGCTGACGCGGTTCCTCAAGCGCAAGCGCCGCGTGAAGGACGGCTATGTGATCCTGAACAACCGCCTCGGTTGGGCAGATCCCGAGGCTGCGATTGCCGACAAGCTAAACCTTTTGCGAATTTTCGAGGAGGCGCTTCGCACAGGCTACTTGCTCCATCCCGATGCAATGCGACTCATCTCAGCGAACCTTGACCAGTTCGATGACGAGATGAGGGCCACGCCCGAAGCTCGTCGCATCTTCCTCGATCTGCTTCTGAAGCACGGCAACCCCGAACGCGCGCTCCGGCGGATGAACGAGCTTGGCGTTCTGGCCGCCTTCATCCCGGAATTCGCGCCCATCGTGGCGATGATGCAGTTCAATATGTATCACGCCTATACCGTCGATGAGCACACGATCCAATGCATCTCAACGCTCGCGCAGATCGAACGCGCCGAGCTTGTGGAAGAACTTCCTGTCGTCAGCCGGATCCTCAAAGAGGGGGTGAACCGGCGCGTGCTCTTCGTCGCTCTTCTTCTCCATGACATTGGAAAGGGACGGCCGGAGGACCATTCTGTGCTCGGCGCACAGATTGCCCGCAAGGTCGCACCCCGGCTGGGCCTGCGGCGGGATGAATGCGAGACGGTTGAATGGCTGGTGCGCTATCATCTGCTGATGTCGGACATCGCGCAGAAGCGCGATCTTGCCGACCCGCGCACCGTCCGCGACTTCGCTAAAGCCGTGAAAACGCGCAAACGGCTCGACCTGCTGACGGTTTTGACGGTGTGCGACATTCGCGGCGTGGGCCCCAACACGTGGAACAACTGGAAAGCCCAGTTGATCCGCACACTCTATCGCGAAACCGCCACGGCACTTGAGCACGGGCTTGAAGATGTCAATCGCGAGGCCCGGGAAGACGAGGCGAAGCGCGCCCTGCGCGAGGCGCTGGCCGATTGGACCACGGCGGACCTGCGCACGGAAACAGCGCGCCACTATGGCCCCTACTGGCAGGGCATGCCCACATCGGCCCATGTGGTCTTCGCAACGCTTCTTAGAGATGCGCGCGAAGGCGTGGTGGGGATCGATCTCTTCTTGGATGAAGATCGCGACGCGACACGCGCCTGCTTTGTGCTGGAGGATCACCCCGGCATCTTCGCGCGTCTCGCCGGCGCGCTTGCGCTCGTGGGCGCCAACGTTGTTGATGCACGCAGCTACACGTCCAAAGACGGCTATGCGACCGCGGTATTCTGGGTTCAGGACGCCGAGGGCCACCCCTTTGCCGAAGCACGTATGCCGCGCCTGCGCGCAATGATCGAAAAAACGCTTCGGGGCGAGGTTGTGGCGCGCGACGCACTCAAAGATCGCGATAAGCTCAAAAAGCGCGAACGTGCCTTCAAGGTTCCGACATCGATCACGTTCGACAATGATGGGTCAGAGATCTACACCATTATTGAGGTGGACACCCGCGACAGGCCGGGCCTGCTCTACGATCTGGCCCGGGCGCTCACCGAGGCGCACGTGAACCTGGCCAGCGCCGTGATCGCAACCTACGGCGAGCAGGCCGTCGACAGTTTCTATGTGAAAGACATGTTCGGCCTGAAATACCATAGCGCGGCAAAGCAGAAGACGCTTGAGAAGAAGCTGCGCGAGGCCATTGAACGCGGCGCGGAACGGGCGAAGGGCTGATGCGCCAGATCCGGCTGGCGAGCGCCTTTCTCACGGTGGGCGTGTGGACGATGGCAAGCCGCATCCTTGGCTTTCTGCGGGATATCGCCATTGCGGCGCTTTTGGGCGCAGGGCCAGTCGCTGAGGCGTTTCTCGTGGCCTTCACGCTGCCCAACATGTTCCGCCGGTTTTTCGCCGAGGGCGCGTTCAACATGGCCTTCGTGCCCCTCTTCTCGAAGAAGCTGGAGGCAGGCGACGGGCCGGAACGGTTTGCGCAGGATGCATTTTCGGGGCTGGCCGCCGTGTTGATTGCCTTCACGCTGCTTGCGCTTGCGTTCATGCCCTGGCTAGTGCTGGCGATGGCCTCGGGCTTCGCCGGCGACGAGCGCTTTGACCTTGCGGTGGACTATGGACGGATTGCGTTCCCCTATATCCTGTTCATCTCACTTGCGGCATTGCTCTCAGGCGTGCTCAACGCCACCGGGCGCTTCGTGGCGGCGGCCGCAGCCCCCGTTCTACTGAACGCGCTCTTCATCGCCGCGATGGTGCTGGCCGATCGTCTGGGTTGGCCGGTCGGAGATACCCTTGCCATCACTGTGCCCATTGCTGGCGTCGCGCAGCTTGCGCTTGTCTGGTGGGCCGCGCGCCACGCAGGATTTGCCATGCGCATTACCCGCCCGAAACTGACACCGGAATTGAAGCGCCTTGCGATCATCGCCGCCCCCGCAGCCCTCGCGGGTGGCGTTGTGCAGGTTAACCTCCTTGTCGGGCGGCAGGTCGCGAGCTTCTTTGAAGGCGCGATCGTGTGGCTCAGCCTGGCCGACAGACTCTATCAACTGCCGCTGGGTGTGGTCGGTATTGCCATCGGCGTCGTGCTTTTGCCCGATCTGTCGCGAAAGCTTCAAGCCGATGATGTTGCCGGGGGCCAGCACGCCTTTAACCGCGCATCGGAGATTGCGCTGGCGCTAACAGTGCCCGCCGCCGTTGCCCTTGCCGTCATTCCGCTGCCGGTCGTTTCGGTGCTTTTCGAACGGGGCGCATTCACCGCAGAAGACGCGCGCGCCACGGCCCTTGCAGCAGCGGTCTACGGGCTCGGCCTGCCCGCGTTTGTGCTGCAGAAGGTGCTACAGCCGCTTTATTTCGCGCGGGAGGATACGAAGACCCCGTTCTATTTCGCGCTTGTTTCACTGGTGGTGAATGCAGTCGTTGCCATCGGGCTCGCACCGATGATTGGCTACATCGCGGCGGCGATCGGCACGACCGTAGCGGGGTGGGCCATGGCGTGGCTTCTCTGGCGCGGCACACGGAGCATGGGTGCGGCGGCAGAGTTCGACGCGCAGTTTCGGGGCCGGCTTTGGCGGATTGTTCTGGCCTCTCTGGCCATGGGTGCCCTGCTTTGGGGGGCCGCCTACGGGGCAAGCCATCTCTTCGACGCCGGGGCGCAGCGGTATCTCGCGCTTGCGCTCCTGGTGGCGCTTGGCCTTGTGGGGTACGCGGTCGCCGCCCGCGCCCTCGGCGCCTTCACGGTGGCAGAGCTTCGGGCGGCCCTTAAGCGCTAACGCTGCCGCAATCGCGCTAGCATCCGGGCCCAGCCCCCGGGGCTAACAAGGATCGAGGTGCCAAATCCAGCCGCAAAGCCGGCCAGATCGGCGATCCAGTCCAAACCGGCGCCAAAAAGCAGCCCAAAGACCAGCTGTATGAACATCAAAATGGCAATCAGGGTGAAGGCTTGCGCCTGCGGCCCGCCGGTTTGCCCGATGCGCACCCAAAGAAGAAAGGTATAGCCCCCGATCAGCCCATAGACTGCCGGGTACCCACCCGCGAGCGGCACGGGGTCATTAGTGACAAGTGCGAAAACAACCGCCCCGAAGATGGCAGAGGCAAAGAAGATTGTGACAACTGCGACCGATCCGAAGACGTCACCCACCAGCTTGCCGAGGGCCAACAGAAACACAAGCACCATGATCATGTGCAAAAAGCTCAAGTGAACAAAGGGGTAGGTGAAAAGCCGCATCACATGCTCAAGCGGCCAAACCCAGTTCTCAAGCATCACATCGAAGAGCAAGCCGATAAACGCGTAGCGCTCCAAGGCCGCAATACGCCACCCCACGGCATCGGCCCCGCCGATAAAGCCCTGCGCCCCGGCGCTGAATGCGAGCTCGATAAGAACCATCGGAAGCGCGAGAAGAACAACCGCTGGCGGCAGCGCGTTGATGGGAGACGCGTTGGGATCACTGCTCATGTCCTTGGGGCCTTTCTTGACGGGCTCTTGCCCCATGGGTAAGCGAGCCCGGCGGATAAATCCACTAAGAGAGTCAGTCATGTCACAGCCCGCGTTCACGCCGCGCATTCTTTCCGGCATTCAACCTTCGGGTGGCCTGACACTGGGAAACTACCTTGGTGCTCTGACCCGGTTTGTGGAGATGCAGAATTCCGGCAAGTACGAGACGCTCTATTGCATGGTCGATCTGCACGCGATCACCGTATGGCAGGATCCCTCGGACCTGCGGCACAACACGCGCGAACTGGCCGCATTTTTCCTCGCATCCGGGATCGACCCATCAAAATCAGCGCTTTTTGCGCAAAGCCACGTGCCCGAACACGCGCAGCTCGCTTGGGTTCTTAACTGCGTTGCGCGCATGGGTTGGATGGGCCGCATGACGCAATGGAAAGACAAGGCGGGCAAGAATTCTGAGAATGCCTCGCTTGGCCTTTTTGCGTATCCCGCGCTGATGGCGGCCGACATTCTGATTTATCACGCCACCCACGTGCCGGTTGGCGAGGATCAGAAGCAGCATCTCGAACTGACGCGCGATATCGCATCGAAGTTCAACAACGATTATGGTGTTGCGTTTTTTCCGATTACCGAACCAGTGATCGAGGGGACGGCGACGCGGGTCATGAGCTTGCGCGATGGTAGCAAGAAGATGTCGAAATCCGATCCGTCGGACATGGCGCGCATCAACATGAGTGATGATGCCGATACGATATCCAAGAAGGTACGGAAGGCCAAAACGGATCCCGAGCCTTTGCCAGATACGGTTGAGGGATTAGACGGCCGAAGCGAGGCGCGCAACCTCGTCAATATCTACGCGGCGTTGCAGGGCACCGGCCCCGAGACTGTCATTGCCGAGTTTGCTGGCCAGCAGTTCGGCGCCTTCAAGCCGCGTTTGGCTGAACTTGCGGTGGAAAAGATCATACCCATCTCGAACGAGATGCGGCGTTTGATGGAAGATAAGGCCGAGCTTGACCGCGTTTTGGCGCAGGGATCAGAGCATGCGCGGAGCATCGCCGCGCCGATCCTTGACGAAACGTATCGGATCGTTGGGATGGTACCCCGCGCCTAGCTGGTGTCACAAAAGGGAAGCATCGCCCGTTTACGGTGTAAACGCGTGCGCTGCACTGCCCACGCACCGCTGCCGGGCAACGACCGTCCCCGCATCGTGGCTCCGCCGATCCGCCCGAGCCGCGCCCGGCACATTCGCGGCACGCCTGACGCAAGCCCATGCGCCGCGGCCCCCCGGCCAGTTGCCGGGGGGTTTGCCGACACATCTGCCAGTACCGTGCCGCTGGACATGCCGGAAAAGCGCCCCTAACGTCGCGTTTCGCGGGAGGGATGCCCATGGCCATAGGCACCAACATTCGCACGTATTTCGAGGGTCGCTGGCATGATGGCGACCTTGCCGTTTTGCGCGCTGCAGACCATGGCAGTTGGCTCGGTTCCAACGTGTTCGACGGCGCACGCTATTTCGATGGCGTCGCGCCAGACCTTGCCGCCCACTGCGCACGGGTAAATGCCTCCGCCGAGGCACTTATGGTTACGCCGACCATCGCAACCGAAGATATGGTCGCGATTGTGCGAGACGGCCTTGCCGCCTACCGGACGGATGCCGCAGTTTATATCCGTCCCATGTATTGGGCCATTGATGGCGACGAAACTGCGGTTGCGCCAAAACCGGGGAAGACGGGCTTTGCGATCTGCCTCGAAGAAATCCCGATGCCAGACGAGAACACCTCAGTGCGGCTGGGGATGACACGGTTTCGCCGACCGTTGCTGGAAAGCAGCGTCGTAAACGCGAAGGCCGGCTGCCTATACCCCAACAACGGGCGCATGTTGCGCGATGTTCGCAGCCGCGGCTTCCAAAATGCTTTGGTGGCCGATGCCATGGGCAACGTGGCCGAGAGTGCAACCTCGAACGTCTTCATGGTGCGTGACGGGGAAATCCTAACGCCGATCGCGAACGGAACGTTCCTCGCCGGCATCACCCGTGCGCGCCACATGGCGAACCTTGCAGCAGACGGAACGCCCGTGCGAGAGGCGGTTCTGAGCTTTGATGATTTCCGCGGGGCCGACGAAGTCTTTCTCTCGGGAAACATGACGAAAGTGACCCCTGTCACCGAATTCGAGGGATGCCATTACCAGGTTGGGCCCGTCACGCGCAGAGTGCGCGAGATGTATTGGGATTGGGCCCACAGTGCCGCGTAGCGCTGAGGGATTGCGCCGCGCCCAAGGCCCCGCCATGATCGGCTGAAGGGAGGGCCCGGCCATGCGCAAGTTTCTTGTTGTGCTCGACGATAGCCGTGAATGCCTGAACGCAATGCGCTTCGCGGCAATGCGTGCAGCGCATACCGGCGGTGGCGTGCAGATCCTGTCCGTCGTGCCCCCCGATGAATTCAACCATTGGATCGGCGTCGGCGATATCATGCGCGAAGAGGCCCGCGAACGCATTCACGCGCATTTTGAGGTGTTCGCTAAGTGGATGCGCGACAAGCAGGGGGTTGATCCTGAGCTTGTGATCCGCGAGGGCGATGCGGTGCCGGAAATTCTGGCGCAGATCCGTGAAGACAATGATATCGGCGTTCTCGTCCTGGGCGCAGGAACAGATAAGAAGGGCCCGGGCCCGCTTGTGGCGCAGCTATCCAAAAGCTCCGGCACACTTCCGGTTCCGATTACGATTGTTCCGGGCGAGCTTTCGAAAGAGCGGCTTGAAGCCGTAACCTAACTACCTTGTGCTGGACTTCGCTACTGTTTTAGAACTATTCTAATCCTTGACAGCGCCCAGCCCCAAACGCATATGCGCAAGGTCATGGAGGACATGCCAATGTTTATTCAAACCGAATCCACGCCCAATCCGGCGACGCTCAAATTCCTCCCCGGCCAACCGGTTCTGGAAGCTGGTACGGCCGATTTCCCTGCCCCTGAGTCAGCATCCTCATCGCCCCTCGCCCAACGCATATTCGCCGTTGAAGGCGTATCGGCAGTGTTTTTCGGAATGGATTTCGTCACCGTGACCAAAGCCGAAGCCGTGGAGTGGGATCACATCAAACCGGCGATCCTCGGCGCGATCATGGAACATTTCCAATCTGGTCAACCAGTTATCGAGGGGGGACAGGATCAAGTCTCGGGCCACGCCGCCCATGACGGGCCGGATGGCGAGATCGTCACCCAGATCAAGGAACTGCTTGATACCCGTGTGCGGCCTGCTGTGGCGCAGGATGGCGGCGATATCACCTTCCATGGCTTTGATCGCGGCATTGTGTATCTCCACATGCAAGGCGCCTGCGCCGGCTGCCCCTCCTCTACCCTGACGTTGAAAATGGGCATTGAGAACCTGCTGCGCCATTATATCCCCGAAGTGGTTGAGGTGCGGCCGGTTGCGGCCTGACCCAACGGTTCTGGCGTTTGATACATCGGCCGCGCATTGCGCGGTCGCTTTACGTTTGGGCGGTGAAATCGTGGCGCGGCGGTTTGAGCCCATGGCGCGCGGCCAGGCGGAACGGCTGATGCCGATGATCGAGGCGGTGCTGGCCGATCACGGCGCGGTCTTCGAGGAACTCGATGCGATCGGCGTTGGCATCGGGCCGGGCAACTTCACCGGCCTGCGCATCTCGGTCTCCGCCGCCCGCGGCCTGGCACTGAGCCTCGGGATCCCGGCCATTGGCGTTTCGGGCTTCGATCTGATGCTTGGGGCGCGCGCGGCAGAAGATCCGCGCCTCCGCCTCGTTTCCATCCCTGTTCCGCGGGAGGAACACACGGCCTATGTGCGGCTCTACCAAGGGTTCGACCCGCAGGGCGAGGCCACGAAACTTCAGGTTCTTCTCGCGGATGGAGAAACGCCAACGGGCGCAATCGGGCTGGAAGAGCTTCCCGAAACCGCCAG
>JBCCRC010000029.1:0-38984 GCA_039208375.1 Pseudomonadota bacterium | reverse complement strand
TCTTCCGCCGTGAGTACCAGCGCCACGCCGGGCGCAGAGCGGACCGCGCCAAGATCGATCTTGGTAATCTCTCCATGCGCCACGTCAGACACACCAAAGGCGAGGTGCAGCGCGTTTGCCGGTACGGGGATATCGTCCACATAGCGGGCTTGGCCCGTGACGTGCAGTGGCGCCGCGTCGTGTGGAAGGGGCTTTGCGACGGTCACGCGGACACCTCCAGCACGTGGCCCGTGGCTCCGCAATCTTCAAGGAAATAGCGCAGAAGCATGCCTTGCGCGCATTCGAGCCGGTAGGCGGCCGATGCGCGCATGTCGCTCAATGGCGTGAAATCGTCTGCGAACTTCGCTTGCGCGGCGCGCACGGTTTCTTCTGTCCAAGGCGCGCCGATAAGGGCGTCTTCCACGGCAGTTGCTCGTTTCGGGATCCCGGCCATACCACCGAATGCAATGCGCGCATCCGTCACGACGCCATCATTCGCCGTGATCGAGAAGCACCCGCAGACGGCGGAGATATCCTGGTCGAAGCGCTTTGAAAGCTTATAGCATCTAAGCCGGTCAGCCTGGCGCGGGATCGAGATTGCCTCAACAAACTCACCCGGTGCACGATCCTGCTTGCCATACTCGAGGAAAAACGTATCCAGCGGCAACATGCGGCGCGTGTCGCCCTTGCGCAAATGCAGCGTGGCACCGAGAGCGATCAACGCCGGCGGGTTATCCCCGATCGGCGAGCCATTGGCGACGTTGCCGCCGATCGTAGCGGCCTGGCGCACCTGTTCGGAACCATATCGCCGCGCAAGTTCTGCGTAAGACGGGTGATGCTCTGCGAGAACCGGCAGCAGCGCCGCCATTGTGACGGCCGCGCCAATCCTGATCTCAGTTTTGGTGACGACAATTTGCTTGAGCTCGGAAATGCCGCCCAGAAATGCCACCGGCGAGAGTTCTTGAAGATCCTTCGTGACCCAGAGGCCTACATCTGTCGCGCCCGCAATCAATGTGCCATCGGGATGATCGGCGTACCAAGCCGCCAACGCGTCGGCCGTTTCGGGGATGAAACATGCTTCGTCTGACTGTGTTTTCACCGTCAACTCGGCATCATGCATCCAGTTTGGCACTGGTTTGGCCGCAGCAGCCTCAGCGGCGCGGATGATCGGGGCGTAACCCGTGCAGCGGCAGAGGTTGCCCGCAAGCTGGTCGTCATGATCCGTGCGCCCGTTCAAATGGGCTGTCGCCATCGTTACAATGAAGCCAGGCGTACAGAAGCCGCATTGCGATCCATGGTGCTCTACCATGGCAGCTTGAACCGGATGTAGGGTGCCGTCCGGCGCCGAGACGCCCTCAATCGTGCGCACCGCCTTGCCGTGGAGCTGAGGCATAAAAAGGATGCAGGCATTGAGCGCGCGGGCGCCGGCATCATCGGTGACCATCACCGTGCAAGCCCCGCAGTCACCCTCATTGCAACCTTCTTTGGTGCCGGTCAGGCCCCGCGTTTCGCGCAGCCAATCCAGCAGTGTCACCGTGGGGCCCACATCCGCGATCCGCACGGTCTCTCCGTTGAGAAGAAACGAGATTTTAGTCATCGGAGGTGTATCTAGACCGCTTTCTGTTCGGCGGCAAAAACCGCAGATGCGCTGGCCCGATGCGGCGTAAAGCCCGCGCACTCCCTACCCCAGAGAAAAGCCTTGAATCATTGAGCGCGCAAGGGCTTGGCGGCGGCGGGGTGGCGGAGGTCTTTCAGGCGGGTATTGAAAAACAGGCAAGCGCCTGAAAATTAGGCGTTCTGGCGGGTGGTTCAGTCAAAAAATGCGTCAAGAATGGCTGGGTCCCACAGGCCCGTTTCGGGGTCGAAGGCGCCAAAGCCTGCGCCGAAACCCCAATGGCACCACGGGATTCCCCGTGCCTCTGCTGCCTGCCGCACGGCGCGAAGCCATGTTTCGCGATCCTCGGCCGGCGCATTCTGGATCACGCCGAATTCGCCGAGGAAGGTGGGTGCGTGGTGGGCGGCGGCCGTCTCAAATGCGTCGTCAAGCTGTGCAAGATCGACTTCGTTGCCCCAATAAGCTGGTGACGGCGGCGCATTTTCCCGCCACGTGGCGCCCTGATGGGTGAAGGCATCGGGAATGTAGTAGTGGAATGTATGCACAACGCGTGGATCGCCCGTGCGCGGCAGGCCCGCAAGTTCCGAGACGGCATTCCAGTTTGCGCCGCCGTAAATCACCCACCGATCTGCTTGGCGCGCCCTGATCTCGGCAAGTGCGCTGGCGTAGAGGGGCAGGGCGCGTTCGGTCGTCAACGCGCCCACGGGTTCGTTTAGCAGCTCGAATGCAAGGCCCTCCTTGATGTCGGCGAATGTCTCAGAAAGCGCGGCCCAAACCGCGACGAAACGGCCGGCTTGCCCATCGGGATCATTCATCAACTCCTCGAAATGATGCAGATCGAGGATTACGAAGAGGCCCTCGGCCCGCGCGGTTTCTATCACATCACGCAACTCGGCGGCGAAAGCCGGATCTATTGCGCCATCTTCGAAGTAATCAGACACCCGTGCCGGAACGCGGAGGGTATCAAATCCCGCATCGGCGATCTGGGTGATATGGTCGGGCCTGTAGCCGTAGCGCCAGTTTCCATCACGGCCCACTTCCAGGTGGTTCGACAGGTTCATACAGCGGGATACGGGGAAAACCTCGGCGGCCCCCATCTGACCACACAAACACAAAACACAAACGCAAATAACACGGCACAGCATTCGCGCATCTTTCCCTATGCGGCGCCTCGCCGATAGCCCACTTCGCTGCGACATTCGGCTTTAAGGCCATGGGCAGCGCAAATATCATTCCACTTATGAGCAGTGATCCCCGATTCATTCATCTCCGCGTCCACTCCGAGTATTCGCTTCTTGAAGGGGCGCTTCGATTGAAGAAACTGCCGGGCCTCTGCCGCCAGATGAACATGCCCGCCGTAGCGCTGACGGACACCAACAACATGTTCGCAGCGCTCGAGTTTTCCGTGGCTGCCGTCGGCGACGGCATACAGCCCATTGTCGGCTGTCAGATGGATTTGGCCTATGAAACGGCCGCGCCCGGCGGGCGCCCCCCTGCGCCTGCGCCCATTGTGCTCTTGGCGCAGAGCGAGCAGGGCTATGGCAATCTGATGAAGCTCAACTCCGAACTGTATCTCGATGGCGAGAAGCCGCAGCCGCACATCACGCTAAAGGAGCTAACGGCGCATGCCGATGGCGTGATCTGCCTTACCGGGGGGCCGATGGGGCCCATCGGCCAGCTTCTCGCCGCCGGTAAGCGGGGGCCGGCCGAGGCGCTACTGACGACCCTCGCGGCAGCTTTTCCTGATAGGCTTTACGTGGAGCTTCAGCGCCACCCGGGTGAGGACGGTGCTTTGGCCGCCGCAGAACGGGCGTCCGAACGCGGGCATGTTGAGCTGGCGTATGCGCATGACCTGCCGCTTGTGGCCACGAACGACGTCTACTTTCCGACGGGCGATATCTATGAGGCGCATGATGCCCTGATCTGCATCGCCGAGGGCGCCTATGTCGATCAGCAAGAGCCGCGCCGCCGCCTGACGCCGCAGCATTACTTCAAGTCGCAAGCAGAGATGGCTGCACTTTTTGCCGACTTGCCAGAGGCGCTTGAAAATACTGTGGAAATTGCGCGCCGCTGCGCTTTTGCGGTACCGAGGCAGGATCCGATCCTGCCCCGCTTCGCCGATGATGAGGTAGAGGAACTGCGCCGCCAGGCCCGTGATGGGCTAAAGGAGCGGCTCGCCGTGATCCCCCACGCCGCGGAGGTATCCGAATACGAGGAACGGCTGGAGTTCGAACTGGGGATCATCGAACAGATGGGCTTTCCCGGTTACTTCCTGATCGTGGCCGATTTCATCAAATGGGCCAAACGCGAGAACATCCCCGTGGGCCCGGGGCGGGGATCGGGCGCCGGCAGCCTTGTGGCCTATGCGCTGACAATCACCGATCTCGATCCCCTGCGCTATTCCCTGCTTTTCGAGCGCTTTCTGAACCCAGAGCGCGTTTCGATGCCCGATTTCGATATCGATTTCTGTATGGATCGGCGCGAGGAAGTGATTGCCTATGTGCAAGAAAAATACGGCCGCGATCGTGTTGGCCAGATCATCACCTTCGGTGCGCTGCTCTCCAAGGCAGCGGTGCGCGATGTGGGCCGGGTGCTGCAGATGCCCTATGGGCAGGTGGACAGGCTTTCGAAAATGATCCCAGTGGAGGGGGTGAAGCCCGTTTCCATCGAACAGGCGCTGGCGCAGGAAGAGCGGCTTCGCGCAGAAGCACGCAGCGAAGAGGTGGTGGACCGGCTCCTGCAATACGGCATGAAGCTTGAGGGCTTATTGCGCAACGCCTCCACTCACGCCGCGGGTGTGGTGATCGGGGATAGGCCGCTTGATGAGCTTGTGCCGCTTTATCGCGATCCGCGATCGGACATGCCCGCGACCCAGTTCAACATGAAATGGGTGGAGCAGGCGGGGCTCGTGAAGTTCGATTTCCTGGGGCTGAAAACGCTCACGGTGATCCAGAACGCGCTTGATCTGCTGGCCGCCCGCGGCGTTGAGATCGATATCAATGCGATCCCGCTGGATGACGCGAAATCCTATGAGCTTTACGCGCGGGCGCAGACCGTGGCGGTGTTCCAGGTGGAAAGCTCGGGGATGATGGATGCGCTAAGGCGCATGAAGCCCACCTGTATCGAGGATATCGTTGCTCTCGTCGCGCTTTACCGCCCCGGGCCGATGGAGAACATCCCGAAGTATTGCGAGGTGAAGAACGAGCTCAGGGAACGCGAATCCATTCACCCGCTGATCGATCAAATCCTTGAGGAAACTCAGGGCATCATCGTCTACCAGGAACAGGTGATGGAAATCGCCCAGGTGATGGCCGGCTATTCGCTTGGTGGTGCTTATCTACTGCGCCGTGCGATGGGCAAGAAGATTAAGGAAGCGATGGATGCCGAGCGCCCGAAATTCGTGGAGGGCGCGAAGGCCAACGGGGTGGATGCGGCCAAGGCCAAGGAGGTGTTCGATCTTCTGGAGAAATTCGCGAATTACGGCTTCAACAAGTCCCACGCCGCCGCCTATGCAGTGGTCAGCTACCAAACGGCGTGGCTGAAGGCCAATTATCCGGTGGAGTTCATGGCGGGCGTCATGAACTGCGATCTGCATCTGACCGACAAGCTTGCAACCTATGCCGAGGAGGTGCGACGGGGGCTTGAGATCGAGATCGTGCCGCCGTGCGTCAACCGCTCCGAAGCCACGTTCAGCGTGGCCGATGGAAAGCTGGTCTATGCTCTCGGCGCGCTGAAAAACGTCGGCATCGAGGCGATGCGACTTGTCACCGAGGCGCGGGGAGAAAAGCCATTCGTCACACTTTTCGATTTCGCGCGCCGGGTGGATCTGAAGCGGATCGGCAAGCGACCGCTAGAGATGTTGGCCCGCGCCGGCGCGTTCGACGAGCTTGATCGCAACCGCCGCCGCGTGTTCCAGTCGCTTGATGCGCTCACTGCCTATTCTGCCGCGATCCACGAACAACGCGGCTCCGCGCAGGTTTCGCTTTTCGGCGAAGCGGGGGATGACTTGCCCGAGCCAAGGCTTTCGCCGGTGGATGACTGGCTGCCGAATGAGCGGCTTACGGAAGAGCATGTGGGCGTTGGCTTCTACCTTTCTGGCCATCCGCTGGATAATTACATCGGGCCGCTGAAGCGCAAGAACGTTATGACGCTTGCCGAGATCGCAGAAAAGGCGGGGCGCGAGGGCGCGTTCGTCGGCAAGATTGCGGGTGCTGTGTCTGGGCGGCAGGAGCGTAAGTCGGCCCGCGGCAACAGATTTGCTTTCGTACAGCTTTCTGATCCGACCGGGTTCTACGAAGTAACGGTGTTTTCCGATACGCTCGAGGCCGCGCGAGACCATCTCGAGGCCGGCACGAATGTTGTGCTGACCGTGGATGTGACGATGGAGGCGCAGCAACTCAAGCTCCTGGCCCGTGCGGCGGCACCAATCGATACGATCGTAGCCGATGCGGGCCAGATGGGGCTGCGCATCTTCGTTGACAGCGATAGCGCCGTGCCCTCGGTTGCCTCGCTTCTGGAGCGCACGAAGGGGGAAAGCGGGCTCGCCGGGCGCGGCGCGATCCAGCTGTGCCTGATGGCGCCTGATCTGCCTGGGGAGGTGGATGTAACGCTGGGCGAGGATTTTCCGGTGAACCCGCAGATCAAGGGCGCGCTGCGCTCGCTGCCGGGCGTGGTGATGGTGGAAGACGCCTAGTAAGCATTTTTAGTAGTGGGGCGGGCGCTCGTCGCCCAGCACCACGGCGGCACCCTCCGCCGCCTCGCGCCCCGCTTCGCGTTCCATCAGCATCGCCACCCGGCGTTGCAGTTCGCTAATCTCGCCATCCTGGCGGGCGACAACTTCGGAGAGATCATCCACCATCCGCATCAGATGGGCGATGCGTTCTTCAAGCGCTGTCACATCACTGGGCATAGGCGCGGTATAGGGCAGGGCGCGTGGCTTGCCCATGGCGAAGGGCTGGGCTAGACCGCGCCGCGATCTCAAAAAAGGCGCCGCGCCGATGGCAAAACCGAAGAAAACCCCCCGCCCCAAGGCGGAGCCGCCGAAGGGATTTCGGGATTACTTCGGCGCCGAGGTTACCGAACGCCAGGCGATGCTGGAGCGGATCGCCGAGGTCTATCGCCGCTACGGCTTCGACCCGCTTGAAAGCTCGGGGGTAGAGACGGTTGAGGCACTGGGCAAGTTCCTTCCCGATGTGGACCGGCCGAACGAAGGGGTGTTCGCCTGGGAGGAAGATGAGACCTGGCTGGCGCTACGTTACGATCTGACCGCCCCTCTGGCCCGAGTTTACGCCCAGTTCCGCAACGATCTGCCCACGCCCTATCGCCGCTACGCCATGGGGCCCGTCTGGCGGAACGAAAAGCCGGGGCCGGGGCGCTTTCGCCAGTTCTATCAATGCGATGCCGATACGGTGGGATCGGCCAGCATGGCGGCGGATGCCGAAATCTGCGCGATGCTGGCCGAGGCGCTGGAGGCTGTGGGCATCCCGCGCGGCGACTACGTGGTGCGGGTGAACAACCGCAAAGTTCTCAATGGGGTGATGGAGGTGGCGGGCATCCTCGATCCCGCCGATCCCGACCGCTTTGCCAGTGAGCGCGGCATCGTTCTGCGCGCCATCGACAAGCTCGATCGGCTGGGGCCCGACGGCGTGCGCGCGCTCTTGGGTACGGGGCGCAAGGATGAGAGCGGCGATTACACCGAAGGCGCGAAGCTCGGTGAGGAGCAGATTGACGTTGTAATGAGCTTCGTAAACTCATTCAGTGAAATACAAAGAAGGCTGGCCCAAGAGGCGACTAACGCAATTAATGAAGGGCACGAAAATCGCGGACGGTTACTGGACCGCGCACGCTACGCGCTGTCCCCGGAACTAAAAAGCGACCTATCAGGGGACACAGAAGCTCATGCCGTTTGGCGCACCCGTGTGCTCCAATACCTAGAAGAGATCATCGGCAACTCCAACGTTGGCTTTCAAGGCGTTCAAGAACTTCGGGAGATCTCCGATTTGCTGAGTTCGCAAGGCTTCGGGCCCGAACGTATTCGTGTGGACCCCTCCGTGGTGCGTGGCCTGGGCTATTACACCGGCCCCGTCTATGAGGCCGAACTTACCTTCGAGATTGCAGATGAAAAGGGCCGCCCGCGCCAGTTCGGCTCGGTGGCGGGCGGCGGGCGCTATGACGATCTGGTTAAGCGCTTTACCGGGCAGGCGGTTCCGGCGACCGGCATCTCCATCGGCGTGGATCGCCTGCTGGCAGCACTTCGGGCCAAGGGCCGGATCGGCGGCGCGGCAGAGGGCCCTGTGGTGGTGACGGTGATGGACCGCGATCGGATGGCGGAGTATCAGGCGCTCGCGGCCGAGCTTCGCGGCGCCGGTATCCGCGCCGAAGTGTACCTCGGCAACCCCAAGAATTTCGGCAACCAGCTCAAATACGCCGACAGGCGCCAGAGCCCCGTCGCCATCATCGAGGGTGAGGATGAGAAGGCGCGCGGGGTGGTGCAGATCAAGGATCTGGTGCTGGGCGCCAAGATCGCCGAAAGCGCGAGCCATGAGGAATGGAAGGCGCAGCCTGCACAATTCGAGGCCGCTCGCAGCGATGTTGTGGCCGAAGTGAAGCGCCTTCTCGGCCAGGAGCGATGACGTCAAGCGCGGCTGTTCTGAGCGTGGCCGCACGGCTTCTTGCGGCGTTCGAGGCCGCGGGCGCGGCGCGGGTCGAGACAGATATATTGCAACCAGCCGACGTCTTACTCGATCTTTATGGGGAAGACGTGCGCGGGCGCGCGTTCGTCACGCAAGATCCATCGCGCGGGGAAATGATGCTACGGCCCGATTTTACGGTACCGGTTGCACGGCATCATCTCGCGGGATCGGGCGGCTCGGCAACCTACACCTATTCAGGGACTGTGTTTCGTCAGCCACCAGATGGGGTAGACCGGCCGGCGGAGTACGTTCAGGTGGGCTATGAGGTGATCGGCGCCCCAGATTCAGTCCGCGCGGATGCCGATCTTTTTGCACAGTTCCACGCAATGCTGGCGCCCGCGGCACTTGATGTGGCCACGGGTGATATCAGCATGCTCACTGCGGCCATTGGCGGCTTGCGCGTGACCGAAGCGCGCCGTGCGGCCCTTCTGCGGCATCTGTGGCGGCCCCAACGTTTCCGCGCCTTGTTGGAAAGGTTTTCTAAGCCCCTTCCGCCTGCGGCCTCCTCGGAGACAGACGCACCGGAGATCGGCCTGCGCACACGCGACGAAGTGCTTGCGCGGCTCTCACGGCTGGACGCGGAGCGCGCGGCGCCGCCACTTTCGAAAACTGAGGCCGAGATGATGGACGCGCTTCTTTCGCTCCGCGAAACATCCGCGAATTCGCTTTCTCAACTGCGCGACCTAGCCGTGGATATGCCGGCCATTCAGCCCGCGGTGACCCGCATGGCCGCCCGTCTCGAGGCGCTTGCAGCGCGCGGTATTGATGCCGAAGGCCTGCCGTTCGAGGCCACGTACGGGCGTACGTCGATGGAATACTATGACGGGTTCGTCTTTGGTTTCCTCGCCCGGGGCCGGCCAGACCTTCCCGCCGTCGCCTCGGGTGGCCGGTATGACGCCCTCACGCGTGCTTTGGGTGGCGACGCGCCCGCGGTAGGCGGCGTCATTCGCCCCGGCCTTCTTGTCGAACTTGGGCTTCAGACATGACACTGAAGATCGGCCTACCGTCCAAGGGCCGCCTGATGGACAAGACCTTTGAGTGGTTCACAGCCCGCGGCGTGCCGATACGGCTGGCCGGATCTGGCCGTGAATATCGCGCCAAAAGCGATCTGGCCGGGATCGCGCCTGTTCTTCTTTCCGCCGGAGAGATCCCGCGAGAACTGGCGGCTGGGCATATTCATCTTGGTGTAACTGGCCAGGATGTCGTGCGAGATAAGGTGCCCAACTGGGAAGCGCGGGTGGCGGAAATCGCGGCCCTCGGGTTTGGCGAGGCGGATCTCGTGATTGCCGTGCCGCTCTTCTGGGCCGACGTCGATACTCTTCATGATCTCGACGCCGCCGCAGCCGCCTTTCGCCGGGCGCATGGACACCGATTGCGCATCGCAACCAAGTATCACAGGCTGGTGCGGGAGTTTCTGCGCGCCGAGGGCGTCGCCGATTATCAGCTCATCGACAGCCAAGGGGCCACCGAAGGAACGGTGCGCAACTTGGCCGCCGAAGCGATTGCCGACATTACCTCAACAGGCGACACCCTGCGCGCCAATCACCTTAAGCCGTTGTCAGACGGTATTGTTTTGCGCAGCCAGGCGACGCTGTTTAAATCGCGCGCGGCGGCGTGGTCGGATGCGGAGCGCCACATCCTTGCAGCTCTCCTTGCGCGCCTTCAGCTTGGCGAATAGCCCCTTGCGCCGTCGCTTGCGCCGGGCGCACATTAGGCGGAAAGGAATGATTGATGGCCCTATTAGAGCTAGCGCGCGCCGTGCGAGAAAATGCGCATGCCCCCTATTCAAACTTTAAGGTCGGCGCGGCGATCCGTGCAACATCGGGCGCGTTCTATCAGGGCTGCAATGTTGAAAATGTTGCGTTTCCTGAAGGTACCTGTGCCGAGGCAGGGGCGATTGCGGCTATGGTGGCTGCGGGGGATCGCGATATTGCAGAAGTTGCCGTAATCGCTGATAGCCCGACGCCAGTGCCGCCTTGCGGTGGCTGCCGCCAGAAACTGGCGGAGTTTGCCGCGGGAGATGTGCGTGTGACGCTTGCGACCACCGGTGGCGCCACGCTTGTGACAACGGTTGCTGAGCTTTTGCCGGGCGCCTTCGGCAACAGCCACATGCCGGGGGCCTAGTTCGGGATGGACGCGCGCGGCAACCTTCGCAAGTTGCGGCAAAACACGCCGCTTTCGAACCGCGAATTGCAGTGGTTCGCAGATGGCTTGGCGTCTGGCGCGGTGAGCGACGCGCAGGCAGGCGCGTTTGCCATGGCCACCTGTCTGAACGGGATGAGCGAGGCCGAGCGCGTTGCCCTGACCCTTGCCATGCGCGATAGTGGCGATGTGCTTGCCTGGGATCTGCCGGGCCCGGTAGTGGACAAGCATTCCACGGGCGGGCTTGGTGATTGCACCTCCCTCCTCCTAGCCCCCATACTTGCAGAAGCAGGCGCCTATGTGCCGATGATTTCGGGCCGTGGGCTTGGCCATACCGGCGGCACACTCGATAAGCTTGAAGCCATTCCCGGCTTCAATGTGGAGCAGGATGAGGCGGGGTTTCGCCGCATCGTGGGCGATGTGGGCTGCGCGATTGTGGCCGCCAGCGGCGATCTGGCGCCCGCAGATCGGCGCCTCTATGCGGTGCGCGATGTCACCTCAACGGTGGAAAGCATCGATCTGATCACGGCGTCCATCCTGTCGAAGAAGCTCGCAGCCGGGCTTGAGGTGCTGGTGCTTGATGTGAAGCTTGGCTCCGGCGCGTTCATGGAAACCGCCGAGGCGGCGCAGGCGTTGGCGCAATCGCTCGTCACCACCGCCAATGGGGCAGGCTGCCGCACTGAGGCACTTCTGACGGATATGAACCAACCGCTGGCACCCGCGCTGGGCAATGCGCTTGAAATCGCAACTGTCAGGGACGCTCTCCGGGGTGCCCAGGGATATGCCGCTCTCATCGATGTGACGGTGGCGCTGTGCGGCAGCGTTCTGGCGCTTGCCGGGCTTGCGGGCGATGCCGAAGAGGGCGCTGCCACGGCACGCGCGATCCTCTCCGATGGCCGCGCGGCCGAGCGCTTTCAGCGCATGGTGGCGGCACAGGGCGGGCCCAGTGATCTGCTGGAGTTGCCCGGCCATCTGGCCACGGCGCCTGTGATCCGTGATGTGCCTGCGCCTGCGGATGGCGTTGTCGCGGCGATCGATGGCCGTGCGCTTGGAATGGCCGTCGTGCGCCTCGGCGGCGGGCGCATGAAGGGCGGGGATCCAATCAACCCTGCGGTTGGCTTTGACAGGGTGAAACGGATCGGCGCGCGCGTATCGAAAGGTGAGCCCCTCTTGCGGCTGCATGCGGCGAACGCGGCAGCCGCTGATGCCGCCAAGGCTGCCGCGTTGGAAGCGTTCACTTTGGGCGGCGGCGTGGACTTGCCAGTCCTCGTTCATGGGCGGGTTACGGCATGAGCCGGGCCTTTTTGATCGTGATGGACTCTGTGGGTTGCGGCGGCGCACCCGACGCTGACCAGTTCTTCAATGGCGACGTGCCAGACACGGGCGCCAACACACTGGCGCATATTGCAGAGGCTTGCGCCGCCGGGAGGGCGGAAGAGGGCCGCAGCGGGCCGCTTAGGCTGCCGCATCTTGATGCCCTCGGGCTTGGTGCCGCAGTGCGGTTGGCCTCTGGCGCGGAGGCGCCGGGCCTTGGCGCGCAACCTCAGGGCCTTTGGGGCGCCGCGACGGAAGTGTCGCGCGGCAAGGATACTCCCTCGGGCCATTGGGAACTTGCGGGCGTTCCCGTGCCGTGGGACTGGCACTATTTCCCGAAGGCCGACCCTGCCTTTCCCGCAGACCTAACCGCCGAGGTGTGCCGGATCGCTGGCACGGACGGCATTCTCGGAAACCGCCACGCATCCGGCACAGTCGTGATCGAAGAGGAGGGCGCACGCCATATCGAGACGGGCTGGCCCATCTGCTATACCTCTGTTGATAGTGTGTTTCAGATCGCGGCGCATGAGGATCACTTCGGGCTCGATCGCTTGTTGGCGCTCTGCGACGCACTTGCCCCTACGCTGCATGACATGAAGATCGGCCGCGTGATTGCGCGGCCCTTTGTTGGCTCGCCTGGCGCCTTTCAGCGCACGGCCAATCGGCGCGATTATGCGATTGATCCGCCTGCACCGACACTTTGCAACTGGGTGCAGGATGCGGGCGGCCACGTGCAAGCCGTGGGCAAAATCGGCGATATCTTTTCGATGCGCGGGATTGATGCCGTCGTGAAGGGGGCGGATGCCGATTTAATGGAATCGCTTGTGGCCCTTACGGAAACTGCGCCAGACGGGGGTTTGACTTTCGCCAATTTCGTTGAATTTGACAGTCTCTACGGCCACCGGCGCGATGTGTCCGGCTATGCCCGTGCGCTGGAATGGTTCGATGCACAAGTGCCGCGGCTCTTGGCCAATCTGCGTGCAGACGATCTGATGCTCTTCACGGCCGATCACGGTAACGATCCCACCTGGGCTGGGACGGATCACACGCGCGAACGGGTGCCGGTTTTGGCCGCCGGCGGCGGGGCGAGAGAACTAGGGCAGGTCGCATTCGCCGATGTCGGGGTGAGCCTTGCGGCGCATCTCGGCGTTCCCATCCATGGGCCGGGGCGGAGTTTTCTGTGAGCGTCACCGCGATGCCCAAGGTAGAGTTGCACCTCCACCTCGAAGGCGCTGCGCCGCCCGCCTTCATTCGCGGGCTCGCTGCCGAAAAAGGTGTCGATCTAAGCGCTATTTTCGATGCGCAGGGCCACTACGCCTATGCCGACTTCTCGGAGTTCCTGCGTGTCTATGAAGCTGCAACATCGGTATTGACCACGCCGGAGGATTATTATCGCCTCACGCACGCCGTCCTCGAAGAAAGCTCGGCCTCAGGCGTGGTGTATTCCGAAACGTTCCTGTCGCCCGACTTTTGCGGTGGGCGTGATCTGGCCGCTTGGCGTGAATATCTCTCGGCGATCCGTGAAGCCGCGGATGAGGTGGAGCGTGACAGCGGCCTCGTCCTGCGCGGGATCGTAACGTGTATCCGCCATTTCGGGCCGGAAAAGGCGCGAGAGACGGCACTCTGCGCGGCCGAGACGGCTGGTGAATGGATCGTGGGCTTTGGTATCGCAGGTGATGAAAGCGTAGGCGCGTTAAAGGATTTCGCCTGGAGCTTCGACATGGCGCGCGAGGCCAAACTGCGGCTAACGGCGCATGCGGGCGAATGGTGCGGCCCTGGAGAAGTGCGTGATGCGCTCGATGATTTGCGGGTTGAACGCATTGGCCACGGCGTTCATGCGGCTCAAGATCCGCGTCTCATGGCGCAGCTCGCGGATACCGGCACGATTCTCGAGGTGTGCCCTGGTTCCAACATCGCGCTTGGCATCTACCCCGAGTGGCGCGCGCACCCTATAGCCGTGCTGCGGGATGCGGGCGTGCGGGTCACCATCTCAACCGACGATCCGCCCTTCTTTCATACGACCATGTCCTACGAATTCGATCGTCTCGCCGATGCATTCGGCTGGGACGAGAGCGATTTCGCCGCCCTCAATTCAACCGCCGCCGATGCCGCGTTTTGCTGCGAAGAAACGCGCGCGCGCATCAAGAAGAACCTGGAGCCCGCATGAAAGACCATCTCACGATCGTCAAGCACCCGCTGGTGCAGCACAAACTCACGCTCATGCGCGATTTGGAGACGCCGACGGCCGTGTTCCGCCAGTTGTTGCGCGAGATCAGCCAGCTTCTGGCCTACGAGGTGACGCGGGAGTTACCGATGACAACGCGGCGCATCGAAACGCCGCTGACGGAGATGGACAGCCCCAGTCTGGAAGGGCGCAAGCTTGCGCTGGTGTCGATCCTGCGGGCCGGCAATGGGCTCTTGGATGGCATGTTGGAGTTGATCCCTTCGGCGCGCGTCGGCTTCGTGGGGCTCTACAGGGATGAGGAGACGCTTCAGCCCGTGCAGTACTATTTCAAGGTGCCAACAGAGTTGGGGAATCGGCTGACCATTGCAGTAGACCCGATGCTAGCCACCGGTAACTCTTCTGCTGCGGCAATCGACTTGCTGAAAGATGCCGGCGCGACCGACATTCGCTTTTTGTGCCTTCTCGCCGCACCTGAAGGCGTGGCGCGAATGAAAGAAGCCCATCCGGACGTGCCGATTGTGACCGCGGCACTGGATGAGGGATTAAATGAGAAGGGATATATCGTACCCGGCCTTGGCGATGCAGGCGACCGGATGTTTGGCACGAAGTAAGGCTCAGGCGCCGCAGATTCCTTGCAGCGACACCCACTCGGCATCCGTGAGTAGAGGTTTCGCAAGACTAGGCGAAACCGGATCGGCCTCGATCAGCGCAAGCGTGCTTTCGCCCGATATATCAATAGCGTACGCATATGGTGTCGAGGGCACCTGAGCTGCCAGAAACCGGCGCAGCAGAGGGACGGTCTCGGGCGCGGACGATCCGGTTGTCAGCAGATGCTCGGCATAGGCCGACAGCGCGCCTTCTGGCAGTGCCCCAGTCGTGAAAAGGGCAAGGGCCGCGCGCAGGCCCGCGTGGTGCAACAGGTCAAGCAGGGGGTCGGTCTGTGCCGCGCGTTCGCTTTCCGAAAGGATGTAACCTGCCACCACCTGTGGGCTTTCATGGTCTTCCACTACAGCGCGGCCCAGAAGCAAAACACCGCCGGGTAGGTGCGTGGACCCGGCGACACCGCCAGGCACAACGTGAACCTCTGGCAACGCGTTGGGCGCAAGCGCTTTGGTCAGGGCGCTCAGTGCGGCGAGCCCGGCCGGCGCGGTGCAGGGGCGGCCGGCAACGCGCGTAACCTGATCCATTAGGTTATGCCCAAGCGTGGCGCGGGCGGGTTCCGGCACGATGGCTGCGGTATAGCGGATCAACGCCTCAGGCAGCCAGAACACGGCAAGCGCCACGACGACCGCTGCTGCCGCCCCGGTCAAACGCCGGCGGAGTCGCCCAGGATGGGGCTGGGTGCGCACCACAGCGCGGCGCACCTTTTCGATGGCGCGCACCATGGTGTCGTCTTCAATCTCGACCCGCTCACCGCTTTCGAGGTTGGCTGTGAACTGCGCAGGCCGTCGGCCGGGGTTGAGCCGTTCCACTGCCGGGAGCGACCAGTGGGCGACAGCGACGTCGCGGTGGTCCACGATTGTGAGAGTAGCCGTGCCCAGGGTGACGATCACGTCGAGGCGCTGCGCGGCGGGTTCGGCATACCAAAGGGCTGCCGCCTCAAGCCGCTGGAATTCCTTCAGCGCCGTCATCCGTTCTGCTCCGCGCCCCCAAGCGCCGCCGATTTACAGTGACCATATCCAAAGGCTGCGAACCCCACAATCGCGTGCGGGGCGCGTGACACCGTGCGCGCCTTGGCGCAGAAGGTTAGGGATGAACCACGCGCGCCCCTTTTCTGCGGCAGCCGCGATCCTCGCGGCAATGCTCTTAATCGGTTTGATCGACAACTTCGTTGTTCGGATCGCCGAGGATGGCGGGCTTTGGCAGTTTCATGCCCTTCGGTCGGCCATGGCGCTGCCGTTGATCGCGGCGCTTGCCCTGTTCGGCCTTGGCGTGCTTCGCCCGAAGCGGGTGGGTTGGGTGATGCTGCGCAGCTCCGTCGTTGCACTTGCCCTCGTTCTTTATTTCGGTGCGCTTGGGTTTCTGAGTGTTGCGGAAGCCGCAGCGGGGCTCTTCACTGCGCCGCTCTTCGTTCTGGTGATCTCTGCAGTAGCGCTCGGAGAACGGATCGGCCCGGTGCGGGCAGCTGCGGCCTGCGGCGGGTTTGCCGGCGTGCTATTGGTGCTGCGCCCGGAAACGGGAGGGCTGTCTTCGGCCACGGTGATGGCTGTACTGGCGGGGTTTTTCTATGCGATCGGGGCGATCCTTACCCGGCGCCGCTGCGCCGAAGAGCCTCCGCTTGCCTTGCTGGCTGGTTTCTTTGCTGTGTTGGGCGTTGTGGGGCTTGCGGGCCTTGCTGCAACAGCGCTCTGGCCCCCTTCCGAAGCGGCGCAAAGCTTTCTCTCCCGCCCCTGGGCCTCACCAACGCCTGCGTTCTTGTGGTGGACGTTCGTGCAGGCCGTTGGGTCGGTTGCCGCGGTTCTGCTTATTGTTCGGGGGTACCAGCTTGCAGACGCTTCGTTCGTCTCGGTCTTTGAATACTCGCTTCTGATCTTTGCGGCTGCATGGGCTTATCTGCTTCGCGGCGAGCTGATCGACGGATCATCACTGGCAGGCATCTGCCTTATCATTGGCTCTGCCGTGTTGATTGCCCTTAGAGAGCGCGTGCGGATGCGTGCGGCTCAGGCATGATAATCTCGCCGGGCCGCCGGTATGTTTTCGTCCATATCCCGAAAACCGGGGGGACGTCTTTGGCGGTAGCGCTTGAGGCGCGCGCGATGCGAGACGATATTCTTATCGGCGATACGCCGAAGGCGCGCCGGCGGAAACGCCGTCTGGATAGGCTTAATGCGGCCGGGCGGCTTTGGAAGCACTCCTGCCTTGCCGACATCGATGGCGTTGTCTCGGCCGACGACCTCGATGCGATGTTCGTGTTCACGCTTGTACGCAATCCGTGGGATCGGGTGGTCAGCTACTATCACTGGTTGCGTAGCCAGCGCTTTGCGCATCCAGCAGTTTGGCTGGCGCGCAGCGTGGATTTTGCTGCCTTCCTGGCCCACGCGGATACGCAGGCCCGATTTTCCAATGACAGCTACGACCGCTACGTCACGGACGCGTCGGGCCGCGTGCGGGCACAGTGTTACATCCGGCTGGAACACCTTGTTGAAGATCTTGCCCCTCTCGAGGCGCATTTGGGCGTGTCTCTTGCGCCTGTTCCCCATCTTAACGCGTCTGAACGCCCGCGGGATTACCGGACGTGCTACAGCGATGCGGATGCGGAGGCGATCGGTCAGCTTTGGGCGGCAGATATCGCACGTTTCGGTTACACCTTCTGACGCAACGTAAGGCTATGAAAGATATAAGGTCTTTCAAGGCGGAAGCGATTGTTCGCAAAGCGAATACAATGACGTATTCACGCCATAAACGTGCCAAACCCCCGTCGATCTCCACCATAGGGTGACCGTCCGAACGGTGGGACGGTGCCGGAGCCTGAGTCATGCGCGAGTTGTCGCAACGTGTTTTTTCTGCCTGCGAACGTGTGGTTGCCTCCATGCATCTCAACCCGCTGTCACCCCGGCCACTATGGGCGGCGCTCATGGCGGGAACCCTGGTAGATACCGATCGTGGGCCGCGCCCAATTGAAGCCGTGCGCGAGGGGATGCGCGTGCGGGATGCAGACGGGCAACTGCAGGTGGTGCGCCGCATGATGAAACGCAGCTACGCGGCGGATGTGACAGAGGTGTTCCCCGACGGCCTTGTGTTCGCACCCCGCGATGCGCTTGGGAACTGTGACGATTTATTTATCTTGCCTAACCAGCCGCTTCGGTTCGAGGGATCGCTTGTGATGGCCGATGCGCTCGCAGGCCACGGCGCTGTGTTTCGCGCCATCCCCGTTGACGGGATCACGTTCCTTCGACCGATTTTCGAACGCGCCGCCACGCTCAAAGCCGCGGGGGCGCTGGAATTTGTATGCCCCGATGGCAACGGCGGCGTAGGTGGCATTCGGGTTGGGCCGCACAGCGGCGCCGCACTCGTGCGCAGGTTGGCGGGCCCGAGGGCCCAACCATTTCCGATGCCCGCCGCTTAAGCCGCCTTGGCCGCGTTCGGGCGACCATAGAAGTTTTCGCCTTTCGCGGCCTTCTCTGCCAAGAGCGCCGGTGGCGTGAATCGCGCGCCATGGCGTTTCTGCAGCTCTTGGCAGATCTCAAGCGCAGCGCCGGCACCGATCATATCGAGCCACGAGAACGGGCCGCCAGACCAAGGCGCGAAGCCCCATCCTAGGATTGCGCCGACATCGCCCTCGCGGATATCCATCAATACACCATCTTCAAGCGCGCGCACGGCTTCAAGCACTTGCGCCATCAGCAAGCGATGCTGAACCTCCGATAGTTCTGGCTGTGTTTCGACCTCGGCAAACTTGTCGACCAGCCCTGGCCAAAGCTCGGTGCGCTTGCCCTTGGCGTCATACGTGTAGAACCCCGCATTTGCCTTTCGACCCAGCCGGCCTTCCTGGGCCATCCAAAACAGCACATCGTCAACCGCGCCGTCTGGATAGGCGTCGCCCATCGCGGCGCGGGTGGCCGTAGCGATCTTTACGCCGAGATCGATCGAGGTTTCATCGACAAGCTGAAGCGGGCCCACCGGCATGCCCAGAAGCCGTGCCGCGTTTTCGACAAGCGCCGGGGCGACACCTTCGCCCACCATGCGGATACCTTCGTTGATGTAGGGAATGATGCAGCGATTGGCGTAGAAGAAGCGCGCATCGTTCACAACAATTGGCGTCTTCCGGATCTGGCGCACGAAGTCTAGCGCCTTGGCCACCGCGCGATCGCCCGTTTCCGCCCCGCGAATGATCTCGACGAGCATCATCTTGTCGACGGGCGAGAAGAAGTGAATGCCTATGAAATTCTCAGGCCGCGTACTCGCCTTCGCAAGCTCGCTAATCGGCAGGGTCGAGGTATTTGTGGCAAAGATGCAATCAGGGCCCACCTCGGCCTCAACCCTTTTCGTCACTTCGGCTTTGATCGCGGGATCCTCGAACACGGCTTCGACGACGAGGTCGCAGCCTTGAAGCGCGCTGTAGTCGGTTGTGGCCAGGATCCGGCCCATCACAGCCGATTTTTTCTCTGCCGTGACCTTCTTGCGCTGTATGCCCTTGTCGAGCAGCCCTTCGGAATAGGCCTTGCCCTTGTCGGCCGCGTCCTGCGCCTGGTCAATCAAAACCACTTCGATGCCGGCATTTGCCGCAACGTAGGCGATGCCCGCACCCATCATGCCCGCGCCGATCACGCCCAGTTTGCGCACGCTCTGGTCGTCAACACCGGGCCGATTTGCGCCCTTTTCGAGCGCCTGCTTGTTCTGGAACAGCGCGCGGATCATAGCCGCCGAAGAGGGGTGCATGAGCACGTTGGTGAACCAGCGCGCCTCGATCTTGAGCGCGGTGTCAAATGGCACCAATGCCCCCTCGTAGGCCGCCGAAAGCAGGGCCTTTGCCGCGGGGTACACCCCTTGCGTTTTGCCGTGAACCATTGCCGCAGCGCCCACGAAGGTCATAAACCCTGCCGGATGATAGGGCGTTCCGCCGGGCATTTTGTAGCCCTTCGCATCCCACGGTTTCACCAGATCGGCATCGGTTGCAGCGAGCACCCATTCTTTGGCGCGTGATAACAGTTCGGCGCCCGGCACAACCTCGTCAATTAACCCGTTCGAAAGGGCTTTCTTGGGCTCATAGGTTTTGCCCTCCAGAAGGTGGGGCGAGGCGGCCATCGCGCCCATCTTGCGCACAAGCCGTGTGGTGCCGCCTGCACCAGGGAAAATGCCCACGAGGATTTCCGGCAAACCGATCCGCGCTTTGGCCGTGTCGGCGGCGAAAATCCTGTGGCAGGCCAGAGGGATCTCGTAGCCGATGCCCAGCGCCGTACCTGTCAGAGCCGCTGCAATGGGTTTGCCGCCCTTGAGCGTTTTGGGGTCCATCCCCGCACGCTCGATCTTCCGCAAAATCTCATGAATCCGCATGATCCCGTCGAAAAGGCCTTTTGCGGGTGCATCGCCCGCCATTTCCTTCATCTTGGCGATTACGTTGAGATCCATTCCCCCTGCGAAACTGTCTTTGCCAGAGGTCAGAACGACGCCTTTGACTGCATCGTCGGACAGGGCCGTGTCGATATGGGCCTCAAGCTCATCCCAGCCCTGCATCGTCATCACGTTCATGGATTTTTCGGGGAGGTCCCAGGTGATGACGGCCACGCCGTCCCCGCCAAGGGAATAGGTAAACTCAGCCATGTTGAGCCTCTCGATCATTGGAAAAGTGGGGGTATGCTTTGGCCGTCAGTGTTCGGTGGGTGGCGCGCGCAGGAAGGCGACCACCTCGGGGAAAGCCAGTTTGACGATCTCGACCATCTGGACGGCAAGGCTGCCATTGGCGCGCGATGCGCAGTAGTAGATCACTTCGCTCACGCCAACCCCCCGGCCATCTGCGCCCTCGTAGTGCCAACGTAGCCGCACGGGAAATCGCATTGCCATGTCGCCACTGATCTCGAGCAATTCGCAGCGGACTTGGACAGCCCCTTTTGCCCATGCCGCTGTTCGCGTCAGTCCGATCGCTCGGATAGTATCTTCGACAGAGGTTTCGAGGAGCAAAGCGTCGGGCGTGAATACGGCCAGAGGAAGCTCGTAGTAATCTGCAAGCGCTGCTAAATCGCCCTCCGTGAAGAGCGCCGCTTGTTCCTCGAAAAAGGTGCGCACTTCTTCCCGAATTGAAACGACCCCTAACACCAAACCCCGCCGAATGCGCTCGCGTGTTGCGAGAACACGAGGCCCGCACTTCACGCAAGCATATAACTGAGATCAAAACAAGATCTGCCATTTCGCCCGGCGCCGCCGCCATCAAACCCGTTCGATAATCGTGGCTGCGCCCATACCCGACCCGATACAAAGCGTGGCAAGCCCAGTGGCGCGATCGCTGCGCTCCAACTCGTCAAGCAATGTGCCGAGGATCATTGCGCCGGTTGCGCCCAGCGGATGGCCCATCGCGATCGAGCCACCGTTTACGTTGACGATCGCGGGATCCACATCGAATGCCTGCATGAACCGCATCACAACCGCAGCGAAGGCTTCGTTCACTTCGAAGAGGTCGATATCCCCGAGCTCCATCCCGCTGTCGGCGAGGATTTTTCGGGTCACCGGGACCGGACCCGTCAGCATGATCGTCGGGTCGGTCCCGATCTTCGCCGTTGCCTTGATCCGTGCGCGGGGAGTCAGGCCGTGTGCCTTGCCGAAATCCTCGGTGCCGATAAGCACTGCCGCGGCCCCGTCGACGATACCCGACGAGTTGCCGGCGTGGTGAATGTGATTGATCCGCTCCAGATGCGGATACTTCATCAGAGCCACCTTATCAAAGCCGGGCATGACCTCGCCGATCTGCTGGAACGAGGGGTTGAGCGCCCCGAGCGTTTGCATGTCTGTGCCTGGCCGCATGTATTCGTCATGCTCCAGGATTGGCAGGCCGTTTACATCCTCCACGGGCACGATCGAGCCCGCAAACCGGTTGTCATCCCACGCGGCTTTGGCGCGTTTCTGGCTTTCAACGGCCAAGGCATCGGCTGCGTCGCGCGTGAAGCCATACTCCGTCGCAATAATGTCGGCTGAGATCCCCTGGGGCACGAAGTACGTCTTCATCGCAATCTCGGGGTCGGCCGCGATCGCGCCGCCGTCAGAGCCCATGGGCACCCGGCTCATCATCTCCACACCACCTGCGATATAGGCCGCGCCCGCGCCGCCCTTCACCTGGTTTGCGGCCATATTCACAGCCTCAAGCCCGCTGGCACAGAACCGGTTGATCGACACGCCCGGCACGCTTTGATCGAGATCGCTCGCTAAAACCGCGGTGCGCGCCAGGCAGGCGCCCTGTTCGCCGATCTGGGTGACGTTGCCCCAAATGACATCTTCGATGCCGCCACCATTGACATTGTTGCGGGTTTTCACGGCATTCAGCACCCCCGCGGAGAGGCGCGCCGCGCCCACTTCGTGCAGGCTGCCATCCTTGCGCCCCTTGCCCCGGGGCGTTCGCACAGCGTCATAGATAAAGGCGTCGGTCATAGTGGGGTCCTTTCTCACGCCCGATCCGATGGGTGGCCGGGCATCAGGTCATAGGGATGGGCCCATCCGGTCTGGGCAGCGAGGCGATCCAGCCAGGCCGCGATATTGGGCCAGTCCGCACGTTCAAAACCGAAGGGCTCGGGATAATAGAGGTAACCGCAGCACGAAAGATCCGCGACGGTGACCGCATCGCCCACGATCCAGTCCCGCCCGGCAAGGTGGGCGTCAAGAACGGTGTAGGCTGCTTTCAGGCGCCCCTGCAGGAAAGAAATCGCGTCCTGCGGGCGTTTGTCTTCTGGGAGGAAGTTTAAAAGGAATCGCGTCACGCCCGCCTGGCTGGAGAGCTTGTGATTGTCCCAAAGCACCCAGCGAAGCACTTCGTATTTGTCTTCGGGCCTCCCGCCGAGCCCGCTGCCGGTCCGGTCAATCACATACTGCTGGATCGCCCCCGATTGGGTCAACGTGAGGTCGCCATCCACCATAGCGGGCACTTCGCCCATCGGGTTTACGGTCGTGCGATATTCTTGGCTGCGCGCCTCGCCGCCGAAGAAATCAACAAAAACAGGTTCCCATGCCGCGCCCGCCATTTGGAGCGTGAGCGCGGCCTTGTAGGAATTACCGCTTTCGCCGAAGCAGTAGAGCTTGATGGTCATGTGTTCTTCCCGGGTCGCGCTGCTGCGATTGAGTGTTTTTGCCAAGTTGAAGCATGGTGCGCGCAAGACTTCGTTATCCAAGATCTGACAGTCTTGGCGGCGAGGTACAGGCTTGAGGGCCGATGGCCGACAAAGGTGAGAGTGCCCCGGCCGCCTGACGGAAGCGCAGCGGCCCGGGGCGCCCGACCAAACACTTGATGACCTGCCCCTTCATCTCGGCCCAAATACTCCCGCCGGAGGCGTTCGGGCATGGTCATCAGAGCGTCCGCCCGATCAGTTCTTTCATGATCTCGTTGGTGCCACCGTAGATCCGCTGCACCCGCGCATCCGTCCACATCTGGGCGATGTCATATTCGGCCATGAAGCCGTAGCCGCCGTGAAGCTGGAGGCAGGTGTCGAGCACCTCGCCCTGAGTGTCGGTGAGCCAGTATTTGGCCATGGCCGCCTTTTCCACGGTCAGCGCGCCGCGCAGGTGATCGGAAATGCATTCATCGAGAAACGCGCGCGCCACGGCGGTTTTCGTTTTGGCTTCCGCCAGGGTAAAGCGCACGGTCTGCAGATTGAGAAGCGGTGCCCCGAAGGCCTCACGCTCCTTGGCATAGGCAATGGTGCGTTCAACCCCGCCTTCCATGGCGCCCACCGCGCCGCAGGCCACAAGCAGGCGCTCCTGGGGCAGCTGCTGCATCATCTGGGCAAAGCCACGGCCTTCTTCGCCGCCGAGGATGTTCTCGGGCGGGATTTCCACATTGTCGAAGAAGAGCTCCGACGTATCGGAGGCGTGCAGCCCGATCTTTTTGAGATTGCGCCCGCGCTGGAAGCCCTCGGCCCCGCGCGTCTCCACGATCACGAGCGACGTGCCCTTGGCGCCTGCGGAGGGGTCGGTCTTGGCCGCCACAAGGATAAGGTCGGCGTGCTGCCCGTTGGTGATGAAGGTTTTCTGGCCCGACAGGCGATAGGCGTTGCCGTCGCGGATCGCCTTGGTTTTGATCGCCTGCACATCCGAGCCCGCGCCGGGCTCTGACATGGCAAGTGCGCCCACCATCTCGCCCTTGGCCATCTTCGGCAGGTAGCGCGCTTTCTGATCTTTTGACCCGTAGGCCAGCAGGTAATGCGCCGCGATGCCCGAATGGATCGCGTGGCCCGAGCCGAAGGCAGCATGGTTGGTGCGGCCCGCTTCGATGAGGATCGCCGCCTCATGCCCGAAATCGCCGCCCGCGCCGCCATACTCTTCGGGGATTGACGGCAGAAGCAGGCCCAACTCGCCCGCTTGGCCCCAGATCTCGCGATCCATCTCGCCCTGTTCGCGCCAGCGCTCGAAATGGGGCGCCCACTCGTTGGCGATGAACTCGCGCGTCATGTCCCCGAGCATTTGGTGCTCGTCGGTCATCCAACTGCTTTGCGTCATCGGCCTCCCTTCCGTGACATTATTTCTTGCGCCCCTCGAGTTCGGAATTGAAGAGCCGCAGGCGGTGGGTGAGGTTGTCTTCATCCGTCACGCTGTCGAAATTCTCGAAAAGAAAGGACAGCGCTTCGCCCTCATCGAGCCCTGCTTCTTGCGCAAAGCGTTTCAGGCGCCGATAGCCATCTTCGGTCATGGCGCATGGGAAACGGCGGGTAAGGCGGAAGCGCTTGGGCATCTGGTTTTCTTGTCCGAGCCTATTGATACGTGGCGCGCCACCACGCCCGGTGGCCTTGAAAGTACTCCTTGGGCACGGTGAATGAGCGCGTTTCCTGCCCAACGAGGGTCACGGTTAGGCCATTTCGCCACCCGTGATCGTAAATCGCGCGGCTGAAATCGATCTGTATGTTCCCCGTGCCCTTCGGGATCGAAAACTGCGGCCTGCCGCTAAAGCCCTCGAAGCCTATGGAGTTGACTTCGATCCGGTCCGTTCCCATCAAAGCGACAAGCCGGAACACTTCCGCATCGCCGTCCTTGTAGCCCCAGATAGCGTAACCGATACCGTCTGGGCCAACGTCTTTGCGGGTCATCGTCGGGCCTTGAACGACCTCTCTGCGCACTTCGCGATTGTAGACCCGCCCGCTCATGTTGGCGATTTCCTGCGCGGTGTAGCTTTTCTGAGCGGCCACCAGCCCAGGCGCCATCGCCAAAGCCAGAGCAAGTGAAAGAATGGCTTTTATCATGCCGTTCCCGTGTCTCAAAAGTTCGCGGCTTCAAGCGTCATTACCGGTTCCGCACCCGATTGGATGCGCGCGAGGTGCAGCGCCGTCGCGGGAAGCTGGCGCTTCATGTAGTATCTCCCGGTGGCGAGTTTGGCTTCGTAGAAGTCATGGTCCGATGTGCCAGCGTCCAATGCCGCCTGAGCCGCAATCGCCTGGCGCGCCCACATATAGCCGAGGCACACGTGGCCGAAGAGATGCATGAAGTCGTAGGAGCCTGAGAGCGCATTATTGGGGTTCTTCATGCCCTCGGCCATGAAATACATCGCGGCCGCTTGCAGATCTTTCGACGCGGCCTTGAGCGGGTCAAGGAAGTCGCCCTTGATTGCCGCCTTGCCTTCGTTTTCCTTAAGGAATGCTTTGATCAGCTCGAAAAAGCCCATGATCGTTTTGCCGCCGTTCAGCCCCAGTTTACGGCCCACGAGGTCAAGCGACTGGATGCCGTTCGTGCCCTCGTAGATCATTGCGATCCGCGCATCTCGCACAAACTGTTCGAGCCCCCATTCCTGGGTGAAGCCCGAGCCGCCGAGCGTTTGCTGGGCAAGCACCGTGGAGTCGAATCCTTTGTCGGTGAGGAAGCCCTTGATAACCGGCGTCAGAAGCGAAATCAGCGCTTCGGCCTCTGCATCATCGTTTCGGTGCGACCGGTCGATCAGCTCTGCACCCCAAAGCCCAAAGGCGCGCGCGCCCTCCACGAAGCTTTTCTGGTCCAGCAGGTTCCGGCGCACATCGGGGTGTACGATAATCGGGTCTGCCGCACCGCCGGGGTTTTTTGCGCCGGTCACGTCACGCCCCTGAAGCCGGTCTTGCGCAAAGCCAAGGGCGTTCTGATAGGCCACGGAAGCCTGCGCATAGCCCTGCATCCCCACCAGAAGCCGCGCCTCGTTCATCATCGTGAACATCGCGCGCATGCCCTTGTGCATCTCGCCGATAAGATAACCAGTGGCGCCATCATAGTTCATCACGCAGGTGGCGTTGCCGTGGATCCCCATCTTCTCTTCCAACCCGCCGCAAGATAGCGTGTTGCGATCCCCCAGTGACCCGTCGTCGTTCACGAGAAACTTCGGCACGATGAACAGGCTGATCCCTTTGACCCCTTCGGGCCCGCCCGGGATTTTCGCCAGGACGAGGTGCACGATGTTGTCCGTCATGTCGTGCTCGCCCGCCGAGATCCAGATTTTCTGGCCGGTGATCTTGTAGCTGCCATCGTCTTGCGGTTCGGCCTTCGTGCGGATCAGGCCCAAATCTGTGCCGCAATGCGGCTCGGTCAGGTTCATCGTGCCCGACCAGCTGCCCTCGATCATCTGCGGCAGGTAGGTGGCCTTTTGCGCGTCGCTGCCGTGCGCCGAGATGGCTGAAATCGCCCCGTGCGTTAGCCCGAAATACATCTGGAACGCCATATTGGCCGATGAAAAGTATTCACCTGTGGCGAGGTTCAACAGCGCAGGCATCCCCTGACCGCCATATTCGGGATCCGCATCAAGCGCGCACCACCCGCCTTCGCGCAATTCGTCATAGGCCGCCTTGAAGCCTTCGGGCGTACGCACCACACCATTTTCGAGCGAGCAGCCCTGTTTGTCGCCGACCACGTTCGTTGGCGCGAGGACGGCACCGGCCAATTTGCCTGCTTCCTCCAGAACCGCCGACGTAAACTCCGCATCCAAGTCTTCGTAGCCCGGGATGCCCAGCTCGGTGACCTTGAACACCTCCTGAAGCAGGAACTGCGTGTCTTTGGTCGGGGCAGTGTAGCTTGGCATCGTGACGTCTCTCCAGTTGCACGGGGTGCGGTTACTCAGCCGCGTCTTTCTTGGTTTCAAGGGAGGCAATCATGTCGGCGCCCCATTGAAGCTGTGCTTTCAAATCGGCGATCGCCTCATCAAGCTCGGCGCGCTGCCGCTCCATATCCGCAAGCCTGTCCTGCGCCAGTTCGTAGGTGCGCGTGAGTTGGGTGAGCTGCTGATCACCGGCATCGTAGAGATTGAGAAGCTGACGGATGTCCTCAAGGCTGAAGCCGAAACGCTTTCCGCGCAGGATCAGCTTGAGGCGCGCACGATCGCGGCGGGTGAAGAGGCGCCTCTGGCCCTCGCGGATCGGGAAAAGCAGCTCTTTGGCTTCGTAAAAGCGCAATGTGCGGGCCGTAACGTCGAACGCATCGCACATTTCACGGATCGTCAGCGTATCATCGGTGATCTGGTCGCTCGGCATGCTGGCTCTTGGGCTGCTACAACGCCTTCAGGATGCATATCTCGGCAGACCGATAAATAGAAAGTTGACGTTTACGTAAAGCGACGTTGCGTCACTTTTCTGGATCACGGCCCGCCGGCTGCGTTGGCTTGAACGGCGCGTCTCGCAGCTCGCGTAACTCATTAATGGCCTGCGCCAACTGCTCGCGCTCTTCCGTCAACGCCGCGATTTGGCGATCCGCCAGTTCTTGCCACGCGCGCTTTTGGGCTTCAGTGCCCTCCTGTTCATAAAGCTCAAGCCACTGACGGATTTCTTCGAGGCTGAAGCCAAAGCGGCGCCCGCGCAGGATCAACGTCATGCGCGCCGTCTCGCGCGCGCCATAAAACCGCGAACGCCCCACGCGTTCGGGCTTCAAGAGTTCAATATACTCATAATAGCGCAACGTGCGCGGCGTTACGTCGAAGCGGGCGCACATCTCCTTGAATGACAGGCGGGTATCATTCATCGGTTTCTCCCTACGGAAGAAGGTAATGCTGTCCCGTGGCTGCCGCAACGGGCGCCGGGCGAAAATGCCCTTGCGGGCGATGTCCCGCACAGCGAAAACCTCGGGGCGACGGACGGAGCCGCCCTATGGAAGACCGCAAAGCCCAAATTGCCCGCCAGTTCATCGAAGCAATTCCCCATTGCCAGGCGCTTGGGATGATGTTGACGGAGATCGGGAACGGCGTTGCCGAGATTTCGATGCCCTATGATACGCGCTTTGTGGGTGACCCTGCGACCGGGGTAATCCACGGTGGCGCTGTTTCGGCGCTTATGGATACCTGCGGGGGCGCGGCTGTGATGTCGCACCCCAAATCACCGGCGGGTACGGCGACGATTGACTTGAGAATTGACTATATGCGCGCGGCGACACCCGGCCAGACGATCCGCGCGCGCGCCACGTGCCATCACATTACCCGCTCTGTCGCCTTCGTGCGCGCGGTAGCGATGGATGATGACGAGGCGCGCCCGGTGGCCACGGCCACGGGTTCGTTCACCGTGGAGCGGCCGAGGGGCGAGACGCCATGAGCCGTCCGAAGCCAGAACCTGTTCAGGTGGTCAAGCAACGCCGGGATGCGGCGTTGAAAGCGCTCGTCGAGGGCGTGCCGTACAATCAGTATCTGGGGATTGCGTTCGAGCGCCATGGCGATGAGCTGACCGCGGTGCTCAATTATGATGACAAGCTGATCGGAAACCCGATGCTGCCGGCGATTCACGGGGGCGTAACGGCTGCGTTTCTCGAAGTCTCAGCGATCATGGAACTTAGCTGGTCGCTTCTGTGGGATGAGATTGAAAGCGGCCGTATCGATGCCGAAAAACTTGGCCCCGAGACGATGCCCCGAATGCCGAAAACAATCGGCTTTACCGTAGATTACCTGCGCTCGGGTCTGCCGCGTGATGCCTACGCCCGCGCGCGTGTGATCCGTTCAGGGCGGCGCTACGCCAGCGTGCATGTGGAGGCGTGGCAGGATAACCGTGAACGGTTGATTGCACAGGCCACCGGGCATTTTCTCATGCCCGCATCGGATGGCTGAGGCGCAGGCTGGCGCGCCACTAACCTACGCCCGCGTCTTCCATATCGCCTACCCAATCGTGCTGTCGAACGCGACGGTGCCGATCCTCGGTGTGGTGGATACCGGGGTGATCGGGCAGATGGGGGAAGCGGCTCCTATCGGGGCCGTTGGCATTGGCGCCATCATCCTTTCGGCCATCTATTGGATGTTCGGCTTCCTGCGTATGGGCACTGTGGGCTTTGCAAGCCAGGCGCGCGGGGCCGGGGACGAACCCGAAGTTGACGCCGTTCTGACGCGGGCGCTTTTGATCGGGATTGCAGGCGGGCTTGCATTGATCGTGCTGCAGATCCCGATCTTTTGGGGCGCCTTCGCCATCGCGCCCGCGTCAGACGACGTGGAAATGCTGGCTCGGAACTACATGATGATCCGCATCTGGTCGGCCCCCGCGGCGATTGGTGTTTATGCCGTGACCGGCTGGCTGATCGCAGCAGAACGGACGCGCGCGGTTCTGGCCATGCAGCTGTGGATGAACGGGCTCAATATCGCGCTGAATTTCTTCTTTGTTCTGGGCCTCGGCTGGGGCGTCGAAGGGGTGGCGTTCGCAACGTTTCTCGCAGAATGGTCTGGCTTTGCGCTGGGCCTGTGGCTTTGCCGCGGCGCCTTTAGGCGGCCCCACTGGCGCACTTGGCCCCATGTGTTCGATGGCACGAAATTGAAGCGCCTCGCCGCCGTCAACGGCGATATCATGGTGCGGTCGGTGCTGCTTGAAGGAATCTTTGTCTCGTTCATGTTCGTCGGCTCCGATTTCGGGGATGTGCCGCTTGCGGCGAACCAGATCCTTCTTCAATTCCTGATGGTCACTGCCTTTGCGATGGACGGGTTCGCCTTTGCCGCCGAAACGCTGGTGGGTCAGGCCATGGGGGCCCGCCGGCAGGCGGCCCTGCGCCGAAGCGCCGTTCTGTCCAGCGTGTGGGGCCTTGCAACCGTGGTTGCGCTTGCCGTTCTCTTCGCCCTTTTCGGCCCCTGGGCCATTGATATCATGACAACGGCAGAGGATGTGCGGGCGGAGGCGCGCGTCTACCTTGGCTACATGATTGTCGTGCCGCTTGCGGGCGTGGCGGCCTGGATGTTTGATGGCATTTTTATCGGTGCGACGCGCACGGCCGACATGCGCAACATGATGCTTCTTTCGTTCGCGATTTACTGTGTTGCGGCGGCGGCGCTGGTTCCTAGCCTAGGCAACCACGGGCTTTGGATCGCGCTCCTGATCTCCTTCATTGCGCGCGGCATTACCCTCGGCCTGCGCTACCCTGCGCTGGAACGCGCCGCTTGCCGTTAGGCCCAGCGATCTCGCTCGGATCCCACGGCGTACTTTATAGATGAGAACCCGCGAGCGGCCAAAAGCGCGTCTAGCCCGTGTGCAATCCTCGGAGCCAGCGAGAGACCTTCGTAGACCATTGCCGTATAGAGCTGTACGGCAGAGGCGCCCGCTGCGATCTTTGCGAACGCCTGTTCGGGCGAGCCGACGCCGCCGACGCCGATCAGCGGCACCCGGCCCTCAGTTATTTGCGACAGGTGCGCCAGCACGCGAGTCGAGCGCTCGAAGAGCGGCGCGCCGGAAAGCCCGCCCGCTTCGCCTGCGTGCCCGCTCTGCAGGCCCTCGCGCGACAGGGTGGTGTTCGTTGCAATGATGCCCGCCAGCGCCTTCTCGCCAGCCAACTCCGCGATGTCGCGCAGTTCGCCCGTATCGAGATCCGGCGCGATCTTGAGAAAAATCGGAACGGGGCGCGTAAGTGCCGCATTCGCCGATAGGACGCCATCGAGCAAGGCCGACAGGGCTGCGCGGCCTTGAAGGTCGCGCAACCGTTCGGTGTTCGGAGAAGACACATTGACGGTCGCGAAATCCACGTCTGCGCCGCAGGTGGTGAGCACATCCGCGAAATCGGCGGCACGATCCGCGCTATCCTTGTTGGCGCCAAGGTTAAGGCCAACGGGTATTCCTGACGGCCGCATGGCAAGCCGAATTCTGATCGCTTCTGCGCCGTCATTGTTGAAGCCGAAGCGGTTGATCGCGGCGCGATCCTCGGCCAGCCTAAAGAGCCTTGGCTTCGGGTTGCCGGGCTGGGCGAGCGGCGTGGCCGCGCCGACCTCGAGAAAGCCGAAGCCCGCACGCATCAGCGGCGCCAGCGCCTCGGCATTCTTGTCGAACCCTGCTGCAAGGCCCACCGGGTTCGGCAGTGTCAGGCCCGCAAGCTCTACGCAAAGGCGATCGCTCGTGACCGGCCCCGCACGCGGTGTGAGCCCCAGAGTGAGCCCCTTGAGTGCCAGTGCGTGGGCGCGCTCGGGATCCACCTGGCGCAGGAGCGGCAGCGTGATGCGTTCGGCAAGGGTCATGCCACTCCGCCCGGTAATGCATCGAAGCGCATCGGTCGCACCCAGATCAGATCGGCCAACCGCAGTGGGCGATAAAGATGCGGAAAAAGCGCGCCGCCGCGCGATGGCTCCCATCTCAGGGCGTCGCCCAGCGGTTCGGCGGCCGCCGCCGCCAAATAGAGATCGGCGAGGCCTGCAAAGTGCCTTGTCGCCGTCTCAGCAACTTGTTCGGCAGTTGAGAAATGAATGAAGCCATCAGTTAGGTCGATGGGCGCGCCTTGCGTTTCGCCCGCCTCCATCAGAACACGCCATTCTTCCGGGCGCAGGATCTTGTAGATTTGCATGGCCCTGCGCATGGCGCGGCCCGCACCTTTGGTCAAGCCCCGCATCTGCTGTCAAACGTTCGTTACACGGCTCGGCAAACCTACGTGCCGAGGGCTTTGACACTCCCGCGCGGCTCCGGCACGGTGGGCGTCATAAAACGTTTACCAAATCGACAAGAACCATCTTGGGGAGACCACCAACCATGCTCGCACGCCTGATGACCTCGGCTGCCGCACTCGCCGTTACCGCTGGCGCGGCCTCGGCGGAGTACACACTGCACATTCTTCATATCAACGATCTGCACAGCCGGATCGAACCGATCAACCGCTTCGATTCCACTTGCTCGGCGGAAGACAATGCCGAGGGCAAGTGCTTCGGCGGCGTCGCCCGCGTTGCGACCAAGATCAACGAATTGCGCGATGAGCTGACGGCGGCGGGCGAGAATGTGATCGTGCTCGACGCGGGCGATCAGTTCCAGGGCTCGATGATGTACACCACCTACAAGGGTGAGGTGGAAGCCGAGTTCATGAACGTTATCGGGTTTGATGCTATGGCGGTTGGGAACCACGAGTTCGATGACGGGCCGGAAAAGCTGGCAGAGTTTGTCAACGCGGTCGAATTCCCGGTAATCTCAGGCAACCTTGACCTTTCGCAATCAAACGTTCTGAACGGGCTGGTGGAAGACCACTTAGTGCTCGAAGTGGGTGGCGAGAAGATTGGCATCATTTCTGCGCTGGCCACCGATACCGTAGAAACCTCGTCCCCCGGCGATGCCGTGATCTTTCAGGACGAGATTGATGCACTGGCGGCAGACGTTGAGGCGCTCACGGCCGACGGCGTGACAAAAATCATCGCACTTAACCACGTGGGTTTGCCGAAAGACGTGGCAATTGCCGAGGCTGTGCCGGGGATCGATGCTATCGTCGGCGGCCATTCGCACACCTATCTCAGCGCGTCGGATCCGGATCGTGCCGGGGCCTATCCCACCTGGGTGAGCCAGGAGGACGGAACACTGGTGCCGGTCGTCCAAGCCTATGCCTATTCGAAATACGTTGGCCACCTTGAGCTGACCTTCGATGACGCGGGCAATCTCGTCTACGCCGAGGGTGACACGATCGTGCTTGATGCTTCGGTCGAAGAGGATGCGGGAATCGTTGCGCGGGTTGCCGAGTTGGCTGGCCCCATCGAAGAACTGAAGAATACCGTCGTCGCCAGTTCGGCCGCGCCAATCGATGGCGAGCGTGAGAGTTGCCGCGCCGTCGAATGCGAGATGGGTAATCTCGTGGCCGATGCCATGCTGGACCGGGTGAAGGATCAGGGCATCACGCTTGCAATCCAAAACGGCGGCGGCCTGCGGGCGTCCATCGATGAGGGCGAGGTGACGATGGGCGAGATCCTGACGGTGCTGCCATTTCAGAACACGCTCGCCACGTTTGAGGCCACCGGCCAGCAGATCATCGATGCGCTTGAAAATGGTGTGAGCCAGGTGGAGGAGGGCGCAGGCCGCTTCCCGCAGGTGTCTGGCATGAAATACACTTGGGATGCCGCTGCAGAGCCGGGCAGCCGGATCGTGGAAGTCATGGTGGCCGATGGCGATGCATTTGCGCCGATTGACCCTGCCGCCACCTATGGCGTTGTCACCAACAACTACATGCGCAATGGCGGTGACGGGTATGCGATGTTCGAAGAGGGCATGAACGCCTACGATTTTGGGCCAGGTCTTGAGCTTGTCGTTGCAGATTTCATGGCGGCCAAGGGCAGCAGCTACGAGCCGTACACGGATGGGCGCATAACCCAGCAGTAACGCAAAAGGCGGGCGCTCCGGCGCCCGCCGTTCCCCCGATGTGCGGCCGGTTTGCGATCACCCTCCCGCCCGATGCCATGGCGCAGCTTTTCGAGGCCGTGCCGGCGAACGATCTTCCCGACATTCCCAATTTCAACGTCTGCCCTACCAATAGCGTGCATGTGGTCGTGCCGGGTGAGGCACGACGCCTTGTGGCGATGCGCTGGGGGTTCCTTCCCCATTGGTACAAGGCGCCGAATGACGGGCCGCTTCTGATCAACGCGCGTTCTGAAACAATTGCCGGAAAACCAGCCTTCCGCGCCGCGTGCCGCGAGCGCCGCTGCCTGATCCCTGCTACCGGGTTCTATGAATGGACAAAGGATGCCGAGGGCAATCGGCTGCCGTGGTACATTCACCGCGCGAATGATGCGCCAATCGCCTTTGCGGGTGTCTGGCAGGTGTGGGAGCGCGGTGAAGAGCGGTACACGACCTGTGCAATTGTCACGACGCAAGCCAACGCGGCGATGTCGTCGATCCACCACCGCATGCCCGTTTCGATTGCGCCAGAGGATTGGCCGCTCTGGCTGGGAGAGGTGGGAAAAGGAGCGGCCACCTTGATGCGGCCTGCGCCGGACGACGCTTTCGTATTCCATCGCGTGGATCCCGCAGTGAACTCCAACCGCGCAAGCGGGGCCGATCTGATCATGCCACTTGCAGGGTAAAAAAAAGCCGCACCGAAGTGCGGCCTGTCCAGTCAGGGAGGAACCATATGCATGGCCAATGGCCATGGAAACACGGAGGTGTTGAAACGCTAAGGTCCGGAGTGTCTGAGACCGCGCCCGAAACCAGCGCACCATCACCAACACCAAACACATATCACAAGGCTGGCCGTTTGGTGCATGCCCGGACTCTATGCACGGCACCGCGTTGCAAGATCGGCACACTGTTGCCCGATGGCACAGGCGCCGCTCCGTTGCGCTTAAGTGCGCGCGGGGTAATACGTGGGCAGACAAAAAACACGCCGGGCCCACCGGCAGGGAGGATAGTGGATGACCTATATTCTGGCGATTGATCAGGGCACGACATCGAGCCGCGCCATTCTATTCGACAAGGCAATGAAGATCGCCGCCGTCGCACAAGAAGAATTTCCGCAGTATTTCCCGAACTCAGGGTGGGTGGAGCACGACCCGTCAGACCTATGGTCCACCACTGCCGGCACCTGTCGCGAAGTAATTGAACGTGCCGCAATCGATGCGGGCGAGATTGCCGCTATCGGAATCACCAACCAACGCGAAACCACGCTCGTGTGGGAACGCGACACGGGCAAGCCGGTGCACAATGCCATCGTTTGGCAGGATCGGCGCACCGCGCCGCTTTGCGCCGAGCTGCGCGCCGCAGGCCATGAGCCGATGGTGACAGAGCGTACGGGCCTACTCCTCGACCCCTATTTCTCGGGCACCAAACTCGCCTACATCCTGGAGCACGTTGAGGGCGCCCGCGCGCGTGCCGACAAAGGCGAGCTTCTTTTCGGCACGGTCGACAGCTACCTCATCTGGCGGATGACCGGTGGCAGGACGCATGTGACTGATGCCACCAATGCCGCCCGCACGCTGCTTTTCAACATCCGCGAAGGCCGGTGGGATGAAGAGGTGTGCCGCCTTCTAAACATCCCGATGGCCATGCTGCCGGAGGTGCGCGATTGCGCCTCCGATTTCGGGATGACGCGGGCCGATCTGTTCGGCCGCGAGATCCCGATCTACGGGGTTGCGGGTGATCAGCAGGCTGCCACGTTGGGGCAGGCCTGTTTTAAGCCGGGGATGCTGAAATCGACGTATGGGACAGGCTGTTTTGCCCTGCTCAATACCGGGGAGACGCCGGTTGCCTCCTCAAACCGCCTGCTCACCACCATCGCCTACCAGCTTGACGGAACGCGCACCTATGCGCTTGAAGGCTCGATTTTCATAGCGGGCGCGGTGGTGCAGTGGCTGCGCGACGGGCTGAAGATCATTCGGGAGGCGGGCGAAACCCAGGCGCTGGCGGAGGCCGCCGACCCGCAGCAGGATGTGGTGCTCGTGCCTGCCTTCACCGGGCTTGGCGCGCCGTACTGGAATGCCGAATGCCGGGGGGCCACCTTTGGCCTCACCCGCAACTCGGGGCCCGCGGAACTTGCGCGCGCCGCCCTGGAAAGCGTGGGGTATCAGACCCGAGATCTGCTGGAGGCAATGAAGGCTGATGTGCCGGGTGGCACCGGGGATAACGTGCTGCGGGTGGATGGTGGGATGACGGCCAGCGACTGGACGATGCAGTTTCTCTCCGACATTCTTGGCGCACCGGTGGACCGCCCCGAGGTTCTCGAAACAACGGCTCTGGGTGCCGCTTGGCTAGCGGGAATGCGCGCGGGTGTTTACCCCGATCAGCAGGGATTCGCGCAAACGTGGGCGCGAGAACGCCAGTTCACGCCACAAATGGCGCCCGAATTGCGGGCATTGAAGGTGGATCGATGGACAAAAGCGGTTCACGCCACACTTGCGGTGTGACAAGCGCGCGCCATCGGCGTAAGCCATGCCTACCGGGCTTGGGGCCGGTGCCAGTCGGATACGGGTAACATGACGCCAGCAGAATTTCGCACCAGCGTTCTGCGCCATCTGAAATACGCCATCGGCAAGGATGAGCAGCACGCAAGTACATATGATTGGCGTTTGGCGCTGACGATGGCAGTGCGCGACCAGATTGTTGATCGCTGGGTCGCTTCGACCAAAGCGACGTATGACGGACACGAGAAGCGCGTCTACTACCTCTCGATGGAATTCCTCGTCGGCCGTTTGCTGGAAGACGCGATTTCTAACCTTCGGCTGATGGACGTGGCGCATGATGCGCTGCACGACCTCGGCCTCGACCTTAAGGCGATTGTGGGGAACGAGCCCGACGCGGCGCTGGGCAATGGTGGCCTAGGCCGGCTGGCGGCCTGTTTCATGGAAAGCCTCGCCACGCTTGGCGTGCCCGCCTACGGGTACGGTATCCGGTATGAGCATGGGCTCTTTCGCCAGCGGTTCGAGGGCGGCCGTCAGGTTGAGGAGCCTGAGGACTGGCTGCGCCAGATGAACCCGTGGGAGTTCATTCGCCCTGAAGCGGCGTTTGAAATCGGGTTCGGCGGCCACGTGCATGTGAAAGGCGTGCGGGGGGTCTGGCGACCTTCGGAAACGGTGGTGGCTGAGGGCCATGACACGCCGATTGTGGGGTGGAAGGGGCATTGGGCGAACACGTTGCGCCTGTGGGCCTCGCAACCAACGCAGCTCTTTGATCTGGACCGCTTCAATCGCGGGGATTACGCGGCAGCGGCAGCGCCAGAGGCGCTCGCACGCACGATCAGCCGCGTGCTTTACCCCGACGATACCACGACCGAGGGTAAGGCCCTTCGTTTGAAGCAGGAGTACTTTTTCACGGCCGCCTCGCTGCACGACATCATTCGTCGGTTTGAGACGGCCTATCACGATTTGCGGGAACTGCCGACGAAGGTCGCTATCCAGCTGAATGATACCCACCCGGCAATCGCAGGGCCGGAACTTGTGCGTATCCTCCTTGATGAACGGGGCATGGCGTTCGAAGACGCGGTCGATACCGCGCGCTACTGCCTGAGTTACACAAACCATACGCTTTTGCCCGAGGCATTGGAGCGCTGGCCGGAAGACTTGATGCGCGGGCTCTTACCGCGCCACGTGCAAATTATCGAGATGATCGATGGCAACCACGCCAAGCAATACCCCAGCCGCGCCGTGGCGATCCGCGACAATGGGCAGATCAATATGGGCGAGCTTTCGTTCATCATGGCGCACAAGGTGAACGGCGTATCCGCGTTGCATACCGAGCTAATGAAGAAGACGGTGTTCAACGAGCTTCACACGCTGCACCCGGATCGGATCGTCAGCCAGACGAACGGAGTTACGCCGCGACGTTGGGTTCTGGGCTGCAACCCGCGCCTTGCCAAGCTGATCACCGAAACGATCGGGCCGGATTGGATTGGCGATGCCGAGCGGCTGGCGGAGCTTGATCCTGCGGTGAAGGATCCCGGCTTTCTCGAGCGCTATGCCGAGATCAAGGCTGCGAATAAATCAGAGCTTTCGAACTGGCTGTCGACGGAGTTTGGCTTCTCTGCCGATCCCCGCGCGATCTTTGATGTGCAGATCAAGCGGATGCATGAGTACAAGCGCCAGCACCTGAATATCCTGGAAGCGATCGCGCTGTGGCAGGAGATCCGGGATAATCCCGATGCAGGCTGGCCGCCACGGGTAAAGATCTTCGCGGGCAAGGCGGCACCGGGCTATGTGTTTGCCAAAGAGATTATTCACCTCATCAATTCGGTTGCGGCCAAAATCAATGCTGATCCGGTGACGTCGCCGTACCTGAAGGTGATTTTCGCACCGAACTACAATGTCACGCTGGCCGAGCGTCTGATCCCGGCTTCCGATCTTTCGGAGCAGATCTCCACTGCCGGCAAAGAAGCTTCCGGCACAGGAAACATGAAATTCGCGATGAACGGGGCGTTGACGATCGGAACGCTCGATGGCGCCAACGTGGAAATTCGAGAACGGGTTGGCGCGGAAAACTTCTTTCTCTTCGGGATGACGGCGGATGAGGTGATCAAGCGCCGCAACGTGCCCAACCATGCCGCGAAGGCTATCGCGGCAGAACCGAAGTTGGGGCGCGCGATCGCGACCTTAAGGGATGGTACATTTTCGCCGGATCAGCCCGGGCTGTTCGCGGGAATCGCCGACAACGTATCGGGGCCAGACTACTTCCTGATCTCGTCGGATTTTGCCGATTACTGGCGTGCGCAGCGCGAGGTTGATCGGGCGTTTGCCGATGCGCCAGGATGGGCGGCAATGGCCGCCCACAACACCGCGCGCAGTGGGTGGTTTTCGTCAGACCGCACGATCCGGGGCTACCTGAACGACGTCTGGAACGCCGATATCGCTTCGGCGATGGAAGACCGCGCTGCGGAGTAGTTTGCGTCTTCGCTGAAGCTTGTTAGCTTCGGGGGCAATGAAGACGCCCGCTGCCGCCGAAGACACCGCCCAACTGATCGCGCCGGATGCGGCGCGCTGCATCATCGAGGGCGTGCACAATGATCCTTTCTCGGTGCTGGGGCTGCACATGCGTGCGGGGCAACCCTGCGTGATCGCCTTCGATCCGGGCGCCGAGGCGCTTTTTGCAGTGGCGGCTGGCGCCGAGCACGCACTTTCCCCAGTGCCTGATGCGCCGGGCCTGTTTGCCGGGCCTGTTGCCAAGCGCGGCGCCTACCGGCTTAAGGGCCAAGGGGCGGGCGCGGAATGGGAATATGACGATCCCTTCCGGTTTGGCCCGGTGTTGGGTGAGATCGACGAATACCTGCTCGGCGAGGGTACGCATCAACGGCTCTGGCGCGCACTTGGCGCCCATGTGATCGAGCACGAGGGGGTGCTGGGCACACATTTCGCCGTCTGGGCCCCAAATGCACGCCGCGTCGCGGTTGTCGGCCCGTTCAACTACTGGGATGGGCGCCGCCACGGCATGCGCCGTCGGGGGGCCACGGGGGTGTGGGAAACCTTCGTGCCGGGTTCAGGGGAAGGTGCGCCTTACAAGTTTCAGATCACGGCTTCGGATGGCACGCTGCTTCCGCTGAAGGCGGATCCAGTTGGGTTTGGGGCCGAACACCCGCCTGCGACGGCGAGTATCGTGCGCGATATCGCGGGCTACGGCTGGCATGACGAGGCGTGGATGACATCCCGCGCGGGCCGCAACGCCCGTACTGCGCCGATAAGTGTTTATGAGGTGCATCTGGGCTCCTGGCGCCGGAGGGGCGGAGAGGGCAACCGCCCGCTTTCCTACAAGGAAGCGGCGGATGAGTTGGTGGGCTATGCCGCCGAGATGGGCTTTACCCATTTGGAGCTCTTGCC
>JBCCRC010000028.1:0-39264 GCA_039208375.1 Pseudomonadota bacterium | reverse complement strand
CGCGCCACTGCCATGGGGCAGCCAGGCGCAGCGCTGGGCGATTTGCCTGGGGGCCAGGGCGTTGTGCATGTTGTTGAGGATAGGCGGCATCGCACCCTTGGGTGAAGGGTTGCACGCCCCTGCCAACTTCATCTAAAACGCTGACGGTTCGGGTGATTAGCTCAGTTGGTAGAGCGCTTCGTTTACACCGAAGATGTCGGGAGTTCGAGTCTCTCATCACCCACCACCGGGGCTTTGCAGGAACGCCGAGCCGCATTTTTCCAAAGTAGCGCTACGCGGTGGGTGTTTTTCATAGATGCTGCGGGAGCATTGGCTCCACAGCAGACCTACCGAATGCACACCCCTGGCGCCCCCGCCTTGTCCCGCAGCCCGAGACCGAGGTAGTAGCCGTAGCGCCGCTCGCCTTCGAACAGGGAAAAACGGCCAAGCGGGCGCACCTCGTCAAAGAGCTCGCAAAATGGGCCAAGGGCTCCGGGTGGATCGTGACCCTCGATAACGATGAACGCCGCGCCGCCGGGCCTGTCGCGCCGAAGCCCGGCGATATCGAAGCCCCAGATCGCGCGCTGAGCGGCGCGGCCTCTGCGAAAGATCTTGAGGTCATCGATGTTGTAAATCCCGCTAGGGCGTTCCAGCCAGAAAGCGATCTGCGCGGCCGTATCATAGCGGTTCGTGACGATCGTGCCGCCCGCCTCTGGTGTCGCTACCAGGCGGCGCTCAATATCATCGGCAAGTTGCTCCCACCCCGAAAGCTTGTCGGTTGCGAACCCGCGCAGGGCCGTCGGTACCCGTTCGTAGAACGCTGTGAGCGTGATGCTTTTGAGGGCAAGGAACAGGAGAGCGGCTGCTGAGGCCGGGACGGACCAGGCGAAGACGCGCCCACCCGGGCCGCGCGCCTTGATGGCGCGTAGCGTGCCGGGGAGCCACGGAAGCAGGGCAACATAGGCGAAGATCGCCCAATGCCCGGTAGTTGTGTTGCCCGCCACGGCCCAGGGGCTGAGAGCAGTAAAGGGCGCAAGGTAGGCAAACGCCATCGCCGCGGCGAGGTGCGCGGGGGGATCCCCGGCCATGGCCTTCTCCGTGACGCGCCAGAGCGCGGCGGCGAAAGCCGCAAAAAGCAGCGGCGTAACCCAAACAGCCTGCTCAAAAAGGTAGAGAAGGCCCTCGGGATTGAATTGCCAGGGATGCCGATCAACGAAGTGGAACGCGACGCCGGCAAGATCGTTGGAGATGTTGAACCACAGGACGGGCAGCGCCCCGAAGCCCGCAAGGGCTAAGGCGACCCACGGCGCGGGAGTTACGAGCATCGCGCGCCCTGATCTCGCGGTCAGCATGAAGAGAAGCGCTCCGAGGCCAAAAAAAGCAAACCGGTAGTGCGCGTTGAGCGCCAGCGCGGCGATGAGCCCTGTGACCACCCACCAGCCAAGGCTCTCTTGCCGCACCGCCCGCTCAAGCGCGCCGAAGCACAGCACCTGCAATAGAAGAAGCGGCACATCGGGGATCGCCAGCAGACCCAGAAGTGCGGGGACGGGGATGAGCATCGAAAACATCGCGGCCAGCACCGCGTCACGCCGGCCGGTGAGCGGCCGCGCCACCCAGTACACAGCCAATGGCAGCAGGCTGCCCACAGCCAAGAACGGCCAGCGCACGCCAAAGGGGGTGTTGCCGGCCACTTCCGTTCCTATCGCGACGAGGGCGGGCGTCAGGAAGGGCACATCGCTGTAGGAGAGCGCCGGATACTGAGCTTCAAGCCAGTAAAACGCACCATCACCAAACAGTTCGAGCTCCGCGGCGAGCAGGCTCTTTACCAAGAAAAGGGGCAGAAAGAGCGCCGCAGCCGCGCACCATAGCGCAGCGGGAACCGTATCTGCCGCCGATCTGCTCAACTGGGCCACTGAGGTCGCCATCACACCGTGCAGATAGGATCCGCGGTGCCAAATCGAAAGGCCGGGCCACCGCTGTCTTGGCAGAATGCGTGGCTTCGGGCAGGCTGGTGGCGTGATGAGGGTTCCATGCCTGCACTGACCGACGCACAAGGCAATGCGCTGAGTGGCGCGACACCGCCGGCGGCCGCCGCTTTTGACGCGGCGGTTGCGGCATTCAACGTGTTTCGAGGTGATCCGATCGCACTCTTGGACACCGCAATCGCCGAGGCGCCTGGCTTTGCAATGGCGCATCTCACCAAGGCGCATCTTTTCGCGCTAACAACCGAAGTTGCGGCCACGCGCATGGCGGAAGACGCACTAAGTGCAGCGCGGGCCTGCCCCATGAATGCGCGCGAGCGCGGTCATGCCGCCGCGCTCGCTGAGCTTGTGGCCGGAAACTGGACGGCTGCCGCCGTCGCGCTTGACCGTGTTTCAATGGAACATCCGCGGGATATCGTGGCGCTCCAGTCCGGCCATAACATGGATTTCTTCCGTGGAGACGCGAGGGGACTGCGCGACCGGATCGCCCGCGCGCTTCCGGCCTGGGGCGATGAGACGCCGGGCCATTCCATTGTGCTCGGCATGTATGCGTTCGGGCTTGAAGAGGCCGGGGATTACGCGCGCGCCGAGGCTGCCGGACGCGAGGCGGTCGCGCGCGATCCGCGAGACAGTTGGGCCCATCATGCGGTGGCCCATGTGCTGGAGATGGAGGGCCGCGCCGAAGAAGGCGTGGCGTGGATGGAGGATCGCGCAGAGCACTGGGCCGATCAGGCGAGCTTCTTCCAGGTGCATAACTGGTGGCACAAGGCGCTTTGTTACCTTGAGCTTGGCGAGCCTGCCGCTGCGCTTCGCGTATACGACAGTGAAATCGCAGGGCAGGGGACGCTGGCGCTCAACCTTCTCGATGCCTCGGCCCTGTTGTGGCGGCTGACCCTTGGGGGCACAGATCCGTCTGACCGCTGGGAGGCGCTTGCGCGAGCTTGGGAGCCCCATGTGCCAACCACAGGCTACCCCTTCAATGACTGGCACGCCGCCATGGCGTGGATCGCGTCTGGCCGGCGGGGGGAGCTAGAGGCGACGCTAGATGCGTTGACGTCTGCCGCGGGCGGCGAGGTAGCCCTCTGGGCCCGTGAAACCGGCGTTGCGCTTATCGAAGGCTTTGATGCGTTCTGGCGGGGTGACCACGCGCGGGCGGTGGATCTGCTGCACCCGGCGCGCGCGATCGCGGGTCGCTTCGGCGGCAGCCACGCGCAACGCGATGTAATCGACTGGACGTTGACAGAGGCCGCAATCCGCGGCGGATTTGCGGGTGCGGCCGCCGCGCTTGCCCGGGAACGCTTGGCCTTGCGCCCGCACAGCCCTGTAAACCGCGCCTTTCTATGGCGCGCAGAGGCGCTGGGTGATTCCACTGCGGGGTAAACTGGCGGTGCCGGTGTTGGGACTGACGCGGAAATGGGCGGCTTGTTGTTCGGCTGGTGCGCGTAGATTTTGCCAAAATCACTCCCTCTACCACTGTAATTTGCCGGATTGTTGCGCGAAATGCCGTGGTTGCGGTGGGGTCGGATAACAATCTTGCGTCGCCGGGCGCGAAAGCGGTAGCCGTGACGAGGCGTGCGATTGGCCCGGCTGGGGGGCAATCCGGGCCGTTCCGGCGGGGCGACGGGCAATGTCGCAAATCCGCTGGTAGTGTCGTTAGGCTGCGCTCTGAATTCCGCAGTGGCTCGCGAACGCCGCGACCAACTGCGCGGCCATATGGTAGAAACGGCGTGGGGTAGGGGCCTTATGGATGGGCTGACGGAGTTCCTGATACGGGGCGGCCCGGCGCTGTGGGTGATCGCGGCGCTATCTGTCAGTGCACTTGCCATTATTCTTTGGAAGATCTGGCGCCTCGCTCTTGCTGGGGCGTGGAACCAGCCGCCGGAAGCTGCGCTTGCCGCCTGGGCGGCAGGCGATTTGCGGGGCGCGGATGCACTTTTGCAGGGCCGGCGGGGCATCCGCCCGCGTATCGCGCGCGCCGCAATTGGGCTTCGTCGCGATGCTGCCCTCTCTGACGAAAGCGCGCGCGAGGAAATGGCGCGCCTTGGGCGCGCCGAATTGCGCCAAGTGCGTGCGGGTTTCCGGGCGCTGGAGCTTGTGGCGGCCATCGCGCCGCTCGTGGGCCTTTTCGGTACGGTTCTAGGCATGATCGATGCGTTTCAGGCCCTTCAGTCCGCCGGGCCACGCGCCGATCCCGGTGTTTTGGCAGGCGGGATCTGGGAAGCGCTTCTTACAACAGCGGCAGGTTTGGCAGTGGCGATCCCCGTTTCGATGGCGTTGGCGTGGTTTGAAGGGGTGGCAGAGACGGTGCAGTCCGATCTTGAGGATATCGCAACCCGCGTTTTCGCCCGCGGGCCGAGGCAATTTGCGGCGCCGGGGCGCGCGGCACAGTGATGTTCGATTTTAGATCCACCCGCCCGGCACGGCGCCCTAATCTGACGCCCTTGGTTGACGTCGTTTTCTTGCTCTTGATCTTCTTCGTGGTTTTCTCGCGTTTTGGTGTCGAGCAGGCGCTCCCAGTTCAGTTGGCCGGCGGCGCGGGAAACTACGAGGGCCCACCGCGCCTGATAGAGGTCGCACCGGATGGATTGCGCCTGAACGGCATCTCCCTTGAGCCAGATATGCTGCCTGGCGCGCTGGCCCCGCTGACCGCAGGGCCCTCTGATTTGATTGTCGTCGTGCCCCAACAGGGCGTTCCCTTGCGAGGCCTCGTGGACGTCGTCGATGCGTTGCACGACGCGGGGCATGCGAATGTTGCAGTGTTGGAGGCGGAGTAATGCGCTTTACCGAGCCCCAAAGTCCGTCGCGGCGCGCCCTCGCTATTCTACCAATGATCAACTTGGCGTTTCTTCTGCTGATGTTTTTCCTCCTGACGGTCACCATCGCCCCGGTGCCGCCGGTTGACCTTGCGTTGCCCGGGGCGGCGGCCACGTCCGCTGCCGCGGCACCGGACGCGCTTTTCATCGCTGCCGATGGGCGGGTGTTCTATGCCGGGCTTGAAGGCAGCGTGGTCTTTGACGCAATTGCGGCCCGCGACCAGGCTGCGCCGCTCGAAATCCGCGCCGATGCGGCGCTCGACGCAAGGCAACTCGCCGGCATTCTGCCGCGGCTCGCCGCACTTGGGGTGAGTGAGGTCACTCTTGTGGCGGTGGCGCAGTGAGCCGGCTCGTAGAAGTGGCCGTGTTTCTGGGCTTGGCCGCCGCGGTGCATGCGGGCTTGTTTGCTCTGCTTCGCGTTGGCACGAGCGGGCTTGAACGGGATGCGGTGGGCACATTTGAACCCATGAGCGTTGCCGCGGCTGTGCCTGGTTTGCCGATGCGCGTGGCTGAGTGGCGACGGGCGCCTCAGGCTTTGGTTTCCCTTAACAAGCCCGCGGCGCAGCCCGCCATCACCGCGCCCTCGCCCCTCGCTATAACGGCCGCGCCTGCGGTGCCGCATCCCGAAGCGACGCTGCTTCGTATTCCCGCCGCGGTGGACCAGCCCCCTAGGGCAGCCTGGGCGCCTGTTGCACGCCCCGCTGTCATACAGGTGGTCACGCAAGATTTCACCGCGCCTGCGCCCGGTGCTGCCGTTATGCCGCCCGCCGTTGTTCAGGCGCCCGCCATAGACGCCGCGCCACCGGGCCTCTCAGGGGCCGAGGGCCGCTTTGACCTTCCCATTTCTGTAACGCGCTGACACAGGCGCGTGTGGCGCGACGGTGGCGCCCTTGCGCGGGGCCCTTACGCGCGTTCTAGTGCCGGTATCGGCCGGCAACGCGAAAGGCGCAGCATGGAACGGATCGGTTCACTTGAGCGCTATGCGGCGCTGGCAATTAGTGCAGTTTTGACAGTACTTTGCCTCGCACTTCTCACATTTAGCACATGGTTTTGGCTGCCCGTCGTTGTTTTCGCCGCGCTCACGGTGGTTGGGATCTACGATGTGACCCAAACCCGGCACGCGATCTTGCGCAATTATCCCATCCTTGGCCACATGCGCTTTATCTTCGAAGGCATTCGGCCTGAGATTCGCCAATACCTGATCGAAAGCGATCAGGATGAAGAACCGTTTTCGCGCGATGAGCGCAGCCTCGTTTACCAGCGTGCGAAGGGCGTGGAAGATAAACGGCCCTTCGGCACCCGCGAACGCGTCTATGATGCGGGCTATGCGTGGCTTACCCACTCTGTTGCACCCAAACATCTGGAACTTGACGACCTGCGCGTCACCATCGGTGGCCCGAATTGTGTTCGTCCCTATTCCGCCTCGCTCTACAACGTCTCCGCGATGAGCTTCGGTTCACTGTCGTCAAACGCGATCCTTGCGCTGAACAAAGGCGCGAAAATGGGCGGCTTCGCCCATGACACCGGGGAAGGCGGGGTGAGCCGTTACCACAAGGCTGGTGGAGGCGACCTCATCTATGAGATCGGTTCGGGCTACTTCGGCGCACGCACCCCGGATGGCGCGTTTGACCCGGCGCGCTTTGCAGAAACCGCCGCCCTTGACCAGGTTAAGATGGTCGAGCTCAAGCTCAGCCAAGGTGCCAAGCCCGGCCATGGCGGGGTGCTGCCCGCCTCAAAAATCACGCCTGAAATAGCTGAGGCACGGGGCGTGCCGATGGGGGTGGATTGCGTATCACCGGCTGCCCACAGCGCGTTTTCGACACCGATCGAGATGATGGAATTCATTGGCCTTTTGCGGGAGCGCTCGGGCGGCAAGCCAGTCGGCTTCAAGCTGTGTATCGGCCATCGGCGTGAGTTCATGTGTATTGTCAAAGCCATGATTGAAACCTCTGTAGTTCCAGACTTTATCGTTGTTGACGGAAAGGAAGGTGGAACAGGTGCTGCACCGCTGGAGTTTGCCAACCATGTCGGTATGCCCCTGATCGAGGGGCTCACCTTTGTCCATAACACGCTGCGCGGTGCCGGCATCCGAGATCAGGTAAAAATCGGCGCGGCGGGTAAGCTCGTTTCGGCTTTCGATATCGCGCGCGTGCTCGCGATCGGGGCCGATTGGGCAAACTCGGCGCGTGGTTTCATGTTTTCGATCGGCTGCATTCAGGCGCAAGCCTGCCATACCAACCACTGCCCGGTCGGCGTGGCCACGCAGGACCCACTTCGCATGCGGGCACTCGATGTTGGCGACAAGGCGCAACGGGTTGCAAACTTCCACCGCAACACGTTGAAAGCACTTGCGGAAATGGCTGGGGCTGCAGGGCTCGATGATCCGTGCAGTTTTTTACCCTATCACTTCATGCAGCGGGAAACGAGCGGTGAGATGGCCGAGGCGAGCGATGTCTTCGGCTACTTGCCCGAAGGATTTTTGTTGCGGGGGGAAGAGGCAGGCGGCGGCTATCTTGAGCGCTGGCAGCGCGCAGCAGCAGGCTCGTTTGACCGTATTTCGTAAACCCCTCGCAATCTAACCCTTTTTTCACGCCTATCACCCATCCTGTGGCTGGGTGACCCCTGGGCTGTTTTTCGTGCTGCGACATCTCAAGATCAGCGTAAAGCTTCCGCTTGCAATGGCGTTTTTCGGCGCGTTTTCCCTTCTTGCGGCCGAGTACATCGCCCTTTCAAATGCCAAAACCATTGTGCTGGATGCCGGGCGGGAGCGTTTGGCAACAACGGCCCGCGCCAGCGCCTCTGACGTGGCGCGCGATCTCGCGATCATGCAGGATGACCTGCTGTTGTTCTCACAAAATCCAACAGTCGTAAACGCTACTCGTGCGTTCGTTACCGGGTGGCGATTGCAGGGCGGGGGCCCGGAAAACACGATCAGGCGCCGTTATCTTGGCTCTCTGCAGCGCAATGTTGGCACTGCGGAAATTGTCGGGGCCCTCGCCGACAAATCCACCTACGGATTTGCCCATCGCAACTTCAATGGCTTCCTCCTGAGCCACCGCCAGTCGAAAGATTACGCCGATCTGTATATCGTCTCGCCGGATGGTTGGGTCGTTTACTCGGCGGCCAAGCGTGACAGCTTCGGGCTGAACGTGGGTGCCTTCAGCTTGGCAGCAACCGGGATTGGGCGTGCTTTTGGGCAGGCTCTCAGGGTTGTTGCCGAGGCCCAATCTGCTGAAGTTGGCCGTTCGCCACCGGCGGGCCCGGTCACCGAGGGCCTCGTGACGGCCTTTTCCGAGTACCCCCCCGGGTCCGGCACACAGTCTGCATTCTTTGCGGCGCCTGTACAGACTGCGCACGGAACCCTGGAAGGCGTTGTGATTTTTCGGCTTGGGGACGATCGCCTTGACGGGGAGATTGCGCGCTCGAAATATCTTGGCGGTGCCGGCACACTTCAGGTGCTGGGCCCGGATGAGCCGCCCCAACGCGAACGCCAATCTCCCGGCGCCGCGGCAACGGCGAGCTCGCCGCTGGCGTTGCAGGCCTTAGCCACGAGAGCCGCGCAAGTGGTTGGCTTGGCCCGCTCAAGCGCCCCTGAGACAATCGCCGCAATCGCACCTGTTCCGTTCCCGGGGCTTGATCTGCGCGTTTTGGCCGAACAGCCTGCTTCAGAGGTACTGCGAACTGTCGACAGCCTGCGCGCGCGGCTTGTGCGCGACGGGGCATTTGCACTTCTCGCGATCACGCTCGGCGGGGTGATCATCGGACGTTCTGTATCGAAGCCGCTGGGGCGCGTTGGTTCGGCCATGTTCAAGGTCGGCAACGGCGGCTACTTCGAAGCAATTCCGGATCGCCAGCGTGGCGATGAAATTGGTGCCATTGCCCGGGAACTGGACGAGTTTCGGGCAAAGATGCTTGAAGCGGAAGGCGTTGCCCGCGAAAACGCCTTCAAGCGGGCGGCCTTCGAAGCCGCGTCATCGCCGATGATGCTTGTCGATGCCGGGCTTACCATTCTCTACGTCAATGCAGCGCTCGAGGCGCTGATGCGTGCCCATGAAATCAGGCTTGGCCGCACAGTAAGCAAGTTTCACCCGGATGCCCTGACGGGTCGAAACCTCGCTAGCCTTTATCCGGGTGCTGGCCGGCTGCGCGATGCGGTCGTCCGCGGTGAAAACCACGAGACCGTTCTGCGCGTTGGCGAGGCGCACCTGACGCTCAACATGGCGGTGGTCAACGATGCCGCAAACAGCATTGCCGGCTTTGTTGTCGAATGGTCTGACAGGACGGAAAGCCACCGCATGAGATCTCTGATGGACGTGATCGGCGGGCAGTTTCCGATTGCAAGATTTTCCAGTGATGGCCGGCTCATCGAGGCAAACGCCTTGTTCTCTGAGTGGCTGGACAGCGAAAGTGCGGCATCTGTTGCCCGCCGGTGGGACGAGATCTTCAAGCCGGGCTCCGCCAATCCGTTCAGCGCAAGTTGGGCGTCGATGACGCAAGGGGAGGGCACCCAAGCCACTTTCTGGCTGCTACCGCCGGGCTTCAAAAAGCATGGCCGCGAGGCGCTGTTCTGCCGGGTTGGGGAGGGCCCGTTGCGCGCCGAAAGCTATGTGCTTGTTTTGGCCCGCGCCGATGGTGGCACGCTCGCAGCCAGGACCGAGCGCCCCGACACGGCAAAGCGGGAGACGGCATGACGGACGGATCCGATATCCCCCGCAACGTTGTGATCGTAGATGACTCACGCACGATCCGGGCGCTGTTGCGCGCCACGATCGATGCGGATCCGCGCTTTACCGTGGTCGGCGAGGCGGGCGATCCTTACGAGGCGCGAGAAGTGATCAAGCGCACGAACCCAGACATCATCACCCTTGATGTTGAGATGCCACGTATGAACGGGCTTGTTTTTCTGGAACACCTGATGCGACTGCGCCCCATGCCCGTCGTGATGGTGTCGAGCCGGACACGAGAGCACAGCGTTGATGCGGTACGCGCGCTTGCCCTCGGCGCCATTGATTGTGTGGATCGTGCGCGCCTGCAAAGCGATCCGCTGCAACGCACACGCTTTCTGGACGCGCTTTACAGCGCTTCCAACGCCACCATTGCGCCCCGGCCCGCAACCCAGGCTGGCGCTCGGGCACCGGCGCCGCTTGGGGGCTTCAGGTGGAATGGGCGCATCGTGTTGATTGGCAGCTCGACGGGCGGTGTCGATGCGCTTGAGCGCGTCTTCTGTCACTTCCCCGAAAACGCGCCGCCCACGATCGTCGCGCAGCACATGCCCGGCCCGTTCCTGGCCAGTTTCGCGGCGCGGCTCAACGTACGCATGCGCCCCAAAGTGTGCCTCGCAACGGATGAGTCGCGAATGGAACAGGGGCAGATCCTGATCGCGCCAGGCGGCGAGCATCATGCGACGCTCGCGGGCCTCGCCCCCGGGCGTGTCGCCCTTCTGCAGGGCGACGGGACGGATCTCTATGTGCCGTCGGTAGACGTGCTCTTCCGCTCGGCAAAGCCGCTTGCCGAGCGGGTGCTTGCGGTGATGCTCACCGGCATGGGGCGCGATGGGGCGGAGGCGATGGCGGATTTGCGTACCCTCGGGGCCCGCACTCTTGCACAGAGCGGTGAAACGAGTGTGGTGGATGGAATGCCACGCGCCGCACGCAATGCCGGCGCGGTCGAGCGCAACGTGCCCCTCGATCGGCTGGGCGCCGAGATCCTTGCGATGTGCAGCAAAAGCCCGGTTGGCGAGCGCAACGCGTGACGCCTGAGGGTTTGATCACTGGACGCGTCTATATCGCCCAAGGCGAGCAGGCGCTTGGCCGCGACGATGCCGCGGTCATCCACACGATCCTGGGCTCTTGCGTGGCGGCCTGTCTTAGGGATCCGGTGCTGCGGATCGGTGGAATGAACCACATCCTGCTGCCCGATCATGCCGGTTCGCCTATTGGCATGCAAAGCGCCGGGGCCGGTGCAATGGAGCGTTTGATCAATGCGCTGATGAAGGCCGGGGCAGACAGGCAGCGGCTTGAGGCGAAACTATTTGGTGGGGCTGCGATTGTGCGTGGGCTTACGGATGTGGGCCAGCGCAATGCAGCTTTTGCGCTAAGCTATCTGGAAAACGAAGGTATCCCCTGTGTCGCACAAAGCACCGGGGGGCGGAGTGCCCGCCAGATCAAGTTCTGGCCCGCGAGCGGCCGCGTACGGCAGCGGCTCGTGCAAGACAATGATCTGAAGGAAAGCGCTCCTGCTGTGGCAGATGCGCCGTCCGGTAGTGACCTGGAGTTGCTGTAATGGGCGTCGATCGCCTTGCAGAAGGCCCCAGTGCAGTGGTCCCGCGCAATGGTGCCCGTTAACGACGCATCCCATGGCAAGACCGGGTTGTCGATCGTCTCGATCGCAGGCGAGTGGCATCACCTCCAAGTCCGACCCAGCGCCTGGCGCGGATGTTGGGCTTTCGCTTTGTAGGGTGGCTTCTCACCGTTCTGCCAACCAAATTGGCGGAGAGGGGAAGGCGAAAAGGCTCGCCTCCTGCATCTGCCCTGGGCTATCGGCTAAAAGAAATCTGTCTTCCCGTGATCCACACTGTGGAGCGACTGTGGGCGGGTGCCTAGAACCCGGTCCGCCACGCTGGGCAGGCCAATGGCGTCGCGCAGCGCCGGCTCGTCAGCGGCCTCGTCGGGCAGGCGACTTGCGAGAACGGTCAGCGCCCGAGCCGCGGCCATTGCGGTTTGAGTAAGCCTGTCTAACTCCTGCAGCGCGACGGTGGTTTCGGTATCTGCGGCGCTTGCGCTGGTGATCGCGCCCGTCAGGTATTGCAGATGGGACAATCCCTCGCCGATGCCTGCGCATTCGGCCGAAATGTGATCTGCGACAGAGCGGAGCGTTGGCTTGGCCCCGCGGCCAGTGGCAGGATCGGTGCTCACAAGCGGCCCACAATCGCTTCGATCGCGCCCTTCAAGTCCGCGGTTTCAAATGGTTTCGTCAGGTAGTTGTTCATGCCAAGCTGTTGGCCGCGTTGCAGAATGTCCTTATCTGCCCTTCCGGTTACTAGCAAAAACCCGACACCCTTCGTGGCCGCGCCCTGGCGCAGGGCCTGCAAGAGCGAAAGCCCGTCCATCCCGGGCATGTTGTAATCCGAAACAACGAGGTGCACCGGCGTTTTGGCGATGCTTTGCAGCGCGCCGGGGCCATCGGCTGCGGTTGTGATATTGCCGATCCCGAAGGACTCCAGCGCTTGGGTGATCAACCCGCGGCTGGTGGACATATCGTCGACAACAAGAATGCGCAGCTGATCGCGTAAAGCCATGGATTACCCCTTCGTGCCGGCCGGATGCCACGAGTTTGCGCGGCGATAAGTAGTCACCCCTGCGGCGGTGAAGGCCGCAGTGCTGGTTTGCATGCGTTCGGAATGCCCCAAAAATAGCCAACCCTCGGGCACCAGCGCATCGGCAAACCGAGGCCAAAGCTTTCCTTGCGTGTCGCTATCAAAATAAATCACGACGTTTCGGCAGAAGATCGCTTCAAAGCGCACGCTTATCGGCCAGGGGCCAATCAGGTTGAGTTGGCGGAAGGCGATCGGCGCTTTGAGCTCGGGCTGCACCGTCCAAACCGCATCTGGACCACTACCTGAGCCCGAAAAAAAGCGGTCGCGATACGTGGCGGGTACGCCGGCCATCTGTTGCTCGGAATAGGTGCCGGTCACGGCCTTCTTCAAAATGGCTCGGTCGATATCGCTTGCGAGGATCTTGAAGTTCAGCCCCACCACATCGGGCGCTATATCCAAAAGGCACATGGCGATCGAGTAGGGTTCTTGCCCGCTAGAGCAGCCGGCTGACCAAAGCCGCACTTGGTCTCCGCGTCGCGCCCGCTCTATCGCGCGGGGCAGAATTTCTTCGCGCAGCGTGTCAAAATGGTGCGCCTCGCGGAAAAAGTGCGACACATTCGTCGTAAGCGCAGATATCATGTGCTGGCGTTCGCCAGTGCCCGCGGCGCTTTCCACAAAGCCCAGATAGGCGTCGAAGCTGGTATGCCCCGTCGCACTTAGCCGTCGCGATAGACGCGATTGCACCATTGACAGCTTCGTGTCGGGAATTGTCAGGCCCGCCTCTTCGCGGGCGAGCGCTGCCAGCCTTTGAAAGCCCCGGGGGTCAAGCGTGTCTGCGCCGCCCAATTGTTCCGTCGAAGTGGTGTGTGTCATGCCGCGGCATCCGTATCGCCTGGAAGTACGGCGCCCAGATCGAGAATGCGGATCATCCTGCCATCGAGAATTGTAAGTGCCTGAATGAACGCGTGATCACGGTCTGCACTCATTTCTGGCGGCGCCTGCAGCGCGTTGCGTGGGAATGACAAAATATCGGAGACAGCATCCACGCGCAGGCCCACTGTGCGCCCGCCGATGTCGACCACGATGATCACGTTGCGATCGGTGGGTTCTTCCACCTCAAGCCCGAGCCGCAGCGCGAGGTCAACCACGGGCAGCACCGCGCCGCGCAAGTTGATCACGCCGCGCACGTAAGCAGGGGCGTGGGGGAGGGACGTGGCGCGCGTCCACCCACGAATTTCCCGGACTGCCATGATATCGACGGAGTATTCGTGGTCGCCCACATGGAATGAGAGCAGCTCAAGCTCGGTGGCGTCGGCGTGCGAGTCGGATGCAGCGGCGGGGTCGGCAAGGGTCATGGCTGGCTCACGCAATCTCGGCAAGTTTGGGCATGGCACGGCTGAGGCCGCTGGCATTGGCGAGAAGATCCGCGGGGTCGAGGATTAGCGCGATTTGGCCGTCGCCCAGGATCGTTGCGGCGGCCACGCCGGGCACGTGGCCATAGCTTTCTTCCAGCCCCTTGATCACGACTTGGCGCTGATCTTCGATTGCGTCGACCACAAGTGCTGCGCGCGATCCATCTTCTTGCGCGATCAGAAGAACGATGGCGCCTTCGTAGCTTTCCCGCGGCGCCGAATATCCAAGCTCGGTTCCCAGATCGATAAGCGGAACGAAGGTTTCGCGGACTTGGACGACTTGAGTATGGGGGCCGATCGCGCGATTGTCGCCGGCCCGCAGCGAAAGCGTCTCCGAGATCGTGCTCAGGGGCACGACTAGCGTTTCAGTGCCGACGCGCACCACCATGCCATCGAGCACCGCAAGGGTCAGCGGAAGTGAGATCGAGAATGTGGTGCCCACTCCGGGGTCGGATGAGATCGTGATCCGGCCACCGAGATTGCCGATCGCGGTTTTCACAACGTCCATTCCCACACCACGGCCCGAAAGGTTCGAGATTTCGGACGCTGTTGAAAAACCCGGCAGAAACAGAAGGTTATCAATCTCGCTATCGGACAGTGCCTGATCTGGTGGAATCAGGCCCTTTTCCTCCGCCTTTTCCCGCACCCGCTTGCGGTTGATGCCGCCGCCATCGTCGCTGACTTCGATCACAACGCGGCCAGACCGGTGCGAAGCCGTGAGAGTGACGTTGCCCTGCGCGGGCTTGCCGGCCGCCACGCGGGTTTCGGCATCCTCAAGCCCATGGTCGACGGCATTGCGGATCATATGGGTGAGCGGATCTGACAGTCTCTCGATCACTGTCTTGTCGATTTCCGTAGCTTCGCCCTCGGTGATCAGGCGCACCGATTTGCCGATGTCCGAGGCGCTTTCGCGCACGATCCGGCCCATCCGCTGGAAAAGCGACTTTACGGGTTGGGCGCGGATCATCATCACGCTGTCCTGAATGTCGCGCGTGAGCTGCTGAAACTCATCCAGGCCAGAGGCTATCGCGCCGTTGCCTGCAAGATCGGCGGCGGCCACGGATTGGGCTAGCATCGCCTGGTTGATAACGAGCTCGCCTACCAGGTTCACAAGGCGGTCAATGCGATCGAGATCTACGCGCACAGTGGCTTTTGCGGCGCTGGCTTTTGCGTCGGCCTTGGGCTGTGCCGCTGGTTTCGGCGGCTGAGCGGCAGGTTTTGGTACTGCCTCTGGCGTGGGGGTTGGTTCCGTGTCTGGCACTGGCGCAGCTTCTGGGGCAGGCGGGGGTGACGGAAGTTCTGCGGTTGGCGGGGGCGGGCTTGCCTTGGTCGCCACTTCCGGCGTTGGTGGCAACGGTTCTTCGCTGGGGCTGGCATCAGATGTGGGTGGTATTCCCGACGGGTCCGTTCCACCTGGGCGTTGCCTGATCGTGAGCGTGCAAAGGCCATCGACAAAGTCGAACACCTCGCGGATCGCTGGCTCACCAGCCTCCGTTTCCAGTGTGACATGCCACGAAAGCAGGCTTGTGGCCGCCTCATAGCCTGCAAGCGGCGGTAGATCGCTCCATGAACAGCGCGTCTCGGTCGTCCCTAATGCGCCCAGCGCTCTTAAGAGAAACAAAGGCTCGTTGCCGCTGGCATAGAGCTCCGGTTGCGGTGTGAAGGTTATTTCAAAGGGGCCGCCCGGAGTTTGGGCACCTAGTTCTCGTCCGCCGCCCTTGGCATCAATGGCACCGTCTTCCTCGTCGGTGCCACTGCCTCCTGCATCGAGCGGTTCGAGCCCAGGCAGATCGAGCGACAGTGCCATTGGCTGAAAATCAACGGCGTCTTCCTCTTCGTCGGGCGCCTCCACAAGGCTTTCGAGTTGTGCGACGACAGGGGAAAGCCGCTCCGCTTCAAGTTCCTGATCTTCCCGCGCCAGGCGCACAAGATCGTAAAGCAGGTCCCCGCACTGGAAAAACAGCGCCAGAATGTCTTGCGTGACCTCAAGCTTGCCGTCGCGCACAGCGTCCATCGCGGTTTCGAACACATGAGCGAAGGATACGAGTTGATCGAGCCCGAAGGCCCCAGCGCCGCCCTTGATCGAGTGCACCGCGCGAAAGCAAACGTTGATGGTTTCGGCATCCCGATCACCGTCGTCCATCGCTTGAAGGCCATCGTTGAGGGCTTCGAGCAACTCCTCGCATTCAACGAAAAACGAGGCGCGGATTTCCTGCATCGGGTCCGACATCGCGACTAGCCCGCAACAATCTGGAGCGCGCGCACAAGTTTCTCGGGGTCGAAAGGCTTGACGATCCAGCCTGTGGCCCCCGCGTCGCGGGCGCGCGATTTAAGTTCGCCCGAGCTTTCGGTGGTAAGCACCAAGATAGGCAAGGCGCGATGTTTGTCTTGCGCGCGGACAGCGTCGATAAAGCCGAAGCCATCAAGCCGTGGCATGTTGATGTCGGTAATGATCACGTCCGGCATGATCTCAGACAGAACTTCCAGCCCGTGCTGCCCGTCTTCCGCCAGATGTGTGGTGAAGCCAGCCTCAGTAAGGGTGAGGCGCAGCATATCCCGCATCGTACGGCTGTCATCCACCGCGAGAACTTCAAGGCTCATGGCGCACCCGTTGCGCCGATCGCACAGCTGGTGACGCCCAAGGTTGTCAGCGCGTCCGCCATGGCGGGACTTACCGGGTCAATCGTGAAGGCCAGACCCGCTTCTTGCCACGCGTTGTGGGCAACGATGAGAGTTTGAAGCGCATGCGCACCGAGTAGATCGACCTGCGCCGCATCGATCGTAACGGCGTTGCCCTCCGCCTCCAACAACGCCTGCGCAAGCGCTTCCGAGCCGCGCAGGTCGAGCTTATGGGCAAGGTGCAGCCGGCGCGCCCCGTCTGCCGCTTCGCAATCCACCATTCCGCACACTCCCGTCCTGCGCCAAACCCTGATTGCGTGGGTCTAGGGGCGTGCGGGTTAAAGGCGCGTTACACGGGGCGGGCGGCGGCCGCTATTCGCGCCAGATGCGCTGCCGATCCCGTAAGGGCGGCAAAGTCATCCTCGATCACGCGAACGGAGAAGTTCTGCATGAACCCGGCAAAGCGGCCTTTGTCGCGAAACATGTCGGAGAAACCGTATTCGATCAGGTGCGGGGCAAAGGCGCGTGCCACGCCGCCTGCAAGATAAACGCCGCCGAAGGGCAGGTGGATCAACGCCTGATTACCGGCAACTGTTCCCAGCATTCGTACGAACAGCCGGGCCGCCTCAACCGCTCTTTGATCACCTTCGGCACGTAACGCCATGATTTCAGACGCTTTCGCTTCTTTCGGATCACTAGCCTCATGGCCGAGGAACGCATAGAGCCGTTCAAGCCCGCGGCCCGACAGCACGTCTTCCACAGCCGGAAACCCGTGCGCGGTTTCGACGTACCGGCATAGTCGAAGCTCTGCCTCCGTCCGGATCGGCAGGTTCGCGTGCCCTGCCTCTGCCGGTGCCACAAGGCGGCGCTCGCCTACGTAGTGAACTGGGGCCACATTAAAGCCAGTGCCTACCCCAATCACAAGCTGTGCGGCGCCGTCCGCAGGGCTGGGCCCATCGATCACCACCCGAAGGCTCTCGTTTGGCAGCCGCCCCAGCGCGTGGCCCTGCGCTTCAAGGTCGTTCAGAACGGCCACGGTTTCGGCATGGCTCGCGCGGGCGAGGGTGTCTTCGTCAATCGTCCAGTCAAGGTTTGTCAGCGTGCCGCGCCCCTCGCGCACAGGGCCTGCGATCGCAACCGAGGCCGCGCTACAATCCAGGTTGCCCATCTCACTCAGATAGGCGCGGAGCACCGTTTCCAGCCCGGGATATTCGGAATTGCGGAACTTCTTGATCGTCTCGGGCAGCAGTATGGGACCTTCGGCCAGTGCCACACGCGTGTTCGTGCCCCCGATATCGGCAACAAGCGAGTAGGTGTTGGGCGTTTGGCTGAGCGTCATCTTAGCGATTAAGGGCTGCGGCCAGGGCGTGATAGGACGCTTTGGGCGTGCGCTTCAAGGTATCGAAATCCACATGCACGAGGCCGAAGCGCTTCTCATAGCCAAGCGCCCATTCGTAATTGTCCATCAATGACCAGACGAAGTAGCCCGCGACCGGAACACCCTCGGCCAGCGCGCGCTGGACGGCGCCGAGATGGCTGTTGATGTAGTCGATGCGGTGAGGGTCCGGCACCCCGCTATTGATCACACTGTCGGGCGCTGCCATCCCGTTTTCGGTGACGTAAAGCGGCAGGCCGCGCGTAAACTCTTCATGGGTACGCTTAAGAAAGAAATGCAGTCCGTCAGGGTAGATCTCCCAATCCATCGCGGTTTTCGGAAGTGGCCCCTCCACCTCTTCATGTGCGGGCCACGGGCCGTCACAGGGGGCAATATTCTTCCGCGTGTAGTAGTTGAGCCCGCACCAATCGACGGGTTCGGATATCACCCCGAAATCGTCCTGCCACCCTTCGGGCATATGGGGCCCGAGCCCCTCAAGCACGTCCTCCGGGTAGCTTTTTTGGAAGATGCCCGAAAGAAAGAAGCGGTTGTAATAGCCGTCGTAAAGCCGCGCGGCCGCCGCAGCCCCGGGGCTATCGTCGGCAGGGTTCGCATATTCGAAGTTGCACACCGCGCCGAGATTATCCATTCCAAGCGCACGCATTGCCTGGATCGCTGTGCCATGGGCCAGCAGCACATGGTGCATTGCGCGGGCGGTGGCGCGAATGTCGCGCAGGCCCGGGGCGTGGTGGCCAAGGAAGTGGCTCAGCCAGCCGACGCACCACGGCTCATTGATCGGGGCGGCAGACCAAACACGATCGCCGATACGCCCCATGATCGTCTCGGTAAAATCGCCAAACCACCCCGCAATATCGCGGTTCCGCCAGCCGCCAAGGTCAGCGAGTGGCGATGGAAGTTCCCAGTGATAAAGCGTGGCCGCAGGTTTCAGCCCGCGCGCCAGAAGGCCGTCGACCAATCGGTCGTAGAAATCGAGGCCCTCGGGATTTGGCGCGCCGCGGCCTTCGGGCAGCACGCGCGCCCAGCTCGTGGAAAAGCGATACACATCGACATTCGCCTCGGCAATCAGATCAAGGTCTTCGTCTAACCTATTGTAATGATTGCAGGCGATCTGCCCGTTCTCGGCACGTACCACGTTTCCGGGCGTAGCTGCGAAGCTATCCCAATGGGTAGGGCCTGCGCCGCCGAAGCTGTGGCCCTCAATTTGATAGCTCGAGGTTGCCACGCCAAACTGAAAGCCCTCGGGAAAATCGCTGCGCTTAAAATCCATCGGCCTTCCCTTCCGGCGTGGAGCGGCTGCGGCACCGCGTTGCGCGTGTTCCTGCGGCGCGCGCTCGGTCTCCGCAACCCCTAAATCAGGTCGACCCTATGCCTCGGCGTGCAGCGCCGGGCCCGTAGAGCGGCCAAGCATCAAATCGGCTTCAAGCAGTTCGCTCAGTGGCGGATCGTCCGGGGCTGCGATGCGCGAAATCAGCATTTCAGCCACGCGCCGCCCGGCATCGCGTACCGACGAGCGGAGCGCCGTGAAGTTCGGCTCTACGCCCCCATTATCAAAATAGGACAGTTCATCGTCGTGGGCGATCATCGAGATATCGCGCCCCAGCCGCAGCCCGCGTTCTTCGATCGCGCGGCGCGCGCCCATCGCCACGATGATAGAGGCGGCAAGGATCGCGGTGGGCGGTGTGTCCGAGCCAATCATACGGCGCGCCGCGAGATAGCCATAGCTTTCGGTCATCTCGTCAGACGTCATTAGAGAAGCCTCATGCGACAGCCCCCGGGCTGACAGCCCAGCCAGATATCCATCGCGCCGGCGCATCGCGAAATCCAGTTGTTCCAGCCCGTTGATCAGGCCGATCCGACGGTGACCGAGATCAACGAGAAACTCTGTGGCCCGACGGAAGGCGCCTCGATTGTTCACGTCCACCCAGCAGTAGGACGCCGCAACAGCGCTGGCGCGGCCATGGACAACGAAGGGCAGGCCGATTTCGTTAAGCAGGTCAATGCGCGGATCATCGATCCGGGGCGCATGGACAACGATCCCGTCCACTGCACGTTTGGCAGCGAGGGCGCGGTAGCTGGCCGCTTCTTCCGCATCGCTGACAACCGAGAGGGCAATGTCATAGCCATTCTGGGAATAAACCTCGCTGGCCCCTGTAATGAAATCTGCAAACACCGGGTTCACCATCTCGTGGCGCGATGAGAGAGTGATCACATGGCCGATCCGCATCGCCCGGCCGGTGGCGAGCGCAGTGGCGCGGGTGTCAGGGCGGTAGTTGTGCGCATCTGCCGCATCCAGTACGCGGCGACGTGTCGCTTCGCTGACTTCCGGATAGCCGTTGAGCGCCCGGCTCACCGTCGTGGGGCTTAGCCCCAATGACTGGGCCAATTCCTTTAGATTCATGGCCTTGCCCACTCCAAAGCGCTTTCAATTCCCGCCACGATAGCTGTCGTTTGGCGCAGCCGTCAAAGGCATGTTATGTCGCGCTGCCCGGAAAGTAGCGCGAAAAAGATCGATAAATCATAGTGATCCGTAATTCGATGATTGACAGTGCTTAGGGTTTCAGCGACGTTTTAGTCGTCCAAAGCGCTTTGAGTTTTCGCGCGCGCGGGCACGAAAACGAGGCGCAGCAAAGCGCCGCGAACCGGGAGGACTACCATGAAAAGAACGCTTTACGCGGGCGTTGCCGCTGCCGCCCTGACGGCTGGTTCGGCGCATGCGGCCGGCCATCTGCTCTTTGCCCCGGGCGAGGGTGACTTCAACTGGGAGAGCTTTGAGGCGTTTGCGGCGGAGAACGATCTCGCAGGCGAAGAAATCACCGTATTCGGCCCCTGGCTTGGGCCCGACCAGGAACTGGTCGAGAATATGCTCGCCTACTTTGCCGAGGCCACCGGCGCTGATGTGAAATACTCGGGCTCAGACAGTTTTGAGCAGCAGATCGTCATTGATGCCGAGGCTGGCTCGGCCCCGAACGTGTCTGTCTTCCCGCAGCCCGGCCTCGCTTCCGACATGGCCGCGCGGGGTTTCCTGACGCCGCTGCCCGAAGGCTCCGAGGCATGGGTGCGCGAAAACTACGCAGCCGGTCAATCCTGGGTCGATCTCGGCACCTATGCGGGCGCCGATGGCAACGAAGACCTCTACGCTTTCTTCTACAAGGTCGATGTGAAATCACTGGTCTGGTACAGCCCCGAGAATTTCGAGGATGCGGGCTACGAAGTGCCCGAGACGATGGAAGAGTTGAAGGCGCTCACCGACCAGATCGTGGCCGATGGCGAAACTCCGTGGTGTATCGGACTCGGCTCCGGCGGCGCGACGGGCTGGCCGGCGACCGACTGGGTCGAAGAAATGATGCTGCGCACGCAGCCCCCCGAAGTGTATGACCAGTGGGTGTCGAACGAGATCCCTTTCACCGATGAGCGCGTGCTCGCGGCGATCGACGAGTTCGGCTATTTCGCTCGGAATGATGACTACGTGGCCGGCGGCGCCGGTGTTGTTGCATCAACTGATTTCCGCGACAGCCCCAAGGGCCTCTTCGCCTCGCCGCCCCAGTGCTACATGCACCGTCAGGCGTCGTTCATCCCGGCTTTCTTCCCCGAAGGCACGGTGATGGGTGACGATGCCGACTTCTTCTACTTCCCGGCCTATGCCGAGAAGGATCTAGGCTCGCCCGTTCTCGGCGCAGGCACGCTCTTTGCGATCACCAATGACAGCCCCGGCGCCCAGGCGCTGATAGAATGGCTGAAGACGCCCATTGCGCATGAAGTGTGGATGGCGCAGCAGGGCTTCCTGACGCCCCATACCGGCGTGAACACAGATCTTTACGCCAACGACACGCTCAAGGCGCTGGGCGACGTGCTTCTGGGTGCGACGACCTTCCGCTTCGATGGGTCTGACCTGATGCCCGGCGGCGTGGGTGCGGGCAGCTTTTGGACGGGAATGGTGGATTACTCCGGCGGTGCGGACGCCGCGGAAGTGGCCGCCGAAATCCAGTCGTCCTGGGACGCGCTGAAGTAATCATGCAAAAGCTCACACTTCTGAGCTCGGTAGCTGCCCTGGCGCTTGGCGCCGGGGCGGCGTTCGCCGAGAGCCACCTTCTGGTGGCGCCCGGAGAGGGCGATTATACATGGGATGGCTACGAGGAATTCGCGGCCGCCAACGATTTTACAGGCGAAACGGTTACCATCGCAGGCCCTTGGCTAACGCCGGAGGACGAGAAATTTCGCGCCATGCTGGCCTACTTCGAAGAGGCCACCGGCGCTGATGTGATCTACACCGGATCGGACGGGTTCGAGCAGCAGATCCGCATTGATGCAGAAGCTGGCTCGGCGCCCAATGTGGCCGTTTACCCGCAACCGGGTCTTGCGTCAGACATGGCAGCGCTCGGCTTCCTTACGCCACTTGGTGACGAGATGGGCGCGTGGATCGCAGATAACTTTGCGGCTGGGCCATCCTGGGTGGACCTTGGTACCTATACGGACGAGACTGGCGCTGACCAACTCTACGGCTTCTTCTTCAACGTGAATCTCAAGTCGCTCGTCTGGTACGTCCCCGAAAACTTCGAGGATGCCGGCTACGAGGTACCCGAGACGATGGAGGAACTGATCGCGCTTTCAGATCAGATCGTCGCGGATGGCGAGACGCCTTGGTGTATCGGCCTCGGCTCCGGCCCCGCGACTGGTTGGCCGGCCACCGATTGGGTGGAAGACATGATGCTGCGGTCGCACGCACCCGAGGTGTATGACCAGTGGGTCACCAACGAGATCGCCTTTGACGATCCGCGCGTGATCGAGGCGATCGAACTCTTCGGCCAGTTTGCCAAGAACGATGACTATGTGGCGGGGGGCTCTGCCGCCGTTGCGGCGACCGATTTTCGCGACAGCCCCAAGGGCCTCTTCGCCTCGCCGCCCCAGTGCTACCTGCACCGTCAGGCATCGTTCATTCCCGTCGAGTTTCCAGAAGGCACGGTTGTCGGAGAGGATGCCGATTTCTTCTACCTCCCGGCCTTTGCAGAAAAAGATCTCGGCAGCCCGGTTTTGGGCGCAGGCACTCTTATGGCAATCACCAACGCCAGCGAGGCAACATTTGCGTTGATGGAGTTCTTCAAGCTTCCCCTCGCGCATGAGCTGATGATGGCGCAAGGCGGATTTTTGACGCCGCACCTGGGCGTCAATACAGCGACCTACCAGACCGAAACGCTGCGCCAGCAGGGTGATATCTTGTTGGGTGCGTCGACCTTCCGCTTCGACGGTTCCGATCTGATGCCGGGTGGTGTGGGTGCAGGCACGTTCTGGACAGGCATGGTGGATTACACCGGTGGCGCCTCTGCCGAAGACGTGGCGCGTGCCATCCAATCAAGCTGGGACGCGTTGAAATAACACCGCGTAGGCATGGCAGATCCGGATTTTTCCGGGCCTGCCCAACAAATTGAAAGACACGGGCCTCAGCCTCGGGGGGAGGAGAGAGACATGAATCCAGCCTTGCAGGGCTTGCTGACGATCATCATCGGCGTCGGCGGCTGTATCGGATACTTCTACTTTTCCAATCAGTTCATCGACAAGGTGCTGTTCCCTGCCAAGGGGCCGAATGCGGGGCGCAATATCAACCGCGCCAACATGATCCGGCCGTGGCTGTTTCTCTTTCCCGCAATCTTCGCGCTCGGCCTCTACCTGGCCTACCCGGTGGTTGAGACGATCCGTCTTTCGCTGACCGAGCGTGTGCCGGGCGGCGGCTACGAATTCGTGGGCTTTGCCAACTACAACCAGATGTTTGGCGAGGCAAAGTTCTGGGAAGCCATGCGCAACAACATGCTCTGGCTCATTATCGTGCCTGCAGCCTCAACCGCCTTTGGCCTGCTCGCCGCGCAACTGACAGACCGGATCGGTTGGGGCAACGCCGCGAAATCGCTGATCTTCATGCCAATGGCGATCTCTTTCGTCGGCGCCTCTGTAATCTGGAAACTGGTCTATGACACCCGGCCCGTCGATCAGGAGCAGATCGGAATTCTCAACGCGATCTGGCTACAATTTCAGGGCGGCTTCGGATCGCTTCTGTTCCTACAGGTCTTGCCCGCCGTGATCCTTGCGGGTTTCGCCGCCCTCGTGGGGTATGTTGCCTACATCTTCGCCAAGCCGATGTGGACGCCCGGGCGTGCCAGCCCGCTTGGCATGTCGCTCTTGAGGCTGCTCGCCGCAGTTGGTGCGGTGTGGTTGATTTTCCTGGCTCTGCGCTCGCTTCTCGGCGTCTTCTCTTCCGATCTGCCGTATGGCCAGCCGCAAACGTGGCTGACGACGCCCTTCTGGAACAGCTTCTTCCTGATGATAGTCCTGATCTGGATTCAGACAGGTTTTGCGATGGTAATCCTGTCGGCGGCCCTGCGCGGCATCCCCGAGGAAACGGTCGAAGCCGCTATCGTGGACGGCGCGAACCCCTTTCAGATCTTCTTCAAGATCAAGGTTCCACAGATCATGGGCACAATCGTGGTGGTGTGGACGACAATCACCCTTGTCGTGCTCAAGATCTTCGACATCGTTTTCGCGATGACGAATGGACAATGGGAAACCCAGGTTCTCGCTAACTACATGTTCGACAAGCTATTCCGCGCCAATGACTGGGGCGTGGGATCGGCCAGCGCGATGATCATCATGCTGCTGGTGACGCCGATCCTTGTCTGGAATGTCTACAACGCCCGGAAGGAGATGCGCTGATGGATGGCATTGCTGGCAAGAAGTCCGGGCTCACCTGGGCGGTTCACATCTCGGTCGTGGCACTGGTGCTGCTGTGGCTGTTCCCAACGGTTGGACTTTTCGTTTCATCCTTCCGGACGGCCGACCAGATTGCATCATCGGGCTGGTGGAAGGCGCTTTTCCCCTCAGAACAGAACCTAACGCTGCGCACTGCGGCCCCGTCGGAACAGGTGCAGGAGGGCGATCTATACGTCATCGAGGGTAACCTCTTCGGTGAGGCAGGCGATGCGCAGATCTCTGTCTTTGGCGTTTCGAGCCGCGAAATTGATGCATTTACCGTCGGAGAAACTGCAGAGTTGCGCCGCGGAGGCGAAATCACCGTTCAGGCCAACGGCGATTACAGGCTGGTGGGCACGGAGCCCTTCGAAGGCAATCGCGGGCCGCGCGTTTTCGTGACCGCCGAAACCCCGCCGGAATTCACGCTAGAGAACTACAACACCGTGCTTCTTAGCGGGGATGCGACCGACAGTATGGCGCGCGCTTTCTTCAATACGCTGACGGTGACGATCCCGGCCACCGTCATCCCCATCGTGGTGGCGGCCTTCGCAGCGTATGCGCTGGCTTGGATGGACTTTCCGGGTCGCGCGCTTCTCATCGCCGCGGTCGTGGCGCTTCTCGTGGTGCCGCTGCAATTGGCGCTGATCCCGCTTTTGCAGCTTCACAACGGCATCGGGATCGGAAAGGGGTATCTCGGCGTCTGGCTCGCCCATACCGGCTTTGGCCTACCGCTCGCGATATATCTCTTACGCAACTATATGGTTGGGCTGCCGCGGGACATCATCGAAAACGCGAAAGTGGACGGCGCGACGGATTTCCAGATTTTCACGAAGATCATCCTGCCGCTTTCTTTCCCGGCGCTTGCGTCTTTCGCGATCTTCCAGTTTCTCTGGACGTGGAATGACCTGCTTGTCGCCCGCGTGTTCCTGATCGATGCGACGGGGGAGACCACGGTGATGACGAACCAGATCGTGGAACTTCTTGGCACACGCGGCGGCAACTGGGAAATCCTGGCGACGGCGGCCTTTGTTTCGATTGCCGTTCCGCTTGTCGTCTTCTTCGCGATGCAACGCTATCTCGTCCGCGGCCTTCTGGCCGGGTCGGTTAAGTAACGAAGGGATGTCGGGCCGATGAACCTGCTCGATACAATGGTTGAAGAGCGCCCTGTGCAATTGGGGTCCGATACCGATTGGTGGCGCGGCGCGGTGATCTATCAGATCTACCCGCGCTCGTTTCAAGATTCTAACGGCGATGGGGTGGGGGATCTGGCCGGGATCATCCACCGGCTGCCACATGTTGCCAGCCTAGGCGTTGATGCAATCTGGATTTCGCCCTTCTTTCGGTCGCCGATGCTCGACTTCGGCTATGACGTCTCGGATTACCGCGATGTTGACCCGATGTTTGGCACGCTGGGCGACTTCGATGCGCTGGTGAGCCGGGCGCATGAACTGGGTCTGAAGGTGCTGATCGATCTGGTGCTGAGCCACACCTCTCACCAGCACCCATGGTTTCTCGAAAGCCGGGCAGGGCGGGATAATGCCAAGGCAGACTGGTATGTTTGGGCGGACCCCAAGCCTGATGGCACGCCGCCTAACAACTGGCTGTCGATCTTTGGGGGCTCGGCCTGGGAATGGGATGGGGAGCGGATGCAGTACTACCTGCACAACTTCCTATCAGAACAGCCCGACTTGAACTTGCACAACCCCGACGTGCAGGACGCTCTGCTCGATGTGGTGCGCTACTGGCTGGAGCGCGGTGTAGACGGCTTCCGGCTTGATACAATCAACTTCTACTTCCACGATCCCGAACTGCGGGCGAACCCCGCGCTTCTACCCGAGGATCGCAACGACGCCATCGCGCCAAGCGTGAACCCCTACAATTGGCAGGATCACAAGTTCGATAAGAACCAGCCCGAAAACATCGCCTTCCTGAAGCGCTTCCGCGAGGTGCTGGACGAGTTTCCGGGCTCCACCGCCGTCGGCGAAGTTGGCGATGCGCAGTATGGGGCCGAGATCCAGGCGGCCTATACCGCGGGCGATGACAAGGTGCACATGTGCTACGACTTCTCGTTCCTCTCTGGCAACAAGCCGAATGGAAACTGGTTTGCGGACACCCTGCGGAAGTTTGAGGCGACAATCGGCGATGGCTGGGCCTGTTGGGCGTTTTCGAACCACGACGTGGTGCGCCATCCCTCGCGCTGGAATCTTGGTGAGGAAGCCAAACGCCTCTACGCCGCGATCCTGATGAGCTTGCGCGGCTCAGTGTGCCTGTACCAGGGCGAGGAACTGGGGTTGAACGAGGCCTATGTGGCCTTCGAAGATCTGCAGGATCCATATGGCATCCGCTTCTGGCCCAAATTCAAAGGCCGCGACGGCTGCCGTACGCCGATCCCTTGGGTAACGGACAATCAGAATGGTGGCTTTTCGGATGGTAAGCCCTGGCTGCCCATGGCGATGGAGCATCTGCAACGCTCGGTAATGGAGCAAGAGCGCGACGAGGGATCGACGCTTGCGTTCTACAAATCGCTGATCGCCTTTCGAAAAGCGCACCCGACGCTTATCAAAGGTGCGCTGGAGGTGCATGAGGCGCGGGAAGATTACCTTGCACTCATCCGCAGCGATGAGGGCACCCGGATCCTTTGCGCCTTCAACCTTTCGAATACCGCGCAACCGGTCACGCTGCCTGCGGGCAACTGGCGGGAAGATAAAGGCGCACCCTTCGCACCAATTACAACCGACAGGGGCATCACCCTACCGCCCTACCACGCCTATTTCGGCGTCGAAGAAAGCCAATAAACACGCGGGAATTCGCGGGGAGGAGGAGACATGGCCAATTTGAAGCTCACCGATGTGGGTAAGGCCTATGGCGGCACTGTGGAGGTGCTGAAAGACATCGATCTGGACATTTCGACGGGCGAGCTGATCGTTTTCGTCGGGCCGTCGGGGTGCGGTAAGTCAACGCTTTTGCGGATGATCGCGGGGCTCGAGCAGATCACCAGCGGCACGCTGGAAATTGATGACGTCGTGGTCAACGACGTGCCGCCGTCGCAACGGGGCATCGCGATGGTGTTCCAGTCCTACGCGCTTTACCCGCACATGACTGTCTACGACAACATGGCCTTCGCGCTGCGCCTTGCGAAGAAGTCGGAAGATGAAATCAAGGCAGCGGTGCAATCGGCGGCCGACAAGTTGCAGCTTGGCGAATACCTCGATCGCCTGCCCAAGGCGCTTTCTGGCGGACAGCGGCAGCGGGTGGCGATCGGGCGTTCGATCGTGCGCGACCCGAAAGTGTATCTCTTTGACGAGCCACTTTCGAACCTTGATGCCGCCCTGCGCGTGGCCACCCGGATCGAAATCGCCCAATTGAAAGAGGCGATGCCGGAGTCGACGATGATCTACGTCACGCACGATCAAGTGGAAGCGATGACGCTTGCCTCGCGTATTGTGGTACTCGCGAATAAGGGCATCGCGCAGGTGGGCTCACCACTTGAGCTTTACGAAACGCCGAATAGCGAGTTTGTGGCGCAGTTCATTGGGTCGCCAGCCATGAACCTGCTTCCGGGCGAGATTGTGGGTACCGGCGAGCAAACCACAGTTAAGCTAGAAAACAATGGACAGGCGATCTCGAATGTGCCGAGCCAGCCATCGGACATGGGGCTCAAAGTAAACATTGGCGTGAGGCCCGAGGATTTCGTCGAAACCGACGGGCAGCATATCTACGATGGTACGGTCGATTTCGTTGAGGCACTGGGTGAGGTAACCCTACTTTACTTCAAGGCCGAACACGGGCGCGACCCGGTATTGGCGAAGCTTCAGGGCATTCACCGCGATGTGCGGGGCAAGTCGGTGAAGTTGACTGCCGACCCAAGCAAGGTGCACGTGTTCGCAAACGGGATCTCGCTACGGTATCGCTAGGCGCTCACGGCGCGATGCAGGGTGCCGATGGCTTAGCAGCCGGGAGTTTCCTATCGTTGATAGCACTTTAGCGTCTTCGCGCACGGCGATCTGGTGCGCGCGCTAGCCCGCAACCCGGCGCCACACAGCCGCAGCATGGGTTGCACTTCCAGGCGGAAGCGCCGCAAGCAAGGTCATCCCGTCAGCCCGGGCCGCAATCACCGTATCGCCACCGTCGGAAAGCGCCAGCGCGGTCATTACGCCGCTGTCGTCTGGTGGCAGAAGTGCCTCAGCCGCCATGCCCTCTAACCGATCGAGCGCCGCGCTGTCACCTGCGCTGGTGCAGTCGTCTCCGCCGATTAGCCGCCATGCCTGCGTGGCCTCGCCCAATTCGGCCAGAAAGCTGTCGATCACGGCACCATCCGCTATGGGCCCAGCCAGCGTGAGGCCCCAGGCATCTGCCAGGGCCCCTGCCGAGATGCCCGGATCTGCAGGGCCGACCTCACGTTCAAGCGGCGAGACGCGTGCATGGATTTCTCGCAGGTCGCCAAAGGCAGCTTCGAAATAGGCGCCAAGTTCGCCCGCGAGAGTGTCTTCCCCGCCGTCGAGATCGCGGCCTTCCAGCGTACGGTGCGCCCCTCCAGCATCGCCGTAGACGCGCAAAAGCCGGCGCCCTGTCACTTCGCAGCGAATACGCCGTCCGCCGGCGCCATCGATGGTGAGGGTGCGAGGTAGGACGAGCGCATCGATCTCGCGCAGGACCGCGGCCATAAGCGCGGTGTGGCTGTCGCCCCGAAGCGCGCGGCCCTTTGCGCCCGGAAGCCCGGCCTCGGCAACGGCGGCAAGCTTCGCCTCTAGGCTGGCCTTGTCGTTCATCCCGTTAACGCGCCAGGGCCGCAGCGGTTGCGCGGCCCGCAACCTCCAACGCCGCAATATCAGCTCCAGGGGCGGCCACGACACAAAGTGCTTCCTCCGCGCGCCCCGGTGTGCGGAAGATCAAAAGCGTTTCCACTGCGGTCAGGCGTATCGCCATTTCCGCCCCGCCTGCCGCGGTTTCGAGAAGCTCCGCGGCATGGGCGCAAAACGCATCAAGTCGTTCCTGCGGCGGGTCCATTGCCGCAGCGGCGCAGAGCACGGTGCCAGAGGCATGATCGACAAAAGCGGCGGTTTCAACACCGTCGGCCTGCGCTCGAAGCGCTTCAAGCTCATCCATGGCTGTCATCTGCCCGGCCCCTTCTTTATGTGCGTGTATCGCATACCTTTCGCGCTCTGCAAAGCACGGGCGGCGGGGGGCAGTCTAGTTGGACAGTTGCGAGTTGGGCGCATTGCCGCGCGGGGGGCGCGGGCGTTGGGACTCTGCCTTCGCTTCTACCCGGCGAGGAATTACGCTCGCCCCCGATGTTGCGGCCGCGGGCTGCGGCGTTTCAAGCGGAGCTACTGTTTTCGGCAGCATGTCGGGCGTTTCCGGCGGATCCTGGTTCAGCTTGTAAAGCGGCCGCTGCGCCACAGGGCCGGGGGCTGCATTTTGTGCGCGCGCCTGGCCGTCAAGCGACATTATAATGTCGAGAAGCGCCGTGACGAACGCGTCGGCCCCGCTGGCAACCCAGCGATCCCGATCATCGCCTGAATCCAAGGCTTCGACGAGCGAGATCGGGAAAACATCGCGAAAGAGCGGCCCAGCCTCTTTTTCAACTCGGGCCAGCACGCGGGCGCGATCACGCTCACTCAAAATCTTGTCCCACCGGGTGAGAAGCAGCAAGCTCCACTCGCGCAACCGCGCAGGCAGTTCCTCCCAAGCGCCCGCTTCAGACTGCCGCCAGGCCTGAGTGGCGTGGCTGCACCAGATCACCCCATCCGCATGATGGATCGCCCGCTGCCACACCTCGGGAGACATGTTGGGATCAGAATTGCCGGGCATATCCATGATGTCGAAAAGTTCGAGGATATCGGCCTCGAGAAACACCTTAATGTAGCTCGTATTGTCGATCACCACATCGGCCATCTCGGCTTCGCTTATCGGCGTTCGGCTTCCGTCAAGCCCCATAACGTAGGGATCACCACTCCCGTAGCTGTACCAGACGGGCGGCAGTTGCGTTGCGGTCACCTGGGTGGGGGACCGGCCTTCGCAGATCAATAGGTTCGCCAATGTGCTTTTGCCCGCGCTGAACTCGCCCATTAGGGCGATCACGGGCTTTGGCGTTGGGCTCGTGGCGTTATTCATCGGCGGCTCCGTGGCGCTAGGCGGCGTATTTGGTCAACGTCGCGGTGGTGGCCTCGAGCGCCTTCGAGCGTTCGCGGTTTTCGGCAGTGCGCCCGGCATCGAGCAATTCTTGCTCGCTCGTGTTCGCTTGGGCGCAGAGTTGTTTGAGGATGTCGCGCTGCCCTTCGATGAAGGTTTCCAGCGTGCTGCGGGCATCGGCGGCGACGGCCTTGGCATGCTCGGTCTGCAGGCCTTCAACGATCGGATCGGTTTCGGCCTTGATCATCGCGGCGAAATCAACCGCAAAGTTCCGATAGCCTCGCCGCTTGTGCCACCAGCGCGACCACCAGCCGGTGCCAAGATCAAGTGCGATCGTCTGGCCTAGAAGCACGGGCGCCGGCACGTATGGGGCGGGGGGGGCTTCAAGGCGGAACGTTTCGTCAGGCACGTTGAAAGCGCGCAGGTAAACCTCGCGCAAATCGGCTGCGGTTTGCAGATAGATCTTCTGGCTTGCCGCTTGAGCATTGCGCGAAAAAACTTGGAACGCGGTGCGCAGCAAAACCCGAAGGCCCGTCGCATCGTAATTCCAGACATTTTGTTCGCCATGTTCTTCGAGATGGGCGATCAGCGATCCCGTCGCCCGATCCAGAAACCCGCGATGTGAACGCTCAAGACGCTTGTCGAAATCAAACGTGACATCCCGGAACGCGCGGTCGAACGCCTCAAGGCAGCGTGCTTCAATCTTGTCCAGCTCAGCGGGCACGTCCTGGCGCTTCAGCGGGGTGACGGCATCGTCGGACATGCGCATGGCCGCGATGTGCTCCGACGTGGTGATGGAGCTCACGAGGTTCATCGCGCCCTTGGCGGTGCGGGCTACAACCTCGCTGCCGATGCCGCCCTCGATGCGCTTGGCCAGCGCGTCGTAGAGTGCTGGCACGCCGGAAAGCTCCCACACCAGCTCTTCACCCGACTTCTTGGTTTTCTTCGGCAGGCGCGCGCCCGCCCAGTTCGCCAACGCCGCCGCGCTGGCCTCACCGAGTTGATCGGGCGTACCTTCGAGAACATGGTTGGCCCAGATTGCGCTGCCGAAGATGATCTCGGCATCGGCTGGGCCCTGATGGTCTTTCAGCGTCTGGCGGATGCTTTCTTCTATTTCGGGCACCTGGCTGGCGGGATCGGCCAGTTCGTCAACGCGGTTGACAAAAATCAGAACCTCGCGTGATGGGATGTTTGCAATCAGCCGGATCAAGGCAAGATCGACAGTGCTCAGCGCTTGATGCGCAGACAGCACCACCACGCAGATCCGGCTTTCGCGGATCGCCCGGATCGTGATCTGCTCGCGCATCATAAAAGTGTCGTTCACCCCCGGCGTGTCGCGAATACAGAAGTCAATCGGGAATTCTTCGCGGTGCAGGAACAGATCCGCCGCTTTGGTGATATCGGCGAAGCGTCCTTGGGTGTTGGAGGTATCAGTATCGCTTTCAAAATCGTCGCCCAGGCAAACATAACGTTCGACCAATTCCTGATCGACATAGCCATATTTGTGCTCTTGCCCGAGCAGCATCTCAAACTTCTCACCAAGCCGCCGTTTCGACTTGTCGCGCATCTCGGCGACCTGTTTGTTGAGCGCCTCAAGCTCTTCATCAGCGCCGGCGCGGCCGGCAAGCTCACCGATCCGCCCGCCCTTTTCCATCAGCCGGTCCCATTCCGACCCGTCGAAAAAGCGGAACGTCGCATGATCGCCGCCGGGTTGCTTTCGCGGCGTGATGTGGAGCGAGGTGATGACGGACGTCCACGGATTCACATCGGCGGGAAGAAGCCCGGGCCAGCCGACCATCGCGTTCACAAGCGTGGTTTTGCCGGCTTTCACCTGGCCGATCATCGTGACGGTAGGTTCCACTTTCCGAAGCTGCCGTTGCAGCTTGCGGGCGCTTTTGGCAGCGGTCCGGTCGCCCACTTCGGCGATCGTTGTAATCGCGCCCTCAAGTTCGCTGATGTTTTCAAGGATCGGGCCAAGCGACTTCAGGCTTTCGCGCAGCAATGGCGAATGCTCTTGCCGTTCAACAGGCAATTTGCCCGCGGCGTCTGCACCGATACGCTCGTCCAACTTCATTTTGCACCCATCGTCTTCCACGGGCGACGCTGCGCTCGCTGCGCGGCGCGGCCCGGACAGGGTTTGATCGCGCCACAAAATGGTGATTTTTGGGCTTCGGAGAGGCGAGAGATGCGCATCGGCGGCCTTAAGCTTATGCCGCCAAACGGGCTTCAAAGTCGCGGCGAAGCTGCAAAAGAAGCGACGCAGCATCTACCGCCGGTGCCGTTCCGGGCTCAAGTTCGAGAAGGATCAGAAGTTCTTCCGCCTCACTCAGTGTGTTCGCAAGGGCGGTCAGCCCCGGCGTGGGCTCATGATCGGCATCGGCCAACATGTCAGACAGTGTGGTGAGCGTTTCGCCGCAATGAGCCAGCACAAGCGCTGCGTCTGGCGCGTCGCCGGCACGGACATCAGTGAGAAGGGCGCCACCGCGATCCCTGAGATACGTGAAGGCACGTGCATAAAGCGTCACGATTTCATCGGGTTCCGCAGGCTCGCTTACCGCGGCTGCCGGGGCGCTGGCCGGGGCGGGCGCCGCTGTGCGCACATGGGTCGGATCAACAGACTTCAGAAAGAAGAGCGCCCCGTCGGCATCGGCGCGCCGCCCGGCATCGGAATGGCGAAGAATGCGATCAATCAGCGCTTCAATGCCCTCGTTGGACAGCACCTGTTTACCATGGTCGGTGTCGAAACCGATCGGAAGCACGTCAAGAAACTCTGACTTGAAGTGCTTCTCCATGGCCAAAGCGCGATCCTGAAGGGCAACCCGGTCCGGCCCGTCTGCACTTCCGGTCAGCACGAGATAGGCGTGGTCCATCATCTGGTCGGGCACAGTTTCCCAGATCCGCAGCTCGGATTCCGTGAACTTTGGGCTCACCCACAGCGCAATATCGGTGCGGCTCATCGCCCAGCTGATTGCGGCGCGCTGCTGATGCGGGGCGGCATCGGCGGCCACGTCAAGAAAGCTAATCCGTTCGAGGATCGGCGCGGGATGGCCGAACGACACGAACACCGCATCCATATATTTTTCCGGGCTGAACCGCCCCTCGATCGCGCGCACCGACCCATCGAGAAGTGTGATCTCGCAGGTTTCCTGCGGCGCATAGTGCAGCTCAAGCGGGATTGAGAAATCATGCTCCTCAGGCGCAGCCTCACCGGCCAGAGCGTGGAAAAGCTCCATTCTTTCGCGGCACGGCAGGCCCACAAGCGCAACCCGTACAGGCGCTGTCAACTGCTCGATCAGCCGGTTTGCACGGGTGCGCACAGACTCAGGCACCCCCTCTGCGGCGCTAACGGCGCGCAGCTTCCAGACGATGTCGTCAATGGGCCCAAGCGCGTTCACGATTGGCCATCCGCCGCTTTGTAAATTCTGCTATCCGTCAGACGGCCCTGCTGGCGGCGTGGGCGCACGGAAACTTCGCTCAAATGCAGTCGCTGGGGCATGTCAGACACCGCCGAGCGCCGGCCAAGGGGGCGCGTGGCTACCCGGCCCGAGGTGGTTTCGTCCAGCGCGACCTTAATCACAGCCATCGAAACGTTGTCCTGATCCGGATCGGCTAGCTCTTCCAGAGCGGCCAGAAGCCGGGACGCGATATCGGTAGCCGGTTTGTCTTTCAGGGTGCCAAGGGTCTGTGCGATCTCATCGTGTTCGAGAAACTGCAGCCCATCGCTGGATACGAGGACTATGTCGCCGTTTTGCAAAACGAACGGGTCCGACGGGCAATCGATACGAACGATCTCATCGCCAGCCAAAACAGAGGTCAGGCAATTGCGATCGGGGTGGTCGCGCCCGATCTCGGAATCCATCAGCCCCGAATTCACCATGAAATCGATCTGGGGTGCCATTGAGTGGTCTTCGTTCAGCTGGCGCAACTGCCCGTTGCGGAACAAATAGAGCGGGGAATCCCCAACCGAAATCCAATGCATCCGCGATCCGTTGAGCACGACGGCCACCAGCGTGGCCCCCATGCCCGCCGCTTCGGGGTTTTCCTGAACATGGGCGCGAAGACATGCGTTGGCGCTTTCTGCCGCCCCGTGCAATACCGAAACCATGTTTGCGGCAAGCACCTCGGGCGCGGCAGATTGAAACTTCAATTCGCTGTAGACTTCCGTCATCACGATCTTCGACGCCACATCGCCCGCCGCATGCCCGCCCATACCGTCGGCAAGCACAGCCACACCGAAATCCGATCCCAACGGGAAGTCGCTGACAACAGCGTCTTCCTGATGGTCCCGCATCCCCTGGCTCAGGGCCGATGCCGCGGAAAATGTGGCTTCAGAAGGTGGCCGCATCTGTGTCGTCTGCCCCGTCGCTGTCTTCCCACGCGAAATCCGGGCCGCAGAGCGCAATGAAGCGCAACGTCGTTTCACCGATCCGGATATGATCGCCATCATTGAGCGGCTCGGTGCTCAGCACCGGCATATCGTTCAGCCGCACAAGGTTCGCCTTGCCGCCGTGGCCCAGGTAGAATTTGCGCTGCTCATCGTCATAAGCGATGGCTGCGTGGTTATCGCGCGAGATCGAGGTATCGCCGAAATCAAGCCGTACCGGCTGGCCTTCGCCGCGGCCGATCTTCGAGGCGCCACTGGTAAGCGTGAAGCATGCGCCACGGCCGGGGCCCTTCACCACCATGATCCAGCCCACAGGGTTCATCGTGTGGGTGGTGGCCACCGGCGGCTTGGCGCCGTCGGCAAAGGGGTCGGGGGCCGCATCCTCGGGGCGCGTAAAGCCCAGAAGGCGGGTTTTCACGCGGCCTGCGCGGCGGCGGGGCTGGGGCGTTTCGGCAGGCTCCACGCCCGTTTCGCTGCCGGGCTGGCCACCAATGTCCCAGATCTTCTTGGGCGCCGCTGCGGCCGATGCAACCCCGGCTGCTTCGGCGGGGGCCGATTTGGCGAGGATCTGATTGGTGCGCTCCATGATGCGGTCTTCAGCGGGCGTGTCGAAGAAGAGCGAGGCATCGGGCGGTGTGTCGTCGTCCGCATCCCCATCATAGCTTGCGTCGTCCGCCGGTGCGACGTGGCGCGCCTGGAGTTCGGCCTCATCGATCCGCATCTCAACCTCAAGTTCGGGCACTTCAGGCTCCGGTGCAGGCTCTGCGGCTGTCTGCCGCGAAAACAGGGGCGCGGACTCTTGCAACTGAGCGTCGTGATGGAGGTCGGCCAGCGGATCCGCTTCAGGTTCGTACGCGGTCTCGGGTGCCGTCTCAAACTCGGCCTCTGGCGGCAACGGCGCGTTCAACGTTTCGCGCAAGGCTGCGGAAATCATCGCCGCGTCGGCCTCGTCGGGCTCATTCGACGCCCGGATGCCCGCCACAGGCTCGGGCGCGGCCTCGGCCTCGGGCTCGGGCTCGCGCAAAGGATCTGCTGAGCCTTCGAAGTGATCCACGTATTCGAGCGTATCGTCGAGATCGGGCTCGTCCTCATGGCGCTTGCCTTCCGCGGCATCCCAGGCCATGGCGTCGGGCGCCATGGGCTGCGAGGGGTCGGCCAGAAAAGGGTCTGGTGCCGCATCGAACGGGTCCGGCTCGGTCTCTGGTGCGAGCCGCTCTGACCCGTTCAGAGAGGCTGAGGCTGCATCGCGGAACGCATCTAGTTCGCTGTCATGGCCCTCGCCGTTTTCGACAGGAACCTCGTATGCCTGGATCGATGGGGTGGGCTCAGCCTCGGCTTCGGGCGTGCCAAATGCCTGGGCGTGCATCTGCTGCGCGCTCATGCCAGGCTCAGCCACTTCGGGCCCAGTGCCTTCGGTTGATCTATAGGCTTGGTGCGAATGCTTTTTCTTCGCAATGATCTCCTGAAGGAATTTCATCTGCCCGCCTTTCCAACGTTATCTGATTGCGGTTTTGCGTCCTGCCGGGGGCGTCGAAATGGAACGCCGAAGATCCGCCCGAAAAACGAACGGCTGCGCCCGGTCTTTGAAGCGCCGGACGCTTGGGTAATGATTTGCGTGGGGTTGTCCCGCAGCTCCGGGAAGGGCCGTGGTGTGGCGCGCGGCTCTGCGTCCTGCGGCGCCCCTGCAGAGTCGCCTACCTGCGCCTCGGCGGCGGCTGCTGTGGCCGTATCGACAAGCACTTCCTTATTTGTTTCTTCCACCAGCGCCAGGATCGCATCTTCCATCTGCTGATCTTTCTTGGCCTTAGCACGGGCCGCCTGACGGCGGCGCGCCTCATCGATTTCTTCCAACCATTCATGCGCCGATTGAAGGCGGTCCTTGGGGAAGATTTCGAGGCACTTGTCGATCGCACCAAGGAAGAAGCGGTCGTAATCGCGGTTGTAACCCAGTAGCGGCTGATAGGAATCTGGCCGATCCTCGGCCACGGCCGAGAGCCGCGCCTGGCTTACCGGCGGCGCTTTGCCTGAAATCAGGTGATAGAACGTTGCTGCAAGCGCGTAGAGGTCTGCAGAAAGCGTTTGTTTTGAGCCGTGTACGTAGAATTCTTGAGGTGAGTACCCGTCTTTCACCGTGTGCTGAGCCGATAGCACGCGGCTGACCCGGATCGCCTCTTCCCGTGCCGCGCCGAAATCGATTAGCACAGGATTGTTGTAGTCATCGAGCAGGATGTTGTCCGGAGAGATATCTCGATGGAGGATCCCACGGTCGTGGATGTAGGCCACGGCCGAGAGCATCTTGAGCAGGATCTCTTTGATCTCGATAGGACCAAGCCGATAAGGCTCCTGCTCGATAACATCGAGCATGTCACGGCCTTCCACAAAATCGAGCGCCATGTAGGCGGTGTGATTGTCTTCGAACACCTGATGCACGCCCACGATATGGGGGTGCTGCAGCTTGGCGAGCGCGCGCGCTTCCTGCCCAAAGAGCCGCACGATTGCCTCGAACTCATCAGCGTGGGCGCGGGAGCGCACGCGCACCGTCTTATTCTGGCGCATGCACATCGAGCTTGGGAAGCATTCCTTGATCACTACGGTGCGGTCCAGGCTGTCCCGCGCCAGATAGGTCATCCCGAAACCGCCGGAGTTGAGGAACCGTTCGATGGTGTACTGGCCGCGCAACAGCACTGTGCCATTGGGAAGCTCGTCTCCGAACGTTCCGTCGCCTTCATCGCCCGTATGATGTGCCTCGGCCGTCATCCCGTTCCGCACCCCTGCGCGCTGCAATCTTCAGGCAAGGCGCACCCCACCTGTCGTCAGCCATGAGAAGTGGAAAAACAAATGGGCGAAAAAATGGTCGTATTCCGGTTTTCATGGGTCCGTTGGAAACAGTGCCCTGTGCGTCGCCCCGGTTTGTTCGTTCTGCGTAGCTTCCCAGTGCGCACCAGGCCGGGGCAGAAGCGGCGTCTGTGTCGAAGATGCGGCGCGCATGTCGGCGGGCCGCAACCAGTAGCTCACACCCACAGAAAGGCGGATTTTAGCCGAGGCGCAGGGAGGGTGCGGGGCGGTTTTCTATCAATCTTTGCGGCCGGTTAACGCTGGTTTCGCCATAATCTTGCCACGGCTGCCATGCAGTGTTGCCCTTGGCAGTTAACCAACAGGCGTTCCCAGAGCGCAGCGAGCAATGATAAACACCGCAAAGGCGCACCGGGGCAAACCCCCGATCGCGCCCCTTAAATCCGCGGCCGGGCAGGCCGTCAAGCGCAGCACACGTGGCAGCGGCCCGCTGCAGGGTGAGGCCGCTCCGATGAAACTGATCATCCAGATCCCTTGCTTCAACGAGGAAGAGCAGCTTCCCGCGATGCTGGCCGAATTGCCGCGTGCGGTTAAGGGGTTCGATACGGTCGAATGGCTGGTCATCGATGACGGTTCGACTGATCGCACCGTTGAGGTGGCCCACGAACACGGCGTTGATCACGTGATCAGCCTAGGTCACAACCAGGGGCTGGCGCGCGGCTTCATGCGCGGGCTTGAAGAATGCCTCAGGCGCGGGGCGGACGTGATTGTAAACACCGATGCCGACAATCAGTACAAGGCCAGCTTCATCCCTTCGCTCACCGCGCCGGTACTGGCCGGCGAGGCACAGATCGTGGTCGGCGCCCGGCCGATTGGCGCCATCGAGCATTTCTCACCCGTAAAGCGCTTCCTTCAAACCCTTGGCAGCCGCGTTGTGGGCCTTGCATCGGGCACGCAGATCGAGGATGCACCTAGCGGCTTTCGGGCCATTCATCGCGATGCTGCGGTGCGGCTCTACGTCTTCAACCCGTTCACTTACACGCTGGAGACGCTTATTCAGGCCGGTCGCCTCTCTATCCCGGTTAAATCGGTGCCGGTTGAGGTGAACCCGCCTACGCGGCCCTCGCGGCTTTTTAGATCCACCGCCCGCTACGTCGCGCGCTCAGCGAAAACGATCTTGCGCATTCTCATTCTCTACAAACCGCTGCGTATCTTCACCTTCGCGTCGGTGATCGTCGCGACGCCCGGCGTCGCGGCCTTCCTGCGGTTCACCTACTTCTACATGATCGGCCAAGGCGACGGGAAACTGCAATCGCTCATCATCGGGGCGGCCCTTATCGCGGCGGGCGCGGTGCTGTTCATCGGTGGTGTTTTGGCCGATCTCATTGCGGCGAACCGGGTGATGCTGGCGGAACTTCGAAGCCGGCAGCTCTTGAACGATATCTCAGGTGAGCGCCCGAACACGCACGTGAACACGCGCTCGAACATACAATCAAAATGAACGGTTTTGCCGCTCGGTGGGGCAGCGCGATGATCCTCGCGCTCGGGGCCCTGATGCTGGCAGGCGCGCTTTTCGTCCCGGCGGGTTACATCTCTGTCGATGAGTTCGTTTATTCGCTGGGTGCGCGTACGTTGGCGGCCACCGGTGGATTTGTTTTCCAAAATGGCGGCGATCTGCTCTCAAGCCCGGATTTGGTGTTTCTT